>CAMCYP010000038.1 GCA_945885345.1 Bordetella parapertussis | reverse complement strand
CCACGGCCATGATGTCGCCGACCACATCCAGTGAATTCGAGCGTACCCGCTCATGCGGCAGGTCGGTCTGCACGATGACCTTCGGATTCTTCGGATCGGTGACATCGACACCGGTGAAATTTTTCGGCGCCGATTCATGCGCCAGCCACAGGATGCGGCGACCATTCTTGGTCACCTGCATGTTGATGCCCTCACCCACGCCGCCGAACCCGGCGAGTTCATTGTGTGACACCAGCTTCATGTTGCGGGAGATGGTCTGTGCAGCCTGGGCCTGCGGTGACATGGTCGGTTTCATCGGGTCTTTCTCTTTCGGGTTGAAGTTGGTTTATTTGCGCCGCTTTTTGCGTTGTACGCCGGCCATCTGTTCAAGCACCGCACAGACGGCCGCCGTATCCTCCAGCGCACGGCCTTGCGCATAGGCCGCGGCGTAAAACGGTTTTGAAGCTTCGAACAGCGGCAGCGGGCAATGCATGTCGGCCGCGAACTGCTCAATGATATCAATATCTTTCTTGTAAACGTCCACTTTCATGGTCGCCTTGCTGTAGTCGCCGGCAATCATCAGTGGGCCGCGTACCTCGAACATGCGCGAAGTCCCTGCCCCGTCCTTGATCACCCGGTACAGCAATTCCAGGTCAAGGCCGGATTTCATGCCCATGACCATGGCTTCGGCAGTTGACACATTGTGGATGGTGACCAGCAGGTTTGCGACGTATTTCAGTTTCGAACCGTTGCCGTATTCGCCGCAATAATAGACGCTGCGCGAAAAACCCTTCAGCGCGGCCTCGGCCCTGTCGTAAGCCTTGCGGTCGCCGCTGGCGTAAATGGCGATGTCGCGATTGGCGGCCTGCGCACCGGTACCGCTGACCGGACAGTCCAGCACCGCGATGCCGCGTTTGGCGCAACGGTCACGGATGTCGTGTTTGACTGCCAGCGGCAGCGTGCTGGTCTCGATGACCACCGTGCCGCGCTTCGCGCTGTCGATGATGCCGCCCTTGCTGAAAAACGCCGCGTTGACCGCGGCGATGCTGGGCAGTGAAGTCACCAGGATGGTGCACTGGCCGCTGACTGCCGCGGCCGTTGCCGCGGGGGTGCCGCCGAGTTTTTTCAATGCGGCACGGCGCTTGGCATCGATGTCAAAACCGGCCACGGCAAACCCGTCAGCCAGCAGGTGGCGCGCGAACGCGCCGCCCATGATGCCGAGGCCGATGCTGCCGATTTGGGGGTGTTTTTTGATGTCGATTCCTGTGCTATGGCTTTGCCGCGGTCAGCCCGAGGAAATCCATCACTTCCTTCAGGTCGGCATATTCCGCGTCGAAAAACTTGCGCGTCTCCGCGGAATTTTTATAGTTGATATCCCATTGATTCTTTTCAGCCATGCTCTTGAACTCGGCACTGCCCGCGATTTTTCCGAACACGCCATCCCAGTAAGCCACCTGTTCCGGCGTCAGGTTCTTCGGTGCGATGACGCCCCGCCAATTTTCGAAGACGCCTTTATACCCGAGTTCCGGCCACGTGGGACCGCTGGCGAGCGCACCCGGCAGCCGTTGCGCGGATGTGACGGCAAGCAGGCGCATCTTGCCGCTGGCGACATGCGGTGCAATCTGCACTGTACCGCCTGACAATACATCGACGTGGCCGCCGAGCAGTGCGGTCACGGCTTCGCCGGTGGAATTGAAGGCGACCATTTTGGTTTTCTTGATGTCCACCTGGCCCGACAGCAGCGGCATGCCGAAGGAAATATGGTGGGTGCCGCCCATTGCGCTGCTGATTGCCAGGCTCAGACTGGCCGGATCCTTGCGCAGCGCTTCGATCAGGTCTTTGCCGGTTTTCAGTGGTGAATCGGCGCGCACGGCAAAAGCGATGTATTCGGTGAGCATGATGGTCAGCGGCGTGAAATCGCGGTACGACAGCTTGATCCGGCCGTTGATGTTGCTGGTGTGCAGCGTTGACGACGTGATGCTCATGAAATGTGGATCATTGGGATGCTGGTTCAGAAAATTGTAGGCAATGGCATGGCCGCCGCCGCTGCGGTTGACCACCGCACTGGAGGTCGGCACCAGCTTCATGTCATCCCACAGCTTCTGGAAGGTGCGGCCGACATGATCCAGCGAGCCACCGGCGCCTGCGGGTACGATCAACTCGACATGGCGTTCGGGTTTCCAGCCCTGCGCTTGCACTCCGCCTGCGAGCAGGATTGCATATGCACCAAGAACCATACATATATAATTGATTTTATTGAATTTTTTCATGACTCCTCCACTGTTTGGGCAAATCGGCATTCGGCTTTCTGCGTTGCTTTTCCCTTTTTCCGGTGATTTCTGCGACTAGTTCGCGGTCATGTTGACGCGCGCCTGGGCAGCCTCTTCGGGCGTCATGTTGTCGATGCGATCCTCAAGATACGGCGTCGAGCAGACCATGGCATATCGCGCATGGCTGCGCACCTGCAGCCGGTAACGTTCGCCACGGGGCACACAGACGATGTCGCCGGGGCCCACGGTTTTTTTGTCATTTCCGGTCTGCGCGTCGATTTTGCCGCTCAGTACATAGATAAACATTTCCCGCGCCGAGACGGCTTCGGGTTCGGCATATCCCGCCGGCACTTCGAACAGGCCGAAGGCCAGGCGTTCGCCCTCGATCCAGTTGACACAGCGTCCGGAACGCGGCGGCGCATCGAGGCTGTCGAGTATGGGATGGAAGCACACCGGCAGGCCTTCGATGATGGCCTGCGATTTACCCTGGGTCTTCTGGTGCTTGTCCCGGTCACCGACCTTGTACTTCCTGTTGACCTCGGCGACGGTCATCGCCTGGTCCGGCACCGCCTCGTCCTCGGCGAGTCCGACCACGGTCCAGGTCTTGTCCTTGATGTAAAGATATTGCAGGTTGCCGTCTTCGGTGGCCTTCATCGAATGCCGGGCATAAGCCGGGGCATGGACAAAAGTGCCGGGGCTTACAACCCGCCGATCCTTGCCGACGATGGCGTTGATTTTCCCGCGCACCGGGAAAATCAGCAGTTCATTCGGGTGGTAATGCAGTTCGGAACCGGTCCCTGCGTTTTTATGCAGCAGACAGAAATACATATAACGGCCGTCGATGACCGGCGCCTTGCCGGTGGACAGGTGCGGTGTCAGGTAATTGCTTTCGAAATCTTCGAAACGATGAAACGGCATGGCGTGGTTATCCGCAAAAATGGTTCAGGAATTTTTTTATGCAGGGTCGGCGTGGCCGCCGAACCTCCTCCGGCAATAATCCTAGCACGCGGACGCGAGGTGTTTCGCGCCCGTCCACGATGTGCGGCGTCAGCCGGCCTTGTGCAATCGTGCCAGCGTGTCGTCGATCAACTGCCGGGAAATGTGCACGGCTTCCGGCAGGTCGGGCAAGGCATCAACGGGAAACCAGCGTGCATCCTCAAGTTCCGTCAGATCCGGCCGCGCTTCCCCGCCCGTCCATTCCGCGCTGAAAGCCATCACCAGTGAATTCGGAAACGGCCAGGGCTGGCTGCCGAAATAGCGCGGGTTGCGAATGGTCACGCCGACTTCTTCCATCACTTCGCGCGCCAGGCAATGTTCCAGCGATTCACCGGCTTCGACAAAACCGGCGACCACCGTGTAGCGGCCCGGCGCATAACCCGGTTTGCGGGTCAGCAGGATTTCGCCATTGCTTCCGTGATTGCGGTAGACCAGTCCCATCACCACCGGTGCGATGCGTGGATAAAACACCAGCTTGCAGTCCGGGCATTCGACCGCGCGGTCGAAGCCATGCGGCAGCGTAGGCGCGCCGCAGGAACCGCAGTGGCGATGGGTGCGTGCCCATTCGAGGATCTGGAAGGCCTGTCCGGCGACCGCTGCGGCCGTTTCATGGCCTTCGAGGATCAAAGCACGCATGCCCAGCAGTTCCAGCCCGGTCGGCAGTGTCGCCTCGCGCGGCAACATCAGGCCGTAACAGGGGATGCCATCCAGTGTGCCGAGATAGTGCGCGCTGTCGAGATCAAAGTCGCAGCCGGCAGCATCAAAGTGCGGAATGGCCGGCAAGCCGTTTTCGCGGTGGATGAACATCCGGTTGCCATGGAACACACAGCAGGCCACCCGCTCTCCGGCATTCCCGGGGGCACGGTGGCCCGGCACAAAAACAGCCTGCCTCACGTTCAGATCTTGCCGTTGAACAGCGCCGTGGCGGCTTTGTAATAAATGTTTTCGCGTTCCTGCTGCGTCAGCCCCGGTACCAGCTCCACGCGATCGACCGGCGCCATTTCCCCCATGTCGAATGGTGCATCGGTACCGAGCACCACGTTCTCCGAACCGACGACGTCAATCAGGTGGCGGATCGACTGCGGGCTGTGGGTCAGTGCGTCAAACCAGAAGCGTTTCAGCATCTGCAGCGGATCCGATTGGGTGAATTCCGCCGTATCCGGACGCACCTTGTGGCCATGCACGAAACGGCCGATCTGGTACGGCAGGAAACCGCCGCCGTGTGCGAGCAGGATTTTCAGATCTTTCAGCTCATCCAGCGCACCACTGAACATCAGCTTGCCGACCATGATCGTGGTGTCCAGCGGATTGCCGATCAGGTTCATCAGGTAATAACAGTCGAGCCGCCCCGCCGCGCCCTGGGTATTCGGGTGCGCGAAGACCATGACCTTCAGTTCTTCAATGCGTTTCAGCACCGGACGGAATTTCGGATCAGCGAGTTCCTCGTCGCCGATGGCCGTGCCCAGCTCCACGCCCCTGAAACCGTATTCCTTGACCACGCGCTCCAGTTCGGCAATGGCCGCTTCCGGATGCTGCATCGGCAGCGTCGCCATGCCGCGCAGGCGTTCGGGTCTGGCAGCAGCCATTTGCGCAATGCCGTCATTGACGATGCGTGCGGTGTTGATCGCCAGCTCGTCTTTCAGGTTGTAGAAAAACGTCTGCGGACCGGGCGAAATGAAGGCGATGTCGATTTTTTTGCGGTCCATCGACTCCAGCTTGGCATCGGCATCGTAGAACTCTGCTTCAAACGGAAAACGAACTTTGCCGCGGATGAACACGCGATTGTGGCCTTCGCCTTCAATCTTGGTGTTGTAAGCGGGATTCGCCTGCATCGCCTTGACGATGGTCTCGGGGATGACGTGGTTGTGCACATCGATGCGCTTCATGCCTGCTCCTGGTTACGGGTTTTTTTCTGGCGCGGTGTCCGCGCTGTTTTGTTGGTATGGCCCGGCAGGCTGAACACGCCCTCTTCCGCCAGCGCCTGCACTTCTGCAGCCATGATCTGCGCCACCTCGTCGACTGCTGCGGAAGGCCGCCGGTCCGCCTGCTGGCCGAGCGTGAGTATACGATGGATGTTTGCGTCGGCAATCGGTGAGGCTGACAGTTTGCCGCTGCCGACGTCTTCATGGAACGTGGAGACCGGCATCAACGCCATGCTGGTGCCGCGCAGCACCAGTCGGCGGATTGCCTCGACGGAATCGATCTCGGCTTCGACGCTGACCCGCGCCTTGTGCCGCTGCAACTGTTCGTCCGCAATGATGCGGATGGCTTCGGTGCTGACCACCGGCGTGCGCGCCAGCTCTGCCGCGGTGAAAAAACGCCGCGCGCTGCGCGCCAGGACTTTGGCGAAGACCACGATGGGCTCGGAAATCAGCGGCGTAACCTTGACCACCCGCGAATGCACCGGGTTGGTCAGCACTGCCACATCCGCGCGTCCCGCCTGCAGCCAGTCGTAAAGCTGGTTGCTGAAGCCGTCGACCACCTTCAGGCTGATCTGGGGACACTGCCGGCGCATGCGTTCGACCACGCCGGGCAGCAGCAGCGGCCCGGTGGTCGGCGATACACCGAGGATCACCCGTCCCTGCGCGGCGGCACTGCCGCTGCGCAGTCCGTCCTGCGCCCGCGCCAGCTCGCGCAGGATGCGCTGGCAATGGTCGAGGAACTGGCGGCCGGCGGTAGTCAGGCGCACGCCGCGCGGCAAACGCACCAGCAGCGGTACGCCGAGCTCCTCCTCCAGCGCATGTATATGGCGCGACAGCGCCGGCTGTGCGACGCGCAGGTGCTGGGCGGCGCGGGTGATGCTGCCCAGTTCGGCAATCTGCACGAAATAACGGATGCCGCGCAGATCCATGCTCAGTCGCGCTCGCCAGTGAGATAACGAAGCGGCATGTTTGACCATGTCTGAGCCACGCGCCGCGGGAGCCCGGGGAACTGGCTGTTTTCCATGCCATTTATGCTGCACCGCGGAATAATCGGAGTGTCCATACGATAAGTCTAGCCATGCCGAATCGTTATGTCACGATCCGTGATTCGGTATTTGTCCGGTGTGGCCACCGTGGTTACCATGGCGCATCCATCGCATGTGTTCCGTGCATTTATTCTGTCATATCAAAGCAAAGCGGACTTACCTTTCCAGGAGATTCACGCAGTGAAGCAGATCAACATGGGCATCATCGGCACCGGCTGGTGCGGCGGCATCCGCGCCGACACCTGCGCCATCAATCCGGCAGTGAAAGACCTGCACATCGTCGAGACCAGGCCTGAGCGCCTGGCCGAAGTAGCCAGGGCCACTGGCGCCAAAACCGCGAGCGACGATTACCGCAAATTGCTGGAAGTGAAGGACCTTGATGCAGTGATGATTTCCGCGACACCGGAGTCCCTGCATTACCCGATGGCACGCGATTGCCTCGAAGCCGGGCTGCATGTGTTCATGGAAAAACCGATCGCCGTCGAACTGCATGAAGCCGATGACCTGATTGCCATCGCCAGGCGCAAGGGTGTCAAGTTCACCATCGGTTATTCGCAGCGCTTCAATCCGAAATACGCCTACGTCAAGAAATGCCTGGACAGCGGCGCCATCGGCAAACCGGTCAGCGCCATGGTCAGCCGCCACATCCAGCGCAGTCTCGGCGCCAAAATCACCGGCCGCAGCAAACTGTCGCCAGCGGCGATGGAAGCCACACATGATCTTGATTTCATCCTGTGGTGCCTGGCTCCGGCCAAACCGATCCGTGTCTATTCACAGACCAACTACGGTGTGATGCGTGCGAACAGCGGCAAGGACGTGCCGGATACGCAGTGGATCACCGTCACCATGGACAGCGGCATGTCCTTTGTCATCGGCGCCGGTTGGAGCCTGCCGCCGGGTTATCCCAACGCCTGTTCGACCTGGATCGAAATGATCGGCACCGACGGCGCGCTGATGGTTGACGACACCCATCGCGACGTGATCCTCAACACCATGAAAAGTGGCATGCAGCTGCCGATGTCGTCGATGCCGGGCGAGCGCGTCGACCACGCCTTTGCCGGGCCGATGCATGCCGAGACCGTGCATTTCATCGAAGCCGTATGCTGCGACCGTCCGGTGCTGGTCACCGCCGAGGAAGCGCGCAATGTGATGGAGCTTTACGTCGCTGCCGATATCTCTGCCGAGCGCAACGAACCGGTCAGCCTGCCATTGCCCGAATCGCGGCCGCTGGCTGCTGTGGGCGGGCGATAAAGATCAACCCCCTTTAGCCACAGAGGACACAGAGACCACAGAGGAATTCAAAAACGACAAACCATATCACCGGAGTGCTAATGTCCTCCGGGCTGGTTTTTCTCTGTGAACTCTGTGGCTAAGTCTTTGAACTTGTTTTGAACTGGATTTTGCAATGAAAAAAGATCTGAAAAAAATCGGCCTTGCCATCATCGGTGCCGGCCGCGTCGGCCTGATCCGCGCTGAACTCGCAGCGCGCCACCCTTCCGTGGGCTGGATCGGCATTGCCGAACTGAATCCGGAGCGCGGAGAAATCGTCCGCGAAAAATGCGGCGGCGATTTTGTCACCACCGATTACAAGGAGCTGCTGGCGCGCCCCGAAGTCAACGCGGTCGCCATCTGCACTGACGAACACCTGCATGTCGATCCGGTGATCATGGCCGCGGAACGCAAGCTGCCGATGCTGATCGAGAAACCGCTGGCCACTGACCTCGGCGAATCGGCAAAAACACTGGCCGCCATCGAAAAATCCGGTGTCGATGCGGTGATCGGCTACACCCAGCGCTTCCGCCGCCGCTGGCTGGTGGCCAAGGAAAAGGTGCGCACTGGTTCGCTGGGCGAAGTGACCATGGTCACCTCCCGTGCTTTCATGAACCGCCTGGTGGCGATCGACAACTACAAGCGCAGCGACAACCGCGCTGAAGTCACGCCGATGGTGATCTCCGGCACCCACGCGCTGGACATCGTGATGTGGCTGATGGAAACCAAGAAACCGGTCGAGGTCTACGCCCGATCCGTGAACAAGGCGCTGGGCCCGACCTGGCAGGGTGTGGATGGCACCGGCTACACGATTTCGTTTGATGATGGCGCGATTTACCACGGCGTCATTTCCTGGGCACTGCCCGAAGTCTGGCCCGGCGCGGTGTACAGTCTGGAAGTCGGTGCAGTGGGCACCGAAGGTGTGCTGACCATCGACGATACCCACCGCGACATCGTGCTTGCCACCAACCTGATTCAGAGCGAGGGCTACGCGCCGGACAAACGCCGCCATGTCGATTTCCTGACCAGCTATCCGGTCGGCGACATGGCACTGGGTGAACTGCGCGGACCGATGCGCGAGGAAACCAATTCGTGGTTGAATCGGGTGTCGCTGGGCGTCCCGACGCAACACGCCACTGCGGCGGAAGGCCATAATCGGCTGATGCTGACCAAGGCCATCGATTTGTCGGCAAAACTGAAGCGCCCGGTATCGCTGCCGATCGCTCCAGGCGATGAAAAAGTCTGAAAGCAGTAAAATATAAAAATATAAATAAAAACAATTATTTACATATAAACCAAAGGAGAAAACCATGTTGCACTTCAAACGTACTGCCCTTGCCGCCGCCCTTTCCTTGCTGGCCTGTGGCAACGCACTCAGCGCGGAGTCCTATCCTGATCGTCCGCTCCGCATGGTTGTGCCGTTTGCACCGGGCGGCGCCTCGGATTTCGTCGGCCGCATCATTCAGCCGGCGATGGCGGATTTGCTGAAACAGACGGTCGTGGTCGATAACCGACCCGGCGCCTCGGGCAACATTGGCGTCGAAACCGCCGCGCGCGCGACGCCGGACGGTTACAACCTCCTCCTCGGCAATGTCGGCACGATGGCGATCAACCCGGTCTACTACACCAAGTTCCAGTTCAAGCCGCTGGTCGACCTGATTCCGATCACCCAGGTGGTTGATGTGCCTGGCAGCCTGGTTTCACATCCTTCAGTGCCGGCAAAAACCGTCAAGGAACTGGTGGCGTACATGAAGGCCAATCCCGGCAAGATGAATTACGGCGCGGCAGCCCCCAGCAGCGCCAACACGCTGGAAGCCCTGATGTTCCTGAACCAGTCGGGCACCAAGGCGACCATGATTCCCTACAAGGGCGGCGCGGGTCCGGCCACAATCGGTCTGCTCGGCAACGAAGTGCAGTGGCTGATGGCGACTTTCAGTTCGACCGTCAATTTTGCCAAGCAGGGTCGCTTGCGCATGCTGGGCATCATCGCTCCGGAGCGCAGCGCCGCCATGCCCGAAGCCCCGACCATGCGTGAGCAGGGCTTTGACATGGTGGTGGGTTCGTGGCAAGGCCTGTTCGTGCCCAAGGGCACGCCTGCCAACGTCGTCAGCACGCTGTACAAGGTCGGGCAGGCGACGATGAAGGATCCCGGGGTAGTCAAGAAACTCGGCGACAGTGGTGTCGCGGTGGTGACCAGCAAGAGCCCCGCTGATTTCAGGGCGTTCGTGAAAAGCGAAACCGAACGTTTCGGCAAGGCCATCCGCGACAACAACATCAAGACGGATTGATGCAGGCTGCAACAGCATAAACTGGCAAGAAGGAAGCAAGGATGAAACTCGGAACGTTCATGATGCCGCTCCACCCACCCGGGAAGAGCTATCCGCAATCACTGCGCGAAGATCGCGAGGCGATCATTCTCGCCGACAAGCTGGGCTATGAAGAAGCCTATGTCGGCGAGCATGTCACCGACGCCGCGGAGACGGTCACGCACTGCATGACTTTCCTCGCCAGCCTGATTTCGGAAACCAAGCGCATCAAGCTCGGTACCGGCACCATCAACATTCCGAATTCCCATCCTGCCGCCATCGCTGCACAAGTCGCGATGATGGACAACCTGCTCGAAGGTCGTTTCATCATGGGCATCAGCCCCGGCGGCCTGGCCTCCGACGCCGAAGTCTTCGGCAACCTCGACCGCGACCGCAATGCGATGTTCGTCGAGGGCATCAACATGGTGCTGAAGATCTGGGAATCCGAGCCGCCGTACAACCTCGAAGGCAAGTTCTGGAATATCACCACCCAGAAAACCATGATCCCGGAAATCGGTCAGGGCATCATCCTGAAGCCGTTCCAGAAGCCGCATCCGCTGATTGTCGGCACCGTGGTCGCGCCCTTTTCCAAGGGCGTGATCGCGATGGCCGAGCGCGGCTGGCAGCCGATTTCTGCCAACTTCCTGATGCCGGAATGGGTCAAGACCCACTGGCCGAACTACGCCGAAGGCAAGAAAAACATCGGCGAGGTCGCCAATCCGGCTGACTGGCGCATTGCCAAAAGCATTTTTGTTGCTGACGATGAAGCCACCGCACAGCGTTACGGCAAATCGGCGGAAGGCCCCTACCATTTTTATTTCAAGCAGCTGGTGCGCAAGCTGGTTGGTTTCAGCGGCCGCGGCAATCTGTTCAAGGTCGACCAGAACATGCCGGATTCGGCGATCACGCCGGAATACGTCACCGACAAGCTGGTGCTTGCCGGCACCGTCAACAGCGTGGTCGACCAGATCCTCGCTTTCCGCGAACAGGTCGGCGATTTCGGCATGCTGGTCTATGCCTGCCACGACTGGATCGATCCGAAGCTGGGCAAGCGTTCCATGGAACTGATGGCCGAAAAAGTCATGCCGGCGGTCAACGCCGCCATCGCCAAAAAAGGCAGCAAGGCCGCCTGAGCACCGAATAATGTGTCAAGAAATGCATGAAGGAGCAACAAGTTGCTGAATGTCGCAGTCGTTGGTATGGGCTGGTGGGGCAAGATCATCGTCCCGCTGCTCAAGACCAGTAAAAAAATCAGCGTTAACACCGTAGTCGAAGTCAATGCAGCGGGCATTGCGGATTTCGCCAAACAGCACGATGTCAAGGTCGTCACCGATTTCAGCGCTGTATTAAAAGACCCGGCGATCCAGGCCGTAGTCTTGTGCACGCCGCACACTCAGCACACTGAACAGATCATCGCTGCCGCCAATGCGGGCAAACACGTGTTCTGCGAAAAACCATTGTCGATGACCCGCGCCGATGTGCTGCGCGCGATCAAGGCGGTCAATGACAACAAGGTAGCGCTGGCCGTCGGACATGAACGGCGCTTTGAGCCGCCGGTGCTCGAAGCGATGCGCATCATCCAGTCCGGCGAACTGGGCACGCCACTGCAGATCGAGGCCAATTTCAGCCAGGACAAATTCCTCACACTGGCCGCCGACAACTGGCGGCTGTCGGGCAAGGAAGCCCCCGCCGGCCCGATGACGGCCACCGGCATTCATTTGCTTGATTTGTCCGTCGGTGTGTTCGGCGAGGCCGAGCGCGTGTTCGCCAGTGTCAAACAACTGGGCAGCCAGCTCGTCAACGGCGACACGCTGGCGATCCTGGTGTCATTCAAGAATGGCGGCCATGCGCTGATCAGCGCGATACTGGCGACACCGTTCGAAGGCCGTTTCGCGGTGTATTGCAACAAGGGCTGGATCGAAGTCCGCGACAAGACGCATCCGGAAGCGCCTGAAGGCTGGGTGCTGACCAAGACGCTGCGCGGCGGCAAAAAAGAAGTGCGCGAGTTCCCGCCTGCCCCGAATGTGCTGGCCAACCTCGAAGCCTTTGCCGATGCCGCCGAGGGCCGCGCGCCCTACCCGGTGCCGCAGTCGCAGATGATTGCCAATATTTCCGCGCTGGAGGCGATCTTCAAATCCGCGTCCACCGGCGCCATCGTCAACGTCGAATCCTGATTGCAGGCAGAGCGCATGACCACTCCCGCCACCCAGCCCAGCCACGCCGACCTCGTCGCGCGCGCGCAGGCACTGGTGCCGGTGCTGCGCGAGCGCGCGCCGCGCACTGAAGAACTGCGACGCATACCCGACGACACCATCCGCGACCTGCATGCCAGCGGCCTGTTCCGCATGCTGCAACCCAGACGCGTCGGTGGCAGCGAGCTGTCGTATGAAGCCATCGTCGAGCTGACAGCCATCATCGGCCGCGGTTGCGGTTCGACCGCCTGGGTGCTGGCCAACCTGGCCAACCACCACTGGATGCTGGCGCTGTGGCCGCGTGATGCGCAAAATGAAATCTGGGGCGCCTCTGCCGATGCGCTGGTGGGTTCGGCGCTGATGTTTCCCGCCGGCCATGCCGAACGCGACGGTCACGGGTTCCGCCTGTCCGGTCACTGGAAGTTTTCCAGCGGCATTGATGCCTGCGACTGGTGCATGTTGGGTGGCATCACCAGCAGCGCCGAAGGCGAACTGCCGCAATATTATGTGTTCCTGGTTCCCAAGGCCGATTACAAAATCATTGATACCTGGCATGTTGCGGGGCTGCGCGGCACTGGCAGCAAGGATGTCGAGGCCAGTGAAATTTTTGTGCCCGCGCATCGCGCGTTAACGGTTGAACAAATGAAAGGCGGCATCGCTCCCGGTGGCGAAACCGCTGCCTTGTATCGCCTGCCGGTGTTCGACATGTTCCCGTATGTGGTGGCAGGAGCCGCTCTGGGGATTGCGCAAGGCGCGATCGAAGAGTTCAGCGCCGACATCCGCCATCGCATCACCGCTTATTCGACGACGCTGCTCGCTGATTACGCAACGACCCAGGCACGTCTGGGCCATGCCGCATCAGCCATTTCTGCGGCAGAGCGCATCCTGATCGGCAATTGCCGGGAAGCCATGGCCCTGGCCGCGGCCAATGCAGTGCCGGCCCGCGACCAGAAAATCCGCATGCGCCGCGACGGCGCCTACGCCGCCCATCTGTGCACCGAGGGTGTTGATTTGCTGTTCGGTGCCGGTGGCGGAGAATTTCTTTATAATCAACAGGTTATACAACGTTCTTTCCGTGATATCCACGCCGCGAACAGCCATTACGCACTGGCCTGGGATATCGCTACCACGATGGCCGGCAAGTCCCTGCTGGGCATCGCCGCCGACCTGCCGACGCTGTAACGCGGATGGCCGATACTCCGACCGCAGCGGCCAGTCCGGATCTCGACCCGCGCGATTTTCGCAACGCGCTGGGCCTGTTTGCCACTGGTGTCACCATCGTCACCACCAAGACCTCCGCCGGCGAACCCATAGGACTGACCTGTAATTCGTTCAGCTCGGTTTCACTATCGCCGCCGCTGGTGCTGTGGAGTCTGTCGCTGCGTTCGCCCAACCTGCCGAATTTCCTGCAGGCCACGCATTTCGCAATCAACGTGCTGGCACATGACCAGATTCCGCTGTCGCAGCGTTTCGCCAAGCCGGTGCCGCGCAAATTCGAAGGCATCGCCCATGGTTTCGGCATGCATGGCATGCCGCTGCTTGACGGTGCGGCTGCGCAGTTCGAATGCCGTACCGAAGCCCGGCATTACAGCGGTGACCATGTGATTTTCATCGGCCATGTGCTGCACTACAGCTATGCCGATCGTGCCCCGCTGGGTTATTGCCGCGGGCGTTATGTCAGCATCAAACCCGTTCCCGAAAGCACCTGAATCAAACTGAAAGGCAAGGCCATGACCCAGCGTATCCGGGGCATCACGGATGAGGAAGCGGTTGGACCAGCCAGGGACTTGTTCGAAGCTTCGAACAAAATGCTCGGCCGCACAGCCAACCTGATGCGCATCCTGTCGCACAGCCCTTATGTCGCACGCTGGATCCTGCCTTTCATCGCAGCGGTGCGCCAACCCAATGCCGGGGCCGTATCGGATGTGCGTTTGCGCAATCTGGCCGTATTGAAGACTTCAACCATCAACGATTGTCATTACTGAACGGAACACAACTACGTGCTTGGTCAAGCACTGGGTCTGAAAGACGAAGAGTTCGATGCACTGAAAGGCGATTATCAGGCGAGTCCGCTGTTCAATGCCCGCGAAAAAGCAGCCCTCGCGTGGTCTGAGGCGATGACGCTGAACACCGCCAAACGTGACAACAAGGTCTGGGATGCCATGCGCCGCGAGTTCAATGACGCTGAAATCGTCGAAATCTCCCTCGCCTGCTCCATGTTCAACATGATCAACCGCCTCAATGATTCTTTTCGCACCGAACTGGAAAGCGTCGAATACAACCGGCGCCAGCATGGTGCGGTCGGTGTGACCCGCACGACGCTCGAGGAATACGCCTGCCGGATTTGTGCGGCCAAGAGCGGTTAATTCTTTAAAAATTTTTATTAATGACTATATGATCAACGCAGCCATCGTCGGACTCGGTTGGTGGGGCAAAAACATTGCCGACGCCGTGCAGGGTAAAAGCACCAGGCTGCGCTTTGTGCACGGCGTCACGCAGGAACTTGATGCCACGCGCGAATACGCAAAGGCCAAAGGTTTCAAGCTGTCGGCGACGCTGGAAGAGGCTTTGGCTGATCCTGCTGTGCAGGCCGTGGTACTGGCCACGCCGCACTCGCTGCACGCTGATCAGGTGGTGCAGGTCGCGCGCGCCGGCAAGGCCGTGTTCTGCGAAAAACCGCTGTCGCTGATCCGCGCCGACGCAGAGCGTGCAGTCGCTGCCTGCAAAACGGCCAGGGTACCGCTGGGCGTAGGTCAGAACAAACGCTTCTGGCCGTCGATGGTGGAGCTGCGCCGTGTGATTGCCAGCGGTGCGCTGGGTCGCATCATGCATGTCGAAGGCCACTACAGCAACGAACACTCGAGCAAGTTTTTCGCGCCCTGGCGCGACCTGCCCGCCGAGACTCCCGGCGCAGGCATGACCGGCACCGGCATCCACATTCTCGATGCCTTTGCCAACATCGCGGGCCCGGCTGAACAACTCACCGCGCAATTTATCAGCCACCGTGCCGGCGCCGATCCGCGCGATACGGTATCGGTGCTGTTCAAATTCAAAAATGGCATCAGCGGTTTTCTCGGCGCGGTACGCGCCTCCCCGCTCTACTTCCGCGTGCATGTGTTCGGTGATGAAGGCTCGGTCGAAGCGCTCGACGAAACACGCACCATCATCCGCCTCAAGGGCGGCAAGACCGAAGTGAAGGATTTCGCAAAAATCGATTCGGTTCTGGCAGAGATGGATGCGTTTGCCGAAGCGGTTGCCGGCGTGGCGCCGTATCCGATCACCACCGGGGAGATGGTGGATACGATTGCCTCGTTTGAGGCTGTGATCAATTCCATCAAAACCGGAAATACCGTCAGGCTGTAATCTGTTCCGGGTTTCACGCCCAACAAAAAGCCGGGGTGATCCCCGGCTTTTCATACAGCAAACTTTTCTAGAACCCGTATTTCAGGCTCAAACCCACATTCCGGCCCCTGGAACTGCCACCGGCATCAGAGAGTTTGCCGAAATCTTCGTACTCAAGACGCACACCGACATTACGGCTGAGGCTGTAGCCCACACCTACGCCTATCAGCACCGCGGTGTGATTGCCGGTACCCGGGGCATCCGGACGATTTTCGGTAGCGCCCAGTTTTCCGAGCAACGACCAGCGTTCGTTTAAGGGGATCGTGCCCGTTGCTGCAAGCGAATAGGATTCAATATCCGAGCCGCGATACTTGCCCAGATCGTTGTAGCCCAGCTCAAGGCCCCAGGTCGGGTTGAATTGGTAACCGCCGTACACTTTCCAGGAAGTTTCCCGGGTGTCCGTCTTGGCTTCTCCAGCGCCTGCGCCCAGGTACAGCTGTGCGAACGCCGGGGCTGCTGCGAAAGAGGCAGCAACAGCGGCCGCCATGAATATCTTCTTCATTGTTTACTTCCTTCAAATTATGTTGCGAGCGCGGAGTATGTGCGTTGATTTATAAGCTGTATGTACGCTTCCCCACACTGGCAAAGCGGATGCGGGCATCAGCAATTACTGTAATCAAACACCTGCTGTTGCTGAACCCCCTGCTGCCGGCCTACCGGGAGAATGTCCTGCCCCCGGGCAGCAGCATCGCGCCGCAGAGCTGGACCGATTGTGCCGGTGGCCTGGTCAAAATCGGCTATCACGGTGATGCCTTTGCCTTCGGCAACGAACTGCCGCGCCATCCGCAGCATGTAGCGCCGTTCAAACTGGCGGATCGCACGGTGACCAATGGCGAATATCGCGCCTTTGTCGCCGATGGCGGTTATCGCCGGCCGGAATTATGGTTGTCCGCGGGCTGGGATGCCGTGCGGCAGCAAGGCTGGCAGGCACCGCTGTACTGGCGTGAGCACGATGGCGAATGGCAGGAATTCACGCTGCACGGATTGCAAGGGCTTGATGATGCGCGTCCGGTGACGCATGTCAGCCAGTTCGAAGCCGATGCCTATGCGCGCTGGGCCGATGCGCGGCTGCCGACTGAATTCGAATGGGAATCTGCGGCAGCTGATGCCTTGATTGCAGGCAATTTCGTTGAATCGGGTGCGCTGCATCCCGGCACATCGCCGCGCCAGGCGCTGGCCGCCTTGTTCGGTGATGTTTGGGAATGGACCGCAAGCGCCTATGCACCCTATCCCGGTTACCGGCCGGCGCCCGGTGCAGTCGGCGAATACAACGGAAAATTCATGTCCAATCAGTACGTGCTGCGTGGCGGCTCCTGCGCCACACCGCAGTCACATATCCGCGCCAGCTACCGCAATTTTTTTCCGTCAACGGCACGCTGGCAATTCAGCGGCATCCGGCTGGCACGCGACGTGGCCTGAGCGGTTACTGCTGTTCAGTTCCCTTGCGGGGCCGGAGCACACAATAGAGCATGAACGCTACGATGGCCATATTGATCAGCAAGGCACTGAGGCTGAGCGCAGTTGCGTGCCGCTGCAGTTCATAGACTTCAAACGGGATGTAGATGCCACCACTGAGCGCGGCAAACCATTCTGCCCATTGCCGCTCCCGCCACAATCCGTAGGCTTCGATAAACCGGACTGCTGAGTAGACGGCTGCTCCGGCCGCCAGCAGCAGCATCCGGGGTTCCGTCAGCTCGCTCGCGGCATCAAGGAAAATGTGCGGGTAACGCGCGGCGGGATTCAGGTGCAGGTGCAGAATCAGGCGCTCGGCAAAGTGCTGGATGTCATGATGCAGCAAGGACAGCAGGCCCAATCCCGCCAGCAGAACCAATCCCCCCTTGGCGGCCTCGTACAGCGCAACTGACCGCAACACCCTGGATAAGCGCATTCCCGATTATCGTCCCTGTGCCTTGAAAAAATTCCAGATTACATCGGTCGCAATCAGCGAAGAGCCGGGATCGTCGGCGCCGCGAAATCCGCGCTGACCGCCGGGCCAGGTATGGCCGGTGTCTTTCAGCAGCAGCCATTCAACGGCCTTGCCGCCGGGACAACGGTATAGTCGGCGGATGATCGGGCCCCGCTCCTCAATCACCGGATCAGCGGCGCAATGATTGGTCTGTGCCCAGAATTCGGCCTGCGCAATGGCCGCTTTGACCGGTGTGCCGTCCCAGGCGCCGGGAAAACGCCCACCCGGCGGGCCGCCCTGGTAGGGCACCGATTTGTCGAGCATGCCGTTGATCATCAATGCGGAAACGGGCTGCGCCGGCATTTTTTCATCGCCGAACAGCGCACCGACCACCGGCGCAATGGCCGTTATTTTCTGCGGGAGCTCGCTGCCCAGCCGGTGCGACATCATTCCGCCGTTGGAAATGCCCGTGACGTAGACCCGTCCGGGATCCACCGGGTAATCCCTGATCAGCTTGCCGATCAGTGCGCTGATGAAGCCGACATCGTCCACCTTGTTGTTCAGTGCGTAGCCGCAACAATGCCCCGCATTCCAGGTCAGCAGTTTGTCCTTGAAGCGGCTGCTGCCTTCCGGATACACCACGATGAAACCTTCTTTTTCCGCCTTTGCGGTAAATCCCGTCATGCGTTCGGTGATTTCGGCGTTGCCTCCGCCGCCGTGCAGGACCAGCACCAGCGGTATCTTGCCTTTGGATTCCAGCAATCCCCGAGGCACGCGTACAACATAACTCCGCGGATCGCCGTCATACTGCAGGGTCTGGCGCGGCAAGGCGACTTCTGCTGCGAAGCTGGCGCTGCACAGCAATGCGGAAATAAGGTGCAGGAGAAAAAGTCGCATGAGGTAATGCTTACATTGGCGCAAGCAATTCAATTTTCACGCTATTTCACCGGGTGATATTTCGCCAGCATTTCACCTGTCCGGTGCCATGCATCTGCCGTATCGTCGGCGCGATAGGTGCGACCGTTGAGATTGAAACCGTGGTCTGCATGGGGGTAGACCACCAGTTCCAGCGGAATCTGCTTCGCTTTGGCGGCCGCTTCGAGATCACGCATGGCGCCGATCAGGCAGCAGTTGTTGTAACGATCCTGCTCGGCCGCCAGCACCAGCAGCGGCATTTTGATGCGGCTCGCGAGCTCGGGGATATTGCGTGACCAGCTGACAGCCGGATAGTGCACGACAGCTGCGACAATCAGATCCGGCATCGCGGTTGCGTGGGCCAGCACCCCGCCGCCGCCCTGCGAAAAACCGATGACCATGACTTTGCCCGGCATGCCGTTGGGCGAGGCTTGTGCCCTGATGATGACGTTGCGCAGGTTCTGCGCACCATTCTGCGTCCGCGTCAGAATGTCCTTGCCGTCGATCAGCACGGTGTAATAACCCAGCCCCGCCACCTGTATTGCGTAGTCGCGGTAATTCGGCAGCCCGGATTGCCCGGAGACAACCACGACCACCGGTCCCTTCTCGCCCTTGGGCAGGAACACTTCCTGCGGCAGACCTTCCTGTGACCACCCACGTACCGGCAAAAGCGCCAGCAGGACCAGCGTGCAAGCAGTAACCAGTGTGCGGGCAATCAAGATAAAGCCTCCGGCATGGATATTTGGACGGGACATCATAGCGCGGGACAGCAAAAAAATAAGGACGCCGCGGCGTCCTTATCGATATCCAGTCCAATGCAGGCCACAGTCTATTGCTGCGGTGTCTCGCTCTGCGGCTGATCTGCGACCGGCGCTTGCCCTTCTTCGCCGCCCTGCGGTGCATTTTCAGCATCCTTGCGCCGTTTTTTTTCTTCCTTCTTCTGTTTCTTCGCCAGCTCGCGTTGCCGTTTCGCAAACCCGTAGTTCGGTTGTGCCATGGACGTTTCTCCCTGTTAAAAAATAAAACGGCGGCAGCGCGTCAGCGCCGTCGCCGTTGTTGCAGCCGGAGGTGCGGAAAGGCGGCTTATAGCGCTTTCTCCAGGCCTTGCCGCTGCGCAGTCATTTCCGCAGGCAGCCGAGCTTTGAGCTTGCCGAACAGTTCGTCGTGGTCCTTCAGTTCAGCGCGCCAGGCATCGTGGTCTACGTGGGTCAGTGTGTCGAAGGCCTCGCGGCTGAAGCTGCTCATGCCCTGCCACTCCATGTCCTCGTAGCGCGGCATGTTGCCGATCGGGGTTTCGGTGGCGCCGGATTTTCCTTCGCAGCGTTCGACTACCCATTTCAGTACGCGCATGTTGTCGCCAAAGCCCGGCCACATGAATTTGCCGTTGGCGTCGCGGCGGAACCAGTTGACCGCAAAAATTTTCGGCGGCACTTTGACTTTGGCCCCGACGTTGAGCCAGTGTTTGAAATAGTCACCGAAGTGGTAACCGCAGAACGGCAGCATCGCAAACGGGTCGCGGCGTACCACACCGACTTTGCCGACGATGGCCGCGGTGGTTTCGGAGGCCATGGTGGCTGCGAGATATACGCCGTGATTCCAGTCCTTGGCCTCGGTCACCAGTGGCACGATGGTTGTGCGACGACCGCCGAACAGGAAGGCGCTGATCGGCACGCCGGCGGGGTTTTCCCAGTCGGCATCCATCGACGGAATCTGCGACGCCAGTACCGTGAAACGCGAATTGGGATGCGCAGCAAGGCGTCCGCTGTCCGGCGTCCACGATTTTCCGGTCCAGTCGGTCAGGTGTTTCGGCGCTTCCTTGCTGAGGCCTTCCCACCACACGTCGCCGTCATCGGTCATTGCGACGTTGGTGAAAATGGTGTTGGTCTTCAGTGCGGCCAGACAGTTGGCATTGGTTTCTTCGGAGGTGCCGGGCGCGACACCGAAGGCGCCGTATTCCGGGTTGATCGCATACAGGCGGCCGTCCGGACCGGGCTTGATCCAGGCGATGTCTTCACCGATGGTGGTGACTTTCCAGCCGGCCAGCGCTTTCGGCGGGATCAGCATCGCCAGATTGGTTTTGCCGCAGGCGCTGGGGAATGCTGCCGCGATGTAATGCTTTTTGCCACCTGGTGGCTGGATGCCGAGGATCAGCATGTGTTCCGCCAGCCAGCCCTGCTCTTTCGCCATGATCGAGGCGATGCGCAGCGCAAAACATTTTTTGCCGAGCAACGCATTGCCGCCGTAGCCGCTGCCGAAGGACCAGATCAGTTTTTCTTCGGGGAAATGGGTGATGAACTTGTGTTCCTTGTTGCTGGGCCAGGCAATGTCCTTCTGGCCAGCGGCCAGCGGCATACCCACCGAATGCAGGCAGGGCACGAACTCGCCTTTGGCGCCGAGGATGTCCAGCACCTTGCGGCCGATGCGGGTCATGATGCGCATGCTGACCACCACGTACGGTGAGTCGGTCAGTTCGACGCCGATGTGCGCGATATGCGAACCCAGCGGGCCCATGCTGAACGGGATCACGTACATGGTGCGACCGCGCATGCAGCCGTCGTACAGCTTGCGCATGGTCGCCTTCATTTCTTCGGGCGCCATCCAGTTGTTGTTGGGACCGGCGTCGTCTTTGTTTTTGCTGCAGACAAAGGTGCGGTCTTCCATCCGCGCCACGTCATCGGGATCCGAGCGGGCGAGGAAGCAACCCGGACGTTTTTCCTGATTCAGGCGGATCAGCGTGCCCGCGGCGACCATCTCATTGCACAGCCGGTCGTATTCTTCCTGAGAGCCGTCGCACCACACGATGCGCTCGGGCTTGGTCAGTTGCGCCACCTCGGCAACCCAGGCCTGCAATTTTGCATGGGTGACATAGGAGGGACTATCCATCGCAGGCGTAATTTGCGCCTTGGTCGCTGGCTGATTCATCAGAGACTCCTCTTGCGTAATACATTGATTATTATGAAAAAACAAAGGCAAAGCGAAATGGGGGGATTCCGCTCTGCCGGATGGCCCGAATTTTACATCAAATCGTCAAAAACCGGGTCAGGCGGGAGCGCTGCGGCGACTACGTCCGAAGAACAGGATGGCAATGCCGGTGGCGACCAGGAACGGGACCGCACCGTAGTTCATGACTTCCCAGCCGCGCGCCGAGAACAACCAGCCGGACGAGGCCGAACTGATGGCCATGGTGATGAAAATAGCCATGTCGTTGGCGCCCTGCACCTTGGCTTTTTCCGCCGCAGTATGGGTTTCCGTGAGCAGCGTAGTGCCGCCCAGGTACATGAAATTCCAGCCAATGCCGATCAGCACCAGTGCCGCCCAGAAATGCATGACTTCGACACCGGACAGCGCGATGGCGACACAGGACAGGCTCAGCAACACCCCGGTGAACAGGATGTTGTGCACGCCGAAGCGCTTGATCAGCGTTCCGGTGAAGAACGACGGTGCGAACATGGCGACGACATGCCACTGGATGACAAAGACGGCGTCGCTGAACGGATGCGCGCAGGACTTCATTGCCAGCGGTGTTGCCGTCATCAGCAGGTTCATGATGCCGTAACCAACCATGCCGGACATTACGGCGACCAGGAAGGCCGGCTGGCGGGCAATTTCGGCCAGCGGCCGGCCCTGATCCTTCTGTTCGGCCGCCGTCAGTCGTGGAATACGCATCAGGCGCTGCAGTACCAGTGCCACCACACAGAAGCCGATCAGCGCGAGGTAGCTGCCGAGGAATTCCGCGGGCAGCAGGTCCTTGGTCCATTTGCTGGTTTGCGGGCCCAGTACGCCGCCAACCAGGCCGCCAGCCATGACCAGCGAAATCGCCTTGCTCTTGAAGTCGGGGCTGGCGACGTCGGCAGCGGCAAAGCGGTAATACTGGCCCGACGCATTGTAGATACCCATCACCAGCGTCCCCGCGCACAGCATCCAGAAGTTGTGGCTGTACACCGCGTAACCGCAGACCAGCGCACCGAGGATGCCGATCAGCGTGCCGACGGTAAATCCGTTGGTGCGCCCCACCTTGCGCATCAGCTGTGACACCGGCAGCGTGGTCAGCGCAGCACCGATCACGTAGAAAGTAACCGGCAGCGTCGCCAGCGACTTGTCGGCAGCAAGGGCATAACCGGCCAGCCCGTTGATGGCAATCAGGATGGTGTTGTTGGTGAACAGCAGCGCCTGGGCTGCGCACAGCAGCGCGACGTTTTTCTTTTCGACAGTCAATTCAGGGTACTCGTGGACGCGTCAGCGCTTCTCGAACTGGGTTTTGCCGAACATCACTTCACGCGCCTTGTCGTCGACCGGATTGCTGCTGGATTCGTTCGCCAGCACTTTCAGCGCGCGCTGCACCGCGGGTCGGGCATGGATGGCGTCGAACCAGCGTTTGGCATGAGGATATTCGTTCATGTCGATACCGCGGCTTTCGGCGCCGCGCATCCACGGAAAAATCGCCATGTCGGCAATGGTGTATTCGTCACCGGCGACGAACTTGTTCTGAACCAGTTGCTTGTCGAGCACATGCGTCAGCCGGTTGGCCTCGTTGGTATAGCGCTCGACCGCGTATTCGATCTTGTCCTTGGCGTAGCGGCGGAAATGATTGGCCTGGCCGAACATCGGACCGACACCGCCCATCTGCCACATCAGCCATTGCACACAGGTCCAGCGCTGATTGATGTCTTCCGGCAGGAACTTGCCGGATTTCGAGGCGAGGTAGAGCAGGATTGCGCCGGACTCCATCAGCGACAGCGGCTTGCCGTTGGGGCCATCCGGATCAAGGATCGCCGGAATGCGGTTGTTCGGGCTGATCCTGAGAAACTCGGGCTTGAACTGCTCACCGGTGCGGATATTCACGCCGTGCACCCGGTACGGCAAGCCGGTTTCCTCAAGCATGATGTGGACCTTGTGGCCATTGGGGGTCGCCCAGCTGTAGAGCTCGATCATGAAGCCTCCGCGTGAGGGGTGGATCAGGGAAGCGCGGAGTATAGCGCAGGCAACATCCTGCTTTTGGACACCGGTTTACTGCTAACCTGCGGGTTGATTCGCCATGCATTCATTCCGCGATTTACTGTTGCCGCCGGGCACCTTGCCCGATGCACGCACCCTGCTGCTTTCCCGTGCGCTGCGCGCGTTCGGCGACGGCTTTGTCAGTCTGCTGCTGCCCTATTACCTGACCCTGCTCGGTTACAGTGCACTGCAGATCGGTTTTCTGGTCACAGCTACGCTGCTCGGCTCCGGCATCCTGACACTGGTGATCGGTTTCATTGCCCACCGCCATTCCACCCGCCATCTGCTGCTCGGTGCCAGCCTGCTGATGACAGCCACGGGCTTCGGTGCATCGCTGGTGACAGATTTCTGGCCGCTGCTGGTGGTGGCCGTGGTCGGCACGCTGAATCCTGCCGCCAGCGACGTCACGATGTTTTCGCCACTGGAGCAAACCCTGCTGACGCGCGCAACTTCGGCACAATCCCGCACCGCCCTGTTTGCGCGTTACAGTCTGATCGGCGCCCTGGTTGCGGCACTCGGCGCACAGGCCGCCGGATTGCCGGATCTGTACGCAGGGCATGGCGGCGGCCTGCTGCCGGCGATACAGGCCATGTTTGTGCTGTACGCATTGCTGGGTGCGACTACTTTTGCGCTCTACCTGCGCCTGTCGCCTGCGCTGGAACCCGAGCGCCATGAGCAAGCAGTGCCCCTTGGCAAGTCCAAACGCATTGTTTATACGCTGGCTGCCCTGTTCAGCATCGATTCCTTTGCCGGCGGGTTTGCGGTGCAGTCGTTGTTGGCCCTGTGGCTGTTCCAGCGTTTCGACCTGTCGGTGACGGCGGCAGGCACGATCTTTTTCTGGACGGGATTGCTGACCGCGTTTTCACATCTGGCGGCAGCACGGGTTGCCGCGCGCTTCGGCCTGATCAACACCATGGTGTTCACACATCTGCCGGCCAATCTGTTCCTGATCCTGGTGCCGTTCATGCCGACGCTGGAGCTGGCTTTGCTGTTTTTATTGCTGCGCAGCGCGCTGTCGTCCATGGATGTGCCGGCGCGTACCTCCTATGTGATGGCGGTGGTGTCGCCCGGCGAACGCACGGCAGCGGCCAGTGTGACGGCTGTGCCGCGCAGTCTCGCCAGTGCCCTGAGTCCGTCGCTGGCCGGCGCGTTGCTGACGATGAGTGTTTTCGGATGGCCGCTGGTGATCTGCGGCGCGCTGAAAATCGTTTACGACCTGACGCTGCTGAGAATGTTCAGCGCGGTGAAGCCGCCGGAGGAGTCGTAGCGCTGACCAGGCTGTGCAGCGCTGCCGCATCCTGATAATCCGGCATGAAGCCCGGCGCCAGCAGATTCCGGCGTATCGTCGCATCACGCCAGCCCGGCGCCAGTGCAATGCCGAGCCGTTGCAGTTGTGATACAGGCAGGTGTGCCGACGCAAATAATCCGTACCAACCGCCGGGCTCTCCCACTGCAATGCCGGATTCACGCAGGGTTGGCACCGCCGGCAAGGTCGGGAGTCGCGCTGCTGTCGTGGTGGCCAGGATGCGGATGCGCTGGTCAGACGCGAAAGGCATCACCGTCGGCAAGGGCACCAGGGATGCGGCAACCTGCGCCGAAATAATCCCGCGTAACGCGCCGTTACCACCGTTGAATGCGACTGGCGCGATGCCCTGCGGCCATAGCGCATGCAACTGACCGGCGATGGCATGGCCGACACTGCGTTCGCCGGGCGTGCCGACGGATGTAGCGATGCGGCCGCGGCGGGCTTGTTGCAGCAGATCAGCAATGCTCGCTGCACCGCCCCCTCCATTGGTGACCAGCACCACCGGCGCTCGCGCCAGCACCGCAACCGGCTGCAAAGTGCGCAGCATCTGCAGTACGCGTTCACCACCGAGTCCGGAGCCGGCCAGCAGCACGACACGCGCCGTCGCCGGCGCCTGCATCAGGTCATCCGCGGCATCATCGCCGCCGCCGCGCGGATTGCGCTCCATGTCCACGGTTTCGTTCAGGCCGTGCGCCAGTACCTGCTGCAACTGCCGCGCTATGACATCCACGGCTGATGGCGTGGCATAAGTCTGCATGGCGCGCGATGCACGGCTGGCTGGATTAATGCCGGCGATGTCGAGTGCGCCCGTGGCCGGATAAGCATTGAGCAGCAGCCATTGCGCAGGCGGCGGTGCAGCACAGGCCCAGCCGGCCATGCACAACAGCAGCCATGCCGGATGCCACCGGTGGCGGATTTTGCGGTGTTTCACCGGGTTGAAGCTCTGGAGTGGATCAAGACAAACCAAACCGTTTCATCATGCCGCAACGTCGGTGGCATCGGCATTTCCTCGCGGCCCCCAGCGCAGCCATACCCGCAAACGGCGAAAATCCTCGATGTCGATGCTGTCACTCATGATGACGGTATGCTGTGGAAAACGGCGATCGGTCAGGCGGATGTTAAGTGCCGTGCATAGTACGCCGACCGTACTGCTGCCAAGGACGCGTCCGGCATGCCAGTTGCCATCATGCATTCTGATGCGCAATTGTTCGCGGTCAGTGAAATGCAGTGCAGTCACTGCGCCACGACCACGACGCCATGCGTGGCGGCGGATAGTGTATGCCGCGCTGAGCAGCAGCAAAGCAATAGCGCCCGCCTGCAGCCACAATGCTACCGGCAGCATCGCCAGCAGCAGCAAGGCGCCGAGATGGGCGCCGCCGAGAATCACCGCGAGTTGGCGTGAAGGCCGCAGTTCCATGATTGGTAAATGGGGAGAATTCATCGCCGCCCATTGCAGCGGAATCACCGGATGAAAGCAAACACTGGCAGCATAATTTATAACTATTTGTTTTTATTGAATAATTTTACATTCTGCGACAGTAGCGCTATCATCCCGCACTTCTTGATTTCACCATGACTACTGTGACTTCTGCTCTGCTTCCCCAATGGTCGCTGCTGCGCTTTTCCGGCGTGGACGCGCAGGCCTTTCTGCACGGTCAGCTGACCTGCGATGTCACTGCGCTGCAAGCGGGTAGCAGTACGTACGGCGGTTATTGCACGCCCAAGGGCCGGTTGCTGGCGACCTTCCTGCTGTGGCTGTCCGCCGACGGCTATACCATGCTGCTGCCGGCCGCGCTGGCGGAACCCATACGCAAACGCCTGACGATGTATGTACTGCGTTCGAAAGTGAAAGTCGAAGACCTCGCGCCGGACTACGTCTGCGTCGGAATTTTCGGCGCCGATGCTGCACAGCAGGTTGCTGCGCTGGGTGGTGCCATGCCGGAGCGCCTGCATGGCGTTGCGGTAAGTGATGATGCCACCGTGATTCATTTGCCGGGACAGCGTCATCTCGCAGTCTTGCCGCGGGCACAGGCCGCAATGGCGGATGGCAGTGATGCCTGGACCGGACTCGATATCGCGAACGGTATTCCATTTATCCTGCCGGCGACGCAGGAAGAATTTGTGCCGCAGATGGTCAATCTCGACCTGATCGGTGGACTGAGCTATACCAAAGGTTGTTATCCCGGTCAGGAAATCGTTGCCCGCACCCACTATCTCGGCAAGTTGAAACAGCGCATGTACCGCGCTGGCGTGAAAGCGCCGGCAGCGCCCGGTGACAAGCTGTACTGCGCGGAACTCGATGGGCAGTCAGGCGGCATGATCGTGAACAGCGCAGGTGCTGCCGATGGCCGGTTTGATGTGCTCACTGTGCTGCAAACCGCGCATGCCCAGGCAGTGTGGCATCTGGGTTCTTTGCAAGGACCGGTATTGGAACTGGCTTCCCTGCCCTACAAAACAAGCTGAAAGAAAAATATGGCCTGGTCGTATTACATCTATTACCGCGTTGATGGCGCCAAGGCTGACGCCTGTGCCGCTGCAGTACAGAAATTGCTGGCAGCCGTGCAGAAACGTACCGGTATTGAGGGCCGCATGCTGAAAAAGCGCAACGAGCCGCTGCTGTGGATGGAAATCTACGAGCCGGTGGCTGATGAAGCAACGTTTGAATGGGAACTCGCCGAAGCCGTGGCTGCGTCGGGAATAACAGCCCTGCTGCAGACCGGCAGCACACGGCACATTGAATGTTTCGCGGACTAGGGCCTGGCGATGTGCCTGATCCTGTTCGGCTTCCGCGCGCATCGTCATTTTCCGCTGGTGGTCGCCGCCAACCGTGATGAGCATTACAGCCGCCCCGCCGCTCCAGCGGGATTCTGGTCCGATTATCCGGACATTTACGGCGGTCGCGACCTGGAAAAAGGCGGCACCTGGATGGGCATCAATACCAATGGCCGCTTTGCCGCGATCACCAATTACCGTGAAGGGCTGTCGGGTCCGGCGGCACCGCGTTCGCGTGGGGAACTGGTCAGCGGTTTTTTGAGCGGCAACGAATCTGCACTGGATTTTTTCGGCAAGTCGGCGCAATCCGCGAACGACTACAACCCGTTCAGCATGATCGCCGGTGACCTCGCTGAACTGAGTTTTTATTCCAATCGCGGCAATGGCATTACGCCAATAACACCGGGCATGCATGGCCTGAGCAATCATCTGCTGGATACGCCATGGCCGAAAGTGGTGTCTGGCACCGCGGCAGTGGCTGCGACGCACGAACTGGATGATCCAGATGCAATCAGCGCGACGCTGTTCGGGTTGCTGGCGGAACGCAAAAGCGCGCAGGATGATGAGCTACCCGATACCGGTATCAGCCGGCAACGTGAACGTGAACTGTCGCCGCCGTTCATCAGCGGCGAACATTACGGTACACGCACATCCACTGTGCTGCTGGTCCATGTATCGGGTGATGTATTCGTGCATGAAAAACGCTTTGGCCCGCACGGTGCGCCGCTCGGCGCTGATGCCCGCGCGTTCCGGCTGGTACGCGACCGCATCATTACCAGCTGAGCGACATCGCCCGGTGCAGGATGCCGGCTTCGGTGAATGTTTCGCCATGCGCAATAAAGCCATGTCTGTCGTAAAAACCCAGCGCATGGGTCTGGGCATGCAGGCGTACTGAATTAAAGCCCTGCTCCCGGGCGCGGGCAATCAGCCATTCGAGGATTGCACTGCCCACACCGCGGCGGCGCCATTCGCGAACCACGGCAATGCGGCCGATGTGGCCGTCGTCTAGCAAACGGCCGGTGCCGATCGGGCACCCCTCCTCATCCAGCGCCAGCGCATGCACCGACGTGGGATCCGCCTGATCCCATTCCAGTTCTTCAGGTACCTGCTGTTCGATGATGAACACCCAGCGGCGCAAATCCTGCAGCGGGGCCATGTCATCGCGCCATGAGGCGGCGCGGACGGTGAATTTCCGGGGGGGATGCATGCGCTGATTATAGCCAGCGCGGCCATCCCTGCAAAAACGCAAATACCAGGCGCCTTCCGGCGCCTGGATAATCAGATGGTCAGGCCGCCGCTGACTTCGATGACGGCGCCGTTGATGTAGCTCGCTTCGTCGGAGGCAAGAAAGGCAAAGGTGTTGGCGATTTCTTCCGGCTTGCCGAGGCGACCCATCGGCACGCGCTCTTCCAGCGCATGGATGACTTTTTCCGGGATCGAACCGAGGATCGGTGTCGCGATGAATCCGGGGCACACGGCATTGGAACGGATGCCTTTGCGACCCAGTTCGCGCGCCCAGGTTTTGGCCATGCCGATGACGCCGAATTTGGCTGCCGCATAGTTGGTCTGGCCAAAATTGCCGTAGAGGCCGACGATCGACGATGAATTCAGGATCACGCCTGACTGCTGTTCGAGCATCTTGTTGACCACTGCCTTGGTGCAGTTGTAGACACCCTTGAGGTTGATGTCGATCACGTTGTCGAACTGCTCTTCAGTCATGTTTTTCAGCTGCGCGTCGGCGACGATGCCGGCGTTGTTGACCAGGCAGTCGACCCGGCCCCATTTGTCCACGGTGGTTTTGACCATGGCTTCCAGCGATTTCATGTCGCGCACATCGGCGATCTGGCCGATGGCGTCGCTGCCTGCAGCCTTGCATTGCTGCACGGTGTCGTCGATCCAGTCCTGCTTGATGTCGCAGACCATGACTTTGGCGCCTTCGCGCGCGAATTTGATGGCCGTTGCCTGTCCGATACCCCTGCCGGCGCCGGTGATGATGGCTACCTTGTCTTTGAGTCGCATGTATTGCCTTTAGTATTTACCGCCGGCGGTCGGCGGTTGCGGCGCACAATTTAGCCCATTCTGGCGCGATGCACAATGATTGCGCATGAAACCACTAATACTTTGATTTTAAACAATTATTTTGCACTAAAAAGAGGCGGCACTGGTATCAGACAAGCCCATGACGCGCCGCGTGCAATACGGAAAATCACGCAAGCAATTGTTTATGCTGATATTTCCACCGGTGTTCCGGACGGAACACGATCGAACAGATCCAGCACATCGCGATTGCGCATGCGGATGCAACCGATCGACCCCGGCACGCCCATGGGCACGGCGTCCGGACTGCCGTGGATATAGATATAGCGGCGCATGGTATCGACGTCACCCAGCCGGTTATGGCCGATCTCGCAGCCGGACAGCCAGAGGATCCGGGTCAGCATCCAGTCACGCCCCGGGAACGCCTCCCCCAGCGCCGGCGTGTAGATCTCCCCGGTCGGACGGCGGCCGACAAACACCGTGTTTTCCGGCTGACCGGCGCCGATTTTGGCGCGCACGATATGGCGACCCAGCGGCGTGCAGAAGCTGCCTTTGAACTGCCCCGTGCCTTTCAGTGCGCTGGAAATCGCATAACTTTGCAGCAATGCGCCCTGATCATCATACAGATCAAGGATTTGCGATTTGATATTGATGATGATTTTCAATTTTTGCCGCGTCGCCGGGAAAAAAACTCTTGCAACAAAGCTACCGCCTGATCGGACAGCATACCGCCATTGACCTCGGCGTGATGATTCAAATGTGGCTGCGCAAACAGGTCGATCGCACTACCGCAGGCACCTGTTTTCGGATCGCGGGCACCGAAAATCACCCGCCGGATACGCGCATGCATGATTGCACCGGAACACATCACGCAAGGCTCAAGCGTGACATAGAGGTCGCAGTCGGCAAGGCGGTAATTACCCAGCGCTTTACCTGCATCGCGCATGGCCATGATTTCGGCATGCGCGGTCGGGTCAGTGCCGGCAATGGGCTGGTTATAACCGCGGCCGACGATGACGCCGTCCTTCACCACCACTGCACCCACCGGCACTTCGCCGGCAGCTGCCGCCTGTGCCGCCAGCTTCAGCGCTTCCTGCATAAAAGCGGTATCGCCCATGCGCGGTCAGTTGGCGCGTAACGCGCGTTCGTAGAGTTCCGGTTTAAAACCAACGAGGCGTTGCTTGCCGAAGTCGAGCACCGGCCGCTTGATCATCGACGGCTGCGCCAGCATCAGTGCGATGGCTTTACGCTCAGTGAGGCACTGCTTGTCCGCATCGGGCAGTTTGCGAAAGGTGGTGCCGGCGCGGTTAAGCAGCGTTTCCCAACCCAGCTCCTTGCACCAGCCCTGGAGACGTTCGGCAGCTATGCCGGCAGTTTTGTAATCGTGAAAATCGTAATTGATTTTCCGGCCGTCCAGCCAGGCGCGGGCTTTTTTGACGGTGTCGCAGTTTTTGATGCCGTATAGGGTGATGGTCAAGGTAACTCCCCGCGTTACTCCCACTCGATAGTGGCGGGAGGCTTACCCGAAATGTCATACACCACGCGGTTGATACCGCGCACCTCATTGATGATGCGGTTCGACACTTTGGCCAGCAGGCTGTACGGCAGTTCGGCCCAATGCGCGGTCATGAAATCGGTGGTCTG
>CAMCYP010000037.1 GCA_945885345.1 Bordetella parapertussis | reverse complement strand
CGAGTCGCGCTGCAAGGTCTTCGAAGGGACAGCCCAGCGCATGCACCATCAGCCAGGCGGCTTCATCATCGGCATTGAGCGTACCGTGGCCGTAGGCGAGGCGGGCGCTGCGGAAGCGCTTTGCAGCGGCGGCAATCAGTTGCCGCGGTGTGTTCTGCGGCGCGGCTGATACTGGCGCTTTAGGCACAAAATATCAATAAAAACAAATACTTAATTATATTATTTAACCCAGCGCATCGAGGTTGAGCTTGATGCTCGACAGATCGTCGTTGATGCCGCTGGTGGTTCTGCCATTGTCGCCGGGTGGCGGGGTTTTTGTGGTGCTGCCACCCGTGGGGGCATTGCTGATCAGATTGTGCAGATTGCTCGGCGAGTCGGCATTGGCCAGCGCTTCGTCCATGGTGATGCGTCCGGCGCGGTAGTGCTCGAACAGGGCCTGTTCAAAGGTTTTGGATCCGGGCGACAGGCTTTGCTCCATGGCGTCCTTGATCTGGTTGATTTCGCCGGCCTTGATCAGTTCCTGGATGTGTTTGGTGTTGAGCATGACCTCGACTGCGGCGACGCGTTTGCCGTCGACGGATTTGACCAGACGCTGCGAGATTACGCAGCGCAATGCGATCGACAGGTCGGCCTGCAGGCTCTCGCGCGCTTCGCGCGGGAAAAAGCCGATGATGCGGTTCAGCGCGTTGTAGCTGTTGTTGGCGTGCAGCGTGGACATGCACAGGTGACCCGTTTGCGCGAACAGCAGGGAACTCTGCAGCGTGGTTTTGTCCCGGATCTCGCCGATCATCAACAGATCCGGTGCTTCGCGCATCGCGCTGATCAGTGCGTTTTCGTAGCTGTGGGTATCGACACGGACTTCACGCTGGTTGACGATGGATTTTTTGTGCTTGAAGATGAATTCGACCGGGTCTTCGATGGTCAGGATATGGCCGGTCTTGGTGGCATTGCGGTAGTCGATCATCGACGCCATGGTGGTCGATTTGCCAGAGCCGGTGGAGCCGACGATCAGGATCAGCCCCAGCTTTTCCATGATCACTTCCTTCAGCACATCGGGCAGGCCCAGCGATTCAAAGGCCGGCACGTCCGGCTTGACGAAGCGGATCACCATCGCCACGGTGTTTTTCTGCATGAAAATGTTGATGCGGAAATTGCCCAGATCACCACCACTCTGGGCGAAGTTCATTTCGTGTACGGTTTCGAATTCCTTGATCTGTGGCTCGGTCATCAGCTCATAGCTGATTTTCTTGACCTGCTCGGGATCCAGCGGCTGGTTGTTGATCGGCATCACGGTGCCGTTGATCTTGATCTGGATCGGGGCGCCGGAGGTGAAAAACATGTCCGAAGCCTGCTTGTCGGCCATCAGTTTGAACAGTGGTGTGACGAACATGATATTTCCCCTGTTATGCCCGTTGCGGGCTGTCGCCCTGTGTGGCGCTCAGACCATTCGGCCAGCTCGGTTTTGCCGACTCATTTTGCCAACTATACCCGGCCTTGCAAAGCATTGTTGGCACGGAGTCGTGCTGACTGATTAATCGTCGCTGCGCAGCAGGTCGTTGATGCTGGTCTTGGCGCGGGTTTTGGCGTCGACCCGTTTGACGATGACGGCGCAGTAGAGATTGCACTTGCCGTCTGACGAGGGCAGTGAACCGGATACCACGACCGAACCTGCCGGCACCCGGCCATACAGCACCTTGCCCGACGCGCGATCGTAAATCTTGGTGCTCTGGCCGATGAATACGCCCATCGAAATCACCGAACCTTCTTCAATCACCACGCCCTCAACAATTTCCGAACGTGCGCCGACGAAGCAGTTGTCTTCGATGATGGTCGGATTGGCCTGCAAAGGCTCGAGCACGCCGCCGATGCCGACGCCGCCCGACAGGTGTACGTTTTTGCCGATCTGCGCGCAGGAGCCTACCGTGGCCCAGGTGTCGACCATGGTGCCTTCATCGACATAGGCGCCAATGTTGACGAATGACGGCATCAGGATCACGTTTTTGGCGATGAACACGCCGCGGCGGGCGGCGGCGGGGGGAACCACGCGGAAACCGCCGGCCTTGAATGCGGCTTCGTCATAGTTAGCGAATTTCGGCGCGACCTTGTCGTAATAGCGGGTGGTGCCGTCCTGCATCACCACGTTGTCCTGTAGCCTGAACGACAGCAGCACGGCTTTTTTCGCCCATTCATTGGTCTGCCACTGACCGTCGCGCTTTTCAGCAACGCGCAGCGTGCCGGCGTCGAGCATGGCGATGGTGTCATCGACGGCGCGACGCACATCGGCAGGTGCGCTGGCGGGTGACAAAGTGGTGCGGTTTTCCCAGGCTTGTTCGATGGTGCTCTGCAGTTTTTGCATGTCCGCTTCCTTTTTTTACAGTGAGGCAGCAAACCGCCGCAGGCGGTGCGCCGCTTCTACACATTCGTCGACCGTGGCAACCAGCGCGATGCGTATGCGCCGGGTTCCCGGATTGATGCCGCGCGCTTCACGCGCCAGATAACTGCCGGGCAGTACGCTGACGCCTTCAGCGGCATACAGCCGGCGGGTGAATTCGACATCGTCGATCGGCGTCTGCAGCCACAGGTAAAACGCAGCGTCCGGCCATTCTGCCGGCAATACCGGCCGCAGGATGTCGATCACCGCCTTGAATTTTTCCAGGTACAGCGCACGGTTGGCGACGACATGTTTTTCGTCCTTCCACGCAGCGATGCTGGCTTCCTGCACCGGCGGGCTCATCGCGCCGCCGTGGTAGGTGCGGTAGAGGTAGAACTTTTTCAGGATCGCGGCGTCGCCGGCGACAAAACCCGAGCGCATGCCGGGTACATTGGAGCGTTTCGACAGACTGGAGAACACCACCAGATTGCGAAAATCGGATCGGCCAAGTTGTACCGCGGCAGCCAGGGCACCCAGCGGCGGTTTGGCTTCGTCGAAATAGATTTCCGAATAACACTCGTCGGCGGCGATCACGCAGTTATAACGGTCGGCGTATTCGAACAGGCGCTGCCAGTCGGTGATCGTCAGTACCTTGCCGGTCGGATTGCCGGGCGAGCAGACGTACAGCAATTGCGCGCGCTGCCACACCGCGTCCGGCAACTGGCCGGGGTCAAAAGCATAGTTGTCGGCGGGCAGGGTATTGATGAACTCGGGCTGCGCGCCGGCGAGCAGGGCTGCGCCTTCGTAGATCTGATAAAACGGATTGGGGCAGATCACTACGGGCGATGGGCGACTACTGTCGATCACCGATTGCGCAAATGCAAACAGGGCCTCGCGGCTGCCGTTGACCGGCAGCACCTGGGTTGCCGCATCGGGTTGCGCGATGGCATAACGTTTGGCAATCCACTGCGCGATAGCCAGGCGCAGACCATCGCTGCCCAGTGTTGCCGGATAACCGGACAAGCCGCCGAGGCTGGCCACCAGCGTGTCGCGGATGAACGCCGGAGTCGGATGCTTGGGCTCACCGATGTGCAAGCTGACCGTCTTGATTGAGGACGGAGGCTGATTGCCGGCGAGCAGCGCGGTGAGTCGCTGAAACGGATAACTCTGCAGCAGTTCGAGGCGCGGGTTCAACTCGAATTCCGGTTATCGGGTTGGCGATCCGGTCTCGAGCAGCGGCATATCCGGCACACGCGACATCTTGAAGCCGCGCTGCACATGCTGCGCGCTGACGTTGGTGAAAATGCCACCGCGCACGAAGAACTGCGCCGTCAGATGCATGTAGCGCGGCTTGATGGCGCGCACCATGTCATCGAGGATCTGATTGGTCACTGCTTCGTGGAAGGTGCCTTCGTTGCGGAAGGACCAGATATAGAGTTTCAGGCTTTTCAGCTCGATGCAGCGTTTATCCGGGACGTAATCGAGGATCAGGGTTGCGAAATCCGGCTGTCCGGTTTTCGGGCACAGGCACGTAAACTCCGGTATTTCCATGTGAATCCGGAAATCGCGCGCCGGCGCCGGATTGGGAAAGGTGTCGAGTTTGCGGGAAGGCTGCGTGGACATTAGCGGACGTATCTATTTAATGAAGCAATTCAGTTAAAATGCGCGCTGAATTCTACCCGTTTGGCTTCGCTACACAACTTTTTCTTGGCAGAACAGCACCTTGCGCCTCAAGCAGATCAATCTCGCCGGTTTCAAGTCCTTCGTTGACCCTACGCATATCCCGGTTCCGGGGCAGCTGGTCGGCGTAGTCGGGCCGAACGGCTGCGGCAAATCCAACATCATTGATGCCGTGCGCTGGGTGCTTGGCGAGACTTCGGCTAAACACCTGCGTGGCGCAACCATGCAGGACGTGCTGTTTAATGGCTCGGGCGACCGCAAGCCGGTCAACCGCGCCAGCGTCGAACTGGTGTTTGACAACAGTCTTGGCAAGGCTGCCGGGCAGTGGTCGAGCTATGCCGAGATTTCGGTCAAGCGCATGCTCGAGCGTGACGGCGATTCTTCGTACTACATCAACAACATCCATGTCCGGCGCCGTGACATTGCCGATATTTTCCTCGGCACCGGGCTGGGGAGCCGCGCCTACGCGATCATTGAGCAAGGCATGATTTCGCGGGTCATTGAGGCTAAGCCGGAAGAGCTGCGGGTATTCCTTGAAGAGGCTGCTGGTGTTTCCAAATACCGCGAACGCCGGCGCGAAACCGAATTGCGTTTGCGTGACACCCGGGAAAATCTGGCGCGGGTCGATGACATTCGACAGGAGCTCGACAAGCAGCTGACGCATCTGCAGGGGCAGGCGGAAGTCGCCACGCGTTATCACGCGCTGCAGACAGAGGTCACCGGCACCCAGCACCTGCTGTGGTTCGCGCGCCGGCAGGAAGCGGCGGCAACCCGCAACCGCCATGCGCGTGATATCGAAAAACTGGGCAATGAACTCGAAGCGGAAACCGCGCGCCTGCGCGATGCCGAACGCCGCCTTGAAGAATTGCGCAACCAGCATTACCGCGCCGGCGACGAGGTGCATGCCGCGCAGGGTGCACTGTATGAAACCAATGCCGAGATTGCGCGCCTGGAACAGCAGATTGCGCATATCCGCGAAAACCGCAGCCGCGTTGAACAGCAGATCGGCAGCCTGGGCAGCCAGCTCGGTGCCGCGGAAGAGCAACTGGAGCAGTCGCAGTCCAGCCTGACCGAATGGCGTGGCGAGCACGAACAGGCGCAGGCCAAAATTGGCCTCTGCGAAGCGCGCATTGCCGAGGAACGGGCCAGGTTGCCGCTGGCCGAAGAGGCCTGGCGTGCGACCAGTGCACGACGTGACGAATTGCAGCAGGCGATGGGCCGTGCCGAACAGTCACGTCAGGTGGAGCAGACCAAGCTTGAGCATGCTGCGCGGGTGCTGGAGCGACTGTCTGCGCGCGATGCGCGCCTGCATGAAGAGCAGAATGGGCTGGAAAAGCCCGATACCGCGGCGCTGGATGCGCTGCGGTCGCAGATCAGCGGTGTTGCCGAAGAGCTGGCCGGTCGCCGCGAAGCGGTAGCGACGAAGGAGCGTGAACTGCCGCAACTGGAGCAGGCGCTCGAGCAGCGTACTGCCGCAGTAGACCAGGCGGTGCAGGGCATTACCGCGATGGAAGCGCGGGTCGAGGCTTTGCGCCAGTTGCAGGACAAGCTGGCGCATGGTTCGGATATTGAGGACTGGATTGCAGAGCGCGGCATCGATGGTGCGACGCGGCTGTGGCAAGGCATCGCGATCGAATCCGGTTACGAGGATGCGCTGGAAGCGGTGCTGCGCGAACGCCTGAATGCAGTCACGCTCGATGGCCTCGAAGCCTGCGGCAACTGGGGTGATGTGCCGCCGGGCAAACTGGCGGTCGCCGAAGTTGGCGACAATACGGATACTGGCGCCGCGGCGCCCATGCCGGCGCGGGCGATGCCGCTGGCGCGTTTTGTCACTTGCCGCGACCAGCGACTTGCAGCAGCGCTGGCGGACTGGCTGCATGGCGCGTTTGTGGTTGAAGACATGGCGGCAGGGCTGGCGCTGCGTGCGCAGCTGGCACCGGGTGCCATGCTGGTGTCGCGCGACGGTTATCTGTTTACGCGGCACAGCCTGACTTTCCATGCGCCGGATTCGGAATTGCACGGCGTGTTGTCGCGGCAGCGCGAGATCGAGGCGCTAGACAGCGATGTCGCCGGGAAAAAGGGCGCGATTGATGCCTTGCGTGCTGCGGCTGATGAGCAGACGACTCGGATTGCCGAGGAAAAGGCGACTCTGGGTGCGTTGCGCGAAGAGGTTGCCGGGTTGCAGCAGAAACACCACGCGCTGCAGATGGAAAGCGTGCGGCTGACCGAGCAGACACAGCGGTTGACGCAGCGCGGCGAACAGATTGCCGCGGAACTGGCGGAAATCGCCGAGCAGGCTGCAACAGAAACCGCCCAACATGAAGAGGCTGCGGCGAATCTCACGCGGTTTGGCGAGGAAGCCGGCGGTTTTGCCGTTGAACTGGATCTGGCATTGGGCCTGTATCGCGAGGCGCAGTCGGTGCTCGACCAGCAGCGTGAAACCGCACAGCTGGCCGACCGCGAACTGCAGGAAGCGGTATTCCAGGGCAAGACCCTGACCAACAAGATCGGCGAAGTCGAGCGCGTGATCGCTGCTGCGACTGAGAACATCGAGAGGTTGCACCAGGCGCTGGCCACGGAACAGGAGGCCCTGTCACGGCTGGACGAATCGCCCTGGCAAAGCCAGTTGCAGATCGCACTGTCGCTGCGTGGCACCAAGGAGCAGGCGCTGGCACAGGCCCGTGATGTGCTGGAGGCGACCGAAGCGCAACTGAAGGCGGTTGAGCAGGAGCGCATGGAAGCGGAGCAGAAGTTGAGCCCGTTGCGCGAGCGCATCAACGAAGTGAAATTGAAGGAGCAGGAAGCGCGGATCAACGAAGAACAGTATGCGCAGCAGCTTGCCGAAGCCGGTGCCGATGAGGCAGCGCTGGCCCTGCAACTGGAAAAAGGCCAGCGAGCGAGCTCGCTGCAATCCGAGATCAACCGCCTGAATGCGGAAATCAAGGAACTGGGTGCGGTCAATCTGGCGGCGCTGGAAGAACTGGGCGTGGCTCAGGAGCGCAAGACCTACCTCGACGCGCAATCGGAAGATCTGACTTCGGCGATGAATACGCTGGAAGACGCAATCCGCCGCATCGACCGTGAGACCCGTGAACGCTTGCAGACGACCTTTGATGAGGTCAACGCCCATTTTTCTCGGATGTTCCCGGTGCTCTTCGGTGGCGGCAATGCCAAATTGCTGCTTACCGGTGAAGAAATTCTCGACGCCGGCATCCAGGTCATCGCCCAGCCGCCTGGCAAGAAAAACAGTTCAATTCACCTGCTGTCCGGCGGTGAAAAGGCGCTGACCGCGATGTCGCTGGTGTTCTCGATATTCCAGCTTAATCCGGCGCCGTTCTGCATGCTGGATGAGGTTGATGCGCCGCTGGACGACCACAACACCAGCCGTCTGTGTGAGCTGGTAAAAAAAATGTCAGAGCAGTCGCAATTCGTCTTCATCACCCACAACAAGATCACCATGGAAATCGCCAACCAGTTGCTCGGTGTGACGATGCAGGAACCGGGTGTCTCTCGCATCGTTGCGGTGGATATTGACGCTGCGATGAAACTTACCGAAGAAGCAGCTTGAGGATCTGACCCGCATGAGCGACCTGCAGATCGCATTGGCGGCAATCGGCCTGTTGGTGGTCGGCGGGGTTTATGCATTCAACCTGTGGCAGGAACGCAAGCTGCGCCAGCGGCTGGAGCGCGCTTTTGAAGGCGACCATGACGACGTGTTGTTGAAGACGGTGGCAGCGGAACCGGCCGCTGCACGCATAGAGCCCAGTCTGGGCGGATCCCCGACTGCGACAGAACCTGTGGCTGAAGAGCTGGAGCCGGTCACCGCTGATGGCGCCGATCCGGTCATCGAATTCGCCGTTGATATTGAATTGAATGAAGTCGCGGGGGGGGGCGCGCTGCGTGAGCTGCTGTCGCAGCTGGCGACTTTCGGTAAACCGGCGCGACTGCTGGGCTGGGACGAGGCAGCCGGAACCTGGCAGTTGCTGGGCCGGGGTGCGCATGGCGATTGCCGGCGCCTGCTGGCGGCGCTGCAACTGGTCAACCGCGCGGGTCCGGTGCATGCACCGCAACTCAACGGATTCTGTGACGCGGTGCGGACCTGGGCTGGACGCCATGGTGGCGAAGTGCAGTTCGATGATGCGGCAGTTGCGCTGCAGGCCGCGCGTGAACTCGATGCGTTCTGCAGCGATATGGATGTGGCGATCGGGCTGAATGTGGTGGCACAGTCCGGCGGCGCTTTTTCCGGAGAGCAGATTGCAGCGGCGGCGCTGGCCGCCGGATCCAGCCTCGAAGCGGACGGCGTATTTCATTGGTACGATGACGGTGGACAGACGCTGTTCATTCTGGAAAACCAAGAGTCGGAAGCATTTGCCGAAGACCGTCTGACGGCAATGCAGACCTCCGGCCTGACCTTGCTGCTGGAGGTGCCACGCATTGCTGATGGCACGGCAGCACTGGATCGCATGGCGCATGTTGGTGCGATGATCGCGGAAGCACTGGGTGGTTTTGTTGTCGATGACAACCGGGTGCCGCTGCAGGATGCCGGTTTGGCGCGTATCAAAACCCAGTTGCAGGGTATCTGTAAGACCATGGCCGAGCGCCAGATTCCGGCGGGAAGTCCGCGGGCGCTACGGCTGTTTGCATGACCGCGGACGCGCTGCGGGAGCGCGTCGCACGCCTCCGCCAGGAAATCGAGCAACACAATCACCGTTATTACGTGCTCGACGAACCGTCGATCCCCGACGTCGAATACGACCGGCTGTTCCGCGAACTGCAGGAACTGGAAGCCGCGCATCCCGAACTGATCACCATCGATTCACCGACGCAGCGTGTCGGCGCTGCACCGCTGGCGGAGTTCGCGCCGGCACCGCATCGTCAGCCGATGTTGTCACTGAACAATGCTTTTGCCACCGATGAAGTCGAGGCGTTTGACCGGCGTGTAAGCGTAGCGCTGGGGCAGGAGGAGGTCGAATACGCGGTGGAACCCAAGTTCGACGGTCTGGCGATCAGCCTGATCTACGAAAATGGCAAATTCGTTCGCGGCGCCACCCGCGGTGATGGTTACACCGGCGAGGATGTGACCGTGAATCTGCGCACCATACGCTCGATCCCGCTGCAACTGGCGCAGTATCCTGCGCCGCAGTTGCTGGAAGTGCGTGGTGAAGTGCTGATGTTGCGTGCGGATTTTGAGCGCCTGAATCAACAGCAACAGGCGCAGGACGAAAAACTGTTCGTCAATCCGCGCAATGCGGCCGCAGGTTCCTTGCGCCAGCTCGATCCGAAGGTCACGGCTGGCCGCAAACTGACGTTTTTTGCTTATGGACTGGGCACTGCGGAATTGCCGGTGCAGTTGCAGAGTCACTCACAAATAATTGATTTTATTGATAAAAATGGATTTCGCGTTGCGCGGGAACGCGACGTGGTGCGCGGCGCTGCCGGCTTGCTCGAATATTACCGCCGCATCGGCGAGGCGCGTGCCGGTTTGCCGTATGACATCGACGGCGTGGTTTACAAGGTCAACAGCCTGGCTGCGCAGCAGCAGCTCGGCCATGTCGCACGGGCGCCGCGCTTTGCCGTGGCCCACAAGTTTCCGGCGGAAGAAGCGGTCAGCGTGGTGCTTGGTATCGATGTGCAGGTAGGGCGCACCGGTACGCTGACGCCGGTGGCGCGGCTGCAGCCGGTGTTCGTCGGCGGTGTCAATGTCACCAACGCGACCTTGCATAACGAAGATGAAGTGCGGCGCAAGGATGTATACGCGGGGGATACCGTGGTGGTGCGCCGGGCAGGCGACGTGATTCCCGAAGTTGTGCGCGTGGCGACGCCGGGGCCGCGGCGCGATGAAGACCGCTTTGTGATGCCGGCGCGTTGTCCTGTTTGTGACTCGCTGGTGGTGCGGCAGGAAGATGAGGCGGCGTCGCGTTGCAGCGGTGGTTTGTACTGCAGCGCCCAGCGCAAGCAGGCCTTGCTGCATTTTGCGTCGCGTCGTGCGCTGGATATCGAGGGCCTCGGCGACAAGCTGGTGGAGCAGCTGGTAGACCAGAACCTGGTGCGCACGCCGACGGATCTGTATGCACTGGATCTGCCAACGCTGGCCGGGCTGGAGCGCATGGGCGAAAAATCCGCGGCTAATGTACTGGCGGCCATTGCCAAGAGTCGCGATACCACGCTGGCGCGGCTGATTTATGCGCTGGGCATCCGCAATGTCGGGGAAAGCACGGCGCGTGACCTGGCGCAGTCTTTCGGCAGCCTGGAGGCCGTGATTGCCGCGGATGAGTCGGCCTTGCAGCAGGTGCCCGATGTCGGCCCCATCGTCGCGCAAAGCGTGGCGCAATTTTTCGCGGAGCCGCACAATCTCGAGGTGATTGCCGGATTGCGTGCTGCCGGTGTGCGTTATGAAGCGGTTGCGGCGCAGGCGGTTGTTTCTGGTGCTGTGGCCGGCAAGACGTTTGTGCTGACCGGCGCGCTACCCAGCCTGAGCCGTGATGACGCGAAAGCGCGCATTGAGGCGGCGGGTGGCAAGGTGACGGCTAGCGTGTCGAAAAAAACCGATTTCGTGGTGGCCGGCAGTGATGCCGGCAGCAAGCTGGACAAGGCGCAGGCCCTGGGCATCCGGATTATTGATGAGCAGCAGCTGATTGCGCTGCTTGAGTCGTAAAAGAGGTCGTAAATGAGTCGTAATGCGAAAGGATCAATGGTGAAACGCACATCCATACGCAAGGCGGTTTTCCCGGTGGCGGGACTGGGTACCCGTTTTCTGCCGGCGACCAAGGCGAGTCCCAAGGAGATGCTGCCCATCGTCGACAAGCCGCTGATCCAGTATGCGGTGGAGGAGGCAATCGCGGCCGGAGTGACCGAGTTGATCTTCGTCACCGGCCGCGGCAAACGCGCGATCGAAGACCATTTTGACCAGGCCGTTGAACTGGAAATGGCACTGGCGCAGGGCGGCCGGAACAAACTGCTGGCGGAAGTGCGCGGGATATTGCCCAAAGGGGTGAATTGCATATTTGTGCGCCAGGCGCAGCCGCTGGGACTGGGGCATGCGGTGTTGTGCGCACAATCCGTGGTAGGCAATGAACCTTTTGCGGTACTGCTTGCCGATGATCTGATCGACGCGCAAACACCGGTACTGGCGCAGATGGAGCGTTTGCACCGGGTCGATGGTGTTTCGGTAATCGCCGTGCAGCAGGTGCCCAAGACGGAGATTTCACGCTACGGTGTGGTTGCAGTGGCACCGCGTTCGCGTTCGCCACACCCCATCAGCGGCATTATCGAAAAGCCGTCGGCTGCCAAGGCGCCTTCTCGACTGGGCGTAGTCGGGCGTTACATTCTGACGCCGCGGATATTCACGGAGTTGTCCGGTTCCAGGGCCGGCGCCGGCGGTGAAATCCAGCTGACCGACGCGATCGCGCGCCTGCAGCGCCGCGAAACCGTGCTGGCCTACGAATTCTCCGGTCGCCGCTATGATTGCGGCAGCAAGCTGGGTTACCTGGAGGCCAACGTGGAGTTGGCTAAAAAGCATCCGGAGATTGGCGCTGCGTTCAGGCGTTATCTGCGGCAACTGTCAGCCTGAGCGTGTTGTAGTGGTCGTCCGGATATAATCGGCTGTCAGCATTCTGCTCTGCATTTTTCAGTCAAGGTATTACATGGCAAGCAAACTGATGATCATCATGGTCAACACCGACCCGTCCAATGTGCCTGAGCTGGGCGCACCGTTTTTCCAGGCGACGGTTGCGGCCGCAATGGACTATGAAGTCGAGGTGATCCTGACCGCGCGCGCCGGAGAGTTGGCAAAAAAAGGTGTCGCAGAAAAACTGTTTGTTACCGAAGGCGCACTGAAGAGTGTTTACGATTTCATCAAGGATGCGCATGAGGCCGGCGTTCGTTTCAAAGTCTGCACGCCGACACTGGAGTTATGGGGCGACGATCTGATCCCGGAGATCGATGAAATTATCGGTGGCGCCTATGTCATCGAGCAGGCAATGGACGACGATGTCGTCACCTTCACTTATTGAGTCATTCCTTGTCACTTTCATCAGCAGATGCCAGGGCCCTGCTGGCGCGTTCCGAGCAACTGCTGGCACCTGAGGTTGTCGATTGTGCGGTGGCGCGCGTCGCCGGAGAAATTACCGCCGCTCTGGGTGATGAGCGGCCAATGCTGCTTGCAGTGATGCGCGGTGCCGTGGTGTTTGCCGGGCAACTGCTGCCGTTGTTGCGCTTCCCGCTGGACTTTGATTACCTGGATGCCACCCGTTACGGCAGCGCTACGCGTGGCGGAGAACTGGACTGGCGGGTGGGGGTGCCGGCAGGAGTGCGGGATCGCACGGTGCTGATTGTCGACGATATTCTTGATGAAGGGCATACGCTGGCGGCGATCCGGCATCGTCTTCTGGATGCGGGCGCACGGCGGGTGCTGATCGCGGTGTTTGCCGACAAACAATTGTCGAAGGTCAAGCCGATCACCGCCGATTTCGTCGGGACACCGGTGCCGGACCGTTATGTGTTCGGTTTCGGCATGGATGTGCGCGGTCTGTGGCGTAATTTGCCCGCAGTCTATGCCTTGCCTCAGGACGAACGGGACTGAGTCAGCCCATGCTCGGCATCATCGGCGGCAGTGGTCTCAGCCGGATTGCGGAACTTGAATCGCCGCGGCGAGTGGCGATGACAACCCCTTTTGGTGCACCTTCGGCAGCGCTGACGGTGGGCAGGCTGCATGGCGTGGAGGTGGTGTTCCTGGCCCGCCATGGTGATGGACACACCATTGCGCCGCACCGGATCAATTACCGCGCCAATATCCTTGCCCTGCATGCGCAGGGCGTACGCGATGTCATCGCAGTAGCCACGGTCGGAGGCATTCACGACGGGCTGCGTCCGGGTACGCTGGTGGTGCCGGATCAGATCATCGATTACACCCATGGCCGGGAAACCACTTTTTTTGATGGTGTTGCGCAAGCACTGCAGCACATCGATTTCACCCGGCCGTTCCATGGCGCGATGCGTGACTGCTTGCTGCGGGCCGGGGCCTCTTCAGGTGAACCGTTGCAAGATGGTGGTGTTTATGGCGCCACCCAGGGACCGCGGCTGGAGACTGCCGCCGAGATTATTCGCATGGCGCGTGATGGCGCTGATGTGGTCGGCATGACCGGCATGCCGGAGGCGGCACTGGCACGTGAGATGGGACTTGATTACGCGATGCTGTGCGTGGTGGTCAATGCGGCGGCCGGTCGTGGCAGCAATGTCGATGGCGTGGATATGGCCGAAATCACTGCGGTGACGGAAACGGCCATGCAACACGTCGCCATCATCCTTGCCAGCGTGGTGCAGCACTATGGCCGTTAGATCCGTGCTGCGCATGGGCGACGAACGCCTGTTGCGGATCGCGCAGCGGGTGCTGCAATTTGATGCGCCGGAGCTGCATGCACTGATCGCTGACATGGAAGACACCATGCAGGCCTTGAGCGGCGCGGGGCTGGCGGCGCCGCAGATCGGGGTGCCGTTGCGCGTGGTTATTTTCGGCATGACGGCGAATCCACGTTATCCCGATGCTGAACCCGTGCCGCAAACCATTTTGATCAATCCCGTGATCACGCCTCTGGACGCGGAAATGGAGGAGGACTGGGAAGGTTGCCTGTCGGTGCCCGGCATGCGCGGGCTGGTGCCGCGCCACCTGCGCCTGCGTTATCAGGGCTTTGATGCCCGCGGTACGGCGATCGATCGCACGGTGCAGGGGTTTCATGCGCGCGTGGTGCAGCACGAATGCGATCACCTTGACGGTGTGCTGTATCCGATGCGCATCCGCGACCTGCGCAATTTCGGTTTCAGCGACGAGCTGTTTCCGGGGCAGGATATTGTGGACGAATGAGCGCCGGCGACTGAAGGTGACGTTTCAGCCTGTAGCTCAGATCCGCAGCTGGTCGAGCAATTCGCTTTCGAAGCGTACCGTGGTTTTGGGGTTACTCAGTGCGGCACCACTGACGACAAAGGTGTCCTCGGCGCGCGCACCCAGAGTGTTGATTTTCGCCGCATGCAGGTTGATGTCGAAGGCGGTCAGCGTGCGCGAGACGCGCGACAGCAGGCCCGGCCGGTCGCCGGCGACAATGGACAGCATGCGGTAGGTACCGCGCTCGTCGGTCTGGATCGCCACTTCCGGTGTAATCGGGAAATGCCGCAGTTGCCGGCTCAGACGCGGTTTGGTCAGCGGTGGCAGCGGTGCCTTGCCGGTCAAGCGTTCCGTCAGCTCGTATTCGATGTAACTGATCAGGTCGCGATATTCCGGTTGCCGGTTCGATGCATCCTGGATCTGGAAGGTATCGAGTGCGTAGCCGTGCCGGGTGGTGTGGATTTTGGCTTCAAAAATATCGAAGCTGATGCTTTCGAAAAAACTGCAGATCCTCGAAAACAATTCTTTCTGGTCGGCGACATAGACCAGCACTTGCAGGCCTTCGCCCACGGGTGACAGCCGTGCCTTGACCACCGGCACTGGGGAGTTGACGCGGGTATGCAGGTGGCGGGTATGCCATGCTATTTCCTGCGCTTCGTGGCGCAGGAAATAGGCCGTGTCCAGCTGCTTCCAGAATTCCTGATAATCCGCTTCGGCGACTGCGTACAGGCGCAGCCGCACCATGGCGTCTTCCTGGCGCCCGCGCTGGCCATCCTGGCGTCCGCTGCGTTCGCCGGTCAGCATGCGCCTGGTCGCGTGAAACAGGTCTTCCAGCAGTTTGGCCTTCCACGCGTTCCATACCTTTGGGCTGGTGCCGCGGATGTCTGCGACCGTGAGCAGATAGAGCGCGATGAGATGGCGTTCGTCGCCGACGCGCTGTACAAAACTGCGCACCACATCGGGGTCGGTCAGATCCTGTTTTTGCGCAGTCGCCGACATTACCAGATGCTGTTCCACCAGCCAGGCAACCAGATCTGCGTCGGGTTGGGACAGACCGTGGGTTTTACAGAAACGCAGAGCGTCGACCTTGCCCAGTTGGGAATGGTCGCCGCCACGGCCCTTGGCAATGTCGTGAAACAGCCCGGCGAGATAAAGTACTTCCGGTTTGTCAAACTCGCTCATCAGACGGCTGCACAGGGGGAATTCGTGCGCCAGCTCCGGTACCGCGAAACGGCGCACATTGCGCACTACTTTGAGGATGTGCTCGTCTACGGTGTAGACATGGTAGAGGTCGTGCTGCATCTGGCCGGTGACGCGGCCGAATGCGGGAATATAGCGGGCGAGGATATCGAGCTGATGCATGCGTCGCAGTTCGCGGATCATCCGTGTCGGGCTGCGCAGAATGTCCATGAAAAGTGCGTGCATGTGCGGATCGCGGCGGGCCGCCGGATTGATGCGCCGGCGCGCGCGCCACAACGCACGCAGCGTCACCGCGCCGATGCCCTTGATGCCGTGGTGCTGCTGCAGCAGCGAAAATACTTCCAGTATCGCGCAGGGATCGCGCTCGAATATGGCCGGATCCGGGGCGGACAGCAGCTCGCCCCGGATCACGAATCGCGGATTGAGCGGCGTCACCACCGAGCGGTTGGCGGGCGGGGCGATGCGCAGCGCCAGGTTCTGCAGCAGGATGGTGTTGAGCAGGAATACCGATTTTGCTGTCAGGTAATAACGCTGCATCAGGCGTTCGCTGGCGCGCCGGTTGGCGCGGGTGGCAAAGCCGAGCTGTTTGGCAAGCGCGGTCTGGTGATCGAACAGCAGGCGGTCTTCGTGGCGCCCGGCCAGGTAATGCAGGTGAATGCGCAGGACTTCCAGCAGCCGCTCGTGGCGGCTGATGGCGCCGGCTTCGTCGCGGGTGATAAAGCCGCGCCGGGCGAGTTCCAGCCAGGTTCGCCCCAGACCGGCGGCGCGCGAAATCCACAGAATGGTGTTCAGGTCGCGCAGTCCACCGGCGCTTTCCTTGAGATTGGGTTCGAGATTGGTTTCCTGGTGCCGGGAATGGCGTTCCTGCTGCTCGATGCGTTTGGCACCGAGGAATGCGACCGGATCTATCGATTGCTGCACTTTGCGAGTGAAGCGCCGGTACAGATCGCGGTTGCCGGTGATCAACCGGGACTCGAGCAGGTTGGTCTGCACCGTGACGTCACCGGATGCTATTTCGAAACATTCTTCGAGTGTGCGCACGCTGTGTCCGACATCCAATCCAATGTCCCAGAAGATACCGACCAGCGCTTCGAGTTTTTCGCGCAGTGCCGCGTCGGGTGACGCTGGCAGCAGGATCAGGATATCGACATCGGAGTGGGGAAACAGCTGGCCGCGGCCATAACCGCCGACGGCAATCAAGGCGATCTCGTCCGGCATCTGGCGTGATTTCCAGGCCAGCCGGAGGTGGCGGTCGGTCAGCAGCGTCAGACGGCGCAGCACGTCGCGCCCCAGTTTGCCTGCTTCGAACTGTCGTTTCAGCGTGGCGCGATCAGCGGACAGCGCTGCGCGCTGGGCATCCTGCGGCGAGGTGCGGTTCGCACGGACCGGGGCTTCAGTGACGTTGCTCATGCAGGAGCGCGGCGACGGTCCTGTGACCGTCAGGCGGGCGGTGCGGGAGTTGCGGCTGACACGGTCAGTACTTCATAACCGCTGTCGGTGACCAGCACAGTGTGTTCCCACTGCGCGGACAGGCTGTGATCCTTGGTGACGATGGTCCAGCCATCGGCGAGTTGCCGGATGTCCGCGCGTCCAGCGTTGATCATCGGCTCGACAGTGAAAATCATGCCGGCTTCCAGGCGCATGCCCATGCCGGGCCGGCCGTAATGCAGTATCTGCGGTTCTTCATGGAAGTTGCGGCCGATGCCGTGCCCGCAGAACTCCCGGACCACGCTGCAGCCGTTTTTTTCGGCATAGACCTGTATGGCGTGACCGATGTCGCCCAGCGTGTTGCCCGGACGCACGGCGCGGATTCCGCGCCACATGCAGTCGTAGGTCAGGTCGATCAGCCGGCGTGCCTGTATCGACGGCGGTCCAACGCAGAACATGCGGCTGGTGTCGCCATGGAAGCCGTCCTTGATGACGGTGATGTCGACATTGACGATGTCGCCGTTCTTCAGCCTTTTTTCCCCGGGCACGCCGTGGCAGACGACATGGTTGACCGAAGTGCAGATCGATTTGGGGTAGGGCGTGTAACCCGGCGGCGTGTAGTTCAGCGGCGCCGGTATAGTGCCCTGTTCATTCACCATGTAATCGTGGCACAGGCGGTCGAGCTCATCGGTGGTGATGCCGGACTTGATGTGCGGGGTGATGAAATCTAGCACTTCGGCGGCAAGCCGGCCGGCGACCCGCATGCCCTCGATTTCCTGCTGATTCTTGAGATTTACGGGCATGACAGCGTTTTTGGTGCGCACCGCGGGCTGCGCGGGTATGGGTTGTTGCGGGGTTGTTACCTGAGGGGGCGATTCTAACAGGTTGTAACCATTCAAAAATTTCGCGTTTCGGCGCTGGCATCGGGCATTTCCGCGGTGGTGATCACGGGTTGGTGCACGGCTTGAGGGTAAATGGCTTTGCGTGTTAAAATAAGGAGTTAGCTTGGTTCTGTGGCTGCACAGTTTGTGCGGCCGGGACCGGCAACTACCCCACACACTTGTCGACGTTAAGGGTGCCCGGATTTCCGGGTCGTAATGGACAGGTGGCGGAACAACCCTAACTGGAGAATTGCACCATGTCAGTCACCATGCGCGAAATGCTTGAGGCCGGCGTACATTTCGGCCACCAGACGCGTTACTGGAATCCGAAAATGGCACCGTACATTTTCGGTCATCGCAACAAGATCCATATCGTCAATCTTGAAAAGACGATCGTTCTTTACCAGGACGCACTGAAATTCGTCCGCCAGCTGTCTTCGAACAAGGGCAGCATCCTGTTCGTCGGCACCAAGCGCCAGGCCCGCGAAATCGTGCGCGAAGAAGCACAGCGTTGCGGTTCGCCCTACGTCGATTACCGCTGGCTCGGCGGCATGCTGACCAACTACAAGACGGTCAAGGGGTCAATCCAGCGGCTGAAAGACATGCTGGCCATGCGCGAAGACGGCTCTTTCGAGAAGCTGTCGAAAAAGGAAGCGTTGCAGTACGAGCGCGAGATTACCAAGCTTGAGCGCAGCCTCGGCGGCATCAAGGACATGAACACACTGCCGGATGCGCTGTTCGTGATCGACGTCGGTTACCAGAAGGGCGCGATTTCGGAAGCAAAAAAACTCGGCATTCCGGTCATTGGCGTGGTCGATACCAATCACTCACCGGACGGCGTGGATTATGTGATTCCTGGCAACGACGACTCCAACCGCGCGATCAAGCTCTACGCACGCGGCATGGCGGACGCCGTGCTTGAGGGACGCAGTGCCAGCATCCAGGAGATCGTCAAAAGCGGCTCTGACGAATTCGTCGAGGTCGAGGACGCCGCGACCTGACCGGGCTCCACACACATTCAAGGGGCGTGCAGCCCCTTTTTTTTAATTATTGAAAATTCCATAAATAATGACAAAAACAAGCCTCTGGCGAGGCTGTCATGTTTTTGGAAAAACTCAATAGCGCAAGAGGAATTGCAGCAATGGCAGAAATAACAGCGGGCATGGTGAAGGAACTGCGTGAGAAAACCGATGCCCCGATGATGGAATGCAAAAAAGCGCTGACCGAAGCCGGCGGCGAAATGGACAAAGCCGAAGAGATCCTGCGGGTCAAACTCGGCAACAAGGCGAGCAAGGCGGCATCACGTATTGCGGCTGAAGGCGTGGTCGCGGTGCATATCGCAGCCGACGGCAAACTTGGTGCGATCATCGAGATCAACTGCGAAACCGACTTTGTCGCCAAGAACGACGATTTCCTCGCGTTCACCGGCGCTCTGGCGAAACTGGTGGCGGAGAAAACTCCAGCGGACGTCGCTGCGCTGTCGAGCCTGTCGCTTGACGGCACGACGGTCGACGAGCGGCGTAAGGCGCTGATCGGCAAGATCGGCGAAAACGTCAGCATCCGCCGTTTTGTGCGCATTGATGCCCAAGGGCGCCTTGCTTCCTACATTCACGGCGGCGCGAAAATCGGCGTGCTGGTGGATCTGGCTGGCGGCGAAGATGTGCTGGGCAAGGATATTGCGATGCATATCGCGGCGAGCAAACCGAAGGCGCTGGATGCCAGCGGAGTGCCGGCCGAAGCCATTGAAGCCGAACGCCGCGTGGCGACGGAGAAGGCGGCCGAAGACGCTGCCAAGTCCGGCAAGTCGATCCCGCCGGAAATCATGTCCAAACGCGTCGAAGGCTCGGTGCAGAAATTCCTCAAGGAAGTGACGCTGCTGGGACAGATCTTCGTCAAGAACGACAAGCAGACCATTGAGCAGCTGCTGAAATCGGCCAATGCCAGGGTTGCAGGATTCGTGCTGTACGTGGTCGGCGAAGGCATCGAAAAGAAAAAAGATGATTTTGCCGCGGAAGTCATGGCTCAGGTCGGTCAGGCCCGGCAGCAGGCGTAAAACATAAAAAATATTTAAAAACAATGGGTTAAGTAAATATATGGCGCAAGCACCAGCCTACAAGCGGATCCTGCTCAAATTGAGCGGTGAGGCGCTGATGGGCGATGACAGTTACGGTATCAATCGCGACACCATCGACCGCATTGTGGCCGAGGTGGCGGAGGTTGCGCGTCTCGGCGTCGAGATCGCCGTGGTCATTGGCGGGGGCAATATTTTTCGTGGTGTTGCTCCGGCCGCCTCGCACATGGATCGTGCCACCGCTGATTACATGGGCATGCTGGCGACGGTGATGAATGCGCTGGCGCTGCAGGACGCGATGCGCCATGCCGGTCTGCAAAGCCGCGTGCAGTCGGCGTTGAACATCGAGCAGGTGGCCGAACCCTATATCCGCGGCAAGGCAATGCGTTATCTGGAAGAGGGCAAGATCGTCATTTTTGCCGCGGGCACGGGCAATCCATTTTTCACGACGGATACCGCGGCGGCACTGCGCGGCATGGAAATGAACGTTGACCTGGTGCTGAAGGCGACCAAGGTCGATGGCGTCTACACCGATGACCCGAAGACACACCCGGACGCCATGCGCTACCAGAGGCTGTCATTTGATGAGGCGATCATCAAGAACCTGAAGGTAATGGATGCCACCGCGCTGACGCTATGCCGCGACCAGAAGCTGCCGATCAACGTTTTCAGTATTTTCAAGCCGCAGGCACTGAAGCGGGTGGTCATGGGTGAAGATGAGGGAACGATGGTGCACGTTTGAATGGAGGTTGCCATGATTGCTGATGTGAAAAAAAACGCCGAGCAGAAAATGAAAAAGACGGTGGAGGCGCTGAAACTGGATCTCGGCAAAATCCGGACCGGTCGCGCGCATACCGGTTTGCTGGACCATGTCATGGTTGATTATTACGGCACGCCGACGCCGCTGCCCCAGGTTGCCAACGTCACGCTGGTTGATGGCCGTACCATTGGCGTCAGCCCGTGGGAGAAAAAAATGGTGCAGGCTGTCGAGAAGGCGATTCGTGATGCCGACCTCGGTCTTAATCCTGCAACCCAGGGTGACCTGGTGCGGGTACCGATGCCGGCTCTGACCGAAGAGCGTCGCCGGGATCTGATCAAGGTGGTAAAGCAAGAAGGCGAAAATGCCAAAGTTGCCGTACGCAACGTCCGGCGTGACGCAAATACCCATCTCAAGGATCTGCTGAAAAAAAAGGAAGTAGCCGAGGACGAAGAGCGGCGGGCGCAGGACGATATCCAGAAATTGACGGATCGTTCCATCGCCGAAATCGACAAGGCACTGGAGGTCAAGGAAGCCGACCTCATGGCGATCTGACCTGCACGCGTGACCAGTTCGACGCAGGGGATACCCGGGGTCGGCGCAGTGCCGCGCCATGTGGCCATCATCATGGACGGCAACGGTCGCTGGGCAAAGCACCGATTTCTGCCACGGGTGGCCGGACATCGCAAGGGTGTGGAGGCCGTACGCAGCGCGGTGCAGGGCTGCGCTGAACGTGGCGTCGAAGCGCTGACGCTGTTTGCCTTCAGCAGCGAAAACTGGCATCGTCCCGCAGAAGAGGTTTCGCTGCTGATGCAGTTGTTCGTCAATGCCTTGCAGCAGGAAGTCGAGCGCCTGCACCAGAACGGGATACGTTTCAGGGTGATTGGCGACCCGTCGCGGTTTGACCCGGCGCTGGTTGAACTGATCGCCAATGCGCAACGGCAGACCGCCGGCAATACCGGATTGACACTGACGGTGGCGGCGAATTACGGCGGTCGCTGGGACATCATGCAGGCCGTCAATCGCCTGCGCGCGGAGCAAGGCGATAACGGCGCACCTTGGACCGAAACCCAGCTGCAGGCCCATCTGGCCTTGAGCGATCTGCCGGAGCCCGACCTGTTCATCCGCACCGGCGGCGAACAACGCGTCAGCAATTTCCTGCTGTGGCAGCTGGCTTATACCGAATTCTATTTTACCGATACCCTGTGGCCGGATTTTGACGCACAGGCTCTGGACCAGGCCATCGCTTCCTACCAGCAGCGCGAGCGTCGCTTTGGCCGCACCAGTGAGCAGTTGGCCGCCAGTCGCACCGTTCACGGCTGAGATCGTCCCCGGTTTTCGCCGACTTCCCCATGTTCCGCACCCGAGTCATCACTGCCGCCGTCCTGTTGCCCTTGTTTGTTGGCGGCCTGTTTTTCCTGCCATCGATCTGGTGGGCTGCGGCATTGCTGCCCTTGCTGTTTGCCAGTGCATGGGAGTGGGCGGCACTGGCCGGTTTCAGACGTTCCGGACAATGGAGATTTTGCCTGCTGGCATTGCTGACCGGATTACCTGTCTTGCTGGGCGCGCATTATTTCGACTGTGCGGCAATCGAACAGGTGGCGTACTGGGTATCGGTACTGTTCTGGCTGGTGTGTGTGCCCTTATGGTTGGGCAAGGGCTGGCGTGTGCGGCAACCGCTGCTGTTGATAATCACCGGATGGCTGCTGATCGTGCCGACTTGGCTGGCGCTGGTACGTTTGCAGGCAGAACCCTGGATACTGCTGGCCGTGCTCGGTGTGGTGTGGGTCGCGGACAGTGCTGCTTATTTTGCCGGACGGACCTTCGGGCGCCACAAACTCGCACCCTCAATCAGTCCCGGGAAAACCTGGGAGGGCGTTGCCGGGGCTGCGCTTGCGGTCGCGGTGTATCATGTCTTGGTATGGCATTTCGGATTTCGCGGCGTGACGATCGGGACTGGAGTGGTCGCGGCCCTGCTTGTTGCCGGTCTGTTGCCGCTGAGCATACTCGGCGATCTGTTCGAGTCGTGGATCAAGCGTCAGGCGGGGGTCAAAGACAGCGGTACCCTGCTGCCCGGACATGGCGGCGTGCTCGACCGCATCGACGCCCTGACTTCAACGCTGCCGCTGGCGGCACTGGTGGTGCCGTGGTTGATACAACGCGCGTGAAGACATGCAACATCTGACCATACTCGGCTCCACCGGCAGCGTCGGCGTCAGTACACTGGATGTTGTTGCGCGCAATCCTGAGCGCTTCACAGTGACGGCACTGGCTGCGCGGTCCCGTGACGATGTGTTGTTCGAGCAATGCCGCCGTTTTATGCCGAAACATGCGGTACTTCTGGATTCGGTGGCCGCGGAGCGTTTGCAGAAAAACCTGCAGACTGCCGGTTTGTCTACGACGGTGCTGTGTGGTGCGGCCGAACTGGAGCGCGTCGCTGCATTGCCCGGTGTCACCACGGTGGTGGCGGCCATTGTCGGCATTGCCGGACTGCGGCCGACATTGGCAGCGGCGCGATCCGGCAAAAAAATCCTGCTGGCGAACAAGGAGGCTCTGGTCACGGCGGGGGCTTTGTTCATGTCGGCAGTGCGCGAAAGTGGCGCGGAACTGCTGCCGATTGACAGTGAGCACAACGCGATATTCCAGGCCTTGCCCCGGCCGAGGGGGGCATCCCTTGCGGATTGCGGCGTGAGGCGCATCCTGCTCACCGCGTCCGGCGGCCCGTTTCGTACTCTGCCTGCGGCACAGTTGGCAAGGGTCACGCCGGAGGAGGCTGTTGCGCATCCGAACTGGGTCATGGGACGCAAAATATCAGTGGATTCGGCAACCATGATGAACAAGGGTCTCGAAGTCATTGAGGCGCACTGGCTGTTTGCCGCGCCGCCGGAGATGATTGAGGTGGTCATCCATCCGCAGAGCGTGGTGCATTCGCTGGTCGAATACTGCGACGGTTCGGTGATCGCGCAGCTGGGCAATCCGGACATGCGCACGCCAATTGCCCATGCATTGGGTTACCCAGAACGCATTGCGTCGGGCGCCGATTATCTGGACCTGGCGCGGACCGGGAGCCTGAGTTTCGAGGCGCCGGATTTTGCGCGCTTCCCCTGCCTGCGCATCGCCTATGATGCTTTGCGGGCGGGCAGTGCGGCGGTGATTGCGTTGAACGCGGCCAACGAGATCGCTGTTGCCGAGTTTCTGGATCGTCGTATCGGATTTTCCGACATTCCTGTGCTGATTGAACAAATTGTGGCGGCGACGCCGGCGCAGCCAATCACGGCCATCGACGATGTCGAGCGCATCGACCGCAAGGCGCGGTCAGACGCGCTGGCGGTCTGTGCCGGACTGGGTGCGTTGCGGGCCGCCAGCGGAGGATGAAAAAGACATGAGCATGGTACTGACAGTGATTGCATTTATCGTGGCGCTCAGCGTACTGATTGTCGTGCACGAGTATGGACACTACTGGGTGGCCCGTCGCTGCAACGTCAAAGTTCTGCGTTTTTCGCTGGGATTCGGCAAACCGATCTGGTCGAAGACAATTGGACCTGATGCCACGCAGTGGGTGCTGGCCGCTATACCGCTGGGCGGTTACGTGAAAATGCTCGACGAGCGCGAAGGCGACGTGGCGCCGCATGAACTGCATCGCGCTTTCAACCGCAAGTCGGTATGGCAGCGCTTTGCCATCGTGCTGGCGGGACCTGTGGCGAACTTCCTGGCGGCCATTGTGCTGTATTGGGTGTTGTTTGTGCACGGCATACCCGGTCTGGTGCCGGTGGTCGGCGAGCCTCCAGCCGGCAGCACGGCGGCGCGCGCCGGTTTTGTTGCCGGTGATACAGTGCTGGGCGTTGCTGGCACGACGGTGCGTTCGTGGCAGGATTTCCGCTGGATTGTATTGCAGCGGGCTCTCGACAAGACTCCGATCAGCATTGAATTAAAAACGGTGCAAGGTGTCGTGACCAGCCGCGAACTGCGTTTCGATGAACTCGCGCCCGAAGACCTTGAAAAAGACGTGCTGGCTGCGCTGGGACTGTCCCGGCAAAGGCTGATACTGCCGGCAGTCATTGGCGAATTGACCGGCAGCGGTCCGGCAACGCGCGCCGGCCTGCGTTCCGGTGACAGGGTGCTGAGTGTCGATGGCCAGCCGGTCGAAAACTGGGATGCCCTGGTCAAAAGCGTGCGTGCTGCGCCTGGACGAACATTGCAATTGCGCGTACAGCGCGGGGAAGTTGAAATGCAAGCCGTGGCTGTGACCCCCGAGGTCATCGACGAACGCGGTGTCCGCTTCGGCCGTATCGGCGCGTCGCCGAAGATGGATCCCGAAGCCATGCAAGGCATGCTCGTCAATGTCAGTTATGGTCCGGTTGAGAGCCTGGGGAGGGCCATGGCCAAGACGTGGGAGACGGCACTGTTCAGCCTGCGCATGCTTGGTAAAATGGTCGCGGGCGAAGTTTCCCTGAAAAACCTGAGTGGTCCGATCACCATCGCCGATTATGCCGGCCAGTCAGCACAGAATGGATGGATTTCCTACCTGTTGTTTCTGGGGCTGATCAGCATCAGCCTTGGGGTGCTGAATCTGCTGCCCGTGCCGTTATTGGACGGGGGGCACTTGATGTATTATTCGATCGAGATTCTGACCGGGAAACCGGTTTCTGAGAAAATCATGGAAGCCGGACAGCATGTTGGCATGACCGTGTTGTTTGTGCTGATGGCTTTCGCCTTGTTCAACGACATCAATCGCCTGATCGGCAGCTAACAAATATGTCATTTTTACGTGGGTTGTGTGCTGCGCTGGGGTTTTTCTGTATGCCGGCTCTGGCCATCGAACCATTCGTCGTCAAGGATATCCGGGTAGAGGGCATACAGCGCATAGAAGCGGGAACGGTATTCAGCTATCTGCCGGTGAAAGTCGGCGATACCATGACGGATGACAAGGCCTCCCAGGCGATCAGGGCCCTTTTTGGCACCGGTTTTTTCAAAGATGTGTCGATCGAATCCGATGGCGGTGTGCTGGTGGTCGCGGTGCAGGAACGGCCATCAATTGCGCAGGTGGATTTCATCGGCACCAAGGAATTCGAAAAAGACCTGCTGCTCAAAAGCCTGCGGCAGATCGGCATCAGTGACGGACGGATTTTCGACCGATCCCAGCTGGACCGCGCCGAGCAGGAACTGAAACGGCAGTATCTGAGCCGCGGGCGTTATGCGGTCACGGTGACAACCACGGTGACACCACTGGAGCGGAACCGGGTATCGATCAACTTTACAGTGGATGAAGGTGAAGTCGCCAAAATCCAGCAAATCAGCATCATCGGCGCGAAAGCGTTTCGCGAGAAGGACCTCACCGACCTGTTCATCCTGCGCACACCGGGCTGGATGACCTGGTGGAGCAAACACGACCAGTATTCCCGGCAGAAGCTGTCCGCCGATCTTGAAGTGCTCCGTTCGCATTATCTGGATCGTGGTTATCTGGAATTCAACATTGATTCGACGCAGGTGACGATATCCCCGGACAAAAAGGATATTTTCATCAGCATCAGCGTGACCGAAGGACCGAAGTACACGGTGTCTGATGTCAAGGTGGCGGGTGAGCTGCTGTTGCCCGAAGCCGAAATACGCAAGCTCATTACCGTAAAGCCTGGTGAGGTATTTTCGCGGGCAAGGATTTCGGAGTCGACCAAAAACATCAGCGAACGCCTCGGCAATGACGGTTATGCCTTCGCCAACGTCAATGCGGCACCGGTGCTCGACAAAGTCAAAAGCCAGGCGGCCTTCACTTTTTTCATCGATCCGGGCCGACGTGTATACGTTCGACGGATCAATGTGGCGGGCAATTCCCGTACTCGCGATGAAGTGATCCGGCGCGAGATGCGGCAGCTGGAAGGAGGCTGGTATTCCGGGGACAAGATCAACCTGTCACGCAGCCGCGTCGACAGGCTGGGTTATTTCACCGAGGTCAACGTGGAGACGCCTTCGGTTACCGGCACCACGGATCAGGTCGATGTCAATTTTTCGGTGGTTGAAAAGCCGACTGGCAACATCCTGCTTGGTGCCGGTTTCGGCAGCGGCGAGGGGGTGACGCTGTCAGGATCCATCGCCCAGCAGAATATTTTCGGTTCAGGCAAATACGTCTCGATTCAGGTGAATACGAGCAAGATCAACACGACCTATGGGCTTTCCTATACCGATCCTTACTTTACAGTCGATGGTATCAGTCAGGGCTTTGATGTTTATTCACGTGAAATTGATGCCACGCGGGCGGGCATCGGGCGTTATGTGACCCAGACCTTGGGCGGGGGTATTCGTTTCGGCGTGCCGGTTACGGAACGGGATACGATCACTTACGGCATCGCCTATGAGAGCACGGATATCACCACATTCGTGGATAGCCCCTTGTTTTACCAGGACTATGTGGCAACATTCGGCAAAAAGAACGATGCCATTGTTACCAGCGCCGGCTGGGTGCGCGACGGCAGGGACAGCCTGATTTACCCGACCAAGGGCACCCTGCAGCGGGCATTCGGCGAAATCGGTGTGCCGGGCGGTACACTTAAATATTACAAGGCCAATTACCAATATCAGCGCTATTTTCCTCTGACCCGCGATTACACCCTGATGCTGAACGGGGAGGCCGGCTACGGCGAGGGGTCCGGCACCAAGCCGTTACCGTTTTTCAAGAACTATTATGCGGGCGGTGTAAACTCCGTCCGTGGCTACCGGAATGCGACTTTGGGGCCGAAAGACTCGAATGGCGATGCACGGGGCGGCAGCCACCGGCTGGTGGGCAATGCGGAATTCCTGTTTCCGTTCCCGGGCTTGCAGAACGACAGATCGGTCCGTCTCAGCGGGTTTTTCGATGCAGGCATGATCGCCAACAAGTATGAAATGGACGCTTTCCGCTATTCCACCGGTGTGGCAGTGTTCTGGTCTTCGCCGTTTGGCCCTTTGAAAATCAGTGTTGCGGCACCGCTTAACGCCGATGTCGGAGACAAGAAGCAGGCGTTTCAGTTTACGTTTGGCGGCGCGTTTTGATGATTGCGACGAGTCGGGGAAAAAATGTTCCCGACGTCACGGAAAGATTCAAGGAGAGCATGTTGAAGAGATTGATTCTGGCATTGGCGGCAATGGTCATGGTGAGCGGCAGTGCCCTGACGGTTGCGGCTGAGCTGAAAATCGGGTTTATCGATGCCGAGCGCATCAACAAGGAAAGTGCGCCCGCAGAACGCGCCAGCAAGCAGCTGGAAAAGGAATTTGCGCCTCGGGCGCAGGAGCTGCAGCGGCGCGAAGCGCAGATCAAAACCTTGCAGGGGCAACTGGAAAAGGACGCGCTGACGATGGGCGAGAGCGATCGTCGTGCCAAGGAACAGGAACTGGGACGGTTGAATCTGGATTTTCAGCGCATGCAGCGTGAATATCGTGAAGATCTGAACCTGCGCCGCAATCAGGAGCTGGGCGCCCTTTTCGAGAGGGCAAACCGTGTCATCCGGCAGATTGCGGAAACGGAAAAATACGACATCATTCTGCAGGAAGCCGTGTACCGTAATCCCAAGATCGATATTACCGACAAGGTACTGAAGGCGCTGGCCGACGGCAAATAGCCGTGCGCGGCATGGCTCCGCGGTGCCGTCACTCCGACACTGTTTCGTTTGCCCGATGGAGAATCAACTGCCACCGTCATTGAGCCTGGGGGATATTGTTGGCCGCCTGGGTGGTGAATTGATCGGCGATGCCGGCATCCTTGTCAGGCAGGTGGCCACGCTGGAAAAAGCGACGCCGGACACCATCGCCTTTCTCGCCAACGAGCGCTATCTCGGGCAACTGAAGGCCACTCGTGCCGGCGCAGTCATTGTCGGCACCCAGTTGCGCGAGCCGCTGGACATGCCGCGCATTGTTGCCGCCAATCCCTATGCCTATTTTGCCCGGGTGTCTGCATTGTTTAACCCGGCACCGGTAAATACTGCAGGCATTCATCCCGCGGCGGTGGTGCATCCGAGGGCACGGCTGGGCGCCAATGTGCGCGTGGGACCCGGCGCGGTGATCGAAGAGGACGTCATCGTCGGCGATGATTGCAGTATCGGCGCCGGCAACTTTCTGGGTGCCGGCGTTGAGTTGGGAGCAGGCGGCACACTGTATCCGAATGTCACGGTTTACCATGGCTGCACGCTGGGCAAACGCGCCATCGTCCACGCCGGCGCCGTGATCGGCGCCGACGGATTCGGCATCGCAATGGATGAGGGGCGCTGGATCAAGGTCCCGCAGATCGGGCGGGTGCAGATCGGCGATGATGTCGAAATCGGCGCCAACACCACCATCGACCGCGGTGCCATAGACGACACGGTCATCGAAGACGGAGTGAAACTCGACAACCAGATCCAGGTGGGGCACAACGTGCGTATCGGCGCCCATACTGCCATTGCGGCCTGCGTGGGTATTGCCGGGAGTTCGCGGATCGGGCGTTTTTGCCGGATCGGAGGCGCTTCCGGCATCGCCGGCCACCTGACCATCGCCGACAACGTGGAAATTTCCGCACATACGCTGATAACAAAATCCATCAGCGAGGCCGGAACCTATACCGGAGCCTATCCCTTCGAAAACAATCGCGATTGGCGTCGAAACGCAGCCAGCCTGCGCAATCTCGGTGAGTTGACGGCGCGGGTGCGCGCACTGGAACAGGAGCTGAAGTTGGGCAAAAAAGGAAAATCATGAATACTATGGATATCAATGAAGTTCTGCGATATCTGCCGCATCGCTACCCGTTTCTGCTGATAGACAGGGTGCTGTCGTACGAGGCGGGCAAAGACATCATTGCGCTGAAAAACGTCACCATCAACGAACCGTTTTTCAACGGACACTTTCCGCACCACCCGGTGATGCCGGGGGTACTGATCATCGAAGCGATGGCGCAGGCTGCAGCCATCCTGTCGTTCGTAACCATGGGCGCAAAAGCCAACGACCAGTCGATTTACTATTTTGTCGGTATCGACAACGCACGTTTCAAACGACCGGTCACGGCCGGCGATGCGCTGCATCTGCATGTTTCTCTGACACGGCATGTGCGCGGCATCTGGAAGTTTGCCGCCGAAGCACGTGTCGGCGATGCGGTGGTGGCCGAGGCGGAACTGATGTGCACCGTCCGCGACCTGCCGGGCGACGCGGCCTGAGGCATCCCGTGGCCGCACTTGTTCATCCCACCGCGATCGTCGATCCGCAGGCGCGGCTCGCTGCCGATGTCACGGTCGGCCCGTATTCGATCATCGGTGCGGATGTCGAAATCGGTGCAGCCACGCGCATAGGCCCGCATGTGGTGATCGGGGAGCACACCCGGATCGGAGCCCGCAACACGATTTTCCAGTTCTGTTCGATTGGCGCGGCACCGCAGGACAAAAAATACGCCGGCGAGCCGACCCGGCTGGAAATTGGCGACGACAATACCATCCGCGAGTTCTGTACCCTGAATCGCGGAACCGTGCAGGATTCCGGCGTGACCCGCGTTGGCAACCACAACTGGATCATGGCGTACGTGCATCTCGCGCATGACTGCATGGTCGGCAACCACACGATTTTTGCCAACAATGCGCAGCTCGCGGGGCATGTGCATGTCGGTGATCATGCGATCCTCGGTGGATTCACGGTGGTGCACCAGTTCTGCCGTATCGGTGTCCACAGCATCACCGCGATGGGCACGATACTGCTGCAGGATCTGCCGCCGTACGTGACTGCGTCGGGAAACACCGCGGAACCGCACGGCATCAATGGCGAGGGCCTGAAGCGGCGGGGTTATTCCGCGGAGGACATTGCTGCCGTCAAACGCGCGTACAAAACACTGTACAAGTCCGGACTGTCGCTGGATGAGGCCTGCGCGCGGATCACCGCGGACAGCGCTACGCAGCCGGCATTGCTGCCGCTGGCAGAATTCCTGGCGACGCCGGGCCGCGGCGTCATTCGCTGAACCCCGTGCCGCAAGAAATGGCGCCCGCAGGTCCGCTGATCGGCATTGTTGCGGGCGAACCTTCCGGCGATCTTCTGGGCGGGGCACTGGTGCAGGCACTGGTCAGGCACATACCCGGAGCGCGTTTTGTCGGCATCGGTGGTCCGCAGATGGTGGCAGCGGGGGTGCAGTCGCTGTTTCCAATGGAAAAACTCTCGGTACGCGGTTATGTCGAAGTGCTGCGGCATTACCGCGAGATCGTCGGCATCCGGCGCGACCTGAAAAAATATTTCCTTCGTGAGCGGCCGGCAGTTTTCATCGGCATCGATGCGCCGGATTTCAATCTGGATCTGGAGGCCGGCCTGAAGGCGGCAGGAATTCCGACAGTACATTACGTCAGTCCTTCGATCTGGGCCTGGCGCGGCGGGCGCATCCGCAAAATCGGCAAAGCCGTGTCAAAGATGCTGACAGTGTTTCCCTTCGAGGCGGAAATCTACGAAAAGGCCGGAATACCCGTCAGTTATGTCGGGCACCCTCTGGCTGACATGCTGGCCGGCGCGCCGTCACGTGCCGAAGCGCGCGCCGGGCTGCGCATTCCGGCATCGGCGCCCGTGGTCGCGTTGTTGCCGGGCAGCCGCGTCAGCGAACTGGAAAGCCTGTCCGACGTGTATGTCGCTGCCGCGGAGAAGATTGCCGCGGAAATTGACGGTGTGCGCCTGCTGGTGCCGCTGCTCAATCGCCAGACCCGGGATTTGTTCGAAGCCGCGCTATACCGCCGGCAGAGCGGCGAGCTGGAAATCAAGCTGCTGTTCGGCCATGCCCATGATGCGATGGCTGCAGCAGATGTGGTGCTGGTAGCTTCAGGCACCGCGACACTGGAGGCGGCCTTGTTGCAGCGGGCGATGGTCATTACCTATCGCATGCCACGGTTGAGCTGGTGGATCATGAAAAGTCTGCGCTACCAACCCTGGGTGGGATTGCCCAATATTCTCGCCGGCGAATTCGTGGTGCCGGAACTGCTGCAGGATGCCGCGACGCCGGAAGCGCTGTCCTCGGCGGTCATCGACTTGCTGCGCGACAAGGACAAACGCAAGGCCATCGAAGAGCGTTTTGCGCAAATGGCCCTTGAGTTGCGGCATGACGCAGCGGAGAGGGCCGCCGAAGCGATATTGCCTTATCTGGATGGCGGTGTCCGTTGAGCGCGGTAATTTGCGGCGTCGATGAAGCGGGGCGCGGGCCGCTGGCCGGACCGGTGTTTGCCGCTGCAGTGATCCTTGATGACCCGCCGCGCATCCAGGGGCTGGCGGACTCGAAAAAACTCACGGCAAAACGCCGCGATGCACTGTTTGATGAAATCAAATTGCATGCCGTGGCCTGGGCGGTCGCCAGTGCCAGTGTCGAGGAAATTGACGAAATCAACATTCTGCAGGCCAGTCTGCTGGCGATGCGCCGCGCGGTACTGGCACTGAAGCCGCAGCCGGCAACAATACTGGTGGATGGCTTGCATGTGCCCAGGGTTGCGATGCCGGCGCGCGCCATCGTACAGGGTGACGCCACGGTGCCGGCGATTTCCGCGGCATCGATACTGGCCAAGGTCGCGCGTGATGCCCTGATGCTGGAATTGCACACGATCTATCCCGATTACGGTTTTGACCGGCACAAGGGTTACGGCACGGCGCTGCATATGGCGGCGTTGCGGCGCCTGGGTCCGACGCCGGCACACCGTCGCAGCTTTGCCCCGGTGCGCGCAGCCATAAAATAATTAATAAAAACAA
>CAMCYP010000036.1 GCA_945885345.1 Bordetella parapertussis | reverse complement strand
ACGATCAGGGCGACATGCAGGATGACCTGCGGTCGCGGTTTGAGGAAACGTACGGTCCAGTCGGCATAGGCGTAGCCGGCAAGCAGCACCAGCTGGAAAAACATCAGGCAGGTCGTCCACACCGCCGCGGAACCGCCAAACCACGGCAGGATCTGTTTCGCCATGATCGGTTGCACCAGGAACAGCAGGAACGCGCTCGCAAAAATAGTCAGCGCGTAAATGAGCATTTATTTAACCTATTGATTTTATTGATTTATTTGTATCCGGTGCCGGCGAGTGCTGCAACTGTCAACGCCGCAGGCTGCTGCGTCGTGTACGGGCCGCGGCGATTGTAACCGCAGCCGGCTTGCCGCGGGCGGTAGCGGCGGCAACAGTGGCGCGTCACACCGATCTGTGTGACGCGACGCCGGTGGTTCAGTCCGCCTTGATGTTGGATTTTTTGATGACTTCCGCCCAGCGTGCCGATTCGGCTTTGACATAGGCGGCGAACTCGACCGGCGTGTTGCCGACACCGTCGGCGCCGTCGGCGGCCATGCGTTTTTGCATTTCAGCCGTTTTGAGGATTTCGACGACTTCACGATGAACGCGATCGATCACCGGGCGCGGTGTACCCGCCGGTGCGAACAGGCCGTACCAGTTTGAAACATCAATGTTGGGCACGCCGGCTTCCTGCAGGCTCGGAATGTCGGGCAGCGTGGCCGCGCGCTTTGCGCTGGTCACCGCCAGTGCACGCAGCTTGCCGGTCTTCAGGTGCGGCAACACCGAAATGATGCTCGGGAACGCGGCCTGGATGCGGCCGGACAGCATGTCGATGTACGCGCCACCCATGCCTTTGTACGGAATGTGATTCATGTCGGCGCCGGTGCGCACCTTGAACAGCTCCGTGGTCAGGTGGATCAGGCTGCCCTGGCCGGCTGATGCGTAATTGATCTTGTTCGGGTTGGCCTTGGTATAGGCGACCAGTTCCTTGACGGTTTTTGCGGGAATGCTTGGATGCACCATCAGCACATAAGGCTGGCGCGTGACCTGGGTGATGGCTGCGTAATCCCGCGCCGGCACGTAACGCGCCGGGTAGAGCAGGGGATGAATGACGAAGGTCGCACTCGCCATCAGCAGCGTGTGACCGTCTTTCGGCGCTTCCTTGGTGAGTTCGGCGCCGATCGCGCCGCCGCCACCGGCGCGGTTGTCGACGACCACCGTCTGGCCGAGTTTTTCCGAGAGTGGCGTTGCCACTGCACGGGTCACGGTATCCATGCCGCCGCCGGCTGACAGCGGCACGATCAGTCGCACCGGTTTGTCGGGGTAGGCCGCTTGCGCGGACAGTGCCATGGCGCAAAACGCGCCGATCAGCCATCGGGTCATGAGTTTCTCCTCGCTACTGTTGTGATGCGGTGTTCAGTTTGCAGCGCTGATTGCCAGGGAGCGGCAGTCGGCGATGGTTTCCAGCGCGGTCAGCTGCGCATGCAGTTCGGCTGCCTTGGGATGGTTGCCGGCCATGCGCATGAACTTGGTCTGCAGTTCCTCCGCCGACAGCGGTGAAGCCGGCGTGCCCTTGAATTCTTCGGTAAAGCGTTCGAACCTGCGACCATCGCGAAGTTCAACCACCACCCGCGTTGCCCAGGCGCCGCCTTTTTCGGCGTCACCCATCTCGATCAGCTTGAGCTTGCGGGCCAGCGCACGGACCTTGCTGTCATTCAGCGCGGTTTCGGAAAATGCCAGCGGATCGTTGACGTCGTAATACAGCGCGATGGCGGCGCAAAACGGCACGCTGTACTGTGCGCCGGCAACGTCGCGTGGTTCGCGGATGTCGTGATGCGACAGTACCTTGTGCCGCGCAAAAATCGTCAACGCCGCAACGTCGTCACCGTTGAAATTGTTTTCTGCACGCAACTCCTGCAGGGACTGCACGGGGGTATGCGCAGTGATGTGGCAGGCATAACGTTTCAGGCAGGCATGGACGATGTCGAAATGCGTGCCGAGGTCTTTGGTGAACTGTGTCGCATCACCATCGCGGGCATAGGCTTCGAGGTAGCCATATTGGCCTTCGAGCACCGAATCCGGGCCTTCGTAACCGTCGCGGGCGAGCAGCGCGGCAACCACGCCGGCTTCGGCGGCGCGGCCCATGTGCAGGCGCTTCACCATCGCGCCGTTGCCGGCCTTGGCGAAAGCGAGCAATCCGCCGCCCAGGGAGCCCGCGATGCCCAGCGCCTGCGTCAGCTGATCGGTGCTGAGCCCCAGCAGTTTGCCGGCGACGATGGCCGAACCGTAGGGGCCGTTGACACCCGGGGCATGGAAGCCCAGGGTTTCCGTGGTCTGTTTGGCGGCAAGGCCGATGCGGAACATCACTTCGGCGCCGGCGACAAAAGCGGTCAGCAGGTCGCGACCACCGGCACTCTGGTGTTCGGCAACCGCGAGTGCTGATGGCAGCAGGATTGCGCCGGGATGCACGCCGGCGCTGGGTTTGCGCAGGCCGTCCAGTTCAAAAGCATGGCTGCACACGCCGTTGGCCAGCGCGGCCGCCGGCGGTGATACTTTCAGCGCGGTGCCAATGACGCGGCTCATGCCGTTGCCGCCGCAATTTTTTGCGTGACCCGCGACGATGCGGCTCCACGGCAGGCGCGAACCGAACAGCGCTGCGCCGGTGGTGTCGATAATGCACTGCCGCGCGCGTTCGCGCGGTGCCACCGGAATCTGTTCGTAAGTCAGCCCGGCCGCAAACTCTGCGAGCGTACGGGCTGCCGTTTTCGCAGTGTTCACGGTCTGGTCCACGATTTACGCCGTCAGCAGTTTCGACAGCACGGTGGCATCGGGCAGTTTCTCGATGCCCATCACCGCGTCGCGCAGTTCCTCAACACGCGCCTTGGGCAGTGCCTTGATCGCGAGTTTTTCGAATTTCTCGATGATCTCGGCGTCGGTGGCGAAATGTTTCTCGCTGCCGCGTGCGGCCTCGACGGTGCGCTTCATGATCGTGCCGTCGTTCAGGTGCAGTTCGACGTGCACTTTATGCCGCAGCTTGGCGCCGAGCGCGGTGATCGCCGGGTCGTGCAGGACTTCGACTTTTTTCGACAGCGCGATGCGTTGCGGGTCGGCGACCATGGCTTCGGTGAACTGGTCGACAAAGCAGTCGTTCTCGATCAGCCAGGCGGCGATGCAGTACGGCATGTTCAATTGCGCCGAAGTCAGGCCCTGCGGCTCGTACGGCCAGCCGACATGGTGCACGGTCACTTCGGAACCGTGGACGACCACCTTCTTTACGTCGTTGTGGGTGAAGGGGCGTTCGCGGCGCATGTCGCGCAGGGCATCCAGCGTGGTGTGGTTGGTGCCGACGCAGGCGTAGAACTTCAGTGCGATGCCCATGGTCTGCCACACCTCGCCGAGGCCGGCGGTGAGTTCAGCAAGATTGAACTTGTCGGTCGACTGCGACATCGTGGTGCAGAAGCCGCCGTATTCGCTTTCCAGCACATTGAGGATGCCGGTGAAGCCGGCTTCGGCGAACAGCGCGCCGTAGAGCCCGGATTGCGAGGAACGACCGGCGTGCATGCGTTTGACCATGGCGCCGAACTGCGCCGCCATCAGGCCGCCGGCCTGCGTGCCGGCGATGCCCAGTGCGTGCACGGTTTTGTCAGTGTCGAGTTTCAGGCCGCGTGCGGCGCCCGCTGCGGCGGAGAACACGCCGAGTGTTGCGCCCGAATGCCAGCCCGAGGCGATATGCGAGGGGCCCATGCACAGACCGACGCGCGGGCCTATTTCATAACCGGCGACGGCGGAGGTGAGGAATTCCTTGCCGCTCATGCCCGGTTTCATTTCAGTGACCGAGATCAGCGCCGGCAATACCACGGCGCCGACATGCAGCACGCCGGCGCGGTGCACGTCGTCGAGTTCGAAGCCCTGCACTTGTGTACCGTTGACCAGCGCGGCGTGCGGTGCGGAGAGTTTTTTGTTGGTGCCCCATACGCTGCAAGCGCGCGTGGTGTCGACGCGCTCCAGCGTGTCTTGCAGAATGCGGCTCCATTGCAGGTCCGCGCCGTACAAAGCACAACCCAGCGAATCCAGCATCAGCAACTTGTTGCGATGGCGGACTTCTTCCGGAATCTTGTCGTAGGTCAGACCGGAAACGAAGGCGGCCATGCCGCGGGTGTAGGGATTGTCGCTGGTGGATTGTTTGGCCATGGTGATGAATTCCTGTCGCTGGTGTATGAAAACTAAAATGAGACCGTTCGGGCTGAGCTTGTCGAAGCCCGTTCCCCTTCGACAAGCTCAGGGCGAACGGGGTGAGTCAGTAAGAATCTATAAATTACCAATAAAAACAACGACTTATAACATTTTTACCATTTGCTACTTTGGGGCGCGCACCGCGGCGCCCAGCAGCGGCATCACGCTGCTGATGTCGGTCAGTGTTTCAAACTTGTTCACCGTTGTGATGATCATTTCGGCCGCGGCTTTGTCCATGCACGGCGCGACAACGTTGCGGAATTTGTGCAGCACTTCTTCCGGTGACAGCGGATTTTCCGGACTGCCGCGGCGGTGGAGCGACAGTTTTTCAAACACCTGACCGTTGCGGGCGGTGATTTTAACCCGTGACGCGTGGCGGAACGGCGCGCCCATTTTTTCGATCTCGGGATCGACATGCGCGCTGATGCGGGTGATGAAATCAAGAATCTGCGGATCAGCCAGACGCGCTTCGCGGAACTGTTCGGTGAATGCCGCGCCATCGAGTGCGATCACCGCCATGCCGTAATACAGATTCATCTGCGCCGCGGTGACGCCCTGTGCCTTGTACTCCCAGGCGCAATGCACATGGGTCATCGGCGACAGGCCGGTTTCGACCTTGGCAATGTCAGCGGCCTTGAGTTTCTGTTCCTGCATGATTGCGGCAAGGCCGTCGAGCGCGCTGTGGATGCTGGTGACACTGGCATGCGGCTTGTAACCGACGTTCAGTGTTTCCCAGTTCTTGCCCAATCCTGCCGTCAATCGCGACGGATTCGGTTCATCCGAATAAGTCGACAGATAACCGCCGTACGGGGCTTCCAGTGCGTCAAGAATGCCGGTGAAACCATCGGCAGCAAGTTGTGCGGCATACACGCCGCTCTGCGCGGCGCGTCCGCTGTGAAAACGTTTGACCATCGCGCCTTCCTGCGCTGCCATCAGGCCGCCGGCCTGTGAACCGGCCATGCCCAGTGCATGCTGGAACTGCAGGGCGTCGAGATTCAGCATGCGTGCCGCAGTGGCGGCAGCGACAAATGCGCCGGAGGTGCCCTGCGGATGGAAGCCGCGGAAAAACAGACTCATGGTTGCGGCGTTGCCGACGCGGTGGCCGATTTCATAACCGGCGACCATCGCCGTCAGCACATCGCGACCGGAAACCTTCCCGCTTTTTTGTACATTCAATTCGGCGAGACCCAGGGCCACCGGCGTGGCGATGGAACCGGCGTGGATGATCGATTCCTTGTGGATGTCGTCGAGCTCGAAGGCATGGCCCGAGGTGCCGTTGACCAATGCCGCCAGTGATGCCGAGGTTTTGCGGCCGAGGCCAATGAGCGTGGCCACGGGTTTTGCACTTTCCAGCTCGGCCAGCGCGGCCACTTTTTTGGTCCACGGCAAGGTCGCGCCGAACAGGCAGCAGCCGAGGCTGTCGAGCAGGCTCAGCTTGATGCGGGCGATGACGTCGGCGGGGATGTCGTCATAACGGAGTGCTGCGCCGAAACGCGCGAGGTCGCGCGTGGCTTCGGCCAGCAGGGGTGGTTTTTGCGAGGACATGGGTGACTCCGGTGTATGGGAAGGAAAATCAGGCCTTGGCGTTCTGCCCGGCTGAAGCGCCCGCCAGTTTACCGAACACCGCACCCGACACCAGTCCGGTGCCGCTCGGGTAATTGAAATAGAACAGGCCGCCGACCATTTCGCCGGCGCAATAGAGGCCGGGAATCGGCAGGTGGTTGGTATCGAGCACCTGGCCGCTGTCCTTCACCACGCGCAGTCCGCCGAAGGTAAAGGTGATGCCGCAGGTGGTGGCGTAGGCATCGTAGGGCGGAGTGTCCAGCGGCTGCGCCCAGTTCGATTTCGGCGGTTCGATGCCCTGCGTGCCCTTGCCGTCCTTGATCACGTGGTTGAAGGGCACGTCCTTCATCACCGCGTTGTTGTAGTCGTGCGCGGTTTTGAGGAAACCCTCGGGATTCACACCTTCCAGCTTGGTGGCGAGTTCTTCCAGCGTGTTGGCGCTGACCTTGGTGACGAACTTGATGCGGTACTCCGAACGCAGCAGCTTGGTGACCTTGGCATCGAACACCTGCCATGCAAACTGGCCCGGCTGCTTGAGCACTTCACCACCATATTTGGCATAGGTGAAGGAATGGAAATCCTGGCCTTCATCGACAAAGCGTTTGCCTTCGGCGTTGATCAGCAGGCCGAAGATGTAACTGTGTTTCTGGAACTGGTCGCCGACGTTGACGTCGCCGAATTCCGGCGCGTAACGATCCCAGCCGGTGGCGTGGCAGCCCGACCAGTTGCCGTACGGCGCGGCACCGATGTCCAGCGCCATTTTCAGGCCATCGCCGACGTTGAAGCGCGAGCCGCGCACTTTCGCCAGTTCCCAGCCCGGGCCGAGGTAACGCGCACGCATTTCGGGATTGGCTTCAAAGCCGCCGCAGGCGAGCACCACCGATTTGGCTTTCATCTCGAAGGCCTTGCCCTTCTGCCGCACCTGTACGCCGCTGACCGTGGCGCCGTCGTAGAGCAGCTTGAGGGCGCGGGTTTCGTACAGTACCGGAATGCCGGCTTTTTGCACCGCTTTATCCAAATATTGCACCAGGCCGGCGCCGCCGCCGTGGGCTTCGATCGGCATGTTGCCGAAAAAGCGGCGCTTGCCATCGACCACCGCCGACTGGCGGCCCCAGTTCGGCACGAACTTCACGCCCTTCTCGCGCAGCCAGACCATGGTGTTGAGGCTTTCGTTGACCAGGTATTCCGACAGGTCGGGGTCGGTGCGATAGCTGGTCAGCTGGTGGATCTTGTCGAGGAATTCCTCGCGGGTGTTGGTGCCGAAATCGGTTTCGGCGATTTCCTGCGGGGTGATGTCGGTGACGCGGGTCAGGTCTTCCACGGTCTCGTAAGCAAAGCGCATCACGCCGCCGGCGAAGCGGCTGTTGCCGCCGGATTCATCCTCATGCGCGGCTTCGAGCACGACGACGCGTGCGCCCTGGTCATGGGCCGACAGGGCGGCGCACAGCGCGGCATTGCCCTTGCCGACGACGATTACATCGAATTCTGGATTGGCTGACATTGCGTATTGCCTTTCAAATAACGGGAGGTAACGAACAGGCCCAGCATTATCCGTGCAGGGCACTATTGAGTAAAATGAGATTGTTGCAACAATTGTTCTCCACGGCGCATCAATCTAAATTTCCGCCTGTCCATGAATCTCGACGTACACGGCCTGCAGGCTTTTGCCCGCATTGCGGAACTCGGCACCTTCCAGAAGGCGGCCACGGCGCTGTTTTTGTCGCAGTCCGCATTGTCGCGGCGCATCAGCAAGCTGGAGGGAGACCTCGGCGTGCGCCTGCTAGACCGCACCACGCGCCGGGTGCGGCTGACTGCCGTCGGCCGTGACTTCCTGCCGCAGGCGCGGCGACTGATCGAAGAACTGGAAACTTCGATTGCCGGCCTGCGCGACATGGCCAAGCACGGCTCGGGTCAGGTGGTGCTGGGCTGCGTGCCGACAGCAGCGCTTTATATCCTGCCGCCGGTAATCAAGGACTACAGCGCCAAACATCCCGACAACCGCATCCGCATCCTCGACGTGCATGCCAACGAAGTGCTGGAGGCGGTGTTGCGCGGTGAAGCCGAATTCGGACTGACGCTGTCCGGCGCCGATGAAACCGACATCGAAACCGAAGCGCTGTTCGACGACCCCTTCGTGCTGGCCTGCCGCAAGGATCACCCGCTGGCAAAAAAACGTACCGTGAAATGGGCCGACCTTGAGCAGCATCGGGTGATCACCGTCGGCCGCCTGAGCGGTAACCGCGCCTTGCTCGATTTCGGTCTGCCCGCCGGCACCTTGCCGCGGCAGCGCTGGACCTACGAAGTACAGCATTCGTTCTGGACCGGGCTCGGCATGGTCGAAGCCGGCATCGGCGTGATCGCTGTGCCGATGCTCGCGCTCTCGGGAAGAAAGGATTCAAAGCTCGTGAGCCGGCCGCTGGTCGAGCCCAGGCTCAAGCGCACGCTGGTGGTGATTCGCCGTCGCGGCGTGACGCTGTCGCCGGCGGCACAGGAATTCCTGGCGATGCTGAAAAAGCGCTGGGCCAGTCCGCGGCGGGAAGGGCGCGTACGCGGCTGAGAATTTGAAGAGGCTGGAAGTTTTGGGGAAATTTTTCTTGTATCCGTTCGGGAGGAGTCAAAATGAAATGCGTAATTAATAATGCCGTTTGGAGAGTCGCAGTCGCAGGAGCCTTGCTGGCAGTCATGTCGCACGCCCTTGCACAGCAGCCCGCGTATCCGACAAGACCCATTCGGCTGATTGCATCGCAATCGCCCGGCGGCGGCATCGATACGGTGGCACGCATTGTCGCCACCAAGTTGACCGATGCCCTGGGCCAGAACGTGATGGTCGACAATCGTCCCGGCGCCAACGGCTCTGTGGCCGGTGAACTCACCGCCAAATCGCCGCCCGACGGTTACACGATGATGATAGGCGCGGTTGGCAACCTTGCGGTGAACGGGTTTTTTACCAAAAACATGACCTACGATCCGTTGAAGGATCTCGCGCCGGTGTCGCCGGTGGTCACCAGCGGCAGCGTGCTGGTGGTGCATCCGTCGGTGCCGGCGAAATCACTGAAGGAGCTTCTGGCTTTGGCGCGCGCCAGGCCGGGGCAGCTGGCCTACGGTTCTTCGGGAGTAGGCGGCTCCGGGCATCTGGCGATGGGTCTGCTGCAGTCGATGGCCAGGATCCAGCTGCTGCATGTGCCATACAAGGGCAACGGTCCGGCGATCGTCAACTTGATGTCCGGAGAAGTGCAGCTTGCCTTCGCCTCTCCGGCCAGTGTGTCAGCCAATATCCATGCCGGACGTCTGCGCGCTCTGGCGGTGGGTACTGCAAACCGGGTGAAGCAATTTCCACAAGTGCCGACGATTTCCGAGGCCGGTGTACCGGGTTATGAATCCAAAAGCTGGTACGGCATAGTCGTTGCGGCGAAAACACCGCAACCCATCGTGGCGCGGCTGAACAAGGAAATCGTTCAGGTTCTCAGCCGGCCCGAGGTCGTGGAGACGATGCTCGCGCAAGGGGAGGCCTGGACCAGCAGTCCTGAAGCCTTTGCCGTCTTCATCAAATCCGAACATGACAAGTGGGGCCGTGTGATCAAGGAACAGGGCATTACTGCGAATTGAGTGTGCGTGGCGAAATCGGAGCAAGGTGAAGCATGTTGATCGTTGATTCGCAGGTGCATATCTGGGCAGCCAATACGCCGGAGCGGCCATGGGCGGAAAAAGCCAAACCGCACCGGCCCGATCCCTTCGGCAAGAATGAACTGCTGCCGGAGATGAAGGCGGCGGGGGTGGATCGCGTGGTACTCGTGCCGCCGAGCCTGGATCGCACGCGCAATGACCTCGCGCTGGATGCGGCGCAGTCGCATCCGGACAAATTCGCAGTCATGGGCAAGATCAATCCGGCGACTCACCCGCGCGGCACGCTCGCAGGTTGGCGCAGGCAGCCGGGCATGCTGGGCCTGCGTTTCAATTTCAAGAAAAACATGGAGAAGCTGTCGAACCCGGAGCACATGGGTTGGGTGTGGGCCGAGGCCGAGGCGGCCGGCGTTCCCTTGTATGTGGGCGTGGACCACCCGGCGGTCCAGCTGGTCGATGCAGTGGCCGAGCGTCACCCGCGGCTGCGCATCATCCTTGACCACATGGCACTGGCCGGCGGCGCCAAGGACGATGAAGCCTTCCGCAATCTCGACATGCTGCTGGCGATCGCAAAGCGGCCGAATGTCGCGGTGAAGGTCAGTGCGCTGCCGGGGTATACGACGGCGCCTTATCCCTACCGCAGCCTGCATGACCACGTGAAGCGCGTCTATGACGCCTTCGGCCCCGGACGCATGTTCTGGGGCAGCGACCTGACACGGCTGAAATGTACTTACCGCCAGTGCGTGACCCTGTTCACCGAGGAAATGCCCTGGCTGACAACCGCTGACCTGGAACTGATCATGGGCCGTGCCTTGTGCGAATGGATAGCCTGGCCGGCCCCGGCCCAATAGGGAAGCGGCAACCGGGAACGGCGGTCAGACCCGCGTGCGCAGAGAGCTGCCGGCGTCGATGGTGACGATGGTGCCGCTGATGTAGGAGGCGCGTGCCGAGGCGAGGAAGGTCACCAGGTCCGACACTTCGGAGGGCTTGCCGGCTCGGCCGAAAGGCAATGACGCGACCACCTTGGCCTGCAGCTCGGGCCAGCGCGATTCATCACCGAACTGCTGCAGGGCCTGCTCCTTGAAGTGGCCGATCTGGCGTTCGGTTTCAATGCGCCCCGGATTCACGCCGACGACGCGGATGCCGTGATCGACACTTTCGGAGCCCAGCGCGCGCGTGAAGGCCATCAGCCCGGCATTGCCCGTCGTGCCCGTGATGTAGTTGGAACGGTGGCGCTCGCCGGCGACGCCGATGATATTGACGATGGCGCCGGCTTTGCGCTCGCGCATGTTTTTGTAGACCTCGCGCGTCAGGTTGATGAAACCGAACACCTTCAGATCCCAGGCCTGGCGCCAGCGTTCATCGCTGATTTCCAGCAGGCTGCCGCCGGGAATCGCGCCGGCGTTGTTCACCAGGATATCGACATCGGCGCAGGCCTTGCCCAGTGCCACGGCGTTTTCCGTCTTGCTCAGATCAACCGCATGGATGAAGGCGTCGGTCTTGTATTGTTTTTTGATCAGGTCCGCCGCGCTCTTGAGGGCGGATTCGTTGCGGGCAGCGATATGCACGATGGCGCCTTCCGCCGCAAAGCCGTGCGCACAGGCCAGGCCAAGGCCTTTTGACGCGCCGGTGATCAATACTTTTTTGCCGCGTAATTCCAGATCCAAGACTTGCTCCCGGGTTAATTCACAAAAATTGTGTCGGCGCGGTTTGCCGGACGTTTAAGCGGCGACTCGTTTCGGCCCACCCCGCCCCGCCGCCAGTGCCGCAATCTCCCGCACGTCCTGCGCATTCTCGAAATCCTGGATCGCCGCATACAGCCGCGCCACGTTGTCGGATGACAGTGCCCGTGCAGCGCAATTGTCGAATTTTTCCTTGAGCTTGTCCGCCGGCAGCGGCTTGTCGACGCTGCGGCCCAGCGCCTGGTCGGTCTTGGTGCTGACCACACGGCCGTCGGTCATGGTGACCCTGACTTCGGCGGCGAAGTGGTTGTCGGCGGGGAATTGCGCGCTGGTGTAGGTGGTGGAGTGGACTTTCGGCAGGATCGCGCGCGTCGCCGGGTCTTTCCAGGTGTCGCCTTCGAACTGTTCGATTTTGATCGTGCCGTCCTTCAGCGCGCGCGCCAGCGTGTATTGCACGCTGAACTTGGCGTCGAGTGATGACTGCGGATCGGGGCGGTTGGTGTGTTCGAGCCGGCGCGGATGGGTCCAGGATTCGATTTTCGCGACATTGTCCGGCGTGAGTTTGTGTTGGTGCACTAACTGCAACATGCAGTCGATCGCCGGGTGCGTGCTGCCGCAGCAGGGGTAGGACTTGATCGCGATGCCGGGGCGGGTGATGTCCAGCGGATTGGCCCAGGCGGGGATGGTCTTGGCGGCATCGTAATTGCCGGCGCCGTTGAAGACTTCGAAATAACCCTGCTTGTGTTCAAAGGCCTTTTCACCGGCGGTGAAACCGTCGCGTGCGAGGAGTGCTGCGAGCAGGCCGTTGCGCGTGCAGTGGCCGACGTGCAGCGGTTTGGTCATGGTGCCGAAGTTGGATTTGACGCCGCTGGAGAACGAGGCCGCGATCGACAGCGCGGTGGCGGTCTGTGCGTCGGACAGTTTCAGCAGGTGCGCGCAGGCTGCCGCGCTGCCGAACACGCCCAGCGTGGCCGTCGGATGCCAGCCTTTGGTGTACTGATAAAAGTTGACCGCCATCGACAGCTTGCACTCGGTTTCAAAACCGGCGACATAGGCGGCGATGAAATCTTTTCCGGTAGCGCCGATTTCATCGGCGAGTGCGAACAGCGCAGGTAGTACCGGTGCCGATGGATGGCCGCCCAGCGTGTTGTTACAGTCGTCGAAATCGAGTGCGTGTGATGCGGTGCCATTGATCAGTGCGGCATCGAGCGCGCCGATGCGCCGCGCGTGGCCGAACACCAGTGACGGTCCGCTGCCGGCGCCGGTGACGCCGAGCGCGATGCGCGTGGCTTCTTCGGCGGCGCCGGCGAGGGTCACGCCGACGGTGTCGAGGATGCCGACCTTGGCCCAGTGCACGGCCTCGGCTGGCAGGGCATCATATCGTAAGCTGTTGATTTTATTAGATAATTCTGTGGCGAATGTCATGGTGATTCTCCTCTGCGGCAACGGAGCGCTGGCCTGCGCTTCGTTTGAATGATGGCGGAAGAGAGTGGGAGTCGAACCCACACAGGACCGCTCGCGGCCCCTACCGGGTTTGAAGTCCGGCCGCCCCACCGGGAGCGATTCCCTTCCGTTGTTGCTGCGTGGCCGTCATTGTAAGACGGCGCGCTGTTTACGAGAAACCGTGTTCCAAACTGTGGTGCCGGTTGCGCTCAGGGCCTGCGCGCTGCGTTGAGCAGCACCGGTGCGACCTCGACCGTATTTTTCCCGTCAGTCAGCCATGCCGTGCCGTCCTGCACCGTGCATTGCAACTGCAGTGTGCGCTGCGCCAGTGCCGCCATGGCCTGGGTTGCGGCCAGCGGCAGTTCGATGATGGTCAGGTTGTCGGGGCGCGCGAGTCCGGACTGCACGTCCTGCCACCAGCGTTCGGTGCCGCGACCGTAGGCGTAAATGCGCACCTGTGTCGCGCGGCCGCAGGCTTTGCGCACGGCTTTTTCGTCGGGCAGGCCGACCTCGATCCAAAGCTGTATCGCGCCGGTGAGGTCTTTTTCCCAGACGTCGGGTTCATCTTCGCTGCTGAGGCCCTTGCCGAAGGCGAGGGCCTCGCCGGCATTCAACGCAAACGCCAGCAGCCGCACCATCATGCGTTCGTCGGTTTCGGATGGGTGGCGTGCCAGCACCAGCGCATGCGTGGCGTAATAGCCGCGGTCCATGTCAGTGATGGTCAGGTCGATCTTGAAGATGGTTGCGTTGAGCGCCATGAGTTGGATAATGTGACGATGATGAGTGACGATGAAATTATTGCGACGACCCGCAACTGGCTGGAAAAAGCGGTGATCGGCCTCAACCTGTGTCCATTTGCGCGCGCAGTATACGCCGGCGACCGCATCCGCTACGTCGTCAGCGATGCGAAGACGCCGGAAGCACTGCTGGAGGTGCTGGCGGCGGAACTGGAGGTGCTGGCGGAAACGGACGAAAACAAAACCGAAACCACGCTGCTGATCCATCCGCAGGTGCTCGGCGATTTTCTTGATTACAACGATTTTCTTGAGCTGGCGGATGCGCTGGTCGAGGATCTGGAGCTGGACGGTGTGCTGCAGGTGGCGAGCTTTCACCCGCAGTACCAGTTTGCCGAAACCGAAATCGACGATATCGAAAACTGCAGCAACCGCTCGCCGTATCCGACGCTGCACCTGTTGCGCGAATCCAGCGTGGAGCGCGCAGTCGCTGCGCACCCGGACACCGAACAGATTTACCGCGACAACATCAAAACGCTGCGCCAGCTCGGCCGTGAAGGCTGGGACCGGTTGAACGTCGGCACACCGAAACCCGGGTAATTTTTATTTCAGACGAGCCGCCACGGCGTCTGCCGCGCGTTTGGCATCCGCCATCGCATCATCCAGGCTGCCGCCGCAGCCGCTGCGCACCGCGCCGACAGCCCACAGACCGCTGACCGAAGTTTCCAGTGCATCATTGGTGGTGATGAAACCGGTGGCATCGCGCTTGACATCCGCCGGCAGGAAATCGCCGTTCGGTTTCAGACCGATATAGGCAAAGACGCCGGCACAGGGGATTTCCTCGCTGCCAGTGCCGTTGCGAATGCGCAGTTTTTCGACCATCTGTCCGCCGAGTATGGCTTCGACCGTGGTGCCGAAACGGGTTTCGATCTTGTCGTTGCCCTGTACCTGGTCGATGAAGCGCTGCTGCGCGCTGAACGCCGTGCCGCGATGGATCAGCCAGACCTTGCCGCAATAGTGGCTCAATACCTGCGCTTCCTGCAGCGCGGAGTCGCCGCCGCCGACCACGGCAACGGTTTCGTTCTGGAACATCGGACCGTCGCAGTCGGCGCATTTCGACACGCCGCGACCTTCGAATTCAGTTTCACCGGGCACGCCCAGCAGTTTCAGGCTGGCGCCGCTGGCAACGATGACCTGGCGCGCGCGATAGTTGCCGCCGTCAGTGGTCACGCTAAAGCCGCCGTCAGCTGCGGCGATGGCAGTAACCGGTTCCTGGATGCTGCTGACGCCGGCCTCTGCATTGGCCTGGGTCATTTCAGCGGCAAACGCGGCACCGCCGGCTTCACCGCCGGGTGGCGCGGGATCGAGTTCATTCACATTGAGCACGAGCCCGCCGAAAATCTGCTGTTCGAAGGTGGCGGCGCTGAGGCCTTTTTTGGCCAGTGCATGGGCTGCGGTCAATCCGGCGATGCCTTCGCCGATCACGATGACGTCAAAACTGGAATCCGGCATAAATCAACCTTGTTAACGGTGGTTAGTGACATTCGATCCGCAGGGATTTTACGCGAACCCGGCAAACCGTCTGGAGGCAACGCCGCTTATTGCGCCTTGATGCCGGCGTTTTTCAGTGTTTTTGCCCATTTTTCGGTTTCCGAGCGTATATATGCGCGGAATGAAGCTGGTGATCCGGTTTTTGCGGTGATGCCCTGCACATCAAGCTTGCTTTGGGTGTCCAGCGCATTGGTGGCTTTGTCGATCAGCGTATTGAGCTGACCGACCAGTTTCGGTGGTGTGCCGGCAGGTGCCAGCATGCCGAACCAGGCGACAAATTCATAACCCGGCAGGCCGCTTTCGGCGATGGTTGGAATGTTGGGCACCACCGGCGAGCGTCGCGCACTGGATATGCCCAGGGCGCGGAGGCGGCCAGCCTTGACCTGGGAAATCGCGCCGGGCATCGTCGCAATCATGAAATTGATCTGTCCGGCGACAACTTCCACCAGCGCCGGACCGGCGCCCTTATAAGCAACGTGATTCAGTGACGTGCCGGACATGGCCTGCAGCAGCACGACAGCCAGGTGCGACGAACTGCCGATACCGCCCGTTCCGAACGTGATGGCGCCCGGTTTTTCTTTTGCAAGCGCAATCAGGTCGGCTGCCGATTTTGCCGAAAATGAAGGATGCACCACCAGCAGATTAGGGGTCGATCCGATCATGGTCAGGGGCTCAAAGTCCTTGAGTGCATTGTATGGCAGGCTGTTTCTTAGTGAGGGTTCATAGGCAATGGCTGCACTGTGAATCAGCAACGTGTATCCGTCGCCCTTGGATTTTGCGACGATGTCCGTGCCGATGACTCCGCCACCGCCACCGCGGTTGTCGACTACAACCTGCTGGCCGATATCGTTGCTGATCTTGGCGCCGATGACGCGGGCTACGATATCGACGGTTCCACCCGGAGCAAAGGGCACAACCAGACGAACCGGGCGGGATGGATAAGATTGCGCATGCGCTGCGAGTGATGAGCCCCATGCGGATACGCAGCAGCAGGCAGCGGCCAGAATGAATTTTGAATTAACCATGAACATCCTCCAGATGTGTGAGCACGGGTTGCGGTAGCCTGTTGCGTTGGCTGGTTGTTTAACCGGTTAAATGGCTGACGAACTCATCCATGTGACGCAACGTGACCTCCCGCATCTGCTCCGGGATCAAATTGCTGATGGGATGCGGCAAGGCGATGAACGGGTGCCCGTCCATGCCCTTTGCCCGGAACGTATGGATTGCCGAGTTCCGGAAAATCTCGGTCAGAAATACTGTGGCCGGGATACCGCGCTTTTCGAATTCAACTGTGTCGTGCACACTGCACAACGTGCAGGATCCTCATCCACCTACGGCTGCTGCCGCAACCTGCACTCTCTTGGCCAATGCATCGATTTGCTGCGGACTTGCAGGTTTCGAGAATGCCTCTTTGCGTTCGATGATGACTTCTTTTACGCCGTAGTGATCCCGCAATGCCTGCGCCACGGTTTCAAGAATGATGCTGCCCTGTTCTTTGGTGTTGTCGAGCAGGCCGACCACTTTGCCGACCAGATCGATGGGCCGGCCGGCGAGAGGCAATTTTTTCTTGTTGCCACCTGCGGTCGGGTCAACAAACCATAGCTCGTTAGACATTGGGTTTTCCTTTCAATTCTGAAATTCGTACGGGGAAAATTCGGTAAATTGCAGGTGTCAATCGAGTTCGTATTTTCCGTGCACGGCGTGGCTTGTTTCGTTCCACCCGTGACAGACTGCGGTGACCGGACCGAATCCCCCGGCCACGATCAGTTGCAATCCTTTGGGATCCTTGACTGCCTTGATCGGGCACTCATCGTCGGCAGGGTCCGCGCCCATGGCGACCGCACGCTCAGGCCGCCAGTTGCCGCCGCGTTTCAGATTGCCCTGCGGTCGTACGGCCATTTCGCACAGCAGCCGATGCGCCTCTGCGCGGCTCATGCCTGCATCGGCGCATAGTTTCGCGTGCTGGGGACTCATTGCGACAAATACATTGGATTTGAACCACATGTTCCAAGACCCGGTGGAGGTCATGGTGTCCGCGATGCCGCGGAGCAGGCGTTCGGGTTCGGTGCTGACATCGTCAAAATGCAGCCGCGGGCATTCGACCATCACGCAGGTAATGACGTTGTCTTCCGGCGCGTAGTTGCGCGACATGGCAATTGTTTCCCATGGTGATAGCGCAGTGTTTTCACCCAGGCAGGCCGTATATCGCATTGGCGAACTGAAAATTGTCGCCGACGCAAGGCCGGAAATGCCGCCGCCGAGGTTCAGCAGGATCAGCCGGATGGCGCGGCCGATGGCGACGTTGGCACGGAAGCCCGGGCCGAAGCAGCCGTTGCCGCCGTGGATGCCGATCTGCTGCGCGTAGGGGCCGTTGACGATCATCAGCGGCGCCACACCGTGCATCGTGCATTGCACGCCGCCCATGTTGAATTCTTCACGCAGTATCAGGTTCACGGCACCAAGCACGACCGGCAGGTATTCGGGTTTGCAGCCGGCCATCAGCGCGTGTATGGCGACCGAGCGCACCGTCGCCGTTTCCATTGCAGGCGGAATCTGGCCGATGACCTCGTCGTGAGGGCGCCGGGTGCCGCCCAGCATCCACTGAATCCGTTCTTCAGTGGGGGTGACCATGGGGAAACCGTCCGACCATGGTTTGTCGAAAAAAAACTCGAATTCGTCGATTTTGCCCAATTGTTTCTCCGTCAGAGAGCGGCTGGAGGATGCGCCATAGCAAGCAGGAAACCCCGCGGTTTCAGCTGCGGGAACACCCGATCCAACTTATATGCATAAGTTGGATCATTTCATTGCCGGCTGAGGCTGTCAACCCGCGGCGTGTTTCAGCCGGTATGTTCCAGCTTCAATTCGCTGTGATAGCGAAAACGGTCCGCGGGATAGACGCTGTAGGTAACTTCCAGTATCCGGTTGCTTGCCCCGATATATTGCCGGGCAATTGCGAGGCCGGGAGTTCCATCGGGGACGTGCAGTATGCGGGCTGCTTCCCCGAGGATCAGGACAGCGCCTACTTCCTGCTTTACCTTTGCCAGGGATTCGTCATAGAAATGCTCGATCAGTTTGTAGATCGGTTCGCTGTTGCTGCCGATTTTCTTCGCGGCTTTTGTGAATATCGGATCGATATAGACGTGCTTCCATACCAGGGGTTCTACAGCGGTGACATAACGTATGGCCTCTATCAATTCCCATTCGGGAACTTGACTGGGCAGTGGGGTGAGTGCACGGTCAAAGGAAATTTTTGTGCGGCGAAGAACCCGTATTTTGGTGTTTTTCACCAACTCGCCCAGATCCGGAATTGAATCCAGTGCGTGAATGTAACGTTTTTTGCTGGAGGTGCCGACAACCCGGGTTCCGCGGCCGCGTTCCGGTGTTGCCAGTTTCATGTCTTGCAACACCCGCATGGCATGACGGACCGTGTGATTGCTGATGTCGTAGCGCTTGCATAATTCGGCTTCGCTGGGCAGCAGGTCCCCGATTTTGTAGAGACCGTTTTCTATTTCCTGCGCGAGCTCCTGCGCGACTTTTGCGTATCGGGATTTTCTGGGCTGGGTAGAGCGCATGCTGGGATGAGGGCTTGATCCGGTTGGCAACGGTATTCGCAGCGGTGCTCAGGCCGTGTCCGTCCCGGGCAATAAGGCATTTTCTTTCAATAACGTTTGTTGCGGAAAGGGGGGCGTTGCTGCTGTGGTTTCTGCTGTTGTTGCGGTTTGGGCGCTGCACCGGGTGCGGGCGGCGGTGCGGGTTCGGCGGCGCCGAGGATGGGCACAAAATCCTTGCGCATCTTGCGCGCATCGCCGACGCGCTGGGTGATGGTCAGTCCGTCCAGTGTTTCGAGGATTTCGATGGCCAGCGTGCGGCCGATGCCGATCGCGTCGCGATATTGCGCGGCGGTGAACAGGCCTTCAGGCTGTCTGGCGTGTACGGCCTGCGCGGTGGCGGCCAGCACGGCCATCGTAGCTTTCAGATAAAAGCGCTCGGCCCCGACCTTGTACAGGTTGCCGGCTTTCATCTGGCGGTAGAGAAAATCCTTGAGGATTGCATCTTTCAGTTTCAGTTGCGGTGCGAGGTCGCGCAGCGGCGGCGCATTGAATCCGGCAGCGGTCAGTACCGGCTCCACGGTCTCCCACAGTTTGACGTCGGCGCTGTTGGCGGTGGTGTCGTGGCCGGGTTTGCGCACCAGTGAGCTGTGGATTTCGATCTTGCGCTGGTCGGCGAGCAGGCGCAGTACATGGCCGAAGGCATCGGCATCGAGTTCCGGTGCCAGAGTGGCATGCAGGGTTTCGATTTCGATGCCGGGCGCCTGCGGCTGCGCCTGGTGGAAAGCCATGATCTGTCTGGCCGCAGCCTCCTGCAGTGCGGCCAATCGCTGTTGCGTGACGGCGTTGCGGTGTTCCTTGCCCAGCGGCACCAGCCCGGCTTTGGCGTAAGCGGCCGCCGCAATATCGGGCAGCAGGTTGAAAATCGCCGTGAAGTGGGCGAGGTCGACCGGACGTTTGTCGTTGGCGGCCAGTGCGGTCAGCGCTGCCGTGTGGTCGGCAGATTCCAGCGCGGCGAGCGTGGCGTCGCGGGTCTTGCTGCGCCGTACCGCCGGCGGCAGCGGATCGATGATAATGCCGCCGCCGATGGTGCGCGCCGATGACTGGTCGCGCAGGATGAAACGGTCGCCGTGCAGCGCCGATACCGGTTCATCCAGCACCAGTTGCGCGAGGCCGCTGGTCCCTGGCGCCAGTTCTTCGCCACGGCGCAGCGACACGCGCGCGGTGACGTCGGCCGTGGCGAGGTGCAGGTGCACGGGCGTCCAGTGTTTCAGTGCGCGGGTTTCAGCGGGCAGCACGCTCAACCGCACATCGAGTTTGCGCGTCGGGTGGTGGATGGCCGCAGCCATCACCCAGTCGCCGCGGCGCACCGATTCGACATCGGTCCCCGTCAGGTTCAGCGCGCAACGTTCACCGGCGCGTGCCCGTTCCGCGGCCTTGCCGTGGATCTGGATACCGCGCACGCGTACTTCAATTCCGGCAGGCGAGATCACCAGCTTGTCGCCGGTGCTGACTGTGCCATTGAACACCGTACCGGTGACTACGGTGCCGCTGCCGGCGATGCTGAATGCGCGGTCGATGGCGTAGCGCAGATGCTGGCCTTCGGCACTGCGCAGGCTTTTTGCAGCAGCTTCGCGCAGCAGCAGTGCTTTTAATTCGGCCATGCCGCTGCCGCTGACCGCGGACACCGGGTGGATGGCGGCGCCGGCCAGGTTTGTATTCGCCAGCAGTGTGCGCACCTGTTCACTGACTTCATTGATGCGCGCTGCATCGACTCGGTCGGCCTTGGTGATGATCGCGGCACCGCGGCGGATGTGCAGCAGGTCGAGGATCTGCAGGTGTTCGATGGTCTGCGGCATCACGCCGTCGTCGGCGGCGACGATCAGCAGGGCGAAATCAATGCCTGACACGCCGGCCAGCATGTTGCGGATGAAACGCTCGTGGCCGGGCACATCGACAAAACCGATCAGGCCGCCGTCGTCCAGCGGCAGGTAGGCAAAGCCGAGGTCGATCGAAATGCCGCGCGCTTTTTCTTCGGGCAGGCGGTCGGTATCGGTGCCGGTCAGGGTTTTGACCAGCAGGGTTTTGCCGTGGTCGATGTGACCTGCAGTGGCTACTATCATTTCGTTTTGAGTTTGAGGTGCTGTAGTTGACCGATGAATTCGTCTTCATGGTCCAGGCAGCGCAGGTCGAGGACGAAGGCGCCGTCCTTGATATGACCGATCACCGGCACCGGCAGTGCGCGGAAGGCGGCGGCGAGTTTGCCGACGTTGCCCTTTTTATCCGTTGGCGTCATGGCGAGGCCGCTGCTGGGCAGTGCATCCACCGGCAGTGCACCACTGCCGATCTGGCTTTTGCAGACGGTGATTTCGACGTGCCAGGCATCGCCCAGCGCAGCGGCGACCCGCGGCAATATGCGCGCGGCCTGTGCGGCAATATGTTCCGTTTTGCGCGTCAGCAGTTGCAGCGCAGGCAGTTCTTCGTGCAGCCGTTCCGGATGCAGGTACAAGCGCAGCACGGCGTCGAGCGCGGTGAGCGTCAGCTTGTCGAGGCGCAGCGCGCGCTTCATCGGATTTTTGGCAATGCGCGCCATCAGGTCGCGGCGTCCCACCAGCAATCCGGCTTGCGGTCCGCCGAGCAGTTTGTCGCCGCTGAAGGTGACGACGTCGGCGCCGTGGGCGAGGGTTTCGCGCGGCGTCGGTTCATGCGGCAGGCCATATTGTTCAAGATCGATCAGAGTGCCGCTGCCGAGGTCGACGATGAATGGCAGATCATGTTCATGCGCCAGTTTGGCAAGATCGGCTTCGGGCACCGTGGCGGTGAAACCCTGCACCACGTAATTGCTGGTGTGCACCTTCATGATGGCCGCGGTGCGTGGCGTGATGGCTTCGGCAAAATCCTTGAGGTGGGTGCGGTTGGTGGTGCCGACTTCGACGAGTTTGACGCCGGCCCGCGCCATGATGTCGGGGATGCGGAAAGCGCCGCCGATTTCAATCAGTTCGCCGCGCGATACCAGCACTTCGCGGCGCAGTGCCAGCGTGTTCAGCGCGAGGTAAACCGCGGCGGCGTTGTTATTGACGGCCACGGCCTTCTCGCCACCGGTCAGTTGTTTCAGCCAGCGCTCGACATGGCTGTCGCGTTCGCCGCGTCCGCCGGTATCGAGTTCGAATTCGAGGTTGACCGGGCGTGTCATCGCCGCCATCACCGCTTCCGCGGCTTTTTTCGGCATCACCGCGCGGCCGAGGTTGGTGTGCAGCACGGTGCCCGTCAGGTTGAACACGGGTTTCAGTGAAGGTGCTGCGCCCTGCTGCAGTGCGGTGCTGCAGGATTGCAGGAACTGCTGTTCGTCCCAGGCCGCGTCGGGTTGCGCCAGCCGCTCGCGCTCGGCGTCGAGCGCGCGGCGCAGGGTTTCGGTTACGCGGCTGCGGCCGTGTGCGGTGATGAGCGCCGCAACCGCGGCGCTGCCGAGCAGGCGATCCACCGAGGGCAACGCGCGACGCGCGGCTGCGGCAGGATTCACCATGGCGGTGGCGCCATGTGACGGCGGGCAAGGTTCATGCTTGGAATGTTCTCGGAGGCCAGGGAGCGTTCAGGGCGAAAGGCGAAGGCGCAGTTTATCGTAACTGCGCGGACGCGTGCTATTCTGGCCGCGCATGCACTGCAGCATGCGATCAACCGCAATAAGGGGACTGCAATGTTGTTACGCGTAATGTTGGCGCTGCTGGCGCTGGGAACTGCTGCGGCACAGGCTGCAGAAACCGCTTATCCGACCCGACCGATTCGTTTCATCTGTCCCTACGCCCCGGGCGGGGCGGGCGACATTTTCACCCGCACCATCGGTCAGAAGCTGACCGAGGCGCTGGGCCAGACCGTAGTGGTCGACAATCGCGGTGGCGCCAATGGCGGCATAGGCACCGACCTGGTGGCGAAAGCGCCGGCCGACGGCTACACGCTGCTGATGGGCAACAGCGGCCCGATGACCGTCAATCCGCATTTGTACCAGAAGCTGCAGTACGACACGCTCCGCGATTTCGCACCGATTACCCAAGGCACGTCCTATATGTACATCCTGGTGGTGCCGCCTGCGGCCCCGGTGAAATCGCTGCCGGACTTCATCAAGCTGCTGCAATCCAAACCGGGGCAGATGACCTACGGCTCGACCGGTATCGGCGGCGGCAATCACCTGTCGGGCGAGTTGTTCAATCTGATGACCAATACCAAATCGATACACGTGCCGTATACCGGCAGTTCGCTGGCGCTGGCGGCATTGCTCGGGGGACAGATCAGCTACATGTTCGACACGGTGATTACCGCGGTGCCACAGGTGCGCGGTGGCAAGCTGCGCGCGATCGGAGTGACCGGGGCGAAGCGCGCGTCGGCGTTTCCGGATGTGCCGACGCTGCAGGAACTCGGGCTCAAGGATTTTGCGCTGACGCAATGGCAGGCCGTGGTGGCGCCGGCAGGTACGCCGCGGCCGATCATTGAACGACTCCATCGCGAGACCGTAAAGGCGCTGAAAATGCCTGATGTCATTGAAAGGCTGGCGACACAGGGTGGCAATGATCTGGTCGGCAATACGCCGGAGGAATTTGCGCAGGTCATCAAAAGTGATCTCGCGCTGTACGGCAAAATCGTCAAGGCGGCGGGCATCAAGCCGCAGTGATTGCAGGGCCCTTGCAATAAAACCGCCGGCATCGATGATGCCGGCGGTTTTATTTTAAGTATTTGATTTTAAAGTATTATTCCCACAGGCGCTCAGGCAGCGGCAATCCGGCCAGTTGTTCCGGCGTCATGCGCTGGTTGGGCTCGATGCCGAGACCTTCCAGTACCGCCGTCAGTTGCCGCGCGTGTTGCGCGCTGTGCCAGGTCGAGCGTTCGTAAAGCATGTAGATCGGCTGCATGCCGAAGAAGGTCTTGATTTTCTGCTCGCAGGATTTGTCTTCCAGCTTCAGCCACCAGTTTTCCAGCCGCGCGATGACGGTGTCACCGTAACGCGCGATTTCGTCACCGGTCATGAAGGTGCCGTCCTTGGGCGGTACATTGGCGAGCTGCACTGCGTACTCGACGCCGCCTTCAACGGCTTCGAGGAAGGCTTCGCCGATGCGGAACACGTGATGGCACATCAGCCGGATGGTGCGATCGCGGTTGGGGATCACCCGTTCCGTCAGTTTTTCATCGGGCAGCTGGCGCATGAAACGCTGCGCGGCGCGCAACACGATGACCCAGCGCTTGATCAGTTCTTCCGGCGGCAGCGGTTTATGGCCGGTGCCCTGCAGACCGACGAACTCCGCGACGTCTTCGAGGTTCTGACCGAACACAAACTGTTCGCCCTTGGCGACGACAGGTACATTGCGTACGCCGAATTTCAGCAGGCGTTCACGACCCTGCGGGTCATTCAGTACGTCGATGGCGACGAAATCGATTTTTTTGCGCGAAAGAAACTCTTTCGCCCGGAGGCAGCTGCTTCACCCAGGTTGGGTAAAGAGGATGAACTGTTCGTTGGCGCCCATATGTGACCTTTCCTGAGGCGGTGGAGGTGAGCGGCAAGACTACGGCCGGTGACACCGGGCGTCAAGGTTGGCGGTGCTATAATCCGCGCGCTTTTTATTCCATTCTGTTTAACGCTGCTTTTACTTCCGCATTGCTCCGCAAAAAATCCATATGATGAAGCTGATCGGGACTGCCACCAGTCCCTATACCCGCAAGGTGCGTGTCGTCCTCGCCGAGAAACGCATGGAATGCGCGTTCGTTGTCGATGCGCCGAATACCGGCAACAGTACTGTCACCCAATACAATCCGCTGGGCAAAATCCCGGTGCTGGTGCTGGATGATGAAAGCACCTTGTTCGACTCACGCGTGATCGCTGAATATCTGGACAGCGCCAGCCCGGGCAACCGGCTGATTCCGGAAGAAAAACGTCCGCGTATCCAGGTGCGTCGCTGGGAGGCGCTGGCTGATGGCTGTACTGATGCCGCGATCGCGGCACTGATGGAAAGACGCCGGCCGGTGGAGCAGCAGTTGCCGGAGTGGATCGCGCGTCAGCAGGGCAAGGTGGACCGCGCGTTGCAGATGATGGCCGATGACCTCGCGGCGAAGGCCTGGTGCACGGGCGATTTTTTCACACTGGCCGACATTGCGATCGGCTGTTGCCTGGGATGGCTGGAGTTGCGCTGGCCGGATCTGCCGTGGCGGCGCAACCATCCGAACCTGGCGCGGCTGGCTGACAAGCTTGCGCAGCGTCCCTCGTTCAGGGATACGGCCCCCGCGTAGTTGGCCTGGCGACTTGTAGCGGTCGTGGCCGAACCGTCAGTCGTTCCTCAATGGCTCCGTATCCGGCGGGCAGCCGGCGTCACGCTGCACGGCCTGCGCCTGGCGCGCGGACTGAATGATGCCGCCACCGATGCAGACGCGGCTTTCGTAGATCACCACTGACTGGCCGGGCGTTACCGCCCACTGGTTTTCGGCGAACTCCACCACGCATTGCTCCGGCGTCGTTGACGACAGCGAACACGCCGCGTCTTTTTGCCGGTAACGCGTCTTGGCGCTGTACACCCACTGGGTGTGCGGCGCCTCTCCGCTGATCCAGTTAAGGTTGACGGCAGTCAGTTGATCGGCGAGCAACAATTGATGGTCGTGGCCTTGTACCACCACCAGACGGTTGTTTTCCATATCCTTGTGCGCGACATACCAGGCATCGCCGTCCCCGTTGCGCGTACCGCCGATGCCCAGGCCCTGGCGCTGTCCCAGCGTGTAGAACGTCAGCCCCATGTGTTTGCCGACCTTGACGCCTTCCGGGGTGACGATGTCGCCTGGATTCGCAGGCAGGTAACGATTGAGGAATTCGCGGAACGGGCGTTCGCCGATGAAGCAGATCCCGGTTGAATCCTTCTTGTCATGGTTGGGCATGCCTTCGCGCCGCGCGATGTCGCGCACGTCACGTTTGTAGAGCCCGCCCAGCGGGAACCAGGTTTTGGCCAGCTGTTGCTGGTTGAGGCGGTAGAGGAAATAACTCTGGTCCTTGGTGCCGTCCTCGGCTTTCAGCAGTTGGTGCAGTCCGTCGACTTCGCGCACCTGGGCATAATGGCCTGTGGCGATGCGATCTGCGCCGAGGTTGATCGCGTGGTCAAGAAAGGCCTTGAACTTGATTTCGGCGTTGCACAGCACATCCGGGTTGGGCGTACGGCCGGCCTGGTATTCGCTGAGGAATTCGCTGAACACGCGATCCTTGTACTCGGCGCTGAAATTAACCGCCTCGATGTCGATGCCGATGCGGTCGGCGACGGCGACCGCGTCGATGAGGTCCTGGCGTGATGTGCAGTGTTCGTCCGTGTCGTCGTCTTCCCAGTTTTTCATGAACAGGCCGATGACTTCATGGCCCTGCTGTTTGAGCAGCAGCGCGGCCACCGACGAGTCAACGCCGCCTGACATGCCGACTACGATTTTCTGTTTTCGTGCCATGATTTCAACTGTAGTAATGCAGCAGGTCCAGCGGATGGCGCTGGCCGGCCAGGTAATCGTCCACGCACTGTATCAGCAGCGGACTGCGGTGTTTGGCGCGACTGGCACGGATCTCGGTCACGGGCATCCACAGTGCGCGCACGATGCCGGTATCGAGTTTCCGACCCGCGTCATGGTCCGAGAGTTCCCCGGCGAAGGCGAAGCGCAGGTAGGTAATTCCGGATGTGGCCTGTTGGTACTGGTAAACACCGACCAGCGCAGTCGGCGTGAAGCGCCAGGCTGATTCTTCCAGCGTTTCGCGGATCACGGCATCAAGCAGGGATTCACCGGCTTCGAGGTGTCCGGCGGGCTGGTTGTAGCGGATGCCTTCGGCCGTCTGCTCTTCGACCAGCAGGAAGCTGCCGTTGCGTTCAACCACTGCGGCGACGGTGACATTCGGTTTCCACTGGCGTTCATCGGTTGTCATCCGGCCATTTTATCGCCCATATGCTGACGGGCCAAACCCGCAGTGTTCCGGAACCGGAATGAAAAAAGCAGGGCCGCAGCCCTGCTTTTAATGAAAGAGGTGGTGCTTATTTTTTGTCTTTTTTCTCTTTCTTTTCTTTCTTTTCCATCTTCTTGTCGGTTTTCTTGTCGGCAGAGTATGCCGGTGCGACAGCCACTGAAGCGAACATAGCAGCAATTGCAATTGCGAACAGCTTCTTCATGGTGACTCCTCCCTGGTTGAACGGAATCGCGGGCCGACGGTCGGCCTGCGGCTCAATGCGAGCGGCGCTACATTAGCGCATGCACTCATAAATGACAACTGGGTAACCCGTGGACGAAAAAAGGCAGGGCATCAGCCCTGCCTTTACCAGACAGCTGGCGCGAATTACTTCTTGCCGCTGCCGTCTTTTTTCTCTTCTTTCTTCATGTCTTTGGCTTGGGCTTTATCGCCGGTGCCGTCTTTTTTCTGCACTTTCTTCTCTTCTTTTTTCGCATCAGCGGCGTACGCCGGGGCAACAGCAACGGTGGCGAAAGCGGCGGCGATAATGGCAGCAAACAGTTTGTTCATAATTCCCTCATTAATGGTTGATCAACCAGGCCTTATGGCCTTTGACCGAAAAGCCGGTCAAGCGCCAATAACGGGCTTGGCTGCAAGCGGTTGACAGCCTCATGTAAGTTTTCCCGGTAAACGATCTCATAGAAGCAAGCATTTTCAGTTTTTCGCCGGGCGGGAAGATCGTTTGGTGTGCTTTTTGTAGGGTGTTTTGAGCCTTGTAACATCTGGATTCGGCTCGTTGTAACTCAAAATTGACGAGTCGGCGATTTTCCAGCTTCCTGAGGCCATGCCCGCCAAAGTCCACGGGCCGACACTGTGGCGGATCAGGCGCAGGGTCGGGAAGCCAAGGGCCGCCGTCATCCGCCGGATCTGGCGGTTACGGCCTTCGCGGATGGTCAATTGCAGCCAGGTTGTCGGTATGGTCTGCCGGAACCGGACCGGCGGCACCCGCGGCCACAGCCAGTCCGGTGGCGCGACTACTCCGACCTCTGCCGGACGGGCGCGGTAGTCGCTCAATTGAACGCCCTTGCGCAACGGGGCCAGCGCCGCATCGTCGGGGGTGCCTTCGACTTCGACAAAATAGATTTTCGGCAGCTTGTGCCGGGGATCGGTGATGAAGTGCTGCAGTTTCCCGTCGCCGGTCAGCACGACCAGTCCTTCGCTGTCGGTATCCAGCCGTCCTGCCGGGTAGACGTCGGCGATTGGCACAAAATCCTTCAGAGTCTGATGTGCACCCGAAGGGGTGAACTGACAGATCACGCCATAGGGTTTGTTGAGCAGGACGACAGATGCCATCGTTGCATTGTACGGAAAAAGGCCCCGCAGATACGGGGCCTTTGTGGTTTCGGCGGATGCTGCGCTTAAACGGCGGCGCCGGCTTCGACACCCCTGGTCAACTGCTCATAACCGGGCAACGTCAGGAATTCCACGTAGTCGTCGCTGGTGGTGATTTCATCAAAGAGCAGGGCGGCTTCTTCATACCGGCCGGCGTTCCAGGCTTGCTCACCGAGTTCGCGGCGCACCCGCGCCAGTTCTTCCGGCAGCATTTTGCGGAACATGTCGCGGGTGACCTTGCGGCCGTCGTCGAGCACGCCCTTGGGGCTGCGCATCCATTGCCAGATCTGCGAGCGTGAAATTTCCGCGGTGGCGGCGTCTTCCATCAGGTTGTACACCGGCACGCAACCGTTGCCGGCGAGCCAGGCGCCGATGTACTGGATGCCGACGCTGATGTTGTTGCGCAGGCCGGTTTCGCTGATCGGTGCTTCCGGCTGGAAGTTGAGCAGGTCTTTGGCTGTGACATTGACGTCGGGGCGCAGGCGGCTGACCTGATTGGCCGTCGGCATGTATTTGTCGAAAATTTCCCTGGCAATGCCGACCAGTGCCGGGTGCGCGACCCAGGTGCCGTCGCAGCCATCAGTGGCTTCGCGTTCCTTGTCGGCGCGCACCTTGGCCAGCGCCGCGTCGTTGGCTGCGGGATCGTTCTTGATCGGGATCTGCGCTGCCATGCCGCCCATCGCAAACGCTTTGCGCTTGTGGCAGGTCTGGATCAGCAGCAGCGCATAGGCGCGCATGAACGGTGCGGTCATCAGGACCTGGCTACGGTCGGCAAGGCAAAAATCCTTGTTGGAGCGGAATTTCTTGATGCAGCTGAAAATGTAATCCCAGCGACCGATGTTGAGACCGACGCAATGATCGCGCAGTTCGTAGAGGATTTCGTCCATTTCGAAGGCGGCGAGCACGGTCTCGATCAACACCGTGCCCTTGATCGTGCCCTGCGGCACGCCGAGCTCCTGCTGCGCCATGATAAAAATGTCGTTCCACAGCCGCGCTTCGAGGTGGCTTTCCATTTTCGGCAGATAGAAATACGGGCCGGTGCCGCGGACCAGCGCCTCTTTGGTGTTGTGGAAAAAATAAAGTGCGAAGTCGAAGATCGCGCCCGATACCGGTGCGCCGTCGATCAGCACATGATTTTCCATCAGATGCCAGCCACGCGGGCGTACCAGTAGTGTGGCGATTTTGGCGTTGAGCTTGTAGCTTTTGCCTTCGGGACTCTGGTAAGTGACCGAACGCCGGATGGCATCGCGCATGCTGATCTGACCCTCGATCATGTTGCTCCAGGTCGGCGCGTTCGAATCTTCGAAATCGGCCATGAATACATTGGCACCCGAGTTCAGCGCGTTGATGACCATCTTGCGGTCAGTGGGGCCGGTGATTTCGACGCGGCGATCCTGCAGGTCGGCGGGCACGGCACCGATGGTCCAGTTGCCATCGCGGATGCTTTTGGTTGAAGCAAGGAAGTCGGGCAGTTTGCCGGCGTCAAACTCGGCTTGGCGCACCACGCGCTGTGCCATCAATGCCTGGCGACGTGCTTCAAATTTCCGCGCCAGCCTGGCGAAAAATGCGATGGCGGCCGGCGTCAGGATCTCGGCGTAAGCGGCGGGTATCGGGCCGGTGATTTCAACGCCATCGGCGTAACGGGTGGTGGTCATGGGCGGGCTCCTGGACGCGTCGGGGATCAGGATCAGTCGGGGAAAATCAAAATTTCATAATGTAAAAACTATTACCATAGTTATTGCTGCAATGCATTATACATAGAATTCCACAACGGCCAATATTTGTATAGTGGGCCCGTTTCAGCAGTGAAACGGTGGGCTGGATACCGGCATTAAGTGCAATGCCGCTATGCAAAATCGCCGGCTTGCGAGGAATGGCCGGTACAATAAAAACGCCCGCGGTTGCGGGCGTTTTTATTGGAACGCGCGGCCGTTTGGCCGTGCGGAATGCTGTGTTACTTGCTGCCCCAGGGCTTGATCGCGGCCTTGAGCTGGTTGTAACCGTCGATGTAGCGCGGACGTTTGGCACTGTAGATCTTGTCGAAGGTGGCCAGTTGCGCGTCCAGCCAGCCCGCAAGTTCCTTGTTGCCGGGGTTGGCGGCCTTGTAGGCTTCGTTGATCAGCACGAAGTGGATGCGCGGATCGTAAGGCTGTTTCTCGCCGCCGACTGTTTCATCACCGTCCAGCAGACGCAGCAGCATGGCATCGGCCGAGCCCAGGGTCTGTTCGAAAATCGGCGCGCCCTGAACGCGGTACATGACGCTGGTCATGTCCTTGCCGTTGGTCATGGTGAAGCCCATTTCCTTCCACACGTCGCTCATTTTCTTGCCGGTCTTGGCGTGATCCAGAATGATCTGGCCCCAGGCGCGCAACACATCGGGTGCATCCGCCATCAAGTCGGTCAGACGGTCGCCGTCAAGATCCGTGGCGTAAACGATGCAGGCGCGTTTCTGAATCATGTCATGCAGCAGCAGCCCGAAGTTGGTGTCGGAGATGTGCTCGTAGATGTCGCCGCCCCAGTTTTCCATGCCGGCCTTGAAATCCTTCGGCAGCAGTGCGGCGATGGCGTCGACGTTGGCCTTGTGTTCTTCGTAGGCATCGACCGAATACTGGCGCTTCAATTTGAACTTGGTGCCCTGCAACAGCCAGCGCATGATGCCGGCGTTGACGGCATCCTCTTTGGCCTGCGTCGGCTTGGTGGCGACACGGCCGATCTGGCCGGTTTCGTGCACCATTTTAAGGAACAGGCGCGCGGCGTAGGCCATGCGGATGCCCGGGGTGTTCATTTCCGAATGGATGTTGCCGGTGGCTTTATCGACGACGAATTTCTTGTTGTCCTGCGAGTAGGGCAGGCCGGGCATGAAACGGACGCTGGTAATGCCGCCGTAGGGGCGCACATTGCAGTAGACGCCGGCGGCAGTGCGCAGCGGCGCATTGGCGGATTTGCCCGCGACCACGACTTTTTTACCGTTGTCGTTGACCATGAAGTCGCCGGCGGTCGACCATTTCAGGCAGGTGTTGTCCATCTTGCCGAACCACTCCAGCGAGACGAGTTTGGAGTCGTGGCGGAACTGCGCCATCATCGGTACGCCGAGGAAGGGCAGGCCAAGAACGTCGAGGGCCATGATCGTGCCGTTCAGCGCAAACATGTCGGTGAACGCGTGCGCCACCGGTTTGACGCCGCCGGCACTGTTGCCGCCTTCCCAGATGACGGCGTCGGTAAAGCCGGTCGGCTGCACTTTCGAGCGCTTGTAAATGCCATCCAGATACTTGAACAGGTCGCCGTTCTGTTCTTCCTGCGCGATTTTGAGCAGGTCGAGTTTTGCAGTCATGATTCTGTTTCTCCGTTCGAATTTTTGTCGGTCAAGTGATCGGCCGGTTCCGGCGATCTGTAGGGCGTCCCGGGGCGTTCCACGAGCAGGATCGGAACTGCGCATCCGCGCTCTTTGCAGGCTGGTCCGTCGCCGGATTATCGCATTTATTGCATCCGGCATGAACGGAGGTTCACCCGGCGGACTGTGCCTGCTGCCGGACTCAGAAAAAAACCCGCAGGACCTGGAAGGTCTGCGGGTTTTGTCCGGCGCAGGGCCACCGGCATCGCTGCCAGCGGCAAATTCACAGCTTCAGGCTGCTTGGATGTTAGAGGCTTGCTTGCCCTTCGGACCCTGGGTGACTTCAAACGACACTTTCTGTCCCTCTTTCAGTGTCTTGAAGCCATTCATCTGGATCGCGGAGAAGTGCGCGAAAAGATCTTCGCTGCCGTCGTCCGGAGTGATGAACCCATAACCCTTGGAGTCATTGAACCATTTCACAGTACCAGTTGCCATATGCCTGCCTTGATAAAAAAGCGGATGGGCTCCGCGATTTGTTCGAGTTCCAAGGAAAGCACCGGCCAAACTGGTCTTGCGCTGTAACCTGAACCCCAACACCCGACTGCTTTCTAGGGTATTTGCCGGCGAAAGTCAAGCGCGGGTAAAACTCCCGGGGAAACCCCGGCGCCGACGCGGATTTGTTATTCATTTCGCCACTTGAAAAATTCCCAATTCCAGACACAATAGGTCAGGAGATTCTTTTGAACTTGAACAGCGTAATTCCCGATTACAGCAGGCATGGCGAACCGGCAGCGTGAAGACACCGTCCTCGAGGCGAAGCGCAGCAAAACCAAGCCACCACCGATGTTCAAGGTGCTGCTGCTTAATGATGACTACACCCCTATGGATTTTGTGGTCGCCGTTCTGCAGAGGTTTTTCGGTTTGAGCCGTGAGCGCGCAACCCAGGTCATGCTCAAGGTCCATCGCGAAGGCATGGGGGTCTGCGGCGTTTTTCCGCGGGATGTTGCTGCGACCAAAGTCGAGCAGGTAAAGTCGTACGCAAAGCAGCACCAACACCCGTTACAGTGCGTAATGGAAGAAAATTGATTATCAACAGGCCATGATCGGAAACCTATGATCGCCCAGGAACTTGAAGTCAGCTTGCACATGGCCTTTATGGAGGCCCGTCAGAAACGCCACGAATTCATCACCGTGGAACACCTGCTGCTGGCACTCCTCGACAACCCGTCGGCCTCTGAAGTTCTGCGCGCTTGCGCTGCCAATGTCGATGAACTACGCAAGCTGCTTGCGGAGTTTGTGACCGAACACACACCAATACTGGCCGGTGAAGAGGTGGATACCCAGCCGACGCTGGGATTCCAGCGCGTGATCCAGCGCGCCATCCTGCATGTGCAGTCCTCGGGCAAGAAGGAAGTTACCGGCGCGAACGTGTTGGTGGCGATATTTGGCGAGAAGGATTCGCATGCGGTCTATTTCCTTCATCAGAAGGGTGTAACCC
>CAMCYP010000035.1 GCA_945885345.1 Bordetella parapertussis | reverse complement strand
GAAGAGTTTTCCGGCCCGTTCCGGGTTGGTTGACCGGTTGAAGTCCTGGTTCAGATAAGCAACGGGGATACTACTATGGCGAAGTTGATACTTTCTCTTGAAGGCTCGATGATCCGCGAGGTTCCGCTGGACAAGGAGCGGATCCTGATCGGCCGCAAGCCTTCCAACGAGATCCAGATCGAGAATCTGGCGGTCAGCGGCGAGCACGCCTGTATCGTGACCATCCTCAATGACTCGTTTCTTGAGGATCTGGGTTCGACCAACGGTACCCTGGTCAATGGCAATCCGATCAAGAAACACATCCTGCAGAACAACGATGTGATCGAGATCGGTAAATACAAGCTGAAATACGTCGCAGAAGCGCCGGCGGCGGGTCATGGCAACGAGGATTTCGAGAAAACCATGATTCTGCGCGCACCGCCGAAAGTGGCTGCCGCACCAGCTCCGAAACCGGTCAACGAACCCGCGCCGCCACCGAAGCCGTCGACGCCGCCGCCCACGCCGCGACCCGTGCCGCCGGTGGTCAAGCCGGCAGCCCCTGCAGCCCCCGCCCCGGCTGCTGCTCCGGTTGCAGCCACGCCGCCGCCAACCCCGGCCGCACCCGTTGCCGCAGCGCCGGCTGCGGCGCCGGCCAAACCCGCCGAGGCGCAGCCCTTGGCCGCCGTGCAGATTCTGACCGGTCCCAGCGCCGGCAAGGAACTCGACCTGGTCAAGAACCTGACGACACTGGGCAAGCCTGGCCTCCAGGTCGCGGTGATTACGCGCCGTCCACAGGGCTATTTCATCACCCATGTAGAAGGTGCGAAGTTTCCGGTGATCAACGGCAAAATGATTGATGCCCAGGCCCAGCCCCTGCAGGATCACGACGTCATTGAGCTGGCGGGTGTGAAAATGGAATTTTTTGTAAAGAAATAAAAAACATCACGCGGGGTGCTGCAGCAGCAAACCCGCGCTGTGATTATTGACAGGGCCGGGGCGGATTCACGACGCGCCCGGACGATGCGATGGCCTTGTTAAGGCAAGGGCCGCTTTAGGATGACAGGGTGAAAAAACATTTGGCTCGCATAGCGATAGGCATGGCGATTGTCGCTGTGTTTCTTGCGCATGCAGTACATGTTTTCCGCATTCCGCTGCTCGACAATCTCGAGGCAATCGTTTACGACACCCGGCTGCGGCTGACGATGCCGCGTACCGTCGATCCGCGTGTCGTGATCCTCGACATCGACGAAAAAAGCCTGCAGGAAAAGGAAAAGGGCGGTGAAGGTCGCTGGCCGTGGCCGCGCGACCGGCTTGCGCTGCTGCTCGACAAGCTGTTTGACAAGTACGGTATCGCCGTCGTCGGCTTCGACGTGGTGTTTGCCGAGCGTGACGAATCCTCCGGCATCCGCGTGCTGGAGCGGCTGGGGCAGCGCGAACTGAAAGGCGTGCCGCAATACCAGTCAGTGCTCGACCAGGTGCGGCCGCAACTCGAATACGACGACATCTTTGCCCGCAAAATGAAGGGTCGCGCGGTGGTGCTGGGAGACGTGTTCCTCAGCGACGATCCGGCCAATGCCAGTAAGAAGGGCATGTTGCCGCCCCCTGTGCTGCCGGCGGGTGTCTTTGGCGAACGCAAGGTCGGTGTGACCTCGTGGTCCGGGTACACCGCAAACCTCGAACGGTTGCAGCGTGCGGCAGCCAGTGCCGGGCACATCAATCCCTTGCCTGATCAGGACGGCATTACCCGGCGCGTGCCGATCCTGGTTGAGCACGCAGGCGCCTATTACGAGCCTTTGTCGCTGGCGATGGTACGTGCGATACATGGCAATCCACCTGTAGTACCGGTGGTGAACCAGGACAGTGCCAGCTACAGCGGGCTGGAATGGATCAAGACCGGTCCTTTCGAAATCCCCGTCGATTTCCAGGCGGCGGCGCTGGTGCCGTATCGCGGCAGCAAAGGCAGCTACCGCTATTACTCGCTGGTCGATGTATTGAACGAACGCATTCCCGTCGAAGAATTGCGCGGCAAGATCGCGCTGATCGGCACCACGGCGCCGGGCCTGCTCGACCTGCGGGCGACGCCGGTGGATCCGGTGTATCCCGGGGTTGAGATCCATGCCAACCTGATCAGCGGCATCCTCGACGGCAACATCAAGCAACGTCCGCCGTACGTGGTCGGCGCCGAGTTCGTGCTGTTGCTGCTGTCTGGGGTGGCGTTGACGCTGCTGTTGCCGCTGTTGACGCCGTTCAAATCCATGCTGGTGACGGCACTGGTGCTGGTGGCGGTTGTTGGCGCCAACCTGGTGGTATTCCATACGGGACACCTGGTGTTGCCGCTGGCTTCCGGCCTCGTGCTGGTGCTGATCCTGTTCACCTTCAACATGGCGTACGGCTTCCTCGTCGAGGCGCGCGGCACCAGGCTGATTACCGGCCTGTTCGGACAGTACGTGCCGCCGGAACTGGTGGAGCAGATGGCGCTGAATCCGGAGCAGTTCAACATGGCACCGCGTGCCGAGGATCTCACGGTGCTGTTTTCCGATGTGCGTGGTTTTACCACCATTTCTGAAAGCCTGAGTCCTGACGATCTGTCGGTATACATCAACGATTACCTGACCACGATGAGCCTGGTGATCCGTGAAGGCCATCGCGGCACGCTGGACAAGTACATCGGCGACGCGGTGATGGCGTTCTGGGGCGCACCGATGGCCGACCCCAATCATGCGCAGAATGCCGTTCTGGCCGCGCTCGACATGATGAAGCAGTCGGCGGTGCTCAATAAAAAATTCAGCGACAAGGGCTGGCCGCCGTTTGCGATCGGCATCGGGGTCAACTCCGGCGTGATGCGCGTCGGCGACATGGGCTCGAAAATCCGCAAGGCCTATACCGTGATGGGTGATGCGGTGAATCTGGGTTCGCGGCTGGAGGGCATTACCAAACAGTACGGGGCCGATATCATCATCGGCGATGCGACCAAAAAACGCATCACCGGCATCGTATTGCGCGAAATCGACCTGGTGCAGGTCAAAGGCAAGGACGAGCCGGTGGCAATCTACGAGCCGCTCGGGCTCGAAGGTGAAGTTGAACAAACCCGGCTCGACGAGATCAAACTCTGGAACCAGGCGCTGCGATTTTACCGCGCCCAGGACTGGGACAAGGCTGAATTGCAACTGATCAATCTCAAGAAGACTTCACCCAAACCCTACCTCTACGACGTGTTCCTGGAGCGTATTGCCGGGTATCGTGCCAACCCGCCGGATTCCGCATGGAACGGTGTGCACAAGTTTGAGACCAAGTAATGAAGCTGCGCATCCTCGGCTGCAGCGGTGGCATCGGTGGTGAACTGCGCACGACTTCCATGCTGCTGGACGACGATGTTCTGATTGATGCCGGAACCGGTGTCGGTGACCTGTCGCTGCAGCAACTGGCGAACATCGACCATATTTTCCTGACGCATTCCCACCTTGATCACGTGACCTCGATTCCGTTCCTGCTCGACACTGTCGGCTGGCAGCGCACAAAACCGGTCACGCTGCATGCGATTCAGGAAACGCTGGACATCCTCAGCGCGCACCTCTTCAACTGGAAACTGTGGCCCGACTTCCGGCAGATCCCGGATGCGCAGTCGCCGGTGTTGCGTTACGCCCCCGTCCGGGTGGGTGAGGCGGTGCGGCTTGCCGGGGGGCGGACTATCACGCCGGTGCCGGCCAATCACGTGGTGCCCGCCGTGGGTTATCACCTGGATTCCGGCGCCGCCAGCCTAGTGTTCACTGGTGACACCACCAGCCAGGACGAAATCTGGAAATTTATCAATAAAATCAATAACTTAAATTATATCATCATTGAGTCTGCGCTATCGGATGCGGAGCGCGAGCTTGCAGTAATCTCGAAACATCTCTGTCCGGGCCTGCTGGCGGAGGAGTTGGTCAAACTGCAATTGGACCCGACCATTTATGTGACACACTTCAAACCGCGGGAAGCGGAACTTATCATGGAGCAGATCGTGGCCCGGATCCCCGGGCGGCGGTTGCACATGCTTGAGCAGAATCAGGTTTTTGAATTCTGAGTCCGGCGCGGGATTCCAGGGGCCGCGTCAGTACCGGCAGTAACGGAAACAGAAAGAGGTGATCATGAGCACCGTACTCCAGAGCAAACCGGCAGCCGCAGACAATCTTGCTGAGAAGCTTAATTTTCAGCAGAAGCTGCAGACGGTTACCAATAAAATCCATGCGACCAAGAACATCGACGAGATCATTCTCGAGATGTCGCAGGAACTCTGCACCTTGTTCAATGCCGACCGCCTGACCATCTACCTGCTCAGCGAGGACAAGGGCTCGATCATTTCCAAGGTCAAGACGGGGCTGACCTCGTTCAAGGACATCAAGCTGCCGATTAACGAGCAGTCCATCGCCGGCTTTGTCGCCGCCAACAAGCGCATCGTCAACATCCGCGATGTTTATGACGATGCGGAGCTCAAATCCTACAGTGCACAGCTGAATTTCCTGAAGGCGGTCGATGCCAAGACCGGCTACCGCACCAAGCAGATGCTGGTGGCGCCGGTGCTGGATGCGAAAGCCAAGGATCTGATCGGTGTTGTCCAGATCATCAACAACAAGGCCGGGCAGCCGTTCCCGTCGATGATGGAAGAGGGCGTGTTGTCGCTGACCGAAACACTGGCCATTGCCTTCCGCCAGCGCCAGGGTCCGATGATGCAGGTGCGCAGCAAGTACGACGGGCTGGTCACCAACGCGGTGATTTCGGGCGAGGAACTTGAGCTTGCCCAGCGTTCGGCGCGACGCAAGAACCTCGACGTTGAGGTCGTTCTGAAGGACGAGTTCCAGGTCAAGCTGCCGGCACTGGGTGATGCGCTGGGCACCTATTTTGGCGTGCCCTACGAGCCGTTCAAGCAGGATCGCATCAAGCCTCCCGACTTGATGAAAAACATGAACCGCGAGTTCTGCCAGATCAACCAGTGGATGCCGCTGGACGAAACCAAAGACGGCATTGTCGTGATGACCACCGACCCGGAGCGGGTCAAGGCCTCGCGCATGGTCAGCAACGTGTTTCCAAAGAGCAAGATTGTCTACCGGGTGACCACCAACACCGAGTTCGTGACCACACTGGACCAGATGTTTGGCGCCAGCAGCGGGCTTGAAGACTCCGGCAACATTGAAGACATGCTTGGCACGATGGATGAAGACGGCGACGTCGAAGCCTCCGGCAGCGAAGATGTCGCCTCAGCCGCGTCTGACAATGAACTGGTCAAGCTCGTCAACAAGATCATCATCGATGCCTACCAGATGGGTGCATCGGACATTCACATTGAGCCTTACCCCGGCAAAGCGAAAACCGAAATCCGCTTCCGTCGCGACGGTACGCTGCAGCCCTACATCCAGGTGCCGGCGAGTTACCGCAGCGCGCTTGCGGCGCGCCTGAAAATCATGTGCGACCTGGATATTTCAGAACGCCGCCGCCCGCAGGACGGCAAGATCAAATTCAAGAAATACGGGCCACTGGATATTGAATTGCGGGTGGCGACCATCCCGTCTGCCGGTGGCGTCGAAGACATCGTGATGCGTATTCTTGCCGCGGGTGAACCGATCCCGCTGGACAAGCTTGGTTTGACCAAATACAACAACGAGACACTGAAGGAAGTCGTGTCCAAGCCGTACGGATTGTTTTTCGTGTGCGGCCCGACCGGTTCCGGTAAAACGACCACGCTGCACTCGGTGCTCGGTTATCTCAACACTTCCGACACCAAGATCTGGACCGCGGAAGACCCGGTCGAGATTACGCAAAAAGGCTTGCGTCAGGTGCAGATGAACCCGAAAGCGGGGATGACTTTTGCGGTGGCGATGAAAGCCTTCCTGCGTGCCGATCCGGACATCATCATGGTCGGCGAGATGCGCGACAAGGAAACCGCCGGCACCGGCATTGAAGCTTCACTGACAGGTCACTTGGTGTTCGCCACGCTGCATACCAACAGTGCGCCGGAATCGATCATCCGCCTGCTCGACATGGGCATGGATCCGTTCAACTTTGCCGATGCGCTGCTGGGTATTCTGGCGCAGCGTCTGGCCAAGCGGCTGTGCGGCAAGTGCAAGAAGCCGCACGATGCGACTGCCGAGGAGATTCAGTCGCTGATGGTCGAGTACGCGATGGAGCTGAAAAACACCGAGACCTGGAAAAAGGACCCGAAGGCGGCGGAGGCGAAACTGCTGGAGGACTGGGTTGCCAATTACGGTGGCGAGAGCGGCAAGCTGGTGATTCACGACCCTGTGGGTTGCGAAACCTGTGGCGGCAGCGGTTACAAGGGGCGAGTGGGCCTGCATGAGTTGCTGGTGGGTACTGACGCGCTGAAAAAGAATATCCAGGAGCATGCGCGCGTCGCAGAGATGGTGGCGACCGCACTGGAATACGGCATGCGCACCCTGAAGCAGGACGGCATCGAAAAAGTGCTGATGGGTATTACCGACATGAAGCAGGTACGCGCTGTTTGTATCAAATAGACTCTCTTCCGTCGTCCTGACCTCCATGAACCAACCGGAACTTCTGCCGGCGGCAACCGAGCTTGCCCATCGGCTCGGTGAGTTATTGCGCATCGGCGTCGCGCTGTCGCGGGAGCGCGACATCAACCGGCTGCTCGAAGCCATCCTGATTGCGGCAAAAGACATCACCAGCGCCGACGGCGGCACGCTTTACCGCATGTCCGACGAGCGGTCGCTGCGCTTCGAAATCATGCGCAATGACACGCTGGGCATTGCCATGGGCGGCACCAGTGGCGTGGACATCCCGTTTTATCCGGTCAATCTGTTCGACAAGGACGGTAACGCCATCAACAGCATGGTTGCGACTTATGCCGTGCATCATGACTGCTCGGTCAATGTGGCGGATGCCTATTCGGAAGCCGGATTCGATTTCTCAGGCACCAAGAATTTTGACAAGAAGACCGGGTATCGTTCCACGTCATTCCTGACCGTGCCGATGAAGAATCACGAGAATGAAATCATCGGCGTACTGCAGTTGATCAATGCCAAGAGCCGCATAACCGGGGAAGTGGTGCCGTTCTCGGAAAACGACCAACAACTGGCGGAATCGCTGGCCTCGCAGGCGGCGATTGCGCTGACCAACCGGCTGCTGATCAATCACCTGGAAAGCCTGTTCGAATCATTCATCCAGATGATCAATGCCGCGATCGATGACAAGTCGCCGTACACGGGCGGGCATTGTGAGCGGGTGCCGACGCTGACCTTGCTGCTGGCCGAGGCGGTCAACAACTGCCAGGTCGGGCCGCTCAAGGATTTTACAATGAGCGATCTTGACCGCTACGAGCTGAAGATCGCCGGCTTGCTGCACGATTGCGGGAAAGTGACGACCCCCGTTCACGTCGTTGACAAGGCGACCAAGCTGCAGACGATTTATGACCGTATCGAACTGATCGATACGCGCTTTGAGGTGATCAAGCGCGATGCCCAGCTGGCGCTGTTGACCGGCAGTGCGTCGGCGTCGGCGACCGAAGCCCTGTTGCGCGATATCGAGCAGGACCGTGAATTCCTGCGCCGGACTAATGTCGGCGGTGAGTCCATGCGCGATGAGGATGTCGCCCGGGTCAAGGCGATCGCGGCCCGCTACCGCTGGCAGCGCCCGGATGGCAGCATCGGCGATTTCCTGGCAAGTGACGAAATCGAAAACCTGACCATACGCGCCGGGACCCTCACTGCCGCCGAGCGGCAGATCATCAACCACCATATCGACGTCACCATACAGATGCTCGAATCATTGCCATGGCCGCGGCATCTGAAGCGGGTGCCTGAATATGCCGGCGGCCACCATGAGCGCATGGACGGCAAGGGTTATCCGCGGGGACTGAAGCGGGAGCAGATGTCGGTGCAGGCGCGCTGCATGGGCATTGCCGATATTTTTGAGGCGCTGACGGCGAAAGACCGGCCCTACAAGAAGGGCAAGACGTTGACCGAATCATTGACCATACTCGGCAAGTTCAAGCTCAATGGCCATGTTGATCCCGACCTGTTCGATGTATTCATGTGGGAGAAGGTTTACGAGAAATACGCAGAGGAATTTCTCGATCCGGAGCAGATTGATGTCGTGGATGTCGCGCGGATTCCGGGGTATCAGCCGCCGCCCGGTCCCTGATGTCTGGGATGGCCGATGTGACGAAAAATGTCACGTCGTGACGCAAAGCGCCAAAAGAATTTTCGGCTTACGCATTGTGGAATTTTGATGTTCGGCCAAACCCCAGTCTCGCGTGACTGAATTCACGATCAGGCGGCATAGCTATAAAAAATGTAAAAATTACGTATATAAATCAAATACTTAGATAATTTTCGCTGTGGTGGTCGATTTGTCTGGCTGGGGTGGTACGCCCCTTGCATATATAGGGGCAGCGGGGTCAGTCCTGCTCAAATTTTTTAATTTTCTGGGAGTATCTACGATGAGAAACATGCAAAAAGGCTTTACGCTGATCGAACTGATGATCGTGGTCGCGATTATCGGCATTCTGGCGGCCATCGCCATTCCGCAGTATCAGGACTACATCACGCGTGCGAAATGGCAGGACAATATTGCCCGCGTTCAGTCCTACAAAACCGCCATTGCAGAATGCCTGCAGAACAACAATGGCATGATCACCCTGTGCGATTCGTCGGCCCAGGTGATCAGTGCGACCGGCACGACTTTCCCGGATATAACAGTGGGATCAAGCAATATTTCAGCCCTTACGCAAACCGCTGGCACGGGTGCTCTTGTTATAGCTGGCAAAGCTGCAGTGGGTAGTTGCGTTCTTACCCTTAGCCCGTCCGCCGGCACCACTTCCGTGACTTGGGCTTATACGAATGACGGCACTTGTGGAAAATCGAAAACTGGCGTGGGCACCTGATCCATCGTCTGTTGCAAGAGAAAAACCCCGGTTCTGCCGGGGTTTTTTTTGACCTCTGCATTGCACAACCACCTTCAGATGGGCGCAGATTTTCCGGATGGGCACTTGCGGGTGAATCCGACGATCATTGCGGTCATGCAAATGACCGCTTTACATCATGTTGACTGACAGTCTGCGCGAAGAATTTGGCCGCTGGCGGATGGTTATTACGCAACCAGCGTCGTGGCCCCTGCTGGCTGTCGCCAGCTACGTCTTTCTTGCGCCCAACGTCGATTTTGCCGCTGATCTCACCTGGCATGATGGGCAGCGCATCGCCCAGCTGGTCTTGCTGGGCATTTTCGTGGCCGGACTGGCCTTGCCCGGCGTGGCTCGTGCAGTTGTTGCGACCTGGATGGCAATTCCGCGGTGGAGCCGCAGCGCACTGTTCGCGGCATTTTCCCTGGGGATTTACTCCAGCCTGCAGGCACCGATCTGGCGCTGGGCATTACTCGAATGGGCCATGTTGCTGCTGTTGCTGCTCGTGGTGCTGGGCGTTGCAGCCGGGATGCGAACGGGCAGGCAACCACTGCAACGGCTGTTGGTGTTGATATTCTATGCGACTGCCTCGGCATATGCGGTCAAAGCAATCGTCGTGTATTTGATGATGCTGACTATCGGCGCCCGCTATGGCATGGGATTCAACGTCAGCGAGTTGTTTACCGGATTTTCCAATATCCGCTTTTTTGGTCATGTGCAGACCATGTTGTTGCCGTTTTTGTTGTTGCCGGCACTGTGGTGGGGCGCATCTCTGCGGCAACGCGTGTTGCTGGGTATTGTGCCGGTATTGTGGTGGATGCTCGTCGTGGCTTCGGGCACCCGCGGCACATGGGTCGCGCTGATCGCGGGCGTTCTGGCCGTGCTGGTGTATGGCGGATCAGCCAGCCACAGATGGATCAAATGGCAGATTGCCGCGTTTTGCTGCGGCCTCGGCTGTTACGCCGTATTTGTGCTGCTGGTACCGTATCTGCTTGGAGAGCCGGCGTTTTTTTTGCATCGTACGCAGGACATCATGTCGCTCTCGCTGCGCGGGATCATCTGGTCCGACGCTCTTGGATTCATCAGGGAGCATCCGCTGTTCGGCATCGGCCCCATGCATTTTGCCTATCATGCAAATGCTGTTGCGGCGCACCCGCACAACATGATTCTGCAATTCATGGCAGAGTGGGGCATCCCTGCGGCACTCCTGTTCACTGCGGTATTTGCCGCCGGGGGCCTGGCTTTTGCCGGTCACGTCCGTCATGCCGCAAGGCAGCAGGATCGTGGGCACTTGATTCACATCGCCATGCTCGCTGCACTGACGGGTGCCGCTGCGCAGGCCATGGTTGACGGCGTTCTTGTCATGCCTGTCAGCCAGACCTTGCTCGCATTGTTGTGCGGCTGGGCGCTGGGCATGACGCAGGCTGCTGCAACTCAGATCCAGGGCAACAGCGGCAGGGGGCGGACGATCCTGGTGATTACGGCAATTGTTGCGGTCAGCGCGGTGGTTTGGGGGGTCGCGCCGGAAATCGGCCATCTCGCCGAACGCCAGAAGATCTATCTAGGCAGCCAGACTCCGGAGCCCACCCTGTTACCGCGATTCTGGGCGCTTGGCTGGATCAACCGCTAGTTGCATGTTCGAATCCGGCGCGTCCCGGCGCAACGCGCTGCTGACTTGGCCTGTGATAAAGTATCAATGCACCGTCGAAAAGTGCTGATTTGGTTTGTGATTTCAAGTAACGCCTCGCCCTTGCCAGAATTTTCAATTTGCAACCAACCGGAATATCCGACTGACGATGGCAATCCTGAATTGGTTCGACACCGCTGAAGTTGAGGAATTTTCGCGTGCCCTCGCGAAGGATCTCATCGGGCGATTGCCGCCACCGTCAAGCGGGGGGGGCAAAAGAACGACGCCGGAAAGATTGCACAATACCCGTGATGCCATCATTGCAAGAACTGCGGCGTTTGCCCGGACGCACAAGATCAACTGGTACAAAAAAGCCCACTTGGGCAATACGTTCAAGTGGGAGTTACGTGATGCCGGTTACGATGCCCAGTTTGTTGATGCGATGACTTACGACGTGTTGTTGGCAATTACTCCTGTCAGGCGCAAAGAATAGTACTGCTTTAATTCCATGAAAAAGCTGTTGCAGGACGCTTGGCGGGCTGTCACAGGGAATAACGGCGGCGACTCCCGGTTGCCGCGCAGTACGGGTAATGCTGCAGTGGATGAGGCCTTCCAGGCGGCATTGGGCGCGCACCAGGCCGGTCATTTTCCGGAAGCACAGCTTGCCTACTCCCGGATCCTTGATCAAATTCCGGATCATGCGCCAGCCCTGCACTTTCTGGGGGTCAGCCACAGCCAGACCGGAGACCTGGCGCAGGCTGAACGTCTGATCCGGAAGTCCATCAAACTGCAGGCACTGCCTGAGTATTACAGTAACCTCGCGATGGTGCTGGAGAGGCAGGGGCGGCATGACGAGGCGATTGTCGCGACTCGTGATGCGGTAAGACTGGCCCCGGATCAGGCGCTACCTTCCGTTGCACTGGGAGACCGCCTGTTCGCGGCAGGGCGCATGATCGAAGCCGAAGATGCCTACCGTAATGCCTTGCAACTGCGCTCCGAGGATGCCGATCTCTGGTTAAGGTTCGGTGTGGTGCTGGCGAGGCTGCAGCGGGGAGCCGATGCCGTTGAAGCTTGTCGCCGAACGCTCGCGCTGCAACCGGGTAACGTCGAAGCCTGCAACAACCTCGGTCTTCTGTTGTTCGGCATGGGGCGCGCCGGTGAGGCAGAGGAAGCTTACCGGCGTACGCTGGAATTGCAGCCCGATTATGCTGATGCCCACAATAACCTGGGTGTGCTGCTCAAGGCGCAGGGGCGCGCTACAGAAGCTGAAGCGGCGTATCGCGCTGCAATCGCGGCAAAACCCGATTTCATGCGGGCCTGGAGCAATCTCGGTCTGCTGCTGGATGATCAGGCGCGTCTCGAAGACGCGGAGAGAGTGCATCTGCGGGCACTGTCCCTGGAGCCGGACAATGCAAGCGTGCATTTCAACCTGGCCAACATCTACGGCAAGACAAATCGTAGCGCGGAGGCCGAAGCGGCTTATCGCCGCGCGCTGGAACTGAAGCCGGATTATCCCGAGGCCTGCGGCAATCTCGCCGCCCTGCTGCATGGCGGCGGGCGGCGGCTGGAGGAAGCGGAATCCCTGTTTCGCAGGGCGCTGGCGCTGGACCCACAGTCGGCGGCGGCGCACTACAACCTCGGTGGATTTCTGCTGGACAACGGGCGGCACGCCGAGGCCGAAACTTTGCTCGATTGCGCGCTGGTACTGCAACCTGATCTTGCCGATGCACATAATCGCGTGGGTACGCTTTACAAGGAAACCGGTCGTCCCATCCGGTCCGAAGCCGCTTACCGGCAGGCATTGAGGCTGCGGCCGGACAGCACAGGCACCATGACCAATCTGGCGCTGTTGATGCATGAAACGGAGCGTTTTGCCGAGGCAGAGGAGATTTATCAGAAGGTACTTGAACTCGATCCGGCGCAGGACTTCGCGCACTACAATTTATCGTTGTTGTACCTGTCGCAGCAACGATTTCAGGAGGGCTGGAACGGCTACGAGCATCGCTGGAAGATGAAAGGCTTCAATGCCCTGCGGCACCAGGATCAGCATGTCCCGTGGCGGGGTGAATCGTTATCCGGGGAGTCCATGGTTGTATGGCAGGAACAGGGTGTGGGGGATGTCATTCTCTACGCCGGCATGATTTCTGATTTGATGGCCAAAGGTGTTCGCCTCATTGTGGAATGTGAGGCACGGCTGGTGCCGCTGTTTTCGCGCTCGTTTCCGCAGGCGCAAGTTGTTGCGCGTAGCGATCAGGTGCACCCCTCAATCGCGCAAACGCACTGGCAGAGTCCTCTGGGCTCGCTGTGTCGCTGGCTGCGCCGGCGCCTGGAAGACTTTACCTGGCGAGGCCCCTATCTGATGCCTGACGCGGCCCGGGTTGTTGAGTTGAGAAAACGCTATCGTGGTTCCGGTTCCGGGCCAATCATCGGCATTTCCTGGCGCAGCAGCAATTACAAGGTGGGTGCAAGGAAAAGCCTGCCTCTGTCAGCTTGGGTGCCGTTACTGAAATTCCCGGGCGTTACCTTTGTCAATCTCCAATACGGGGATTGCGGGGAGGAGTTGGCGCGGCTGGAGCGTGATCACGGCGTGAAGGTATTGCAGGACAAAGAGGTGGATGCACTGAAAGATCTGGACGGATTTTCTGCCCAGGTGGCTGCCATGGATATGGTTATATCAACGAGTAACAGCACCGTGCATTTTGCCGGCGCGATGGGTGTTCCAGTATGGACATTGCTGCCCCGGGGTGATGCTCTGCTCTGGTACTGGTTTCGCGAGACGGAGCAGAGCCTGTGGTATCCGGGCATGCGGTTGTTCCGGCAGGATCGTCCGGGTGACTGGACTGGATTGCTGGAAAAGGTTCAGACGGCATTGCCGGAGTTTGTTGCCGAATACGAAAAAAACCGGATCGCCGGAACCGGGACATTGTCGTGAACAAAGATCGTGAAAAATCGGTGGGGATGCCGGATACCGGTGGAGCGGCACCACAAGAGGCATGGGAGCGCGGGCTGGCGCTGCACCGTGAAGGCAGGCTGGACGAAGCGGAGGCGGTGTACCGGGATTTGCTGGAGCAGCAGCCGGGGACAGCGGAAGTGCTGCACACGCTAGGGGTGCTGCAGGCACAGCGCGGGCAACTGGGCGAAGCCGAAGCGCTGATGGAGCAGGCGCTACAGGCCGACCCCGGGCATGTGACGGCGCTTATAAACCGGGGCAATCTGTTGCGGGCTCTGGGACGGGCAGAGGAGGCGCTGGCCAGCTACGAACGGGCAGTGGAATTCCAGCCGGAAAACCCGAAGCTGCAATTGGATCTGGGGCTGCTGCTGGCAGGCCAGGGCCGGATGGCGGAGGCTTTGGCTGCGTACGACCGTGCGCTGGCAGTCAAGCCCGATTTCGTCGATGCGCTCAACAGCCGCGGTATCGTGCTGGCGCGATTAGGCCGGACCGCCGAGGCATTGCAGAGCTATGATTTTGCCGTGGCTGGGAACCCTGCTTATGCCGAGGCATTCAATAATCGCGGCGCCTTACTGGCATCCCTGGGTCGTTACGAAGCGGCACTCGAAAATTATGATCGGGCGTTGGCGATAAAACCCGACTTTGCCGGATTTCTCGACAATCGTGCAGGCTTGTTCCGTTTGATGGGGCTGCATGAGCGTGCGGCGCAGGATTACACGCGGCTGCTGGAGTTGAATCCGGATGACGCCCAGGCACTGGGACACCGCTGCTATGCCTGTGCGCAGATTTGCGATTGGCTGCACCACGCGGCGGATCAAAGTCAGCTGGTAAATCATGTGCGGAGCGGCGGACCCATTCTGCCATTTACCATGCTGGTGCTGTCGGATTTGGCCGCCGAGCAGTTACGCTGCGCACGCACCTACTCACGCCGGAAGTATCCGGTGGCGACAAAGCCACTGTGGAGCGGTGAGCGTTATCGTCACCGGCGGATCAGGGTGGCATACCTGTCGGCGGACTTTCACCTGCATGCAACCGCGCACCTGATGGCGGAGCTGTTCGAGCGGCACGACAAAGAACGCTTTGAGGTGTCCGCATGGTCCTTCGGACCGGAAACCGGGGATTCAATGCGTGCGAGGTTACGCCGGGCTTTCGAGCAGTTTAAGGATGTCCGCGATTTGAATGACGACGAGGTGGCCAGCATGCTGCGTGATCACGAGATCGACATCGTGGTTGATCTAAAAGGGTATTCAAAGGATGGCCGGCCAGCAATCTTCGCCCGGCGCCCGGCACCAGTCCAGATCAACTATCTCGTTTATCCCGGCACCACCGGCGCCGATTACATGGATTACATCATCGGGGACGCAGAGGTGATTCCGGAGGGACACGATGCATTCTACTCAGAGCACGTAGTGCGTCTTCCAGACAGTTATCAGGTCAACGACTCCAAACGTGCGATTGCCGGGAATCTTCCCTGTCGTGCCGAGGCCGGGCTGCCGGAATCAGGCTTTGTGTTCTGTTGTTTCAACAACAATTACAAGATCTCGCCGGAAATTTTTGATGTCTGGATGCGCCTGCTCAAGCAGGTGGCAGGCAGTGTGCTTTGGCTGCTGGAAGACAATGCCTTGGCATCCCGCAACCTGAAAGCTGAGGCAGAGGCGAGAGGCGTGTGTGCCGATCGTCTGGTATTTGCGCCACGCCTGTTGCCACCGGAGCATTTGGCGCGGCACCGGCTGGCCGATTTGTTTCTGGATACCTTGCCCTGCAACGCCCATACCACGGCGAGTGATGCTCTGTGGGCGGGGCTGCCACTGCTGACGTGCAAGGGAAACACGTTCCCAGGGCGGGTTGCCGCGAGCTTGCTGCGCGCGATGGGGCTGCCGGAGTTGATCACCGGGAGTCTGGCCGAGTACGAAACCATGGCACTGAAGCTGGCGGGCATGCCGGAGATGCTGGCCGCGATCAGGTCCCGGTTGGCTCAAAACAGGACCACTGCCCCGTTGTTTGATATCGAGCGTTACCGGCAGCATATCGAGTCCGCCTATATCACCATGTATGAACGCTATCAGCAGGGTCTGCCGCCACTGGGATTTTCGGTGACTAAGCATGAGTGTGCTTCGGGGGTGCAGTGACTCCGAAGCATGAAGGGTCGCGCTGGTGGCGACGCTTGTGCGGCTTGTTGAGGGGCGGCGCGGGAGACGTGCCGGCTGACGGCGGGGCGGCACCACAAGAGGCATGGGAGCGCGGGCTGGCGCTGCACCGTGAAGGCAGGCTGGACGAAGCGGAGGCGGTGTACCGGGATTTGCTGGAGCAGCAGCCGGGGACAGCGGAAGTGCTGCACACGCTCGGGGTGCTGCAGGCACAGCGCGGGCAACTGGGCGAAGCCGAATTGCTGATGGAACAGGCGATACGGTCAGACCCCGGGCATGTAACGGCACTTGTGAATCGAGGCAATCTGCTGCGGGCCCTGGGGAGGGCAGAGGAGGCACTGGCCAGTTATGATTTGGCGCTGGTGGCGGCGCCGGAGCACGATGAAGCCCGACGCAAACGTTGCGCAACCCTGATGGCTTTAGGACGCATGCCGGAAGCGCTGGCGGGTTATGAACGGATACTTGGGGAATTGCCGGATGATCTGGAGGCGTTGTTCAACAGAGGAGTTGTGCTCGCGACGCAGGATCGGTTTCCAGAGGCAGTGGCGGCGTATGACCGGGCATTGGCAGTTAAACCCGATTTTGTAGAGGTGCTCAACAATCGTGGTATCGCACTGTGGAAAAGCCGGCAGTGCGAGGCTGCAATCGTTGAATATGACCGCGCGCTGGCAGTGCGTCCCGATTATGCCGAGGCGCACTACAACCGCGGCATTGTGCTGGCCTATTTGCGCCGGTTTGCCGAAGCGCTGGAGAGTTACGACCGCGCCGTAGCCTGCAATCCCGGATATGCCGAGGCATTCAGCAATCGCGGCACATTGCAGGCTGACATCGGTCAGTTTGAGGCGGCGCTCATCAACTATGACCGGGCGTTGGAGATAAGGCCGGAATTTACCGAGGCACTGAACAACCGCGGTGGAATTTTCCGGAAAATGGGATTGCATGAGCGGGCAGCGCAGGACTATTCCCGTCTGCTCGAAATCAACCCTGAATATGAGCATGCTGCCGGCAACAAGCTGTATTCGGATGCTTGGGTCTGCAACTGGAACCGATTTATCGATTCCAGAACGAGGCTGTTAGCCGCTGTGCGCGAGGGTTTGCCTGTCGCATTGCCTTTTCAGGTAGCGGTTTTGTCTGATTCGGCAGAGGAACAACTGGCATGCAGTAAAGCGCATGTGGCCCGTAAATACCCGGGCTCTGCAAAGCCGTTGTGGTCCGGGGAGCAGTATCGGCACGACAGAATTCGCGTGGCTTATCTGTCGGCGGATTTTCGTGATCATGCAACGACTCATCTGATGATCGAGTTGTTTGAAAAGCACGACCAATCGCGGTTCGATGTTTCAGCGTGGTCGTTTGGCCCGGATGTCCAGGACGCGATGCGTACAAGACTGCAAAAAGCCTTTGGGCAGTTCAATGATGTGCGCAATCAGAGCGACATGGAGATAGCGACCTTACTGCGTGCTCGGGAAATCGACATTGCGGTTGACCTGAAGGGATTTACCGACGGTTGTCGCCCGGCGATATTTGCGTGGCGTGCGGCGCCGATCCAGGTCAATTACCTGGGCTATCCGGGAACGACCGGCGCAGACTACATGGACTACATCATCGGCGACCTGGAGGTAATTCCGCAGGATCACGACCGATTTTATACCGAGAAAGTGGTGCGCCTGCCTGATAGCTATCAGGTCAACGATTCCGGGCGTGTGATTGCGGAGCAGATCCCGAGTCATGCCGAAGCCGGGTTGCCGGAGACGGGGTTTGTGTTCTGCTGTTTCAACAACAACTACAAGATCACCCCGGATGTTTTTGATGTCTGGATGCGCTTGCTGAAACGCGTAGAGGGTAGCGTGCTGTGGTTGCTCGAAGACAACGCGGCGGCTTCGCGCAACTTGCGGCTGGAAGCCGAAGCGAGGGGAGTACGCGCCGACCGGCTGGTGTTTGCGCCGCGGATGCTGCCGCCGGATCATCTGGCGCGGCACCGGCTGGCGGACCTGTTTCTGGATACCTTGCCGTGCAATGCGCACACTACGGCGAGCGATGCCTTGTGGGCGGGGTTGCCGCTGCTGACGTGCAGGGGGCATGCGTTCGCGGGGCGGGTTGCGGCAAGCCTGTTGCGCGCCATGGGACTGCCGGAGCTGATTGCCGAAACCCTTGCTGATTACGAAGCGCTGGCGCTGAAACTGGCAACGACGCCGGCGCTGCTGGCTGGCATCAAATCCAGGCTGGCGCAGAACAGAACCACGCAGCCGTTGTTCGACATTGACCGGTATAGGCTCCACATCGAATCGGCCTATGTCACCATGTATGAACGCTATCAGCGGAGTGAGTTGCCACAGGCGTTTTCGGTAAAAGTGGTTCCACGGTAAAAGCCGGATACTTTTGGTTGAAGATTTTTTATCTGTTTATCGAGCATACAAGATTCCAAATCTGCGAGGTTGAAATAAGTTTCGAATCACCCTGTAGTCTGGAGCTTGGTTAAATTGGATTCTCTATGAAGTTATATCAATCCTTTATCGGCGAGCAGCAGCGATCCTTGGTTTCCCCCCACGCGATTCCTTTTAATGCGGAAGCTAATGCGGGCAGGAGTCAAAGAGAGTACGAGTTACTAAAGACCATCTGGTCTGAACAATCGCCCGCGTCCCGGGAACCGTGGGGATTGGTATCCTGGAAATTTCAGCATAAATCCCGGGTATCTCCCGATGAATTCATTGAATTCAGCAAGCATCAATTTGCATCAGGAGTGGATTGCGTATTCATAAATCCGATGATTGGCAACGAGGCAATTTATTTCAATGTCTGGGAGCAAGGAAGCGATCAGGGGCATAAAGGATTAGACAAAATCCTTGCCTTTTTGAACAAAAAAATGGGTCCCGATATATCGGGACCCATGGGTTCGAGTTGTTTTGCATTTTGCAACTATTTTGCTGCAAACGATAAGTTCTGGAGGAGGTACTTTGAGTTTGTTGAGGAGGCTTTGACAGGCCTTGATGCGGAAGCGGCCAAAAGTTCAGAGGTCGGATTGGTTTACGCGGGGTCTGCAAACTATGCCCGGGATTCCGAGGCGACAATGAGGCCGTTTATTATTGAAAGACTTTTTTCCAGTTTTATTGCCAGTTCACCTTCTTTAAGCTGTGTAAATTTTGGGTACACAAGGACTCATTATCGGGATAAGTTTGGTGAGCAACTTGGGGAATTTCTGCATAAATTGTCCATACATAAAAATGCGGCAATTCAGGCGAGGGATCCGGCAAGCTTCAATTCATGGAATGACATTCGATTGGGTATTTTGCAAAGCTCGGCCAAGATTTCTGTTTGGCATTTAGATGACCCATCGCCTTTCTTTTTGTCTTCGGAATACACCAATTTCATGAATTGTTGATCCAGCCAATGATGGAAATCAGCCTGTAATGATTGAGCGGCGTCGCAATACTACGAATCGATAAAGCCGCTGTCATAAGAGCGGGCCAGAGTCTTTTCTTCCGCGGTTGTTTTTCGTTTGGTCAAAACAACCCTCATCGAATCGATGGCTCTCGGAGTGCGCAGCACTTCATCCTGGGGCATATTTTTATTGACGAGAATTTTGCCGTAATCACTCAGGTTGAGGGAGGTTTCCGTGCAATCAAATCGGTCATGGAACCAGCCCAGTTTCCAGAACCACTCGGTGTAATACAGCCAGGAATTCTCGTTAAATGCCCGGACCTGCCGCGGATCCTGCCATGCTCCGAGGGAGAGATCGTAAGCTACGAGAATCGTGAATTGCCCCCCATCTTTTAGCAGTCTCAGGCAATTGCTCATTAATTGTGTGAGTTGTTGCACCTGCTCCAGCACGTTGATTGCAATGATTTCATCAAACTGGTTTTCGCCCAGGATGACCTCCCCATGTGTGGGAGATGCCGCGGAAACAGGAAACTCCGCCGGGGCGGATAAATCCAGCGTCATGTCCGGACTCAGATCTCGATTGGTATCGATGTTCAGATATCCTGGTCGGTAGTCTTTGCCGCAACCCAGGTTGATTCTGGTGGGTGCATGCGGTTTGGTGGCTGGCTTGAGAGTGGCTGGGTCCAGAACAGCATCGATGGTCTTTTTCAGCACTTCGCCAAATTCCAGGTTGTCCCTGGAGGCATGAAAACGGCTGATTTTTTCTGCTGTTGCCCGTTCGAACCGTTCATTCTGTGTGAGCAGATCCAGAACGAAATTCTCAAAGGGTTCGCGGCCAGGGGTGAACATCACTTCCCCATAAATGGATGGGGCAGAAGCTTCCGGAAAATTCTCGGAGATCACGGGTATGCCATTCGAAAGCGGGTAAAAGGCCCTGATCTGCTGGAATATCTGTGATTCGTAAAAATGAAGGTTCAGTACTGCCCGGGCTTTGCGCAGCAGGGCATCGCGTTCGGGGCCATACAGCCCGAATACGGTAAGGATTTTTAATCCCCGGCCTCGAAGATTCTCAAGAATCTTTTTCCTGCGTTCGTTCATGGAGCCATAAAAAATCAGATCATATTCCGGCTGTGGGTCCGGTGTGATCCTCCGGAGCTTTTCAACATGATAAAAGTTGACCTGTTGTGTCCTTGCGTGTCCCAAAGCTGCAAGATTGAATGATGAGTAATCCCATACAAAATAACGATCCAGGCAGTTTTTGTAGCGGGAATTGATCCATGCGCTTTTTTCCGGGATCTGCTCGGTATTGAAGATCACCGTGTTCGGAGGATAGGCGGGGTTTTCCTGCGGGCTGATATGAGCGCCAAAAACGATGTTCAGTCCGCTGCTGAGTAATCTGTTCTTGCGCAAACCGGCCTGATATCCGGAGAGCATGCATTTTTCGGCGACATATTCCGCTGCTTCCAGCAGTGCCAGTGCATGAATGTAGCCAGGGGGCTGCAAGAGACATACATTGATGGCCGGATTTTGTGTTGGATCGTGAGCAGTCATCTGTCGATATTCAATTCGTGACGAAAATCCATGATTGTTATTCTGACTGATCCAACTCTGGCTGTCGGGCTGAGCCAGGTGCAGAGTGGAGGTTATGGTCGCCTGCTCAGCTATTTAATTGGTCAGCCGCAACACCTTTGATTTGTGGTCGGCTAAGCAGCGGTGGTTTGATCACTTTTTTGTCACGCAGATAATTGGTGACGATATTCCACACGGGTTCTCCGGAGGCGCCCTCGGCCACTGGTGCCCAGCTTGCCAGCTTGTAGGACTTTGTTGCATCCACGGGCTTGCCGTTTAACATTAACTCATTGATTCTATTGCCAATTTTTTGATTGGGGGCGCAGGTGTAGCGTAGCCCCCCGACACGCACCATGTCGCCACCCTGCTGGTAGTACGGATCCGGGTTGAACAGGTTGTCGCAGATATCCTCGAGCAAATTCTTCAGGTCCGCGCCAGTGATGGTGCTGCGGTTGACAAAGGGGTAGGTGATTGCGGTCATGTTCATTACGTCTTCGGTTGTGATCGCTTCACCGGGCAGGATGGAAGTGCCCCAGCGGAAGCCCGGGGAGAACGCAATTTCCGCGTCCTGCGTTTCGAGCAGGGCATCCAGTATCAACTGGTCAAAGCTGCCGTTGAAATTGCCGCGGCGGAACAGCAGGCCTTCGCTGACTGCGAGTTTTTCATTGAGTTTGGCTTCATACGGCGCGCGGTGTTGTTTGATCAGCGCAGCCATGTCGGCATCAGCGCCCAGCAGATTGGCGAACACCGGCAGCAGGCGATAGTGCGCGGATTTGACGTTGCCACCGCGAACGTCGAGCTCCAGCAGGCCGAGAAATTTGCCGTTGGAGCCTGCATTGGTCACCAGTGTGCTGCCACCGCGGTTTTTTACGCTGGTCGGGCGGGGCACGGCATCGTGGGTGTGTCCGCCGAGAATGGCATCGAGGCCGGACACGCGTGAGGCCAGCTTGAGGTCGGTATCCATGCCGTTGTGCGACAGCAGCACCACGGCATGCGCGCCCTTTTTGCGCGTCTCTTCGATGACCTGCTGCAGGCGCTCTTCCTGGATGCCGAAAGTCCAGTCGGGCACGAAGTGGCGGGGGTTGGCGATGGGGGTGTAGGGAAAGGCCTGGCCGATGATCGCAACCAGTGCGCCGTTGATTTCGCGCAGCGTGTATGCCGGGAATACCGGGTCTTCAAAATCAGTCGTGCGGATGTTTTGCGCAAGGAACTCGATTTTTCCTTTGAAATCCTTGTTGACCACTTCCTGCACCCGTTGCGCGCCGTAGGTGAATTCCCAGTGGCCGGTCATGATATCGACGCCCAGCAGTTTCGAGGCATCGATCATGTCCTGACCCTTGCTCCACAGCGCCGTGGCAGAGCCTTGCCAGCTGTCGCCACCATCGAGCAGCAGTGCGCCTGGACGTTGTGCGCGCACCTGTTTGACCAGTGTCGCGAGATGGGCGAAGCCGCCGATTTTGCCGTAGGTGCGCGCGGCGGCGACATAATCGAGATGGGTAAAGGCATGCGCTTCGCGCGTACCCGGCTTGATGCCGAAATGCTGCAGCATTGCATTGCCCACCAGATGGGGCGGCCGGCCGCGGGCGTTACCAACGCCAATGTTCACATCCGGTTCGCGGAAATAGCCGGGCAGCAGTTGCGCGTGGCAGTCGGTGAAATGCATCAGCGTGACGTTGCCCTGCGGCTTGCCCAGTTGATAGAGCTCGCCGCTGCGGGCAGCTGCCATGGCCCGACCGCTGGCCAGCGGCAGGCCCTGTGCTGCGGCAATCGCCAGGATCTGCAGGAATTCGCGGCGTGTCAGGTTCATGGTGGTGGATTCCGAAAAAAAGAGGCTTGGTCGCCCAAGCCTCCGGAAGTTTGCGGTTGCGGCGGGGCTACTTGTTGATCGGCGATTGCGGATCGAGCAGGTAGGCCACCATGTGCGTGACCTGCTCCGGCGTCAGGTGTCCGGTGGCGCCCAGGCGCGGCATGTTGGAGCAGGGGAAATAGGCCCAGGCGTTATAGATTTTTTCGTAGGTGTATTTGACGATGGCTTCGGAATTGCCGCGCTGCTTGCCGTAGCTGGTCAGGGGCGGGCCGACATTGCCGACGTTGATTTCACCCGGGGCGAGGGCATGGCAATTCTGGCACAGGCCGCCGTTTTCCCTGACTTTCTCGGTTTTGCCGTTGCGGATGCGGTCGCCGGCGCCGTCATGTGCCAGCTTGTCGCCGGCTTTCCAGTCGCCGCTGAGTCGGCCTGAAGACGGGTACTGGATTGAGGCGCGCGCCAGCTTGACCACTTCGGCAGATTCTTCCGGGCTGAGTTTTGCATCACCGATCTTGCTGCAGATCTGCTGTGACCGGTCCTGCTCCAGGCGCTTCATGTGTGCCGGTGAGGCGGCAAAAGCTTCGAACACCATTTTTTCCGCCATTTGCCGGGTTGTGGCCTGGTCAGGATAGGTCGCGCAACCGGCAACCATTAATGCGGTGGTCAGGGAAGCCGACCATTGGATCCAGGTTGTTTTCATCTCATTCCCCTAGCGTTTGAATCCGGGCACCTGCATCACTGCATCATTGCCCTGGTGGTTGAGATAGGTGGTCAATGCGATCGAGTAATCCGTTGCATACTTGAGGTCAGGCAGGCGCATTTGCCACACGCAGTCGTTGAGGCGCCATTGCATGGTGCGCACGACATAGTGCGAGCCGCGATAGGCGGGCCAGGTTGAAGCTACTTCCTGTGCCCCGGCTTTGCTGGTCATGTGCACCAGATCCTGCAGGCGTATGCGTTTGTCGGCCTCACCGTGGCACTGTACGCAGCCAAAATCGGTCTGGCCGCTGCGGCGATAGAACAGATATTCGCCGGCCTTGTACATGTCGTACTCTTTCTGGTGGTTCAGCGTGACATTGACCTTCATGCCATTGGAGCGGGAGGTCACATAAAGCGCCAATGCTTCGATGTCCGACCCCCGGCTGGCCGGAGCACTGATGGCCTGTTTGATCAACTGGGCACGATCGAATCCCTGCAACCGCGTCATGCAGGTCAGCAGCCGTGATTCCAGGTCTTCGACGCGGTCGGTATCGGCGAAATAGCGGGGCAGACGCACTGCGGCCCCCTCAAGTTTCCCCGGCCCCATGCCGAAATCGCACTGCTCCAGTGATACATTTTTCGGCCCGCGTTTCTGGTAGAACAATTCCTTGCCCTGGTCGATCCACAGTTCACCGGGGTTGTCTTCCATCAGCATCTTGCGTCCGACGGAAAGGTCGTTGTTTTGTGCGATGGCGGATGACGCCAAGGCAAGGCAGAGGGCTGTGCCCGATAACAGACTGATGCCGCGCATTATTTTCACGATCTCCTCCTTTTTTTATTGGAATGAAGCTTCGCTGCCGCGGCTATACGCCAGCAGATACCGCGACTTCATCGCGGCGCTTGTCGCCCTTGTTGTCGACCCAGGTTACGCTGATCTTGTCGCCGACTTTGGCGCCCTTGATACGCAGGCCGAGAAACGGATCGCGTGAAATGGCCTGGCTCCATTGCGCATCGATCACGGTTTTGCCGTTGTGTTCGACAATCACGCTCTGGATGAAATGCACGGGTACGATGCCGGTCGCCGTTTTACGGGTGCCGGTTTCCATCGGGTGGCGCATCAGGATGCGCACATCCGCGGTATCGCCTTGCAGCGTGGCACGGATTTTCATCGGTTCAGCCATTTGCTTCTCCTCGTTTCGCCGTTGTGGTTGCGGATATCAAATGATCAGCCGCATCCGCCGACAGTGACTTTGACTTCCTTGATCGCGGTATAGAACTTGCCGTCGGCCTTGATGATGGCGCGCACGTTCGAAGTCTGGCCCATTTTGAGTCGCGTCGAGATATAGGCCTCGCTGCCTGCGCTGATGTCGAAGCTCGCGGCCAGCGGAAACGGATTTTTCTCGGCGATGATCGAGATGCTCTGGGTGTTGGGGATTTTGCTGGTGATCGCGACGGGCACGATAGCGCCGTTTTCGGCGATATCCGGTGCGGTGATGGTGATGTCCTTGCTGTCGATCAGGCTGGTTGCGCCCAGGCTGTTCTGCGCGTCAATTGCCGCCTTGGCTTCGAAGCCGCTCTTGTTCCATGGCGCTGCCCACGCTGCGCCTGCCTGGAGCAGACCCGCGGCGGCAGCACAGGCGCCGGCCGAGAGTTTCAGGAAATGACGGCGAAAAATTTTCATGAATGGAATCCTCCTGGTGAATGTGCCGTTGCGGTTTCAAGGCTGATCCTCAGCCGCCGCAGTCTGTTTTGTCGCGAAACTGGATGCCGCGGGAATATGGCGGGCTTAGCTGATCTGGTTCTGCTCCTTGGCGCCGTTTACCCGTTTTTTTAATACTAGCCAACACCATGAGGATTGTCTACCCGGAAGCGTTGATATGCCCCGCAGGAATATTCTCAGCGCCGGACAGTCTCAAGGCTCAACTGGCGCGCCGGGGCGCTTTCCATGTCCCCGATTTTCCGCCGCGTTTTTCCTCGAGTCGCAGTGTTTCAATACACATGCCGCGGTCCACCGCCTTGCACATGTCGTAGATGGTCAGCAAAGCGACGCTGGCGGCCGTCAAAGCCTCCATTTCCACGCCGGTGCGGCCCATGGTTTCCGCCGTGGCGGTGCAGCTTACGGCGTTGCGGCGGCGGTCTATTTTGAAAGCGATTTCCACCCGGGTCAGTGCTAGGGGATGACAGAGGGGAATCAGTGTCGAGGTCTGCTTGGCGGCCTGGATGCCGGCAATCCGCGCAATGCCGAGCACGTCCCCTTTTTTCGCAGTACCGGCAACGATCTGACGCAGGGTTGCCGCCTGCATCACGATGCGGGCCGTTGCTTTGGCGATGCGGTGGGTTTCCGCCTTGTTTGCGACATCGACCATCCATGCCTGACCATTTGCGTCAAAATGCGTCAAGGCACCCGTAACGGATTGTTTTTTCATTTTTGAACTCCGACTTCCCAGAATTATCATAGCACCATGCTGCAACGCTTAATTTCCCCAATCCTGCTGCTGGTTCTGCTGTGTGTTCCCCGCGTGCTGGCGCAGGGCTTGCCCGAACTCGGGGATGTATCCGCGACGGCCATCACACCGGCTGACGAGCGTCGCCTCGGTGAGAGCATCATGCTCGAAATTCGCCGCGATCCCAGTTACCTTGATGACGCGGAAGTGGCTGACTATGTCAACAAGCTGGGCAGGCGGCTGACAGCGCACAGCGATGCGGTGCGGCAGGAATTTGAATTTTTCGTGATGCAGGATCCGCAGATCAATGCCTTTGCGTTGCCCGGCGGATTTGTCGGCATCAACAGCGGATTGCTGCTTGCCGCGCAGAGCGAATCCGAAGTCGCCGGTGTCGTTGGTCATGAAGTCGCGCACGTGACGCAGCGCCATATTGCGCGGATGATCAACCAGCAGGGGCAGAGCCAGCTGATGTCGATTGCCGCGCTGGCGGTTGCCATACTTGCCGCGCGCTCGAATTCACAGATTTCCGAGGCGGCGATGGTGTTCGGCCAGGCCGGGGTCGTGCAGAGCCAGCTGAATTTCACCCGGGACAATGAGCGCGAAGCAGACCGGGTCGGACTGCAGATGCTGGATGCGGCGGGTTTTGATCCGCGCGGAATGGCGGTTTTTTTCGAACGCTTGCAGCGCGCGACGCGGATTTACGAGGGCGGTGCGCCGTCCTATCTGCGCACCCATCCGCTGACATTCGAGCGGATTGCCGACATCCAGAACCGCGTCGAGAATCTGCCGTACCGGCAGGTGCCCGATGGCCTGGATTTCCAGCTGATCCGCGCGAAGTTGCGTGCCGAGACCGGAACAGCACGCGATGCGGTGGCATTTTTCGAATCGAGTTTCTCCGAACGCAAATTCCTGTCGGAAACGGCCAGCCGTTATGGGCTGGTAGCCAGCCTGATCCGCGCCCGCGATTTTGCCCGCGCCCGCAGGGAAATCGTGCCGCTGCGCAAGACGCCCAGCCCGATCATCGAGAGTCTGGCCTGCCGGCTGGAGGACGCCGCTGGAGATTCCGCAGGCGCCCTGAAGTGTTATCAGGATGCCCGGCGCGCCTATCCGGGATACCGCGCATTGTTTTACGGCCATGCCGAACAACTGTTGCGGGCGCGCCAGCCGGCTGCTGTGCTGCAGATGATCGACAGCCGCTTGCGTACGCAGCCCGACGATTCCCGGCTCTACCGCCTGCAGGCGCAGGCTTACGAGGCACAGGGCAATCGACTGCAGCAGCATCGCGCACAGGGAGAGGCCTATTTCAGAAGCGGGCAGCTGGGCGCCGCTGTTGAGCAGATGCAGATTGCGTTGAAAACCGGCGAAGGCGATTTTTACCAGCTTTCCGCGGTCGAAGCCCGTTTGCGCGAATTGCGCCGGATGCAGTTGGAGCGGGAGCGCAAGCGTTGAAGCGTCATTTTGTGCGAAACAGCGGCGTAGCCGATTTAGTGATACTTTTGCCCGATGAGCAACGATGCCGGCAGTGATACGGTTCCGCAGCCCGCCGAAACGCGGCGGATCGGCAAGTACGAAATCATCAAGGAACTGGGGCGAGGCGCAACCAGTGTCGTTTACAAGGCCTATGACCCGTTTCAGGATCGCGAAGTCGCGGTCAAGGTGGTGTTCCCCGAGGCTTTGGGCGACCAGGAGCACGGACGGCGCTACCGCAAACTCTTTGTGACCGAGGCCTCCCTGGCCGGCAAGCTGTCCCATCCGCACATCGTGGCCATTTACGATGCGGTTGCTGAAGATGAGGCCAGTTACATCGTCATGGAATATGTGGATGGCACGACGCTGGAGCCGTACGCGCGGGTGGACCACCTGCTGCCGCTGACCCGGGTGCTGGAAATCGTCTACAAATGTGCAAGGGCGCTGGATTATGCCGCGCGCGAGGGCGTGATTCACCGGGACATCAAGCCGGCCAACATCCTGCTCGCCGGTGAAACCGACATCAAGGTATCGGATTTCGGCGCCGCATTGAATGCGGCCAGCGATTCTACCCAGATTACCGGGATCGGATCCCCGGCCTACATGTCACCCGAGCAGGTGCGTGAGCAGCAACTGACGTATCAGACCGATATATTTTCGCTGGGTGTGGTGTTCTATCAGCTGCTGACCGGACGTCTGCCTTTCATGGGGACCAATAACTACAGCATCATTTACCAGATCATCAATGCAGACCCTGCGCCGCCCAGCCGCTTCCGCAACGAGGTGCCGCCGCAGATTGATGCCATCGTGCTGCGCATGCTGAAGAAAAACACGGCTGATCGATACCAGACTTGGGGAGACCTCGCAGGCGACCTGGTTGATGTGCTGGGTGGATCCCGCGCCAAGGCCCGCGATGGCATGCCCGAGGCCGAAAAATTCGACACCCTGCGCAAGCTCGAGTTTTTCCGTAAATTCAGCGATGTGGAGCTGTGGGAAGTGTTGCGGCTGGCAAAATGGCATCAGCTGCCGCGGGATTCGGTGTTGATCCAGGAGGGCGACATCGGGTCATCATTTTTCATCCTTGCCGGCGGCGAGGTGCAGGTGCGCAAGCAGGAGCGGCTGTTGACCGTACTGAAAAGCGGCGAGTGTTTCGGCGAAATGGCCTACCTCGGCAAACAGAAATTCCAGCGCTCGGCGAGCGTGGTCGCCACTACCGACATTGTGGTCATCGAGATCCGTGCAGAAACCCTGCCCCAGGCATCCGAGCTGTGCCGACATCATTTCAACGGGGCCTTTCTGGAACTGCTGGTGGATCGCCTGGGCCTGGCCAATCTGCGGTTGTCGCAACTGCTTGCAGAACGGAATATCAGCGTTTTTTGACGTATCGGAGGGGCGTTCACGTTGCGGGCTCAGAGCAGCTTCCGGGCCCCCGGTGCAGGTGATTTTTTTCCAGCCCGGCAAAAGTTTCCCCGCTGCACTATGCTAGCATTCGTAGCCGCTTGAAACAGGCGGTGATCAGGGTGTAGGACAGGGTAAAAACATGAATTCGTTGCTAGAGAAAACCTATAAGGAGCACCAAATGAACCTTATTTCCAAAGTACCGGCGCTGGCCAAACAACGCGGCCAGGGCATGACGGAATACATCATCATCGTGGCGCTGATTGCGATCGCGGCGATTGGCGTATACAGCTTTTTCGGTCAGACCGTGCGCCAGCAGACCGCGGGTATGGCCCAGGAACTGTCGGGTAAAAAAGCGACCAATGAAATCAAGGGCGCCCAGGACGCATCCAAGGACGCCTCGACCGATGCCGCCAAGAAAAAGGGCATGGGCGATTACGAGAACACCGTCAGCAAGTAAGTTCTCGTAGTTTTTCAGGCAATTCCGGGCATGCGTAACCCTCTCCCCCCGGGGGGGCGGCCTCCATTGCTTGTGCGCCAGCGCGGCCAAGCGCTGGCGTTTATCGGCGTGACCACGGTGGTAGTGCTGCTGGGCCTGTTGCTGCTGTACAACGTGGCCCAGCTGACCACCCAGAAAATGAAGTTGCAGAACACTGCGGACGCGGCCGCTTACAGCGGTGCCGTGACCGAGGCCCGCGACTACAACTTCACCGCTTATGCCAATCGGGCAATGATCGCCAACCAGGTGGCGGTTGCCCAGATCGTTGGTTTGCGCTCCTGGGCGCGCAATCTGGACAGCGTTTACAAGTCTGGTCCGTTCAACTGGGTGCCCCAGACCTTCGCCAGCCTGTCAGCGCTGGGTTCCATGTGGACTTCCGTATGGAACGTGGCCAAAAGTGCCGCGGGCGGCATTGAATCGGTGATGAACGCAGTCGCCGGGCCGCTGGTCAAGGTGCTTGATTTCCTGATCGACGCGTTTTATTACGGCAGCACTGCGTACCATGCCGCGACAGCATTGTCCCTGTGGGTCGAGATCATTCCTGAAGTCATCCGGCAGAATGATCCTGATGCCTCGCTCAGCAGTTCGCTGACCCAGATCGGGTTCGGGGCCAAGCATGTCTATGATGTCTACAATTTCACCAGCGACTACGATCCGACCAAGAGCGGCACCACGGGTGGCTCGGACAGTGCCAGCGGCGGTTCACAGGACCGGCAGGCCAATGTCATTTTCAATTCGCAGGACGGTTTTTATAACTTCCGCAGTTATCCGTGGCCGCTGCCGATACTGATCGATCCGACCAAGGCCATTCCCGGCAACTTCGGTACGATGTTCATGATCATGTACCACAGCGGCGGCACGGAACTGAAAAACAAGTCCGGCACTTACATGAAGAGCTGGACCGGCGCCGATTCAACTGGCCTCTTCACGATTCTGATGGTATGGATTTTCGTGCCGTTTCCTGTGCCGATTCCGATCCCGATTCCCACTCCGCAGGGTTATGGCGCGGCGCTTGCCGGTTCGGCGAACGACCTCCAGCCGGGTAGCGGCAACTTCAACCACAATTTTGCCGAAGCGTATGGCTCCGCTTTCGTCAATCCGCTGACCATGGCCCCGGCGTGGATCAACGTCGCCAATGGAACCGGCGCCACGCTGGACAGCAACGGCGGATTGAAAAAATACTGGGATGTCACGGATCGCGTGCAGGCGACTGCAACGGCGCACCAGAACGTCAACGGTCCTGAACTGCTGATCGAAGTCGAAAAACCGATGAGCACGATCGCCATCAGCAGCTCGCCGAGCATGAACATTGGCGGTGGCGACACCGGGCAGCTGTGGCTGGCAGACGGCACTGAAGGCAATACGATCAAGGCCCTGTCCAAGTCCCAATCCTATTTTGCGCGTCCGAAAAAACTGTTTGCCCGTGGCGACGGTAAAACCGAATACGGCAGTCTGTACAGTCCGTACTGGCAGGCCCGGTTGATGCAGAACAACCTGCTGGAGCAGGGCGCCTCCATTCTGTCGCAGAGTTTCCCGTGATGGCATTCCGGGCCTCATGTTTCCGTGTGCAACGAACCGCCGAGCGGGGGCAGGCGCTCACCGAATTTGTGATCGGTGCCGTGTTGTTTCTGATCCCGCTGTTCCTGATCATTCCGCTGCTCGGCAAATACGCCGATATCAAGGCGTCGACGATCCAGGCGGCGCGTTATAACGCCTGGGAGCGAACCGTGTGGTACGGCCAGTCGGCTTCGAGCAGCGGCGACTGGGAGGGCAACGACAAAAGTGAGTCGACCATAAAATCGGAGATGGCGGGTAAGTTCCTGACCAGCGAGTTGTGGTACGACCGCACCGGCACCGCAATGCTTGCCGGTTCGAGCAATTCCATTACCAATGAAGATTCCCCCGGGACGGCCAATACGATTCTCGGCTTCGCCGTGTCTGTAGCGAATGCGATCGGCCCTTTCAATCTTGAAATGGACGGGTTGTACACGGGCACTGCGACGACCAGCATTGCCAACACTGCATCAGTGATCAGCGAAGTGCTGGGCAGCGGTGCGGGTGCCGATCCGGCGCGGCTCAATCTGTCGATTACCGACAAAAACGTGATTCTCGCCAACGGCTGGGGTGCCAACGGCGCGGCGCACGTTAAAAAGCAGGTGCAGGGCCTGACACCGACCTCCGTGCTGAGTAATCCGGTGCTGGATGCCGTGCGCTGGATACTGGTGCCGTTCACGCCGGAGTTGGCGCCCACTGTGCTGGAGCTGGGTAAAATCGAAGTGGATCAGCTACCGCCGGATAGACTTAACTAATTGATTTTATTTATTTTTTAAAATCACCGTGCTGATGGTATGAAATAAACATGTTCCAGAGGATAGGCATCGCAGGATTGATCCGGCCGGCCGTGTTGCTGGCCGCCACTGTTTGCACTGCCGCATTCGCGCAGGAAAAGGCGGTGCCTTGCCCCGAGTTTCCGGTTCCGTATGTCGGCCAGACGCAATGGGTGGCGGAGAACATGCGCATGAACGGCATGCCCATGCAAATCAAGGAATTGACCACCGAACAGACACCGCAACAGGTAATCGCCTTTTACAGGCAGCGCTGGAGCGATGCGCCGCCTTTCTCCCATGAATACGAGGTCGGCGGCATGCCGGCCATTGCCACTTTGCGCAGCGGTTGTTTTTATACCGTGCAGGTGATGCCCTACGGGCGCGGCGCCAAGGCCTTGCTCGGGGTCAGCACCAAGCCTGACGGCGGGCAGCTTAAAACCCCGGGTGCAGGATTCCCCAACATGGCGGGCAGCACGGTTCTGAATGACATTGACCATTACGATTCGGGTAAAACCGGCCGCACCATCATGCTGACCAACACGTATTCACCCGATGCCAATCTGAATTTTTACCGGCGTACCATGGCGGATGACGGCTGGAGCGCCATCATGGATCGCCCCGTCGGAGGCAGCAAAGGCATTTCCCATGTACTCGTGCTGAAACGGGGTTATCATGAAGCGAATCTGACGATTTCGCCGGGGAAAGCGGGTACGTCAGGCACCAATGTGCTGGCTACTTTTGTCGACAAGCCATGAATGCGGGAGCATTGAAAAACAGGGGGATTCGCCACGGTTTAAGGGGATGCCGGCGAATTTCCGGTCAGGCCAGTGTGGAATACACCATGGTGGTCATGCTGGTGGTGGTGGTTTTGATCAGTTACACGGATGAATCAGGGGTGGTGCATTCCGCGATAGGGGATGTGGTAAAAGCGCTGAAAGATTTTTTCGGCGCCTATTCCTGGGCCATTTCTTTTTCCAACAACATAACTCCGCTCTAAAAGAAGCCCGCACATGGCCCTCAGACTCGATCGCATCAATCGTACCTGGCTCATGCTGTTTGTCGCCATCATCATGGCACTGGCGGCAGCTTGGCTGACCAAACAGTACCTGGATGTCAGGGAAAAAAGAATCCAGGAAGAACTGGCCAGCAAGGCCAAGGGCGGACCCTCGGCCAAGGTGGTGGTGCCGCGCAAGAATCTGCTCGGAGGCAGCGCGATCACCGGCGATATGGTTGGCGGGCGCAGCATACCCGCCGATCTCGTAAGCCCCGACATGATTACGCCGGACACATTCGAGAAGTATGAAGGCGCCAAGCTGCTGCGCAATGTCGAACGCGGGCTTCCGCTGCGCACATCCGATATCGAAGAGAAGGGGCGGGATTTTTCCGACCTGCTGGAAACCGGGTCCCGCGCCATTACCATCGAGATCGACGAACTCAATTCGATAGCCCAGATGGTCAGGCCGGGCAATATGGTCGACCTGTTTCTGATCATGCCGGATCTGTCGGATATCAGCGGCAACAACCAGCAGATTACCTTGCTGATGCAGCGTCTCAAGGTCATCGCCACCGGCCAGACTGTACGCAAATCCGATACTTTTACCGCCCCGCAGCCCGGTATGCCGCAGGGCGTGGTGCGTTATTCCAACCTGACTTTCGAAGTGTCGCCGGACCAGGCGGCGCGCATCGCGCTGGCCCAGCAGCTGGGACGCATCCGCGCGGTGTTGCGCAAGGAACCTGATGAGGAAATTGTCCGGCTCGGCAAAATCAACACCCGCAACCTGCTGAAGAAAATCCGCGTCAAGGAAGAGGGGCCGGAGGAGATTGATGCCGGATCGGTGGAATACATCATCGGCGGCAAAGGTGGCGGCGGCGTAGGCAACACCATTACGGTGAACGTGCCGGGGATGGCACCGCCGGTACCCGGAGCACCGGGTGTTCCCGCGACGGCTGCACCTGCAGCGGCCGCGGCGCCGAGCCTGCCATCAAACACACCTGCCGTGGCGCAGTCGTATCTGCAGTCGGCAACAGGGCAGAAGTAAAAGCGCTTAACAGCTGGTAATAAAAGCACGTAATAAAAGCACGTAATAAAAGTACGTAAAACGGATTCCAGGGGCATGACCATGTTGAAACGCACATCATTTTATTGTCTGGCCGTTCTGTTTTTTGCCGTTGCCACGACAAAACTCTACGCCCAGGAACCGGCGGCCGCAGATACCGGCACGTTGATTACCATGTTCCAGGGGGAAATCAAGACGCTGCCGATCAGCAAGGTGCAGCGTGTCGCGGTCGGCAATGGCCGTTTGCTGACGACCACCGTTCTGGAAAAGGAACTGGTGTTGCTGGCCGAGGCTTCTGGTGACACCGGCTTGTACGTCTGGCTGAAAGACGGCACGCTGAAAAAATACAGCGTTCGTATCGCGGCGGCAGATGTGGGCGAAACCGTAGTGCAGGTCAGAAAAATCCTCAGCGCGATTCCCGGCATGCGGGTGGAGCGCATCGGCAGCAATGCGGTGGTCACCGGCGCGACTTCCAAGCCGAACCTGGCGTTGATCAACAATGCGATCTCCAAGTATCCGCAGGTGCTGAACATGGTGCGCGAGGAAGACGTGACCATGAGAAAGATGGTTTACCTCAAGGTCCAGCTGATCGAGTTCCGGCGCTCGGCTTTTGAAAACCTCGGTATTCAGTGGCAGCAGTCGATCACCGGCCCTACCGGCGCGTTTGCATTTGACGCGATTACGTCCGGTGGATTTACCGCCCGTCAGTCCGATCCGGGTCTGGCCGGTGCCGTGCCGGGCCGTTCTTCGCCGAATGCCCTGCCGGGCACGGCCGTGCCGATCCTGTCGGGCCTGCCGCCGCGCGTCAGTCCGCCCATCGGTTATCTCGGCATTGCCACCAGCATTACGTCAAGGATCAACCTCGCGGTGACCAATGGCGATGCCTATATCCTCGCCACGCCGGAACTGTCCACCCGCAGCGGCGGTGAGGCCAAATTCCTGGCCGGCGGACAGATTCCGATCGTGATCCCGGCGACCGGGTTGAGCCCGCCTTCGGTGACCTACAAGGACTATGGCATCAAGCTCACCATCAAGCCCGTGGCCGACGTGGACAGCAACATCATGGCCACGATCCAGACCGAGGTGAGTTCCATTGATCCTGCAACGTCGGTACAGGGCAACCCCGGATTCCTGACCCGCCAGACCGACTCGGAAATCAACGTCAAGACCGGGCAGACCATCGTCATGTCGGGGCTGGTCAACTCGGACCTTTCCAACCAGGTAGACAAGCTGCCGTGGCTGGGCGACGTGCCGATTATCGGCGCACTGTTCCGCTCCACCAATTTCCGCAACAACCGCAGCGATCTGGTCGTATTCGTAACGCCGCAGGTATTTGATCCCAATGCCACCCTCAACCGCGAGCGCGTGGAAAAAGGCAAGGATCTGCGCGAACGTTACGAGGGGTTCATCGGCAAAAAAGGCATCGTTGATTGAAGGGGCACAAGCCGGATGTTTTCCATAGAAGTCACGAGTCCCAAAGGGCAAAAAGAGAAAGTCGATTGCGCAATTGACTCCTGTTCCATCGGCAAGGGCGATGAAAATCTGATCGTTGTGCGTGGATGGTCGGTCGCCAAGAAACACGCGACCTTGCGCCAGCGCCCGGATGGCTTTTACGTCGAGGATCATGGCGCAATAGGCGGCACCGAAGTCAACGGCAAGAACATCGACGGACTGTATGGTCCGCTCAAGCCCGGTGATGTGATCCTGATCGGCGGCTACAGCATTGCCATCGACCAGCAGAGCGCAGCTGCCGCCGTCACAGCCGCACCGCCGGTTGTTGCGCCGGAAGTGCGCACGCCGCCCGTGCAGGCCGCGCCCAAACCGGCACCCGCCGCCGCACCGGTTGCTCCTCCTCCGGTTCCCGCCAAGCTGACGCCTGAAGAAGCGTCGGCGTCGCATGCTGTTGTGTCCAAGGCCATCAAGGAAATCAACGAAGCGCGCAACAAGGTGCACCTGAAACTGATCCAGGCCATGGACCTGC
>CAMCYP010000034.1 GCA_945885345.1 Bordetella parapertussis | reverse complement strand
TCTCGATATCCACCAGGTTCTCGTCACGCTTGACGTATTCGCCGGTTTTTTTGTGCCACGACACCAGTGTCGCCTCGGCCACTGATTCCGAGAGTTGGGGCACTTTCACATCGACGAGCATGATGACTCCATAAACTATTGATTTAATTGAGTATTTTTAAGAAACTTAAAACTCTTCGCCTTCGGCGAGGGGCCGAGGTGCAAATGCGCGCGGCTGGCTGCCGCCCGCCAGGGTCAGCGCCTGGTCGACGAGTTCCTTCTGCTGTTTCTCGTGCAACGACTTGTAACCGGCAGCCGGCGATGCCGACGAATCGCGTCCGGCGTAGTACAGCTTCTGGTGCGGCAGCAGATGGCGCATCAGGTAATGCTGAATATGGCGCCACGAACCCTGATTGCGCGGTTCTTCCTGACACCAGACGATTTCCTTGGCGTTCTTGTAACGCACGATCTGCGCGCGGAAATCCTCGTGCGCAAACGGATAAATCTGCGCAATGCGCACCAGCGGCAGGTTGGCGGTACCGCGCGCGCGGCGCTCGGTGCGCAGGTCGTAATAAACCTTGCCGCTGCAGAAAATCACGCGTTCCACTTTGTCCGGATCGATCTCGCGCGAATCCCAGTCCTCGTTCACCGGCTTGAACTTGTCGTTGGCAAATTCTTCCAGCGGCGACACCGACTCCTTGTGGCGCAACAGGCTCTTCGGTGAAAAAATGATCAACGGCTTGCGATGCGGCCGCACCATCTGCCGCCGCAGCAGGTAATACATCTGCACCGGCGTCGCCGGCACGCAGACCTGCATGTTGTAGTCCGCACACAGCTGCAGGAAACGCTCGATGCGGCCCGAGGAATGTTCGGGGCCCGCGCCTTCGTAACCGTGCGGCAGCATCATGGTCAGACCGCACATGCGGCCCCACTTCACTTCGCCGGAAGCGATGAACTGGTCGATGACGACCTGGGCACCATTGACGAAGTCGCCGTACTGCGCCTCCCAGATCACCAGCTCTTTCGGGCCGGAGGTCGCATAGCCATATTCAAAACCAAGCACCGCCTCTTCCGACAGCACCGAATCGATGACGACAAAATCGCCCTGATCGGGTGCCAGGTGGCGCAGCGGCACGTAAGTGCCTTCATCCCAGCGTTCGCGCCCCTGGTCGTGCAGCACAGCGTGGCGATGGAAAAAGGTGCCGCGACCGGAATCCTGACCGCACAGGCGTATCGAATAACCTTCCGTCAGCAGCGAAGCGTAGGCCAGTGTTTCCGCCATGCCCCAGTCCAGTTGCAGCTTGCCTTCGGCCATCAGCCGGCGGTCCTGCATGATTTTTTCGACCCGCGGATGCAGCTTCATCGTGGACGGCACTTCGCAGACCTTGCGCGCCAGAGCCTGCAGTTTTTCCAGCGGCATCCGGGTGTCGTCGTTCTCGTTCCACTTGGTACCCTTGTACAGGCTCCAGTCGGCCTCGAACGGCGGCTTGTAATTCGACAGGATGGTCTTGTTGGTGTGATAACCGCGATCCAGCGCATCACGGAAACCGGCTACCAGCTGGTCAGCTTCGGCTTCAGTAACCACGCCCTCGGCGATCAGCCGGTCGGCGTACACCTTGCGCGGCGTCGGATGGGTATGGATGCGCCGGTACATCAGCGGCTGCGTCACCATCGGCTCGTCCTGCTCGTTGTGGCCGAGGCGGCGGTAGCAGATCATGTCGATCACCACGTCCTTGCGGAACTTCTTGCGGTAATCAAGCGCAATTTCAGTGACAAAGGCGATAGCTTCGGGGTCGTCACCGTTGACGTGGAAAATCGGCACCTCGAGCATTTTCACCACGTCCGAGCAGTACAGCGATGAACGCGAATCGCGCGGATCCGAAGTGGTAAAACCGATCTGGTTATTGATGATGATGTGCACGGTGCCGCCGGTGCCGAAGCCGCGGGTTTCCGCGAAATTGAGCACTTCCTGGATCACGCCCTGCCCCGCGAACGCGGCATCACCGTGGATCAGGATCGGCATCACCTGCTCTCCGGTGTGGTCGCGGCGGCGGTGCTGGCGCGCGCGCACCGAACCTTCGACCACCGGGTTGACGATCTCGAGATGGGACGGGTTGAACGCCACCGTGACATGCATCGGACCGCCCGGGGTCATCACGTTCGACGAAAAACCATCGTGGTATTTGACGTCACCCGCCAGCACGTCAGCCTGCTGCTTGCCCTCGAATGAAGAAAACAGGTCTGCCGGCATCTTGCCCAGCGTATTCACCAGCACATTCAGGCGGCCGCGATGCGCCATGCCGATCACCATTTCCTGCACACCGGTGGCGCCGGCGTGCTGCAGCAGGTGGTCGAGCATCGGGATCAGGCCGTCACCGCCCTCCAGCGAAAACCGCGTCTGGCCGACGTACTTGGCGTTGAGGTATTTCTCCAGCGTTTCCGCGGCCGTCAGTCGGTCGAGGAGGTGCTTCTTGTAGGCGGCATCGTAATTCGGCCGGCCGCGCGTGGGCTCCAGCCGTTCCGAAATCCAGCGCTTCTGCGGAATATCGGACATGTACATGTACTCGACGCCGATGCTGCGGCAATAGATGTCGCGCAGGGTCTGCAGGATGTCGCGCAGCGTCGCTTTGGCCGGGCCGTGCAGCGTGCCGGTGTCGAACACCGTGTCCATGTCCTGCTCGCCAAGGCCATAGTGTGCGGGATCCAGTTCGGCGATCGACGGCGATTCCGCAACGACCCGTTTTAACGGATCAATGTCAGCCACGCGATTACCCTGGAAGCGATAGGCCGAGATCAGCTGCATGACCGCAAACTGCTTTTGCAGATTCTGCGCCGCGGCCGCACCGCCGCTGACTGCGCGCCGGTTGCGGGCAAGATCGACAAAGTGCTGCTGCACTTCCGAGTGCACAACGTCCGCCGGGCCGTCGTCGAGTTTCTGCAGTTCGTCGAAATAACCCCGCCAGCGCGGTTCCACCGACTGCGGATCCTTCAGGTACTGCTCGTAAAGGCCCTCGACAAACGGCGCGTTGGCACCGAACAGCAGCGAGGTACCGCGGGATTCCTTCATCATGTCTGCACCTGAAAGCTGAAAAGGTTACAGCCGGTCGGGCGCCGCCGGCGGCGGCGCCTGCGGGCTTATTTGCGTTTCGAAACCGGCACGAACTCGCGCGCCTTGGCACCGGTAAAGAGCTGCCGCGGCCGGCCGATTTTCTGCTCGGGATCGGAAATCAGCTCCTTCCACTGTGCGATCCAGCCCACTGTGCGTGCCAGCGCAAAAATCGCGGTATACATGCTGACAGGGATGCCCAGCGCCTTGTAGACAATGCCGGAGTAGAAATCGACGTTCGGATACAGCTTGCGCTTGATGAAATAATCGTCTTCCAGCGCAATTTTCTCCAGCGCCATTGCCAGCTTGATCAGTTTGTTGTCCTTCATGTCGAGTTCTTCCAGCACCTCGTGGCAGGTGCGCTGGATGATCTTGGCGCGTGGATCGTAATTCTTGTAAACGCGGTGGCCGAAGCCCATCAGCATCGCGTGGCCGTCCTTTTCCTTGACCCGCTTGATGAACGCCGGGATGTTTTTCACGTCACCGATTTCATCGAGCATTTTCAGCACGGCCTCGTTGGCGCCGCCGTGTGCCGGTCCCCACAGGCTGGCGATGCCGGCCGAAATGCAGGCGAAAGGATTGGCGCCGGTCGAACCGGCGAGGCGCACCGTCGAGGTCGAGGCATTCTGTTCGTGGTCGGCGTGCAGGATCAGGATGCGGTCCATTGCCCGCGAGATCACCGGGTTCTGCTTGTATTCCTCGCAGGGGTTGCCGAACATCATCTGCAGGAAGTTCTCGGTGTACGACAGATTGTTCTTCGGATACATGAACGGCTGGCCGGAATTGTACTTGTAGGCCATCGCGGTGATCGTCGGCAGCTTGGCGATCAGGCGGAAAGCCGAGATGTCGCGGCTTTTCTCGTCGTGGATGTTCATCGAGTCGTGGTAGAACGCCGACAACGCGCCGACCACGCCGCACAACACCGCCATCGGGTGCGCATCACGGCGGAAACCGCGGAAGAAATAGGTCAGCTGATCATGCACCATCGTGTGGTGGGAGACGATGTCGTCAAACTCGACTTTTTGCGTCTTGTTCGGCAGCTCGCCGTTGAGGATCAGGTAGGCGACCTCGAGGAAATCGCATTTTTCGGCCAGCTGTTCGATCGGATAGCCGCGATAGAGCAGTATGCCTTCGTCACCGTCGATGTAGGTGATGCTGGAACGACAGCTTGCTGTCGACATGAACCCGGGGTCATAGGTGAACTTGCCGGTCTTGGCGTAAAGACTGCGGACGTCAATCACGTCCGGGCCGATGGTGCCGCCGAATATCGGGAAGTCCACCGAGGGGCTGCCATCACTGAACGACAGGGTTGCGAGCTTTTCCTTCATGACGATCTCCGTATGTTCAACCTGCTTGTTGTTGCCGATAAAATTATGGATGTTGTGTCTGTTGCCGCTACCCGCACTACCGTAACACCCGTGACCGTCAGGCCTGTCGCAGACGCCTGATCAGAAAGTCATAACGTCCGGGTACCTCCTCCTGCTCCATCACCCAGGCCAGCAGCATGGGATCCTGCTCGTTCAGCAACTCCTTGAACACCTGCAACTGGCTGGGGTCCAGTCCGTCCAGTTCCTGCTCTACAAACCGGTTCAACACCAGGTCCAGTTCCAGCAGTCCGCGCCGGCACTGCCAGCGGATACGGTCAAGTTCGGCCATATCAGCCTTGCGTCACACCGTTCTCTTGACGAGTAGATCCTTGATCTTGCCGATGGCCCTGGTCGGATTCAGCCCCTTCGGACAGACATCAACGCAGTTCATGATCGAGTGGCAGCGGAACAAACGGTACGGGTCCTCGAGGTTGTCGAGACGCTCGTTGGTCGCCTGATCACGCGTATCGGCGATGAAACGGTAGGCCTGCAGCAACCCTGCCGGACCGACGAACTTGTCCGGATTCCACCAGAACGACGGGCAGGAGGTCGAGCAGCAGGCGCAGAGGATGCACTCGTAGAGACCGTTCAGCTCTTCGCGGTCTTCCGGCGACTGCAGGCGCTCGGTCTCGGGGCGCGGCGTATCGTTGATCACGTACGGCGTCACCGAATGGTACTGCTTGAAAAACTGCGACATGTCGACAATCAGGTCGCGGATCACCGGCAGCCCGGGCAGCGGGCGGATCACCACCGGCTCCTTCAGGTCGGTGATCTTGGTAATGCAGGCCAGACCGTTTTTGCCGTTGATGTTCATTGCGTCGGAGCCGCAGACGCCTTCGCGGCAGGAGCGGCGAAATGCAAAAGTATCGTCGACGGACTTCAGGCGGATCAGCGCATCCAGCAGCATGCGATCGGTGGGCTCCAGCGTCAGATCGTAATCCTGCATGTACGGCTTCGCATCAACATCGGGGTTGTAGCGGTAAATGGAAATACGCATCACTATTCCTTGGTTCTCAGTATTCTCAGTGCACCGAACTTAATAAACCCTGGCCTTGGGTTCGAACGATTCGACGGTCAACGGTTTGAGCTGAACCGGACGGTACTCGAGGCGGTTGCCCTCCTTGTACCAGAACGTGTGTTTCATCCAGCCGGCATCATCGCGGTTCGGGAAGTCGCTACGGTCATGAGCGCCGCGCGACTCCTGGCGGGCATGTGCCGAAACCATGGTCGACATCGCCACTTCGACCAGATTCTCCAGTTCGAGCGCTTCAACGCGAGCCGTATTGAACACCTTGCTCTTGTCCTTGAAATACAGGCTGCCTGCCCGTTGTGCGACTGCATTGATTTTGCGCACGCCCTCGGCCAGGCTGTCCGGAAAACGGAACACGCCGCAGTGCAGTTGCATCGTGCGCCGCAATTCAGCGCCGACCTCGTGCACGCTCTCGCCCGACTTGGCCGAATCCAGCCTGGCCAGTCGTGCCTGCGAGCGGTCAGCCGCATCTTTCGGCAGGTCCTGGTGCGACAACACATCGGCCGCCAGATCCTTGACCACCTGTTCGCCCGAAGCCTTGCCGAACACCAGCAGGTCGAGCAGCGAATTGGTGCCCAGGCGGTTCGCGCCATGCACCGACACGCAGGCGCATTCGCCCGCTGCGTACAGGCCCTTCACGATCGCGCCGCCATTGTGGCCGGCGAGCACCTGGCCATGCATGTTGGTGGGAATTCCGCCCATTTGGTAATGGCAGGTCGGCACCACCGGGATCGGATCCTTGGCGGGATCGACGTTGGCGAATTTGATGGCGATCTCGCGGATGCCGGGCAGCCGCTTGTCGATCACGTCAGCACCGAGGTGGTCGAGCTTGAGCAGGATGTAATCCGCATCCTTGCCGGCGCCGCGGCCTTCCTTGATTTCGGTGGCCATGGCACGCGACACCACGTCCCGGCTCGCCAGATCCTTCACTGTCGGCGCGTAACGCTCCATGAAGCGCTCGCCGTTCTTGTTGAGCAGGAAACCACCCTCGCCGCGCACGCCTTCGGTAATCAGCACGCCGGCACCCGCCACACCCGTCGGGTGGAACTGCCAGAATTCCATGTCTTCGAGCGGGATGCCGGCACGTGCCGCCATGCCGAGACCGTCGCCGGTATTGATGAAGGCATTGGTGCTGGCGGCATAAATGCGCCCTGCGCCGCCCGTCGCCAGCAGCGTCGCCTTCGAATGCAGCACCATCACTTCGCCGGTTTCCATTTCCATCGCCACCACGCCCAGCACATCACCAGCCTGGTTGCGGATCAGGTCCAGCGCCATCCACTCGACGAAAAACTGGGTGTTGGCGCGGACATTGCGCTGGTACAGCGTATGCAACATGGCGTGGCCGGTGCGGTCAGCTGCAGCGCAAGCGCGTTTGACCGCGCGTTCGCCGTAGTTGCTGGTGTGGCCGCCAAACGGACGCTGGTAGATTTTGCCGTTGTCGAGCCGGTCGAACGGCATGCCGTAGTGTTCAAGCTCGATCACCGCTTCACTGGCCTTGCGGCACATGAATTCGATCGCGTCCTGGTCACCGAGGTAATCGGAGCCCTTGACCGTGTCGTACATGTGCCAGTGCCAGTTGTCCGGCTCTTCATTGCCAAGCGAAGCGGAAACCCCGCCCTGCGCCGCCACGGTGTGCGAACGCGTCGGAAACACCTTGGACAGCACGGCCACCTGCAGATTGGCCTCGGCCAGCTGCAGTGCCGCGCGCAGCCCGGAACCGCCGGCGCCGACGACCACTGCATCAAATTTTCTGGTTGTAATTGCCATTGCTTATTTGCCCCACAGAATCTGTATTGCCCACGCGCCGTAAGCGATCAGGGCAAGAATTACCACCACGTACAGCGTCAGACGCACGCCGGCGTCCTTGATGTAATCCATGAATATGTTGCGCACACCGATCCATGCATGGAACAGCAGCGCAGCCAGGAACAGCACCGTTGCGTAACGCATCAGTGGCAGCTGCCACAGCGCCGTCCAGCTCCAGTAATCAAATTTCGGCAGCATCACCAGCGCCATCAGCATCAGCAGCGTGTACACCAGCATCACCACCGCGGTCACGCGCTGTGCCAGCCAGTCGCGCAGGCCGTAATGGGCGCCGACCACTTCGCGTTTCACCATAAGGTCACCCCCACTGCCAGCGTCACCACGATGCCGGCTGCCAGCACGATCATGCTGGTCAGGCGCGCGGTCGCAAGTTCAGTGCCGAGATCCAGATCCAGGAACAGATGGCGGAGGCCGGCCAGCAGATGATGCAGGTAGCCCCACAACAGGCCGAGCAACGCCAGCTTCATCAGCGGATGCGCAACGACACTGCGGAATTCGGCAAAAGACGCTGCGGATCCCAGGCTCGCCTGGAACAGCCACAGCAACAACGGGATCAACAGGAATAAAACGGCACCGCTGACGCGGTGCATGATGGAAATAATGCCCGGCATTGGCAGCCGTATCTGCATCAGGTTCAGATGCTTGGGCCTGGGTTTGGCAACTGTCGACGACACGCGCTCTCCTTGGTTACGAATTCGGGCTCATCAACACGCCGGCGCGCCGGCGGGAGCCTGTAAACAACTGCGATTGTGATGTTGCATGGTCCACTGAAACGGGCTTAATGCGGCGCTGCAGGCATCGCATCAGTTGAGAGTTTTTGGCACTCATGAAAACTGTCGGAAAACTACCGGTAACTGCGAATAAACGCATGAAATACTACCAGCTTTCAGCCACCCGATAAACGCAAAAATGTGCTCGCCAGCAGCAAAAACTGTTCATGCGAGCAAGCTGTGTTGACGCACGCGTAAAGCCGCCGCAACATGTTTTCCATATCCCGTCAGCCCGTACCGGCTCGTGACATCCGCTTCGGCACGAGGTCCACTTTGCATGACATGCGCATGATGTCCACCTCGCGGGCATTCTGTTGACCGTAATTCCCTGCGTTCGCTATCATTCCGCAGTTATCCGGTATGCGCGATGCAACTGAAATTCCGCTCCGCAGCATCGCCGTATTCTCCCAAAAACCAAGGAAATTCAGGAGCTTCCAGATGAAACGACCCATGCGCGTGGCAGTAACAGGCGCCGCCGGACAAATCGGCTACAGCCTGCTGTTCCGCATTGCCAGCGGCGAAATGCTCGGTAAAGACCAGCCGGTGATCCTGCAATTGCTGGAAATTCCGGACGAGCGCGCGCAAAAAGCGCTGAAGGGCGTGATGATGGAACTTGATGACTGCGCCTTCCCGCTGCTCGCCGGCATGGTGCCGGCTTCCGACCCGATGGTTGCTTTCGCCGACGCTGACGTCGCCCTGCTGGTCGGTGCCCGCCCCCGGGGGCCGGGCATGGAGCGCAAGGATCTGCTCGAAGCCAACGGTCGCATTTTCGCGCCGCAGGGCAAAGCACTGTCCGAAGTTGCCAAGCGCAGCGTCAAGGTGCTGGTGGTCGGCAACCCGGCCAACACCAACTGCCTGATCGCGATGAACAACGCGCCCAAGCTGAAACCGTCAAACTTCTCGGCGATGATGCGTCTCGACCACAATCGCGCACTGACCCAGGTCGCGCAAAAAATCGGCAAGCCGATTACCGACATCAAAAAACTGGCAGTCTGGGGCAATCACTCCGCCACGCAGTATCCGGACGTGTTCCACGCCACCGCCGGCGGCAAAAAAATCTGGCCGATGATCAACGATCAGGCATGGCTCGAAAACAATTTCATCCCGACCATCCAGAAACGCGGCGCGGCGATCATCGAAGCCCGCGGCCTGTCTTCTGCGGCCAGCGCAGCCAACGCCGCCATTGACCACATCCGTGACTGGGTCAAAGGCACCAAGGCCGGCACCTGGGTCAGCATGGGCATCCCCTCCGACGGCAGCTACGGCATCCCGAAAGGCATCATTTACGGTTTTCCGGTGACCTGCAAGGACGGCAAGTACAAAATCGTCAAAGGCCTCGAACAGAGTGAATTCAGCAAGGCGCGCATGAAAGCCACGCTGCAGGAACTCCAGGAAGAACGCGACTCCATCCTCGGACTGCTCGGCTGATCCGGCCCCGCATGCCGATATCAAAGCGGACCCTGCGACCCTGCAGCGTCCGCTTTTTAGTTTGAATTGAGGAATCACCGATGAGCGAGAAACCAGCCCCCGCCGGCTTCAAGCCGAAAAAATCCGTCGCACTGTCGGGCGTGCCCGCGGGCAACACCGCGCTGTGCACGGTCGGCCGCAGCGGCAATGATCTGCACTACCGCGGTTACGACATTCTCGACATCGCCGAGACCTGCGAATTCGAGGAAATCGCCTATTTGCTGGTACACGGCAAACTACCCGACGCCGCCGAGTTGCGTGCCTACAAGATCAAGCTGAAATCCCTGCGCGGCCTGCCTGCTGCGGTGCGCAAGGTGCTCGAACAACTGCCGCCCGCGGCACATCCGATGGACGTCATGCGCACCGGCTGCTCGGCCCTGGGTGCGGCGCTGCCCGAGCGCGAAGACCACAACCTGCCGGGTGCGCGTGACATCGCCGACCGGCTGATGGCCTCATTCGGCTCCATGCTGCTCTACTGGCACCACTGGAGCCAGAACGGCCGGCGCATCGAAGTCGAGACCGACGACGACTCCATCGGCGGCCATTTCCTGCACCTCTTGCATGGCAAACCGGCGTCCGAGTCCTGGGTGCGCGCGATGCACACCTCACTGAACCTCTACGCCGAACACGAATACAACGCCTCGACCTTCACCTGCCGTGTCATCGCCGGCACCGGCTCCGACATCCACTCGGCGATCACCGGCGGCATCGGCGCGCTGCGCGGCCCGAAACACGGGGGCGCCAACGAAGTCGGCTTCGAAGTGATGAACCGTTATGAAACGCCGGATGCTGCGGAAAGCGACATCGTCACCCGCATCGCCAACAAGGAAGTGGTGATCGGCTTCGGCCACCCGGTCTACACCATCGCTGACCCGCGCAACAAGGTGATCAAGGAAGTCGCGCGCAAGCTGTCGAAAGAAATCGGCGACCTGCGCATGTTCGACGTCGCCGAGCGCATCGAGACGGTGATGATGCGCGAGAAGAAAATGTTCGCGAACCTCGACTGGTATTCCGCGGTGTCGTATCACCGCATGGGCGTGCCGACGGCAATGTTCACGCCGCTCTTTATCATCGCGCGCACCAGCGGCTGGTCGGCGCATGTCATCGAACAACGCATCGACAACAAAATTATCCGGCCGACTGCCGTTTACACCGGCCCGGAAAACCGCAAGTTCGTGCCGCTGGCGCAGCGCGGCAAGAGCGGAAAGAAATGAAGAAAAACCTTTTGCCACAGAGTTCACAGAGGACACAGAGAAAACCCGACGTATCGCTTTTGAAGTTCTCTGTGCTCTCTGTGAACTCTGTGGCTAAACGCCCTTGATTTAGGAATTCCCATGTCCACACACATCTCCAACGTCCGCCCCAAACCCGACACCGTCATCACCGACATCGCCGACTACGCCGGCAAGGCGAAGATCAGCAGCGCCGAGGCCTACAACACGGCACGGCTGTGCCTGATGGATACGCTCGGTTGTGGATTTGAGGCTCTGTCCTACCCCGCCTGCACCAAGCTGATGGGGCCGGTGGTACCGGGAGCGACCCTGGTCAACGGCGCGAAAGTACCGGGCACCTCATTCCAGCTCGATCCGGTGATGGCCGCGTTCAACATCGGCTGCATGATCCGCTGGCTCGATTTCAATGACACCTGGCTCGCCGCGGAATGGGGCCATCCCTCCGACAACCTCGGTGGCATCCTCGCCATGGCTGACTACCTGTCGCGCCAAGCGGTGGCCACCGGCAACAAACCATTGACCATGCGCGACGTACTGACCGGCATGATCAAGGCCCACGAAATTCAGGGCGTGATCGCGCTGGAAAACAGTTTCAACCGCGTCGGCCTCGACCATGTGCTGCTGGTCAAGGTCGCCTCCACGGCAGTGGTCTCCAGCCTGATGGGGCTGAGCCGCGACGAAACCATCAACGCGGTATCGAATGCCTGGATTGACGGCCAGTCGCTGCGCACCTATCGCCATGCGCCGAACACCGGCTCACGCAAATCCTGGGCTGCCGGTGACGCCACCAGCCGCGCGGTACGCCTCGCACTGATGGCCGCCAAGGGCGAAATGGGTTATCCCTCCGGTCTGTCGGCCAAGGGCTGGGGCTTCTACGATGTGCTGTTCAAGGGCAAACCGTTCCAGTTCACCCGCAGCTACGGCTCGTACGTGATGGAGAACGTGCTGTTCAAAATTTCCTTCCCGGCGGAATTCCATGCCCAGACCGCGGTGGAATGCGCAGTCCAGCTGCATCCGCAGGTCAAAGACCGCCTCAATGACATCAAGAAAATCGTCATCACCACGCATGAGTCGGCGATCCGCATCATCGACAAAAAAGGTCCGCTGAACAATCCGGCCGACCGCGACCACTGCATCCAGTACATGTCGGCGATCGGACTGATCAAGGGCAACCTGACCGCAACCGATTACGAAGATGATGTCGCCCACGACCCGCGTGTCGATGCGCTGCGCGACAAGATGGAATGCGTCGAGCACAAACCATGGAGCCGCGATTACCTCGATCCGCAGAAACGCTCGATCGCCAACGCCATTCAGGTGTTTTTCAAGGACGGCAGCAAAACTGCCAACGTCACTGTTGAATACCCGGTCGGCCATCGCCGCCGGCGCAAGGAAGGCGTGCCGCTGCTCGAAGCCAAGTTCCGCACCAACCTCGCGCGCCGCTTCCCGGAAAAACAGCGCGCCGCCATCGAGGCACTGTGCCGCGACCAGAAAAAACTCGAAGCGACACCGGTGCATGAGTTTGTCGATTTGTTCGTGATTTAAACCACCCGACCCGCACCCAGACATAAGCCGTTGTTTTTATTGAAATTTTAAGTATGACGACACTTCCCTTCCTGCGCTGGCTCCCGCTCCTGCTGCTGGCATTCAGCTATAGCGTGCCGGCAGCCGCGACCGACACGCCGACGCGTGACGCGACAACTTATTTTTTTGACGCCAACACCGGCGACCTCAAGGCCGAACTCGCCGACGCGAAGGCCGCGGGCAAAAAAGCCATCCTGTTCATGTACGAGCAGGAAGGCTGCCCTGCCTGCTTCTACATGAAACAGAACGTGCTGAACCGGGTCGACGTGCAGAATCTTTACCATGCGCACTTCGCGAGCTTTACCATAGACATCCACGGCGCCGTGCCGCTGAAGGATTTCAGCGGCCGCGACATCAGCGAAAAGGCTTTCGCCGCGCGCACCAAAATCCGTGCGACGCCGACTTTCGTGTTTCATGACCTGAACGGCGCCGAAATCGCCCGCGTGGTGGGCTCAGTGGAAGTTGACGAATTCAAGCTGCTGGCGGAGTTCATTGCCAGCGGCGCGTACAAGACACGGCAGTTCGCCGCCTACAAACAATCATCACCGAAAAAACAGCAATGATTGATGTGATCCAAAAACATGCAAGCCTCTCTTTAGAGGCATGTTTTTGTCATTTTTATGCGATTTTCAATTAAGCAAGACCGCACCATTTAAAACAATGCAAAGAAAAGGAAAATGACCATGGCCAACAACGCCTTCAATTCCCTCCGGGAATTCAAACTCAAATCCGGCAAGACCGGAAAGTACTACTCGCTCGCCGCGCTCGAAGAAGCCGGCCTCGGCAAGGTATCGCGCCTGCCGGTCAGCCTGCGCGTGGTGCTGGAGTCGGTGCTGCGCAACTGCGATGGCGTACGCATCGGCGAAGACCGGGTGCGGGAACTGGCGGGATGGCAGCCGAACGCCGAACGCACCCAGGAAGTACCCTTTGTGCTCGCGCGCATCATGCTGCAGGACATGGCCGGTTTCCCCGCGCTGAATGACTTCGCCGCGATGCGCGCCGAAGCCAAGCGCCAGAGTTTCGAACCGACCAAAATCGAGCCGCTGGTGCCGGTTGACCTCGTCGTCGACCACTCCATCGTCGTCGACGTCAGCAACTCGAAAGACGCGCTGCGCAAGAACATGGAAATCGAATTCGAGCGCAACGGCGAGCGTTACACCTTCCTGAAATGGGCCAAGCAGGCCTTCTCCGGCATTCGCGTCGTGCCCCCGGGCAACGGCATCTGCCACCAGGTCAATCTGGAATACCTGTCGCGCGGCGTCTGGGAAAAAGACGGCGTCTATTATCCCGACTCCACCGTCGGCACCGACTCGCACACCACGATGGTCAACGGCATCGGCATCCTGGCCTGGGGCGTGGGCGGCATCGAAGCCGAAGCCGGCATGCTCGGCCAGCCCTACTACTTCCTGACGCCGGATGTGGTCGGCGTACACATGACCGGCAGGCTGCGTGAAGGCGTCACTGCCACCGATCTCGTGCTGACCGTCACCGAGCTGCTGCGCAAGACCAAGGTTGTCGGCAAATTCGTCGAATACTTCGGCGAGGGCGCTTCGTCGCTGTCAGCGACCGATCGCGCCACCGTCGCCAACATGTCACCGGACTACGGCGCGACCTGCGGCTTTTTCGCCATCGACGAGACGGCCCTCGAGTATTACCGCATGACGGGCCGCGAACAGCACTGCGACGCCATCGAGTCCTACCTCAAGGCGCAGGGCATGTTCGGCATTCCGAAAAAAGGCGAAATTGATTATTCACAGGTCGTCGAACTCGACCTGTCGACGGTACGCCCCAGCGTCTCCGGTCCGAAACAACCGGAAGACCGCATCAACCTGGAAAACATCAAGAGCCGCTTCACCGAGCTGTTCTCGAAGCCGATCGCGGAAAGCGGCTACAACAAACCCGCAGCCGACCTGGCCAAACGTTTCCCCGTCGCCAACGCAGCCATCGGTGACGTCGGCCACGGCGACATCGGCATTGCCGCCATCACCTCCTGCACCAACACCTCCAACCCCTGGGTGCTGCTGGCCGCCGGCCTGCTTGCCAAGAAGGCGGTTGAAAAAGGCATGAAGCCGCATCCGCGCGTGAAAACCTCGCTGGCGCCCGGCTCCAAGGTCGTGACCGCCTATCTGAAGGACTCCGGTCTGCTGCCGTATCTGGAGCAACTCGGCTTCTACGTTGTTGCCTACGGCTGCACCACCTGCATGGGCCTGGCCGGCCCGCTGGACAAGGACCTCGAAGACTCGATCGTGAAAAACGACGTGATCTCCGCAGCAGTGCTCTCCGGCAACCGCAACTTCGAAGCCCGCGTGCATCAAAGCCTGAAAGCCAACTTCCTGATGAGCCCGCCGCTGGTCGTCGCGTTTGCGCTGGCCGGCACCATCCTGAAAAACGTTGAAACCGATCCGCTCGGCAACGACAAGAACGGCAAGCCGGTATTCCTGAAAGACCTCTGGCCCACCGGCGCCGAAGTGGACGCCGTGATGAAGTTCGCCACCAACAGCGAAAACTTCAAGCGCGAATACACCAATCTCGACGGCGCAAAAGACCTGTGGGACGCCATCCCGGAAGCCAAGGGCGCGCTGTTCCAGTGGGATCCGAAATCGACCTATATGCTCGAACCCCCACTGTTTGAGGGATTCAAGAAGGCGCTGCCCAAAGTCAGCGACGTCAAGGGCGGTCGCGCGCTGGGCATTTACGGCAACAAGCTGACCACCGACCACATCAGCCCGGTGGCACCGATCCGCAAGGGCACACTGGCCGGCGACTGGCTGGTTGCCGCAGGCAGCACTGATCTCTCGAGCTTCGGCTCGCGCCGCACCAACCACGAAGTCATGGTGCGCGGTGCATTTGCCAATCCGCGCATCAAGAACCTGCTGGTACCCGGCAGCGAAGGCAGCGTCACTATTCACCAGCCCAGCGGCGACAAGATGACGATCTTCGAAGCCTCCATGCGCTACCAGAAAGACAAGGTGCCCCTGTTCGTGTTCGGCGGCGAAGAATACGGCACGGGTTCATCGCGTGACTGGGCGGCCAAGGGCACGCAAATGCTCGGCATCAAGGTCATCGTTGCCCGCGGTTACGAACGCATCCACCGCTCCAACCTGGTCGGCATGGGCGTATTGCCCTGCCAGTTCAAGGGCAACGACAGCGTGCAGTCGCTCAATATCACCGGCGACGATACCTTCGACCTGATCGGTGTCGAGGGTGGCAATGTCAAACCCATGCAGGACGTGACGCTGGTCATCCATCGCAAGGACGGCAGCACCCAAAACGTCACCGTCACGCTGCGCGTCGATTCGCCGATTGAAGTCGAGTATCTGAAACACGGCGGCATTCTGCCGTTCGTGCTGCGCGAACTGATGGCCGCCTAACCCAGGCATGCTTCAAGCTGCGCGGCACCATCGTGCCGCGCAGACTGCAAGCCCGACCCAAGGAAAATCCAAATGGCACAAGACACTTTCAAAACCCTGAAGGAATTCACCCCTTCCCCCGGCAAAACCGCCAAGTACCACAGCCTCGCTGCGCTTGAAGCCGCGGGCCTCGGCAAGATTTCCCGCCTGCCGCGCTCGATCCGCGTGGTGCTGGAAGCACTGGTGCGCCACTGCGACGGCAAACGCGTCAGCGAAGAACACGTCAAAGCGCTTGCCGCGTGGCAAGCCAATGGCGCGCGCACGACCGAGATTCCGTTCATCGTCGTGCGCATCGTGCTGCAGGATCTGATCGGCTTCGGCACGCTGAATGATCTCTCCGCAATGCGCGCAGCTGCTGAACGGCTGGGTATGCCGCCGGGCAACGTTGAGCCACTGGTACCGGTCGACGTTGTTGTCGATCACTCGGTGGAAATCGACGTCTACAACCGGCCGGACGCCGTGCAGGTCAATCAGGAAATCGAATTCAAGCGCAATGCCGAGCGTTACAGTTTCGTCAAATGGGCGCAGGGCGCATTCAAGACCGTGCGCGTGGTGCCTCCCGGCAACGGCATCATCCATCAGATCAACATGGAACACCTGTCACGCGGCGTCTGGGAAAAAGACGGCGTGTGGTTCCCCGACACCGTGTTCGGCACCGACTCGCACACCACCATGGTCAACGGCATCGGCATCGTGGCCTGGGGCGTGGGCGGCATCGAAGCTGAAGCCGGCATGCTCGGCCAGCCCAATGCCTTCCTGACGCCGGACGTGGTGGGTTGCCACATGACCGGCAAACTGCGTGAAGGCGTCACTGCGACCGACCTCGCACTGACCGTCACCGAACTGATGCGCAAAACCAAGGTCGTCGGCAAATTCGTCGAGTTCTATGGCGCAGGTGCTGCGGCACTGACTGCCGCCGACCGTTGCACGGTCGCCAACATGGCGCCGGAATACGGTGCGACCATGGGCTACTTCCCGGTCGATGAAAAAACCGTCGACTACTTCCGCACGACAGGCCGTGAGCCGGAACTGGTGTCGGCCATCGAAGCCTATTACAAGGCCCAGGGCATGTTCGGCATGCCCAAGCCCGGCGAAATCGACTACACCCAGGTCATCGAACTCGACCTCGACAGCATTGTGCCCAGCCTGTCAGGCCCGAAACGCCCGCAGGATCGCGTCAGTCTGCCCGAGCTCGGGCGCAATTTCGACATGCTGTTTTCAGCGCCCACCGACAAGAACGGCTACAACCGCCCCGCCGCTGATCTGAACCGACGCGAGCCAACGGGTCATGATTTTGATGTCGGCCACGGTGATGTGTTGATTGCATCGATCACCTCCTGCACCAACACCTCCAACCCGGCTCTGCTGATTGCCGCCGGACTGCTCGCGAAGCGCGCCGTGGATAAAGGGCTGATGCCGCATCCACGCATCAAGACCTCGCTCGCACCAGGATCCAAAGTCGTCACCGCCTATCTGCGTGACGCAGGTCTGCTACCCTCCCTCGAAAAGCTCGGCTTTGGCGTCGTTGCCTACGGCTGCACCACCTGCATGGGCGCCGCCGGCCCGCTGGATGCCAAGATTGAAGAAGCCGTGGTTTCCAAGGACCTCGTCACCTGTGCCGTATTGTCGGGCAACCGCAACTTCGAAGCCCGCGTTCATCCCAACTTGCGCGCCAACTACCTCGCCAGCCCCGCGCTGGTAGTGGCTTACGCGCTGGCCGGCACCGTGCGCACCGATCTGACCAAGGAACCGCTGGGCAAAGATAAAGACGGCAAGCCGGTGTTCCTGAAAGATCTGTGGCCCACCGATGCCGAAGTTGCCTCACTGCTCAAGTTCGCTTCCAACGCGGATAACTTCCGTCGCGAATATGGCGATCTGTCCGGCAACAAAAAATTGTGGGAAGCCATTCCCACCATCAAGGGCGCAGTGTACGAGTGGGATGCCAAATCCACCTTCATCAAGGAGCCACCGTTTTTTGAAGGTGTTACCCGTACACTGGACAAGGTCGATGACATCAAAGGCGCGCGCGCTCTCGCGATCCTCGGTGACTCGATCACCACCGACCACATCAGCCCCTCCACCAAGATCAAGCCGGGCACACCGGCCGGAAAATGGCTCGAACCCTACGGCACCCCGCCTTCGGAATGGGGCCACTTCGGCGTACGCCGCTGCAATCACGAACTGATGGTACGCGGCACCTTCGCCAATGTGCGTCTGCGCAACGCCGTCGCGCCCGGCACTGAAGGCCCGATCACCAGGGTGCAGCCCGGCGGCGAGCAAATGACCATTTTTGAAGCTTCAGAAATTTACCGCGCCAAGAAAACGCCGCTGGTTATTTTCGGTGGCGATGACTACGGCATGGGTTCGTCGCGTGACTGGGCCGCCAAGGGCGTGCAGTTGCTCGGCGTCAGGGCCGTCATCGTCAAAAGCTTTGAGCGTATCCACCGCGCCAACCTGATCGGCATGGGTGTGCTGCCCCTGCAGTTCAAGCCGGGCGAAAGCGTGCAGTCGCTGAAAATCGACGGCACCGAGTCCTTCGCCATCGAAGGCATGAACGGCGGCAACGTCAAACCGCTGCAGGACGTGACGATGGTGATGACCCGCGCCGACGGCAGCGTCCAGCGCGTAGCGCTGACACTGCGCATCGATACCGGCATTGAGGTTGATTACCTGAAACACGGCGGGATTCTTCCTTACGTACTGCGCGAACTGCTCGCAGCCGCGTAATTTCCACGCACTGCTCTGAAAAAACCGGGATGCGCTGCATCCCGGTTTTTTTACGCCTGCATCCGCGGAATCCCTTGGGCCTGCCCACGTTTTGTCGCCCTGCGACGACGCCCCCTCCCCTAGGGCAAGCATCCGCAGCCACGGCTTTGCTGTCCCCGGACGGCAACAGATCACCGCTCCAGTCACATCCCCTAAAAATAATATAAATACTTGTTTTAAACAACTAATTTTGGCCTGGCCCGTTCTGTGCGCCAGTCTCTGGGCAAGCCGCGTTTCCCGTCCCCCGGCATCCGGGACTACCGGGCAAGTGCCTGGAAACAAGCACGGGACAACACGGCAACGTTGCGGCACGACCGCAGCCTTAATCAACAGACTAGGAGACGCATATGAACTGGGATCGCATTGAAGGTAACTGGAAGCAGGCCAAAGGCAAGGTCAAGGAACAATGGGGCCGTCTCACCGAAGACCACCTGGACATCATCGACGGACGGCGCGAGCGCCTGCTCGGCCAGATCCAGGAATCCTATGGCATCGCCATGGATGAGGCCGAGAGCCAGGTGCAGGCCTGGGAAAAACGCAATGAGCGTGCATTCAACGAAGCGGCGCGCCGGGTCGCGCGCTAAACGTCACGCACCAAAACAGGCAGCCCGCTTCAATCACGCCACAAACAATCACAAGGAGCCCAACCATGAATAAATCACTGATAGCCGCAGCGCTTGCTGTCGCATTCGGACTGCCGGCTGCAGCACAGGCAATGAGCGACGGCGAGTACAAGGGCCAGCAAGACAAGATCGGCGCCGAGTACCGCGCTGCCCAGCAGAAATGCAACAGCCTGTCCGGCAATGCCAAGGATATCTGCGTGGCAGAAGCCAAGGGCGGCGAAAGGGTCGCCACGGCTGAACTCAAGGCCCGCCGCGACAACTTCACTGCCGAAGCGCGCCACCAGGTGCGCATCACCAAGGCTGAAGCCGTACACGACGTCGCGAAGGAAAAATGCGACAACCTCGCGGGTAACGCCAGGGATGTCTGCGTCAAGGACGCCAAGGCGGCGCTGACCCGGGCGAAAGCCGAGGCCGACGCCGACCGCAAGGCCAGCACAACTTCGCAGGCTTCGCGCGAAAAAGTCGCCAATGTCACGCGTGAGGCGGACTACGACGCGGCCGTCGAACGCTGTGATGCCTACGCCGGCGAGACAAAAACCCGCTGCGTGGCCGACACCAAAGCGCGCTTCGGCATGAAATAGCACTGCGATCAACCCGGCATTGATGCACAACATCACCCTCTGACAAGGAGGTCACCATGCTGTATTACGCAGCCCTGTTTTTCGTGATCGCACTGATCGCCGCAGTGTTCGGCTTCGGCGGCATCGCTGCCGGCGCAGTCGAAATCGCGAAAATCCTGTTTTTCGTATTTCTGGTCATTACCGTGATCACGCTGGTCATCGGTGTGATCAAACGGTAGGAACTCTTCATCAACCCGAGCAATACCATGGAGGTCAACATGAACAACCCACTCAGCAAACCGCTTCGTAAAACCCTGACCATCGCCACCGCCGGCGTGCTTTCCCTGTGTCTGGTCGCCTGCGACCAGAAGCCCTCGGCCGAACAGGTCGGCCAGGACATCGACCGCACCGTCGACAAGACCGGCCAGCAACTCGCCCAGGCGGCCGACAAGGCGGAAGACAAGATGGATCAGGCCAAATCCGCCATTTCTGAAAAGGCCGCCAGTGCCGGCGCCACGGTAGCCGATGCCGCCATCACCGCCAAGGTGAAGTCGGCATTGATCGCCGAGCCGGGCCTGAAATCCACCGGCATCGACGTGGTCACCGAAAAAGGCGTGGTCAGCCTGTTCGGTACGACGGCATCCGACGCCAACCGCGAACGCGCCACCCAGGTCGCAGCCAACGTTGAAGGCGTGAAAGCTGTGGAAAACAACCTGGCAATCGTCCGGGGTTCATAACTACGACATCAGGCCAAGGCGCCGCAATCCCCAGCAGCGCCGGAAAGTGAACACAGGCGCTCCGCCAACGGAGCGCCTGTGTTCGTTGCCGCACAGTATTCGCCGTGATCAGGGCATAGACTTTGATGGAACAACTCATGGCGTAATTCGGGGGCTGTATTGTTCAACGCACTGAAACAGTCAGTATGGCAATGCAAAACTGCCGGCTATGCAGTCGCAGCCCTGCTGACGGCTCTTGCCGGATGCAGCTCACTGCCGACCATAGTTCCCGACATGGCGCATGGTCTGGCGCAACCCGTACAACTCGAAGGTGCCCGCGGTCCGCTGACCGCCAGTCAAAGCAAAGCCGTCATCAACGGACTGCAGTCCCGCGGCCAGGACACCAACATTTTCGACCGCCATCTGGCGCTGGAAGAAGCCATCACCGGCAGCCCCTTGATGACGGGCAACAAGGTGATGCTGTTGCAGGACGGCCCTGTGACCTACCAGGTCATGTTTGCCGCCATCCACAATGCCAAAGACCACATCAACCTGGAAACCTACATCTTCGAGGACGATGAGGTCGGCAATCGTTTTGTCGATGCGCTGATCGAAAAACAGGCACAGGGTGTGCAGGTCAGCGTGACTTACGACAGCGTGGGCACGCTCAGCGTGGCGCAGACCTTTTTCCAGCGCCTGACCGACAACGGCATCAGCATCCTCGAGTTCAACCCGGTCAATCCGCTGACCGCGAAAAAAGGCTGGGACGTCAATCAGCGCGATCACCGCAAGCTGTTGATCGTTGATGGTCAGACTGCGTTCCTCGGCGGCATCAACATCAGCAGCGTCTATTCGGGCGGCTCCTTCAGCCGCAGTTCCAGAAAACGCCCTTCGGAAGAGCTGCCCTGGCGCGATACCCACATTCAGGTCGAAGGGCCGGTGGTCGGCGAATTCCAGAAGCTGTTTCTCGCGACCTGGGAAAAACAGAAAGGTGAAGCGCTGGCGCCGAAAAACTATTTCCCCAAACCTGCCATCAAGGGCAGCGAGGTTGTGCGCGCCATCGGCAGCACGCCGGATGATCCGTACAGCCTGATCTACGCCACGCTGATTTCAGCCATCAGCAACGCCGAAACTGCGGTGTACCTGACTAACGCCTATTTCGTACCTGATCCGCAACTGCTTGCCGCGCTTAAGGCTGCCGTGCAACGCGGCGTGGACGTAAAAATCATCCTGCCCGGCCACACCGATTCCTGGCTGGTGTTTCATGCCGGGCGCGCCTATTACGCCGAACTGCTCGAAGCGGGCGTCAAAATCTACGAGCGACGCGATGCGCTGCTGCATTCCAAAACCGCGCTCATCGACGGCGTATGGTCGACCATCGGCTCGACCAACCTCGACTGGCGCAGTTTCCTGCATAACGACGAAGTCAATGCCGTCGTCCTCGGCCAGGGCTTCGCTGCACAAATGCAGGCCATGTTCGAGAAAGATCTTGCCGCCTCCGACCTCATCACACCCGAGCAGTGGGCGCAGCGATCGCTGGTCAATCACCTGCAGGAAACGGCTGCCCGCCTCTGGGAATACTGGTTATGAGAATGAAACCGCTGTTGTTTGCCGCCCTGCTCGGTACCGCCATCAGCACTGCAGGAGCCGCCGATATGTATACCCCGGATATTCTCCGTGCCCGTTACAACGCGCTGCAGTCCCAACTCCGCGATAACCAGTTCCATCGACCGCTTCACCTGGACTCCCGCGAAACTTCGAGCAGTGTGAAAGGCGACATTAATGCCATCGTCAATTACCCGTTTGCCACCGTGACCGCGGCACTGAAAAAACCGGAGCAATGGTGTGACGTCCTGATGCTGCACCTCAACACCAAATACTGCCGTGCCGTAACGCAAGGCCAGGAAAATGTCCTCAACGTCAGTATCGGCAAAAAACATGACCAGCCGCTGGATGATGCCTACCGGGTGAATTTTTCCTATCGCGTTGCTTCACTGACTGCCGACTATCTGCAAGTCAGGCTGGATGCCGATGAGGGGCCGCTGAGCACACGTGACTACCGCATCATGTTCGAGGCGATTCCGCTGGACAGTGGCCGGACATTCATCCACCTCGCGTATGCCTATGCCTACGGAATAACCGGCCGGCTGGCCATGCAGGCTTACCTCGGCACCATCGGCAGAAACAAGGTGGGATTCACCTTGATCGGTACTGAAGACAGTCAGCCGCGTTATATCGACGGCATGCGCGGCGTGGTGGAACGCAACACCATGCGTTATTACCTGGCCATCGAGGCATACCTCGGCGCCCTGTCGGCATCACCACCGGCGCGACTCGAAAAACGCCTCCAGGACTGGTTTTCCGCCAGTGAGCGTTATCCGCAGCAGTTGCATGAAATGGAACGCGATACCTATCTCGACATGAAGCGCAGAGAGCATCAACGGCAGCAGGCATGGCTGCCTGCTCGTACCGGTTGATTGCCTGGTCTGCCGGGCTTGAAATTTTTCTCGTCCCGATTTTCGCAATACGCGAAAAAAATCCATAAGCGCGCCAGCGAACAGAGCCTGAGTACGAAACCGCTCAAAGTGACGAATGCGGTCCTTTGGGCCGCGTTTAACCCAAAGGTGGTCACATGAAATACTCAACCATATCAATTTTGTTGCTCGCAACGCTCGGCCTCGGCGCCTGTACCGGCCCGATGGGACCTCCGGGCGACACCGGCAGTACCGGTTATACCGGTGCCACAGGCGCGACCGGCAACACGGGCAATACCGGGTATACCGGTGCCACAGGCGCGACCGGCAATCAGGGTAATACCGGATATACCGGCGCTACCGGTGAAACCGGCAGCACGGGTAGCACTGGCGCTACCGGCAGCACGGGCTACACCGGCGCCACGGGCAGCACCGGTGCAACCGGCGCCAAAGGCAGCACTGGCGGCAGCACTGTGATCGTAAACCCGGCGCGATAAACCGGAGTTGCTGCAACGCAGGGCAAATCAATCCAGCCCCGCATGAAACAGGCCACTTTCAGTGGCCTGTTTTTCTATTGGCGCGGGTCAAACATCTGCGCTTCAATGTCCGCCAGCAGATCCGCCGGTTTCTGCCGTCCGGCATATTTGCCGGCATGCGCCGCAGCGGCAGTGGCCACCGCAATCTGCGCCGATACTTCGCGGATGCGCGGCAAGGCCGGATACAGACTGCCCTGCGCCAGATCCGACTCCGTGACCAGATGGGCCAGCGTGTGCGCGGCCTTCATGAACATGTCATTGGTAATCGCTTTGGCCTTGCTCGCAATCGCACCGAGGCCGATGCCCGGGAAAATGTACGAGTTGTTGCCCTGCCGCGGTACAAACGTCTGGCCGTCGATGGTGACCGGATCGAAAGGGCTGCCACAGGCAAACAAGGCGCGGCCACCCGTCCAGCGATAGGCTGCCTCTGCAGTGCATTCCGCCTGCGAAGTCGGGTTCGACAAGGCAAACACAATGGGCCGCTCGTTGAGCCGCGCCATCTCCTCCAGCACTTCACGGGTGAAGGTGCCGCCGACGGCGGACACGCCGATGATGGCCGTGGGTTTCAGCGTTTTGACGGCCGACAGGAAATCGACGACTTGCTCATGTTCGTGGGCATAAGTCAGTTTGTGGTGCGCCAGTTTCTGCCGGCTTTTCACCACCAGCCCCTGCGAATCCACCAGCCAGCAAGTGCGCAAGGCCTCTTCGCGCGCCATGCCCTGGGCGACCATCGCCGACACCACCAGGTCAGCAATGCCGGTTGCCGCCTCACCCGCACCAAGGAACAGCACTTTCTGGTCGGTGAGTTTGCCGCCAGTCACGCGTAGCGCCGAAAACAATCCCGCCAGCGCAACAGCAGCCGTGCCCTGGATGTCATCGTTGAAACTGCAGACGCGGTCGCGGTATTTTTCAAGCAGGCGGAAGGCATTGTGGTTGGCGAAATCCTCGAACTGGATCACCACGCCGGGGAAGACCTTTTGCGCCGCGGTGATGAACTCTTCGATGAATTCGTCGTAGGCCGCACCGGTGACGCGACGCTGGCGCAGGCCAACGTAGAACACGTCGTCGCGCAGCTCGTCGTTGTTGCAACCCACATCCAGCGTGATCGGCAGGCACAGCTCGGGATGAATGCCGGCGCAGGCCGTGTACAACGACAGCTTGCCGACAGGAATGCCCATGCCGTTGGCACCGAGATCGCCGAGACCAAGGATGCGTTCACCATCAGTAACAACAATGATGCCCGCCGGATGCGGCCAGTTGCGCAGGATATCTACGATGCGACCGCGGTCGTTGATACCGATGAACATGCCGCGCGGGCGCTGGAAAATGCGACCGAATTCCTGGCAGGCCTGGCCGACCACCGGGGTGTAAACCAGCGGCTGCATTTCATCGATGTGTTCACTCAGAATCCGGAAAAACAGGTTTTCGTTGCGATCATGCAATGCATTCAGCGCAACAAACTTGTCCAGCGGATCGCTGAGCCGGCGAAAGCCGGTCAGGAAACGCGTGGCCTGCTCGTCCTGGGTGTGCACATGCGGCGGCAGCAGGCCGCGCAGTCCGAGCGCCTCGCGCTCGGCCTCGGTAAATCCGGTTCCCCGATTGAGTATCGGGTCCCGCAATACGTCCAGCCCGCGTCGCGTTGTCACCGCGTCGCCGGCCCTTGCTGCTGCAGCCTTGCTCATGGATTTTCCTCTTGATCGTGATCCGGCGCGCCCTTGCGGCACACCGCTGCAGAACGGTCGCTGTGCGCGGAATGTCACCGCGCCTGCGATTACCTGCTCTGTTTGTCGCGCTATTTTACGATTTCAGGCACACGCGGGCCAGTGCACAGCCTCGCCATACACTGCAGCGCAGCAAAATCCGGCGTAACGATCAGAGGGAGACTGCCGCCCGCGGATGTCCGTTACGCCCCTGCGCCTGCAGTGCCGGCACATCTCCCGCACACTGGATACGATGCATCACACGCCGGTAGCCCGCGTCAAACGGGTCGCGGTGGTGCATTGTGGGGTTGTGGCCTCGCCATCACGCGGGCTAAGCCCGCATGAGTCTCGTCCCAACCGCTGCGCTCCCACCATGCACCACTACACCGCGACTGTTGCTCTCGGATGGCGTTCACGCGCGCCGCTTTGCAGTGCCGGCACATCTCCCGCACACTGGATACGATGCATCACACGCCTGTAGCCCCCGTCAAACGGGTCGCGGTGGTGCATGACACAGCGATTGTCCCAAATGAGAATGTCGCCGACCTGCCACTCGTGATGCCAGGTGAACTTGTCCTGCGTCGCATGCGCCCACAGCGCCTCCAGCAGTTCTTCGGACTCCGCGACCGAGTAGCCGTTGATATAGGCATTGGGCCGTCGACCCAGGTACAAAGCGTTGCAGCCGGTTTCCGGATGAGTACGAATCATCGGATGGCTGGGTCCCGGCGCATCGCGCACATCGTTCACCGGTTTGAAACCTTCGCGCAGGTCGCCGGCACTGTTGTAGGTCATATCGTGTTTCAGGGTTCTGCCTTCGATGCGTTTGCGCAAAGCTGGATCCAGCGTCTGCAGCGCCAGGTACATGTTGGCAAAACCGGTGTTGCCGCCCTTGGGCGGAATTTCGAGTGAATACAGTGCACTGTACGACAACGGCCGGTCGCGGTAGGAATTGTCGGAATGCCACACCACTTCGGCATCACGCAACACACCGATGGCTTCGCCGTTTTCGGTCACATTGGAAACAACGACGATTTCCGGATGTGTGCGCGCTTTTTCCTTGCCGGTCTTGGCCAGCGGCGCAAAATCGAGGTCACCTAATCGTCTTCCAAAAGCGAGCAGTTCCGGATCCGTCAGCGATTGACCTCGAATGCGGATCACCAGGTTGTCGAGCAGCGCCTGATAGACCTGCTGAAAATTTGCGTCATCCAGCGTGCGCACATCACCGCAGGACACTTCAGCGCCCAGTGCGGGCGCCATCGGTTTTACTGTTACGGTTGTCATGATTTCAAAATTATATTAAGTAATTGTTTTTATTGACTATTTAAGTCAATCCAGTCTGATGCCCACCGCCTTCGCAATGCGCCCGTAGCGCGTGTACTCATCCTTGATCTGCGCCCGGTATTCCTGCGGCGTACTGCCCACAGCTTCAAGGCCGCGCGCCGCCAGTGCAGATTTGCCGTCCGCCGAGCGCAGGATGTTCACCATTTCGCGATTCAGCCGCGTAATGATGGCGGATGGTGTTTTTGCCGGCGCCAGCACACCGAACACCGTCGCCGAATCGTAGCCCGGCACCCCTTCTTCGGCGATGGTCGGAAACTCCGGCACCAGCGCCGAACGCTGCTTGGTGCCCACCGCCAGCATGCGCAGCTTGCCCGAGCGCACATACGGAATGATCGTAGGCAGGTTTTCGAACATCAGGTTCAGCCTGCCGCCGAGCAGGTCGGTCACCGCCGGGCCCGCGCCCTTGTACGGCACATGCACCAGCTTGATCCCGGTCAGCGCCATGAATTGTTCAGTGGAAAAATGCCCGACCGAGCCATTGCCGGCAGAACCGAAATTCAGTTCGCCGGGTTTGGCCCTGGCCAGTGCGATCAGTTCTTTTACGGTTTTTGCCGGTGACGCGGGATGCACCACCAGCGTGAACGGGCTGATGGTTGCCAATGTGATCGGCTCGAAATCGTGCAGCGTGTCATAGGGCGTTTTATCGCGCACATTGGGATTGATGGTCAGCGGCCCCGCGCTGCCGAGCACGATGGTGTAACCGTCGGCCGGCGAACGCGCGGCAATCTCGGCACCCACCACACCGCCGGCACCGGCACGGTTGTCCACCACCACGCTCTGTCCCAGCGGCGCTGCGAGCTGCTGTGCAAGGAATCGCGCCAGCAGGTCGGTGCTGCCGCCCGGCGCAAAAGGCACGATGAAACGCACCGGTTTTCCCGGATAGGTCTGCGCCTGCGCCGCCGGACCTGCCACGGCCAGCGCCGCAACGGCGGCCGCGATGATGCGTGTTTTCATTTCTTGCTCCTCGTTTTGGCTTTTGCCGTCTTGCCGCCCTTTTTCGTCGGGCTTTTGACAGTCGGATAGACATCGCCGTAGTACTTGCGGATCTCGTCAATCTGATCGGCACCCGGCGGCGCGTAATACAGGCGCTTGCTGAGAAACTTGCCGCCCATGATGCGATTCATCTTCACCGCAGCCTCGCCCATTTTTACCAGCGACACGATGCCGTTGAGGATCGGCGTGTTCTTCGCCGCGCTGTGCACGCCGAATTCGGCGAGCAGCGCCATCACCACACCACCCGCGGCAATGATGACCTCGGCGCCCTGCTCGACATTGGCGTCCGCCGCCTTCATGAACTGGTCAAAAATACGCTTGCGCGCAGAAGCCTTGGTGAAACCTTCGTCGAGATCGTTGATGCGATCGATGGTCATGCGGTTCACGGCGGCCAGCCGCCGCTCCAGCTTGTAGCGATGCACATTGTCGATGATGCGTGGCGTGAACTTCTCGTTGATGGTCACCAGCGAAAAATTTTTACCCATCAGGCACGCCGTGTGCAACGCCGTCTCGCACAGGCCGAGTACCGGCATGGTGGTGATCTCGCGGCAGGCGTGGATACCGGGGTCGCCGATGTTGCCGATCAGAAAGGCATCGAAACCGCGCTTGGTCGCGATCTGCACGTTTTCCATGACCTCACCCGACTCAAGGTAATCGAGGTAATGAAACTGGTCGGCGAGCCCGCCGCGCTTGGTGATGCCGTGCACTTCGATTTCGGTGTCCGGATCCTTGACCCGGTCAAGAATGCGCCGCAGCGCGACGTTGTAATGTCCCCACGCCTCCTGGCGCGACATGCTCTGGTACCACAGTTTCATTCAGGCACTCCTCCGGGCAACCAGCGGCTTTGCGCCGCCGGCCTGTTGTTATTGCTTCAGGTTGACCTTGTTGCTGATCCTGCCGACGTGTTCGACTTCACATTCACAGACATCGCCGTGTTTGAGAAACACCGGCGGCGTGCGCGAAAAACCGACACCGAAAGGCGTGCCGGTCGGAATCAGGTCGCCGGGCAGCAGCGTCGTGCCCTGCGAAGCATAGGCGATGATCTGGTTGATGTTGAAAATCAGCTTGCTGGTATTCGATATCTGCATTTCGCGGCCGTTGAGCACGGTGCGCACGGTCAGCTGATGCGGATTCTTGATCTCGTCACGGGTGACGATCCACGGCCCCCACGGGCAGAAAGTATCCAGCGACTTGCCGCGGTCCCACTGCTTGGCATTGGCGAACTGCAGGTCGCGCGCCGACACATCATTGACCACGGTGTAGCCGCAGACATAATCCAGCGCGTCTTCTTCCTTGATGTTGCGACCGCGGCGGCCGATGACCACGCCGAGCTCGACTTCGTAATCCACTTCTTGCGTCACGCTCTCCGGCCAGTGCAGATCGTCATAGGGCCCGGTGATCGAGTTCGGCCACTTGGTAAACAGCACCGGTTCTTTCGGCACCGGCAGCTTCGCTTCTTCGCAGTGATCGATGTAATTCAGACCGACGGCGATGATCTTCGACGGATTAAGCAGCGGTGCGGTCAGCGTCACTTCAGCGAGATCAAAGGCACGGCGTGTCGAACTGCTCACCGCTTCGCGCACACGCTCCATCATCGCGTCACCGCCGCGCACAATGCGCAGCAAATCACCCGTCTCATCCACCGGCAAGCCCGCCGCCGCAAGATCGATCACCTGATTGCCATCCAGCGCCCCGGGGCGCATCTGGCCATCATAAATAAAAGTCAATAATTTCAATTACTTATCCTATATTTTAAGGTATATCAGCGGCGTGCAGCCTGTTCCGGAAACTGCAGCGCCGACAAGGTGCCGCGCGCCACTTCCGCCGGCGCCTCTTCATTGGGGAAATTCAGTTCCACCTTGTTGCCCACCGGATCGCGCATGAACATCTGGAAACCGGCGTTCGGCACATTCTGTTCGTCAAATTTAATGCCGAGTTTGTTCAGCCGGTCGCGGAACGCCTGCACACCGCTTACGGCATACGCGGTGTGGTCATAACCACTGCGCTTTTCATCGATGCCGGGCCAGTCGGGTTTGAAGCGCGACACCACATGCACCAGCGGATGATTGCCGCAGTACAGCCATAGTCCCTTGTTCGGAAAATCCGGACGTGGGCCGACCGTCATGCCCAGGCCGTCGCAGTAAAATTTTTCGATCGCCGGCAAGTCGCTATCGCGACAGCCGATGTTGGTGTGATGAATGCCGCTGAGTTTCATGGACCTCTCCTCCGTAATCATGCCGGTCACGATCCGGACGCCTGTCCGCGTGCCACCAGCAGATACTTTGACACACCGCGCCCCGGATTGCCTATAGCATGGCAGCTTCTTTCATTCCGCCATGCATCGTCCATAAAATGAAACCCGTCACATTCCGCCTCGGCGGCTACCAGAAACCGGCGTCCATCCATACCCGTGCCTGCGTACGCTTCGGCGAAGTGCTGAAACGCGAAGCCGGCGACGCCGTCGATTTCCAGTTCGTGCCCGACGTGCTGGCACTGGGCCACAAATCCGGCGACCTGCCGAAGATGGTCGAAAGCGGTGAACTGTCGGCCTGCTACATCTCGTCGCTGCGCTATGCGAAATGGGTGCCGGAACTGGCGCTGTTCGACCTGCCCTTTTTGTTTCCGGACCGCGCAGCCGCCTATCGCGTGCTCGACGGCCGCCTCGGCCAGAGCCTGCGCGCAAAAGTCGCGGCGCAGTCGCCGTTCCGGCTGCTCGCGTATTGGGACAACGGTTTCCGCCATTTCAGCAACAAACTGCGCGCGATCCGCAGCCCGGCTGATTGCAAAGGCATGCACATCCGCATCCAGATGAGCGAGCTGCAGGCTGAATCGCTGCGCCTGCTCGGCATGGAACCCATACTCGAAGACATCAAGATTTTCGTCGAACAGATCGCCGGCGACCGTTTCGACGCCCAGGACAATCCGCTGACCAACATCTACAACTTCAACGTGCACAAACACCACCGCTACATCACGCTGTCCGGCCATGTCTACGGCGTCGCCTGCCTGATGGTCAACCGCGCGCAATACGAATCCTGGCCGGCCGCCGTGCAGCGCGCCGCGGACACCGCCGCTGCCGAGGCCACTGTGCTGCAGCGCCAGCTTGCGGCGGCGGAAGACGCCGACATCCTGAAAAAACTCGACCCCGCGCAAAACGAAATCCTGCGCCTGACGCCGGAACAGCACCGCGCCTTTGCCGAAGCAGTGCGGCCGGTCAGCGACAAGTACCGCAAGGATTACAACGACAGTTTTTTTGCGCTGCTGGACTGATCATCTAACACTCCCTCTCCCCGCCGCTTGGTGGGGAGAGGGCTGGGGTGAGGGGCAACCACAGGCAGCTGTGCCACCCCCTCACCCTATCCTGCTTGGGGCATGCAGTCCTAAAAGCCGAAAGCCTGTCCCGCCCCAAGCAGCGTCGCAACGCCGAGGATCGCAAAAATCACCGCGGCTATGCCGTGAACGAGTTTGACCGGCATGCGGTGGGCGATCTTTTTCCCCAGCAACACCGCCGGAACATTGGCGATCATCATGCCCAGGGTAGTGCCGGCAACAACCGTAAAAAAAGCCTGGTACTGCGCCGCCAGGGCCACCGTCGCGATCTGCGTCTTGTCGCCCATCTCCGCGAGAAAAAATGCAATCAGCGTCGCGCCGAACACCCCGAAGCGGGCGAGCTTCGCATCTTTCTCATCAAATTTGTCGGGAATCAAAGTCCAGATCGCCATGCCGAGGAAGGAAAGCCCGAGTATCCAGCGCATCAGCTCCGGACTGAGCAATGAAGTGATCCATGCACCGAGTGCGCCGGCAAAGGCATGATTGGCCAGCGTCGCGACCAGGATGCCGATGATGATCGGCCAGGGCTTGCGGTATTTGGCGGCGAGGATGAAGGCCAGCAATTGCGTCTTGTCGCCGATTTCAGCGAGGGCGACGATGCCGGTGGAGACGAGAAAGGCTTCCATCATGAACTCCTTGGCCGGAAGAAGACGGATGACCACATCGCTTCTCCGGCCTTCCGGGGCAATATGGTCAAAGGTCTTGCCAAGTGTCTTGCAGAAAAATCCTGCAAACCAGGAAACCGCTTGCGCCATGACCCGAGGGTCAAGTGTGTTGACGCAAACCCCTCTCGATGCGGAGGGCAGCTACTCCCCAATGACGGGGTGGATTCTACCGGGGCGGGGATGCACTGTCCATGCGCCGCCGCGATCCGTAGCCCGAATCAGAGCCTTCATCCGGGCCGCGTCAATTCAACGAACCTTGCTCAGGCGTTCCGCCATGCGCGTCTGCCATCCCGGACCGGTCGCTTTCCAGCGATCGAGCACATCGACCGGCAGTCGCAGCGATATCAACTTGCGCGGATTCGCTGAAAAAGGTCTTCCACCTTTATTGATCCTTGCGCGCGCCAGCATATCGTCCGTGAGTTCGGGAAGATCCGCGTATTCCTCGCGCTTCACCGCATGCGCATCAACGCGGGCAAGATCAGATTTCAAGGAGCGGCGCGATACGGGTTTTTTCACGCTCATTGGCTTTCCTCATGCTGAAAACGTGGCGATCCGCGCCACGCGGTGTGTAACCCACGACGACCATCCGCCCACTCAACAGGCCAAAGCAAATGATGCGTGGTTCGCCGTAGTTCTTTCGGGTGTCTTCCACTTCCAGCGTGACACCTTCAAAAACCAGCACGGCATCGGCGAAATCCAGCCCGCGCTCAGCCAAGGTTTGGTCGCGCTTGGCCTGATCGAAGGTGATTCGCATATTGTTATTGTATATACAACAACCTAGTGAAGCAAGGCCTGCTTGAAGTGCCGCGGCGGGCATTGGCCCGTGCCTGCAGAAGGTCGTCATCCGGGGCATGTCGGCCGTGACAGGCACGATGGTGGCGGCTCCATCCCCTGGATTACCCCCCAAGGGGACTTCCTTCGGGGCGCGCTGCGCTTATTCGGGCTACGGCACTACGCTACTTCGATACTTTATTGTTAAAAATCATTCAGGAATTTCAAAATTGCAGTAGCCGATTCTTTCGGCCTCACCTGCAACAATGCATGAGGAGCGTCTACTTCAACACATGCAAGTCTCGGCAAAGTCCGACAAATTTGATTTCCCAAAGCTCTCCCCACCAATCGATCCTCGGTTGGGCGTAAATAAAGCACGGGAGTCGTTACTTTTTTCGCCAACTCTACAACGTCAACCGACAGAACTGATGAAAAACGGGCCTGCCAGACTTCCGCTGTCACTTTAGATATTGCAGTCGATAGCCGCCGTCGTAATACAATGGATGCGTAACGTCCAAAAAGCATCTTTTCGCTCAGCCAGTTTGGCGAAATCCTCGGGATAAGGCCCAAGAGATGATGTAGAAACACAGGGACAGGTAATGGACTGCGAAGGAATGTAGATACGAGCACCAATCCGTACAGCCCTTCCGGGCGAGATGCAGCGACTGAAATCGCTATCGGCCCGGAAAACGACTCTCCCAGCAGCACAAACGGCTTTCCAACAGGCAACTTTGAGCGAACCAGATCAACGAGTTCCGGATAATCAAGCGGCGTTTCGCAAGGATAGACAATAACGAGCGGCTCGCAGTTTTCTGGCAAAGCAGCAATCAAAGGCGAGAATAATTCGCCGGTACCGTCCATCCCCGGCAAAAGGACAAGTCTCACGATTATTAGCCTGCGTTACTCAACGGCGCTTTCCCGACACAACCTTCTGCGTCCGCCGGTACCAGTCATGAATCTGCTCCCCGGTCCAGAACACCACACCCTTCTGCTTGCGCAACTTCTGGAACACGCGCTCGAAATATTTGATCCGGTGCGGCACGCCTGAAATATAGGGGTGCACCGCAATCGCCATGATCTTGGCGCGCGTTTTCGATTCCTCATACAGTCGCTCGAACTGGTCCATGCAGCGCGATTCGAATTCTGCCGCGGCGTGGTGCTGCACCATCATCATTGCAATGTCGTTCAACTCCAGCGAGTACGGCATCGACAGCACCTTGCCGTGCGTCGTCTGCAGTTCGCAGGGTTCGTCATCGACCACCCAGTCGGCGATGTATTTGATGCCGGATTCGGCGAGGTAATCCGGCGTGTACATTGTCTCGGTCAGCCCCGGCGCCAGCCAGCCGATGGGAGCCTTGCCGGTGAAGGACTTGATCTCTTTCACCGTGCGCTGGATCATCGCGCGCTGGTCTTTTTCGACATGGGTCGGCTGCTGATCCCAGGAATGGCCGACGAATTCCCAGCCCGACTCCAGCGCTGATTCGGCAACGCGCGTGTAATCGGTGCACACCCGGCCATTGGTGAACAGCGAGGCCTTGATACCGAGGTCATCGAGGAATTCCTTGATGCGCCAGTAACCGACGCGCATGCCGTATTCATGCCAGGCCCAGTGCGCAAAATCCGGCAGCCGCGTGACATGCGTCGGCGGCGGCAGCACCTGCCGCGGCATCGGGCGCTTGATGTCCCACACTTCAACATTGACCACCGGCCAGATCACCATGCGCGCCCCGCCCGGCAATTTCAGCGGCGGACGGTCGATGATGGGCACATAGGGCAGGCGTTTTGACGGGATCATGGTGTCCTCGAAAGGAAGGTGAAAGTGATGCAGGAATTATAACGACCGCCTCCAGCGCTGTCGTCCGGATGCCGGACCGCGCATTGAGCCGCGCACCACGATGCACTACCATCGCGGATCATTCCACCGCCTCAGGACATTCCATGGACATCCTCCCCTGCATGCCGCCCGTCGCCAATACCCGTGCGCCGAAAATTCCGACGCCGGCCGGCAGCTGCGATACCCATTTCCATATTTTCGGACCTTCAGCGAAATTTCCGTTTGCCGAGAAGCGCGCCTACACGCCACCGGACGCACCGGTCGAATCGCTGCTGAAGATGCTTGATGCACTGGGCATGAGCTACGGCGTTGCCGTGCAGGCCCACCCCTACGCCACCGACAACAGCGCCATGCTCAACGCACTGCGCCACGCACCGAAACGCCTGCGCGGCACCGCCATCGTCGAACCCGACACCGGTATCGCGGCGCTCCGCGCCATGGCCGACACCGGCGTGAAGTCGCTGCGTTTTCACCATGTGCCGCACGGCGTGGGTTTCAGCCCGCTGGGCATGTCGTCGTTTGAAAAACTATCGCCGCTCATGGCCGAGCTCGGACTCAATGCGCAGTTCATGATGGACGCCAACGAACTCGACAAGGTCATGCCCTATTTCAAAAACTGGAAACTGCCAATCGTGCTCGATCACATGGGCAATATCGATGCCAAGCTCGGCGTGAACCAGCCCGGCGTGCAGGCAATGTGCAAATATCTGGCGGAAGGCCGCATCTGGGTGAAGGTGTCGGGCGCCTATCGCATCTCGGAAAAATATCCGGACTACGCGGACGCGCAGGCCATCCACGAAGCGCTGGTCAGCGCCAACCCAGAACAAATCATCTGGGGCACCGACTGGCCGCACCCGCGACTGGACAAGGACATGCCCGAGGACGGGCACCTGCTGGATCTGTTCAATGCCTGGACGCCGGACGCGAGCTTGCGAAAAAAAATTCTCGTCGACAATCCGGCAAAGCTCTACGGCTTTAAATAAATATGCGCCACGCCAGATCACCGCGCCGGCAAGCCGCCTTTGTAGGGTGCAATAAGCGCAGCGCATTGCACCGGTCAATCCATGCGGCGCAATGCCCGTTGGTTATTGCGCCCTACACCTGCTTCGCATTGCGGGTCAGAAAATAAGCGCAACCCCAGATCGCCGCACCGGCCATGAGCGGCCCCGTCCCGAAAACACCCAGCAGGCCGCACAGGTTGCCCGAGTCCGGCGCAGAACACGCCAGCCAGATGCCGGCCGCCATGCCGGCAATAAAAGCCGGGATCGCGGAAATCAGGCAGAGGAAGATATACAACCATCCGGAGAGGTGTTTTTTCGGCTGCGGCGCGGCACGCCAGGACAGGAAATAAACCGGTATCAGGATCAGCGACAAAAGCAACAGCCCGGGGCCGACTGATGTGAGAAAGCTGTAGAGGAACCGCATCGGCACACCAGAATTATGCCGACGCCCCGAACAGGATGCCGACCCCCGCCGTCAAAGCCATTGCCAGCGCGCCCCAGAACGTGACACGCATCGCGCCCGTCACTGCACTGGCGCCGCCCACTTGCGCCGCCAGTCCGCCGAGGATGGCGAGGAAGACCAGCGACGCCGCGGAAACGACAGCCATCAAATAAGACGCTGGCACCAGCGCCACCGCAAGCAGCGGCATGGCCGCACCGACAGCAAAACTGGCGGCGGAAGTCAGGGCCGCCTGCACCGGCCGCGCGCTGAACGCCTCGGAAATGCCGAGTTCGTCGCGGGCATGCGCGCCCAGTGCGTCATGGATCATCAGTTGCTCGGCAACCTGTTTTGCCAGCGCAGGATCAAGACCGCGGTTGACGTAGATCGCCGTCAGCTCGCGGTGTTCACCGGGACTGTCGGTGGCCAGTTCCCTGCGCTCCAGGTCCAGCGCCGCCTCTTCGGAATCCGCCTGCGAACGCACCGACACATACTCGCCGGCGGCCATCGACATCGCACCGGCCACCAAGGCCGCCACACCGGCGACCATCACGTTGTCGTGCGTCGCATTCGCCGCAGCGACACCGAGGATCAGGCTGGCGGTGGACACGATGCCGTCGTTGGCGCCCAGCACGGCAGCACGCAGCCAGCCGATGTGGTCGGTGCGGTGACGTTCTGTGTGGCGGTAGGACATTCCGGATGATTCTCCTGGCTGGGTGTTCTGACGATGCGACCATCGTTAATTGATAACCGGCAAGTGGCTATTTTGCCCCAAAGACCGAAATCAACGGCACTTTGAAAACTACTTGGTTTTAACCAGTTCCAGTTCCGTCAAAAACGCCTTCAGCTCGGCGTAATCCGCATCCATGTATTTGCGCGCTTCGGCACTGGTTTTCAATTCATCAGCCCAGTTGTTGTCGGCGAGTTCCTTTTTCCAGGCTTCGCTCTGCGCCATCTGTTTCAGCGCGTTGTCCCAGAAAGCCATCTGCGCCGGCGACAGGTTCGGCGGGCCAATCAGACCGCGCCAGTTGGACACGATGGCGTTGGCGCCCTGCTCTTTCCAGGTCGGCGTGTTCGCAAAAATTCCGGTCAGGCGCTGTGGCGCAGCGATGGCAATCAGGCGCACACTGCCCGCCTCGACATATTTGCGCATCAGGCCCACGGAACCGGGCACCGCATCGACATGGCCGCCGAGCAGCGCAGTGATCGCATTGCCGCCGGACTGGAACACGGGCGTCTTGGTCTTGCGCAGGTCGACACCGGCATCCTTCAGCGCCATCGCCACACCCTGATGATTGGGATTACCAAGACTGGTCGCCACACCAAAGCTGAACGCTGCAGGATCCTTTTTCATGCGGTCGAGCAGTTCGCGCCCGCTCTTGATCGGCGAGTCGGCCTTGACCGCGACAGCGATGTATTCCTCGAACAGGATCGCCAGCGGTGTCAGGTTGCTGTAGGTCAGCGGCGCGCGCCCGGAGATGTGGTTGGTGAGCAGGCTTTTCGACGCAATGGCAATAAAATGGCCGTCGCCCGGATGCTGATTCAGGTAACCATAAGCGATGGCGCCGCCACCGCCCGGCTTGTTGTTGATGGTGATTGAAGTATTGACCGCCTTGCGCTCCTGCAGGATTTTCTGGATCAGGCGGCCGGTGGCATCCTGACCGCTGCCGGGCGCGGTGTTGATGACGATTTCGACGTTTTTGTCCGGCTGCCAGCTCTGGGCCTGCGCCGGCATTGCCAGCAGACAGGCGGCACCCATCAACACTGCGGAAAACGCGTACTGTTTGGCCATCACTCCTCCTTTTTTGTATGTCATTCCGGCGCGCCCCGAAGGAAGTCCTCTTGGAGGGAAAGCCGGAATCCAGTAATCGCCCATACGCCTAACCACCGCTGTTCTGGATTCCGGCTTGCGCCGGAATGACGGTTTGAGTTTTAAAGCGCGCGGGCGTGAATTCGCTCAGGTTCTTGCTGACGCCCTCAGCCAGGGCCGGTCCTTGTAATACCCGTTTTCAAATCCGGCGATCTTTTCGGCGTACTGCTGGGTGCGGGCGATGTCGTCCAGCCCTTCGAGCAGGCAGCGCTTGCGCACTTCGTGGATTTCGAATTTGTGCACCTTGCCTTCGACGTCGGTCACCGACTGCGCGGCAAGATCAACGCTGATTTTGGCGCCCGGCTTGTCCTGCAGCTGGCGGCGGATGGCGGCGCATTCAGCTTCAGGCAGCGTCAGCGCGAGCAAACCATTCTTTGCGCAGTTCGCGGCAAAGATGTCACCAAAGCTCGGTGCGATCACGCAGCGGATGCCGAATTCATACAGCGCGTACACCGCGGTTTCGCGCGAGGAGCCGCAGCCGAAATTGCGATCAGCCACGATGACGCCCGACTGGTCATAGGGCGAGGCATTGAGCATGAACTCGGTCTGCGTGCCGTCGGGCCGGAAGCGCGAATCGTAAAACAGGATCTCGCGATACTTCGGACCGCGCGGAACTTTGTTAAAACGTGTCGGGCACAGCTGGTTGGTGTCGATATTCGCTTCGTGCATGGGCACGGCGATGGCGGTCAGGGTGGTGAATGGTTGCATTAGTGTCTCCGTTCAACTTCAAAATCATTTAGCCACAGAGGTCACAGAGAACACAGAGGACTGCAAAAACAGCAGTGCTCCGGCTTTGGTTTTTCTCTGTGAACTCTGTGACCTCTGTGGCTAAGCCTTTGATCTTTCGTTCTCTACTTCAACATTTCCCGCACATCCGTCAGATGCCCCTTGATCGCCGCTGCAGCGGCCATTGCCGGACTGACCAGATGCGTGCGTCCGCCCGGACCCTGGCGGTTGCGGAAATTGCGGTTGGAGGTTGAGGCGCTGCGCTCACCAGGTTTCAGCTGGTCGCCGTTGATGGCGGTACACATCGAACAGCCGGGGTCGCGCCATTCAAAACCGGCATCCAGCAGGATGCGGTCGAGGCCTTCTTTTTCAGCCTGCGCCTTCACCACCTTGGAACCGGGCACGACCCAGGCCGGAATCACGGCGTGGCCCAGTTTCGCGACTTCCGCCGCGGCACGAATGTCCTCGATGCGACTATTGGTGCAGGAACCGATGAACACGCGGTCGACCTTGATATCGGTCAGCGCCATGCCTGGCTTGAGTCCCATGTAATCCAGCGCCATCGTCCAGTCACCGCGGC
>CAMCYP010000033.1 GCA_945885345.1 Bordetella parapertussis | reverse complement strand
CATTATTTCAGCAAGCTTCTCTGGGATCGGTCATGCGCAGACCTATCCCACCAAGTCCATACGCATGATTATTCCTGCTGGTGCCAGCGGGACAGTCGATACGATTAGCCGTCTTGTTGCGCCACGCCTAAGCGAAGCGTTAGGTCAGCCTGTGGCGGCTGACAACAGACCGGGTGCGGGAACCGCGCTGGCATCAGAAATAACGGCGAAATCCGCTCCAGATGGTCACACGATTCTGATGGTCACTAACAGTCATGCAATAAATGCGAGTTTACGCAAGAATTTGCCTTACGATGCTATCAAGGATTTTTCTGTTGTGATTCTCATCGCGACGTCGCCTTATTTGTTGGTTGTACACCCGAGCGTTCCAGCTAATTCCGTAAAAGAATTGATTGCGCTGGCTAGGCAACGTAAAGGGCAACTCAATTTTGGATCTGCCGGAACGGGTTCGAGCATTCACCTTGCAGGTGAGTTATTTAAATCCATGGCGAAGATAGACATCGTGCACGTCCCTTACAAAGGAGGTTCTGCCGCGCAGATAGGACTAGCTGGTGGAGAAGTGGGTATTATGTTTACCGGGCCCATTGCGGCAGCTTCTATGATTAAGGCGAAGCGCTTGCGGGCGCTTGCGGTCACTAGTGCCAAGCGGCTGCCTTCTATGCCGGACTTACCAACGATCGCGGAAGCGGGGGTACCCGGATACGAGTCGGGATCTTGGTATGGTGTTGTCGTCCCGGCTGGCACGCCTACCCAGATTGTCGCAAGACTTAACGGAGAAATATCCAAAATCATGAAAGTGCCTGAAGTTCAAGGGCGGATAGAGGGTTTAGGGGCGGACGCCACAACCAGTACACCTGAAGAGTTTGCAACCCTTCTTAAAAATGATGTCGATCGTTGGGCGCAAATTATTCCAAAATTAAATATCCAGATTAATTAAGGATTTTGCATGAGCAACTTATTTCAGAAGCTCGATTCTGGGCAGATGGCCCTCGGAGTGTGGCTTAAAAGTGGTCCGAGCTGGGTTTCAACAATCGCGCGGGCCGGGTTTGATTTTGTACGACCCGACATGATGTTTTCGTCCATCGATTGGCGAGAACTTGACCATATCAATAAAGCGGCTTTGGCTGCTGGCCTTGTAACGTGGGTGCGCGTGCCAGCAAACCCTTGGCTGGGCGGCGTTGGTCAATTGCAAGTAACGGTTGATGTTGCGCGTGCATTTAGCCTCGGTATTCCGATCGTGGGAGCTTCTATTGCATCAGCCGAGCAGGTGCGCGCTTGTGTTGAAGTAGCCAAAGATTGGCACCGCTCAGGAGCCGGTGAATACCCAAGCTCCACTGAGAGTTTCGAGGCAATGAACAAGAAAGGCGCGAACGCCGCGGTATTTGTGCCTCATATTGAAGCGGCAACAGCGATTCGAGAAATTGATGAGATTCTCTCAATAGATGGACTTCGCATTGTCATGCTCGCTATGACAGACTTGAGCAAAGAGGTCGGTTTCCCGTTTCAGTATGACCACCCTGAGGTCTGGAAGATCCTAGATAAAATTGTCGCTAAAGCGCGCGCGCGCGGCATAATCGTGGCGGCGAATACAGGCTATGCCTTCAGAACGCCGGATCAGTTGAAAGAGCGCGTACAAAAACTCTACGAGCACGGCATACGTATCTCTCTGATGCAAGGTGCGGATAGCATGTTCGAGAATTTGGCCGGAGCGGTATTAGCGGACATCCGAAAATCGATTTCGTAGTGCGCCGACCGAGCCTCCTGTTGGAGGAGCAAATGGACAGTTGTACCGGACTTCCTGCCGAATGATTGGTATGGCTACAGGGGGCAGGTCACCAAGAAGCCCGCGTATTCTGAAAATTGTAACAACGAAAATCGGTCGACTCCGTCTTTTTAGAGCAGCGATCCATTGGGCATTACAGTGGCCCCGATAAAAAGGATTAGGTCGTAGGCACGACCTTAATGTAAGACGAGCGCCCGCCGTCAGCAGCGATTGTCGTGCCGGTTACCATGCGGGAGTCGTTTGAGGCGAGAAAAACAGCAATAGCAGCTATATCCTCTGGCTCACCAACGGAAAATGGATAGAGCTTGCGTACCGCAAGCTGTGCCCTCTCGCCTGCAGTAAGCATCTCGGGGGCCTTGTTCTCCCAGCGTTTGATCGAACGTTCCGTGCGCACGGTGCCTGGGGCGATTGCGTTTGCGCGGATACCGTAATCTGCATATTGAGCAGCGAGCGTTTGCGTGAAAGAAGTGATCCCGCCTTTGGTCGCCGAATACGCCGGTTTCTGCGATCCTTTAAGTCCCATGTGCGATCCCAAATTAATGATGGAGCCGCCGCCTGCGCGCATCATATGGGGAATGGCGTAACGGCAACACAAGAATGGATGCAACAGATTCAGTGCGATGGTGCGATGCCAGATTGCGAGGTCCATCTCATGCACTGGAAGGTCCTCTTGCAGCGATCCGCCGGCACAGGTCATCAGAATATCTAGCCCCCCAAACCGGCTGACTGTCGCCTCAACTGCACGCTTCACGCTGACATCATCGGTGACATCGGTTTCGAGAAACAGCGCATCGCCACCGTCATCGCGTATTTCTTGCGCTGCCGCAGCCCCCGTTTCCTTGTTAAGTTCCACAATTACGACCTTCGCACCCTCTTTCGCAAATGCCTTCGCTGACGCTTTTGCGATGCCTGCGCCCGCCCCCGTTAAGAAGGCTACCTTATCCCTCAATCGCATTTGATCTCCCCTGATTAACCGCGGAATGAAAATCGAATTTCGACAGATGTATTGCTTCAGCAAACATCAGATAATAATTTGAGCAACCGAAAAGGTGGCTAAGTAGATTCAATTAATATATTACGGTAACTGAACCGAGAGTTCATTCATTCCATTATATGGTTTGAGATCCATTGCGATTCGTTGATTATTCTCTGGTCGAGTGTATGCTTGGTCTTGGTGCACGGTTAACCATGTAGTGGGCACACGTTGGCAGTTTTTACATGCGACAGATGTTTTTTTGGTTGCCGATCAACTGTACTAGTGGATCTGGGTCGGCGTAGATCAGCGGAATCGTAGAATGATTACCTCTGGTTCCACGACAGATAATCAAAAAAAAGAAGAGGAGATTGCAATGGTCGATTGTTCGAAAGTTCTTGGCCTGCTTATGATTGCATCAGGAATAGTTACAGCCTACCCAGGGCAAGTTAGTGCAGAGACTTATCCCGAAAAACCAATACGTTTGATATGCCCTTTTCCACCTGGAGGGGCGGCAGATATGGTCTCTCGTCTGCTCTCCGAAAAACTGACAAGTGCATTTGAACATCAGGTCATTGTCGACAACCGTGCTGGTGCGGGTGGCAACATCGGGGTCGAAATCGCGGCAAAGTCATCTGCGGATGGCTATACGATACTGCTCGCCTCATCGAGCAACTTCACATTTGCCCCTAGCCTTGGTGTCAAAATTCCCTACGATCCGGAGCGCGATTTCACGCCAGTCGCACTTGTCGTAATGGTTCCGAACATCTTGGTCGCTAACAATTCGGTGCCTGCGAATAGCATCAGCGAACTCATTCAACTCGCCAAAGCGTCACCAGGTAAGATTACCTTTGCCTCTCCGGGTACGGGCACCACTTCGCACATAATTGGAGAACTGTTCGCCCACAAAGCTGGCATCAAACTCTTGCACATTCCGTTCAAAGGTGGTGGTCCAGCATCCGTTGCACTGCTGGGTGGGCACGTCCAATTGCTGTTTGGATCGATTTCAACGTCACTGCCCAATATCAGGTCTGGCAAATTGCGCGGGCTGGGTGTGACGAGCGCGACGCGTTCCGATGCGGCACCAGAAATTCCGACCATCGCTGAATCCGGCCTGCCTGGATTCGAGGTCGTACAGTGGATGGGAATCGCAATACCTGCCGGCACTCCCTCTGCCATCGTCAACCGCCTGAATACTTCGATCATGCAGGCGCTTTCAGCGAAAGATTTTCGCACAACCCTTTCCCGACGGGGTTTGGACGCGGCCGCTGCGAATACCCCGGCACAGTTTGCAAAGTATATTCGTGACGAATTGAAACAACTAACCCAGTTTTTCAAGGAGGCTGGCCTAAAACTCGAACAGGCGCGCTAGCGCAGTTTCACGTAGCTATTAGACACAGCGTACGCGTGACTCGCTCAGCGAGTCTTGGGGGGGGTGAGCGATTGAGGGTGGGTCAATAATGTTTTAGAACAGTAATTGATTTGGTAATCAGCTTGCCCCTGATTCGAGCCTAGGTCGGGGAGTCAATCAATGTTCGAACCTGCCAAAACCGTATGCGGGCTTCTGGCCGATAGGGGACACCCATGAATTGTTAATCCCATGGCCCCATATCGGGACCTGTAAATAGGGGGCAACAATGGGGGCAACTGGGGAAAAGCCAATTTAACTCAATCAATAAAATCAAAGGGCTGTGCAACTTATTCGGTAGTGTCCCCGGCCACCATCCCCTTAAAAAAGTTTTGCAGTGATTCTGCTGTTCGCAGGCCATTTGCCCGATTATTTGGGCATCGGCTCAAACGACAGCTTCACCGGCACACCGCTCTTGTTCGTTTCATCCGTCGCCGCCGGCGGCTTGCCGGTTAACCGCGCCGGATCAAATTTGAAGCGATTGGTGAATGCATGGGTGATGGCAGCGGCACGTGCCTTGGCGAGATCTTCCAGTGCGCTTGGCGGCAGCGGCTGCAGTTCAACCAGTTTTTGATGCATGGCGATGTAGAGTTCGCGATCGCCGGCGCCGCGACCGATGAGCGCCAGGGCGGCATTGACGCGGCCGGCTTCACGTCCCGCGGTTTTCTGGAACGCCGCCGCAAACTGCGCGGCGGCATCGCCGCCGGCACGTTCGTTCAGCATGTTCTCCAGTGCGCGCTGGATTTTTGCACTGTCAAAACCGATGGGGCCCGGATCCTCGCCGGGCGCCAGCTTGAGTCCTTCGCGGTTGGCGAGGTCGGTGCGCACGGCCATGGTGCGTAATCCCTGGCTATCGCTTTGCGTGTGATAGCTACCCTGCACCACCAGCCGGAGCTGTGCGCGTTTCTGCAGGCCTTCGGCAACGCGGCGAATTTTTTCGTATTCGGTGGGCAGGATGCGTGCGCTGCCCGGATCAAACACGATGTCGCCCAGCGTTTCCGAATTGGCGCCGAACAGCGAGCCCAGCGCGCGGAACGGCGCGGTCACGATGCGTGTGATGACCGTCCGGATCGCCTGCCAGATGACCTGGCCGTAGGCGAATTCCGGACTGTCGACATTACCGCTCACCGGCAATGCCAGGTCGATCTTGCCATCGCTGTCGGTGAGCAGGGCGATGGCCAGATCCAGCGGCAGGTTGACCGCACTGGGGCTGTCGACGCGCTCACCGAGCGTGAATTGTTCAAGCAGCACCTTGTTCTCGCCGGCGAGCTGGCTGTTGTTGATTTTGTACTGCAGGTCCAGCGACAGGCGGCCCGAAGCGATTTTACGGCCGGCGAAAGTCGCGGTGTAAGGACTCAGCGGTGACAGGGCGACGTTACGGAACTCCACCGCGATGTCGGTGAATTTTTTCGGTGCGAAGGGCTGGATCGTGCCTTCGGCGCGTGCCAGTCCGTTATCTTCGACGCGACCCTCGAATTTCAGGCTGGCGCGGGATTCGGGGGCAGAGGAGAGTCCGCTCGCTGAGCCGCCCAGCGCCTTGATGTTGGTGGCAAACGGCAGGACCAGACTCAAATCGGCGAAGTCGAGTTCGCCGCGCTCGACGCTGACGCGCTCGACGTTGATGGCCATCGGCGATGCGGCGGCCTGATTTGCAGCGGCAGGGGTTGCCGCTGCGGCCGCGGGGCGCGGGCGCATGATGGTGCCCAAGTTGGTCGAACGATCCTTGTTGATTACCAGTTTGGAGTACGGCCGGGCGAAACTCACCTGTCCCACGCTCAATTGATTTTTCCCGGTATCAAGATCGATATCGGCGGCCTGCAGCTTTTGCCAGCTGAGCAGGCGTTCGGCGGAATTTTCAATTTTCAGGTCAAGGTCGGCGATGCCGGCATTGCCCCGGTATTGCACGGCGACAGGATTGTTTTTGGCGTTCACGCTGACCCGCCCGGTGGCACCGGCTTTGCCTGAAGTCAGTGTCAGCGTGGTATTGCGCTTCAGCAGGGTGTTGAGCGGCGCCAGTGCGAGATCAATGACATCAACGCGCGCATCGGCGGAGTGTCGCAGCATGTCGAGTGTGCCCTTGGCCTGCACCGATCCGCCTTGTTTGACCCGCCATGCCAGTTCAAACGGGCTGGGGGTCTTGGTCGGGGGCAGCGTGATTTTTGCAATATTGCCGTTGAGTTGTTCCAGGTCGTAGCTCAGCGCCGGCTCGAACGTTTTATCCGTCAGCGCCACCGCGTAGCCGGCAATCTCCGCGCGATCCACGGTGATGTTGAAGCCCGCTTCCTGCAGGGGCTTTTCCTTGCGCGGGGTAAACAGGCTGACCAGATGCAGGCTGCCGTCGGCTTCGCGCATGGCCCAGGTCCGCCCGCCCGACAAGCGCACCAGACCGACACCGATGTTTTTTTTCTGCAAATCGAAGGTCGCGCCGCTGACTTCGGCTGTGGCCAGTGTCACCGGCGGTTCTTTTTCGTCGCCGGACATCACGCTGATGTCGTTCATCGTCATTTTGCCGTCGTTGACGGTGACCTGGGTCTGATCGCCTATGGCGGCGGCAACACCGAGGTTGATCTGGGTATTCCCCGTCGCGAGGCGCAACGGTTTGATCCGGCTGAGGTCCAGCACCGTGATTGCCAGCGGACCGACACTGATCTGCGGCAGCACTATCTGCCAGGGTGCGGCTGCCGGTGCAGTGGTCTCTTTGGCCGTGTTCTTGACGGCGGGGGCCTTGCTGTCTGCAGGCTGGTTGCGGACCAGTTTGGCCCAGTCCGGTACGCTGTCTTCGTCGAGGGTGACATTGAGCGCGCCATCGGCAATGCGGATGTCTTTGAAGGCGAGGCTGCGCTGTGCCAGATTGAAGGCGCCACCCTCGAAGGCGATCGTTGCCAGTTTTGCCAGCACGGCGCCGCCTTGCTGTTGCGCGATCATCAGATCCTTCATGCGAAAGGCCAGATCATCGACCTGCGCATCCAGCGCGCCCTTGGTGTAACGCACGCGGTAGCGCAAGGCCACTTCGTAAGTGCCGCCAGGTTCGGCAATCGTCAGATGGTCCTGCACAAACTGCCACAGCGTCGAGAGCCTGGCCTCTTTCAGCGTGATGGATCCGCTGGAGTCGAGCGGCGACAGGCCAAGCGTGCCCTGCCATTGCAGGCTGCCGCCGCCGGGCAGGCGTGCGGTGAGTGCGTGTTCGCCGCTGCGCTTGGGCAGCGTCGATATGTCATGCATTTCAAAATTGAACGGACTGACCTGGGCACGGGCCATGGGCTGCAGCGTGTGGTCGGTAAAGCGGAAGGTGCCGCCGGTGATGGCGACATGCTGCAGCAACAGCCGCGGCAGGGATGCCGGCTCTGCGGGCGGCGGCGCGGGCTCTGCGGTTTTCGGCGTCAGCAGCCGCGCCAGGTTCAGGCTTTCTTTCGCGTCCAGATCGGCGTTGAGCACCGGCTGTTCAATGCGGATTTCGCTGAAGGTCCACGCCCAGCGCAACAGGCTGCTCAATTCGAAATTGACCAACACCCGGCCCACCTGCAATACCGGCGCGCCGTTTTTTTCGGCGATGACCAGGTCCTTGGCGTCGAAGATCATCAGGAAGGGATTGATGTAAACGGCCCCCACTGATCCCTGCGCACCCAGGTATTGTTCCACTAACTTGGGGAGCTGCTGCCGCACCAGCCACGGCGCCAGCAGAAAACCGCAGATCGCGTAAATCACCAGCAACGCGCCGAAGATCTTCGCCGGCCGCGTCAGCAGCAGTACGCGCAGGCGGGCGAGACGTTCGGCAGTTTTGCTCATGGTTTCAGGACATCAGTCGTTGTCGGCGCGCAGGATGGCGAAACCGGCCTGCAAGGCACGTTCGATGCGGGCTTTTTCTTTTTTGATTTTCTCGTCATCCCAGTCCCACATGCCGGCCTTGACCTTCATGCCGGTGCGCCCCTTGGCTACCAGGTCTTTCAGCCACTGCGGCGGTCCCTTTTCGGCGTGCAGATGCGGGTACAGCGCGCTGGCGACCAGATCATGCGTGTCCCAGCCGGACATTTCTTTTTGCTTCATCGGCCCGCAGGCGATGAAGCGGAAGCCGAAGCCGTAACGCACGGCGGTGTCGATGCCTTCGGCGTCGGTGACGCCGTCTTCGATCAGGTACAGCGCTTCACGCATCATCGCGTGCTGCAGGCGGTTACCGACAAAACCGGGGACGTCTTTTTTGACCCAGATCGGCGCCTTGTCGAGGTCTTTCAGCAGTTGCACCAGTTTTTCCGCGACCTTGGGATCGGTGTGCGGCGAACTGACGACCTCAACCAGCGGTACCAGGTGTGCAGGCATGAAAAAATGCAGGCCGGCCACGCGCGCTGGATGTTTGAGACCTTTGGCGATGTCGCCGATCGGGAAATTCGAGGTGTTGCTGGTCAGCGGAATGCCGGGCTTGGCCAGCGCTTCCACCTCGGCAAACAATTTCTGTTTCAGTGGCAGATCTTCGGTTGCAGCTTCGATGACGATGGCGACATCCGCCCACGGAATCGATTTGAGGTCAGGATAACAACGCACGGCGGCAGCATGGCTGGCCGGCGCACCGAGTTTTGCGAGGCCGCCACTGATGCGCGCGGGCAATGCGTCGCGGGTTTTGGCGGACGGACTCATGACATGCACGGCCCAGCCGTGGGCTGCGAACAGGGTGGCGATATCGCCGCCCATGATGCCGCCGCCGATGACGACTGCATGTTGGGGAGTGCTGGACATGATGATTTCCTTGAATAATTTTGCGGACGCTAGCAGGATTATATCGCCCGTCGCCGGCGACTTTGTGCGGAACACAGCCGGAATGGTTTAATGTGGTTGTGACAATCCGGACAACACATATGGAGCAGGAGCGCATATGCTGAAAAAAATCCGACAGTTCCGCACCGTTCTGACAATACTGCTGGCGCTGGTTGCGCTGCACGCGTCACAACTGCAGGCCCAGTTTGATCCGGCGCGCGCCTATAAGCAAAGCGCGGCGGTGCGTCAGCATTATCCCGATCCGCAGATTGTCTACGACACCCCGGGGTTCAAGCCGGGCCGGCAGGATTTCACTTCGCATGAGGAAATGCTGGCTTTTGTTGACGGTCTGCGTCGTCGCTCAAGCCTGGTCCAGGTGCGCATGGTCGGTGCCTCGCAGGAGGGGCGTGCCATTCCGGCACTGGTGTTGTCCGGATCCGGCGCCAAGACTGCCGCTGAACTGCCGCCCGGACGACCAGTGGTGGTCATGGCCGGATTGCAACATGGCAACGAACCGGCCGGCGGTGAAGCCATGCTGGTGCTGGCACAGGAACTGGCCACGGGCAGCCTGCGGCCCTTGCTCGACAAACTGACGGTGGTCATCGTGCCGCACTCGAATCCCGACGGCGCTTATTATTTCCGGCGGTCACCGTACAGCACCGTCGACATCAACCGCGATCACGTAAAAGTGGATTTGCCGGAAACCCGTGCATTGCACCGCGTGGTCGATGAGTTCGAGCCCCACCTGTTTATTGATGCCCATGAGTTCAGCGTGGCCAACCGCTGGATCGAAAAATTCGGTACCATCCAGTCCTACGACCTGATCATGCAGTACGCGACCAATCCCAATGTTCATCCGTCCCTGACAGCGCTGGCGGACGGAAAATTTCTCGGTGCCTTGCGTGGTGATCTTGATCGCAGCGGGTATTCGCATTTCTGGTATTACACGACCAGTTACAACCTGAAGAACCTGCGGGTGTCGATGGGTGGCACGACTCCGGATATCGGCCGCAATTTTGCCGGCCTGCAGAATGCAGTGTCGTTTCTGGTGGAAAGCCGCGGCGTCGGCATCGGTCGCGAGGGATTCACGCGACGGGTGCATACGCAGGTGGTGGCCATTGCCGCCCTGCTTAATGCCGCCGCCAATGCCGGAGAACTGATAAAAACCGTGGAAGCGGCGCGTGCAGACACGGTGCGCAGCGGCCGCGATCCGCAACCGGCCGACACGGTGGCGGTGACGGTTAAAAGTCCGGTGATCAAACAGAAATTGACCATGCTGGATCCGCAAAGCGGCGCGCTTAAAGAAGTCGAAGTGGACTGGTCGGACTCATTGACGGCCGTTGCCGGCATCAGCCGTGCGCGGCCCTGGGCATACGTGATGCCCCCGGTGTTTCATGAAGTTGCAGAGCGCCTGATGCTGTCAGGTATCGAGGTGCGCAGGCTGAACAAACCGGTGGAGTTGGATGTAGAGAGTTTTCAGGTCACCGACCGCAGGCCCAGCAGTACTTATGTCGAAGGGCGCATTACCAGCCAGGTGACTACCGAGGTTGCGCCGAGGCGGGTGCGTTTCCCCGCGGGGAGTTATGTCTACGCAATGGCGCAGCCCAATGCGAACGTGATTGCCGTGGCGCTGGAGCCGGAATCGCCCAGCAGTTTTGTCTCGTTCGGCATGATTCCGGTGGACAAAAAAGGCTCGCCGCCGACCGGTTCGGCCAGTAGCGAGGTGCCGGTGTATCGCGTGTTGCGGCCGGTGGAACTGGATGCGCGTGTGGTAAAGCCCGCGCGTCAGAACTGACGGCGGTTATTTGACCAGCGTTGCGCTCCACGTAGCGCCCTGGGCATCAGGCCGCGGCCGCATCGTGCCCTGCATGACCGGGCCGCTGACGCGGCCGGTGTAGCTTGCGGGCCCGGCGTTGAAATTGATCTGGTCGCCGCGCAGGTTGGTATGGGTGAGACGGTACGTCATACCGTCAGACGTGGTGTAAGTGCCTTCGATATCCTGGAATTTCTGTTTGAACTCCACTGAACCGTTGCCCAGACTCCATTTGCCTTCGACTTTGGCCGGCACGATCCACAGATAAGCAGTGCGGCCTTCGGTGGAATCAGACTGGTCCGGCACCCAGTCATCCATGGTGAAGGCGTGCGATACCACGCGCGTGCCGGGTTTCATGTTGAGGATGGTCGGCCGCAGTTTCACATTCAGATAGGGCAGCAGGTACATGGTCAGCACGGTGGCTTTGCTGAAATCGGTGGCGAAAATGTCGCCGCGGATGAATTCCGTCTTGTCCGATACGCCTTCACGCTGCGCATTGCGCTTCGCCAGTTCGACCATGTCCGGGTTGTATTCGATGCCGGTGGCGCGCACGCCGAATTGTTTGGCGGCGGTGATCACGGTAATGCCGTCGCCGGAGCCGAGATCGAACACGATGTCGGAGGGTTTGACGTCGGCCATCTTGAGCATTTTTTCGACCAGGCTTTTCGGCGTCGGCACCCAGATCACATCCTTGCCGGCCTGACCGACCTGCGGCTTGAATTCTGTGGTCGCGCTTTGTGCCTGCGCAGTACCGGTCAGAGCCGCGGCCGTGAACAGAGCCGTCAAAACAGTGTGACGGAAAATCGAATGCATGGGGATCTCCATGGAGGGGGTCAAACGATTATGCCCGATCAGTCCGGTTTTGCGCCGGAGGCTTTGACCACGGGTGCCCAGCGCGCGATTTCCGCCTTGATATGCGCGGCGAACTGTTCCGGCGTATTGGCGACCGGTTCCGCGCCGTCGGCGGCGAGGCGTTCTTTGACATCGGCGCGTGCCAGTACCTTGACGATTTCGCTGTTCAATTTCATCACGATGTCGCGCGGCACAGCGGCCTGCGTCAGCACGCCGTACCACTGGTTGGCGTCATAACCGGGCACGCCGCTTTCGTTGATGGTCGGGATCTCCGGCATGATCGAAAGGCGTTTCATCGTGGCCACGCCGAGCAGTTTGAGGCGGCCGGATTTGACATGCGGCATCAGCGCCGTCATGCCGGTGATGGTCATCGTGGTCTGCCCTGAAATCATGCTGATCATCGCCGGGCCAGTGCCTTTGTACGGTACATGCACCATGTTGATCTTGGTGAGCAGTTTGAAATATTCCCCGGCGAGGTGCGAAGCGCTGCCGCTGCCGCCCGAGGCATAAAGCAGTTCACCCGGCTTGGCTTTGGCCAGCGCGACAAAGTCGCGCGCGGTTTTTACCGGCAGCGACGGATGCACGGCCATGCCGTTGGGCACCGTGGCCAGCACGGTGATCGGCGCGAAATCCTTGATCGCGTCATACGACAGTTTGGGATACAGCGTCGGATTAAAACCGAAGGTGCCGACATGGCCCATGACGATGGTGTAGCCGTCGGGCGCCGCGTTCTTGGCGAGTTCAACGCCGATGGTGCCGCCGGCACCGCCGCGGTTTTCGACGATGACCTGCTGGCCCCAGGCCTCAGTGAGTTTCAGCGCGACCAGTCGCGCCAGCAGATCGGTGCTGCCGCCGGGCGGGAAGGGGGCGATGAAACGTACCGGCTTCGATGGATATCCGGCCGCGCTTTGAGCCCAGGTCGGGCTGCTGGCGATGCCCGCAACGATCAGGGCGGAAAATAGTAATCCATTGATTTTATTCATGATTTTAATGCTCCGGTATGAAAATCAGGGTTTGGGGCGACCGTCCAGCGTCGCACCATTGGCGAGCAGCGCGGCAATGTCCGCTTCCGACAGGCCGGCTTCGCGCAGCACTTCCAGGCTTTGTTCGCCGATTTTTGGTGCATGGCGGAAATCCTTGCGCGCGCCGCGTGACAGTTTGTTCGGCAATTTCATGTTCCAGATTTTGCCTTCAGTTGGATGATCAAGCTTTTCGAAGAAACCGATATCTTTCAGGTGCGGATCTTCCATGATCTGGTCGAGCGTCTGGAACGGCATTGCCGGCACATCGGTGCGGTCAAAAATTTCGATCCATTCCGCGGTGGTTTTCTTTTTCAGTCCTTCAGCGCGGATGCTGAAATATTCCGGCGTGTTTTTGAAGCGCGCGGCGACCGTATTGAAGCGGGGATCGGTTTTCAGTTCCGGCCGGCCGATCGCGTCGAACACCGCAAAAGCCTGGCCGTCGGTATTGGCGGAGACGCACACCCAGCCGTCCTTGGTCGGCAGCGGCCGCGCCTGCGGATCGGTCAGTCGCGGATCGCCGACGGGACCGAGCGGCGGATCGAAGGTTTTCAGATACATGTGTTCTTCGAGCACCGACTTCACCATGTTTTCGAACATCGGCAGTTCGATCGATTGTCCTTCGCCGGTGCGTTCGCGATGCAGCAGTGCCATCAGGATCATCTGCACGGCGATCAGGCCGACCGTGCGGTCGGCCACCACCATCGGCAGGTAACGCGGCTCGCCGGTGGCCATGTGGTACAGCGCGGCAATGCCGGCTGCACCCTGGATGATCGAATCGTAGGCCGGTTTCTCGCGGTAGCGGCCATCCTGGCCAAAACCGAACATGCCGCAGTAAATGATTTTCGGATTGATCTTGCACACGTCTTCGTACGACAGCTTCAGCCGCGCCATCGCCGGTGGCCGCATGTTCCAGATCAGCACGTCCGCAGTTTTCAGCAGTTTCGTCAACGCTTCATAAGCGCCGGGTTTTTTCATGTCAAGCACCAGCGAACGCTTGTTGCGGTTCAGGTGCAGGAACTTGCCCGACATGCCCGCGGTGCGGCCGCGGCCGGCGAGAAAGCGCACGATGTCGCCGCCGGGCGCTTCGATTTTGATCACATCCGCGCCGTGATCGGCGAAGGTCTGCGTGGCCAGAGGGCCGACGACCACTGACGTCATGTCGATGATCTTGATGCCTTCAAGAGGTCCGCCAGCCATTATTGAAACTCCGCTTCAGCGCTGAGAGCCACGGCGCCGGTGTCATCCTGCGCCCACAGCTTCGCCGTCTTGTTATCGGTTGAGGGTTCGCCGCACAACGTGATGGTGCGACCGACAAACAGCGCGCGGACGTTGCGCGAGGACATGAACCTGATCGGGGTTGTGCCATGGCTGCGCGCCAGTTCGTACACCAGCAGCGTCGTCAGCCCGCCGTTCATCACCAGGTTGGGATAACCCTCGGTGCCGGTGACATAGGGGTGGTCGTAATGGATGCGGTGGCCGTTGAAGGTCAGCGCGGAATAACGGAACAGCATCACCGGGTCCGGCGTGACTTCATGTTTCCACACCGCCTTGCCGGGGGCCGGCTGCGCGGCAGGAGGTGGCGCATTTTTATCGGGCTCGCCGCGATAGACGATGTCCTGCTCTTCGGTGATGGCGATGCCGCGCGGGCTCTTGATGTCGGTTTTTACGGTGACAAACACCATGCGTCCGCTGCGCCCGTCCTTGATGGTGACATTCTGGATCGTCGACTCGCGCTGCACTTCATCGCCGACCAGCAGCGGTGCGATGAAAGTCGTGCGTTTGCCGGCGAACATGCGCCGCGGCAGCGGCACGGGGGGCAGGAAATCGCCGCGCTGCGGATGACCGTCGGGGCCGATCTGCGAATGGCGCACGATGCGCGGGAACAGGATGGAGTGCCAGCCGATGGGCAGCGGATCGCCCATCTTGGGGAATTTGTCATCACGGTCCAGCGTCGCCGACAGGCGGTCGACAGACGGGACGGTCACATAGTCGATGGCCGTTTCGGTGCGGCCTATCCATTGTTTCAGGGATTCAAGATCGGGTGCAGCGGCGGTACTCATGGATTCTCCGGAGATTTCAGTAACTGGATGACAACAGGGTGCGCGGACGGACTTCAGCCCTTCATCGCCGCCAGGGTTTTTGACTCGCGCTTAGTGATTGCATCAAAACGTTTGAGCAGGCGTTCGGCGCGGACGATGATCGGGATGTCGATCATTTTACCGTCCAGCGCGAATGAACCACGGCCTGCCGCTGCGGCTTCCTTGTCCAGTGCGATGACCTTGCGCGCGTATTCGACTTCGGCCGCGCTGGGTTTGTATTCCTCGTTGACGATGGTGACCTGGCCCGGGTGGATACAGCCGGCACCCATGAAGCCGAAATCGCGCGAACGCCGCACCATTTTGCGGAAATTGTCCCAGTCGCCGAAGGTGGCGACGCTGTCGACAAAGCCCAGTGGCATGATGCCGGCGGCGCTGGCGGCAAAAACCATGTGCTGCTTCGGGTAGAACAGCGCTTCTCCCGTAGGCTGCATATTGCAGTTCAGCGCATAGTCCTCGCCGCCGATGTTGCAGGCGATGATGCGGCTGGTGGCGGTGGTGATTTCACGGATCTTGAAAAACGCCTCCGGGGTTTCGATCATGGTGATGAACTTGGTGTGACCGATTGTCATGCCGCGTTTCTGCTCCAGTTCGCTGACCAGTTCGTCGAGGAGCTGCAGATGTGACACGCCGGTGGCCTTGGTCACGGCGATGCCGTCGACATCGGGGCACACCGCCTCTTCGAGGTCGCGCACCGCCAGTGACAGCGGCTGGTTGATGCGCACCACGACGTCGGCGCCGCCACGTTTGACGCGTGCCGCGTTTTTCGCGATCAGCTTGCGCGCATTGGCTTTTTCCGCCGGCGGTACGCTGTCCTCGACGTCGAGCTGGATCACATCCGCGCCGCGGGTGTGGGCCTTGTCGACAAATTTTTCGACGTTGACCGGGACGTACATCAGCGAGCGCCAGACGGGGAGTTCACGATACATGTCTAAATCCTTTGCAAGGGTTACAGGTACAGACCCGGTGGGGTCGGGTCATTCTTCGGCGGCAGGGGCTGCGTTGCCGGCGCAAACGATGCCTGCGGCCAGCAGTTTTTGATAAGTCGCTTCGTCGATGCCGAGTTCGGCGAGCAAGGCTGCGTTATGTTCGCCGATTTTCGGCGCCGGCGTGCGGATGGATGCGGGCGTGCCCGACAGTCGCGGTACGACATGGTGCATCGGATAACGGCCCATGTCTGCATCGGGATAATCGGCGATCAGTTCGCGCGCCAGCACATGCGGGTCTTCAACGATCTGCGAAATGTCGTAAATCGGGCCGATGGTGACGTCGGCTTTTTCAAAAAAGGTGACGTTCTCCGCCTGCGTGCGTTGCGCGATGAACTCGCCGATGATGGCGTCGAGCTCCGCGGCGTGCCGTACGCGGTCAGCGTTGGTCTTGTAACGCGGATTGCTGATCAGGTCGGCGCGGCCGATGGACTCGAATACGCGCTCGGCCATTTTCTGGATCGACGCCGACAGGCCGACGTATTTGCCGTCCTTGCATTGGTAGGCGTTGCGTGGCGCGGCATTGGTCGAGCGGCTGCCGGTGCGCTTCTTGACCTTGCCGGTCAACCGGTAATTGGCGGCCTGCGGTCCGAGCACGGCAAACAGCGGATCCAGCAGCGGCAGGTCGATGACCTGGCCCCGGCCTTTGTTCTGTTCGACTTCGCGCAGCGCGATCAGTACGCCGGTTGCGCCATACAGTCCGGCGATGGTGTCGGCCAGGTACATCGGCGGCAGCACCGGTTCGCGGTCATCGAAACCGTTCAGCGCGGCAAAGCCCGACATGCCTTCGACCAGCGTGCCGAAGCCCGGGCGTTTTTTGTACGGACCTTCCTGCCCCCAGCCTGAGATGCGCACGATGACCAGTTTCGGATTACGCGCCAGCAGCACATCGGGGCCCAGTCCCATTTTTTCCAGCGTGCCGGGACGGAAACTCTCAACGAACACGGCGGCCTTCGCCACCAGTTGCAGCAGCAGTTCGCGTGCCTCGGGTTTGCGCAGTTCGAGGCCAAGGCTTTTTTTGTTGCGGGCGTACAGTTTCCAGTTGGTGTCGACTTGCTCGACTTTCCACGCGCGCAGGGTGTCGCCGGCGGGCGGTTCGATCTTGATGACTTCGGCGCCGAAGTCGCCGAGCACTTGGGTCAGCGTGTTGCCGGCCACCAGGCGTGAGACATCGATGATGCGCACGCCGTCGAGCGCGCCGCGGGCAGCCGCATCATAAGAGCGCTGTTGCACGCCCATCGTATCGTCGTCCTGCTTATTCCGGCTTGATGCCGGTGTCCTGCGCGACTTTGCGCCAGCGCGTGATTTCGTTTTTGACGAAGCCGGTGAACTGCTCGCGCGACATTACGCTGGGTTCGGCGCCTTCCCCGGCAAAACGCTGCCTGAGTTCGGCCGACTGCAGGGCCTTGGTCAGTTCGGTGGTCAGACGATTGACGATATCGACCGGCGTCCTGGCCGGCGCGGCGAGGCCCCACCAGAATTCCGCCATGTAACCCGGCACGCCGGATTCGGCGATGGTCGGCATGTCCGGCATGAATGAAGAGCGTTTTTCACTGCCAACCGCCAGCGCCTTCAGCCGTCCGGCCTGTACCTGGGTCATTGCCGAAGGCAGGCTGGTCATCACCAGTTGGGTGTGGCCGCCCATCAGGTCGGTCAGCGCCGGTGCGACACCTTTGTACGGGATGTGCACGATGTTGATGCCGGCCATGCGGCGGAAAAGTTCGGTGGCGAGGTGGTTGTGGCCGCCGGTACCGGTCGAACCGTAGTTGATCTGCCCCGGCTTGGACTTGGCGAGAGCAATCAGTTCACGGATGTTTTTCACCGGCAGCGAAGGGTGCACCACGGCCAGCAGCGGACCGCGCGCCATCATGCCGATATAGGCAAAATCGTTGATCGGGTCATAGGCCATTTTCGCGCGCAGCGCGGCGTTGGCGGTGAACGAGGCCTGCACGTTGACAATGGAGTAGCCGTCGGGCGGGGATTTGGCCACGTTGTCGGCACCGATCATGCCGCCGGCGCCGCCGCGGTTGTCGATGACCACCGGCTGGCCGAGGCCCGGGCTCATGGCCTGTGCAGTAATGCGTGTCAGTACGTCGTTGCTGCCGCCGGGGGGATAAGGCACGACGAAGCGGATCGGTTTTGCCGGCCAGGCCTGGGCGAGCGCGATGCCGGTGTTTGTCACAGCGAAAATCGCGGAAAGGGCCGTGCCGGCAATGACAGCGAGCCCGGAGCGCATGAACATCATCGGTAATCTCCTCGTTGCGGGTGTTGGCGCGGGATCTTTGCGCCCGCTCCGCTACTTCCCGTTTTTACCGGATTTCCATGCCGTTGGCGATCTGGCGTTCAATGAGGCGCGATTCGTTGCGCAGCAAGGTCGTCAGTTCCTGAATGCGGCGGTCGGCCATGCGGCTGGAAATCGCCGAAATCGACAGCGCTGCAAACGGCACGCCGCTCTGATTGCGCAGTACCTGGCCGAGTGAGCGCACACCAGCCAGCGTCGGAGTTTCGCGCAGGGCATAACCGAGTTTCTGTGCCTTGCGCGCCTGTGACAGCAGCGTGGGACCGTTCAGCCCGTGTTCCTGCAGCCGCGGTTCGTTGCTGTTGATGATGCTGCGGAACTCTTCTTCGGGCAGCGCGGCAAGGATGGCCAGGCTGCCGGTGCCCACACCCAGCGGCCGGCGCACGCCGACTTCGAGAGTGAAGGTCTTGATCGGGAAGGTGCCTTCATGGCGGTCGATGCAGACGGCATCCAGGCCGCTGCGCTGGGTCAGGAATATGGTGTCGCCGGTGGCTTCGGCGATGCGCGTCATCGCCGGATGGCAGATTTCGCGCAGGTTGAAGCGGGGTGCTGCGGTCAGCCCGAGCTCGAAGGCCATCGGGCCGAGGAAATAACGGTGTGTCTCCGAATCCTGCTGCACCATGCCTTCGTGTGCCAGACATTTCAGCATGCGGTGCACGGTCGGCCGTTGCAGGCTGGTGCGCGTGGCGAGGTCGAGCAGCCGCGAGCCGGAACGGTTGTGGGCGGCGATTTCGCGCAGCAGCAACAGCGCGCGTTCAATGCTTTGGGTGCCGGTCAGACGACCTTGATTGTCGTCGTCGGAATTTTTCGCAGTAGCCATGGGATTAGTCCGAATCGTGAGACTTGGGAGGGGGGATTATGCCACCGTGTCTGTCCTAGCGGAATAGCCCGTCCTGTGCTATCTTTTTGGGGACTATTTCTCATCCGTAAACCCGTTTTGTCCAGATACCGGACAGCAGTCGCAGGCTGTCCCTCTTCACCCACCCCCATTTTTCGTCTGCGTCCACATTCCGGCAGCCCCTGAGGCTGCCGTTGTCATACAGGAGCCCGACCATGACCGCCTCACTTCCCCCAGCCACCGCCCGCCAGTCGCCCGGCGCCCAGTTCCGTGCCGCAGTGGCCGCCGAAAAGCCGCTGCAAATCGTCGGTGCGATCAATGCCTACCATGCCCGGTTGGCCGAGCGCAGCGGCTTCAAGGCCATCTACCTGTCCGGTGGCGGTGTTGCCGCCGGTTCGCTGGGGGTGCCCGACCTCGCGATCAGCACGCTGGATGATGTGCTGACCGATGTCCGCCGCATTACCGACGCCTGCAACCTGCCGCTGCTGGTCGATGTCGATACCGGCTTTGGCGGCGCTTTCAACATCGCGCGCACCGTGAAGTCGCTGATCAAGTTCGGCGCGGCGGCGATGCACATTGAAGACCAGGTCATGCAAAAACGCTGCGGCCACCGTCCGAACAAGGAAATTGTCAGCAAGGACGAGATGGTTGACCGCATCAAGGCCTCGGCCGATGCCAAGACCGACAGCAATTTCGTGATCATTGCGCGTACCGATTCGCTGGCGGTGGAGGGGCTGGACGCCGCAATCGAGCGCGCAGTGGCCTGCGTCGAAGCCGGCGCCGACATGATTTTCCCGGAAGCGATCACCGACCTGCCGATGTACAAAAAATTCGCCGATGCGGTGAAAGTGCCGATCCTCGCCAACATCACCGAGTTCGGCAAAACACCGCTGTTCTCGACCCAGGAACTCGCCAGCGCCAACGTGGCCATGGCGCTGTATCCGCTGTCAGCCTGGCGCGCAGCCAATGCCGCGGCGCTGAAGGTGTACCAGAGCATCCGCAAGGAAGGCCACCAGAAAAATGTGGTCGATCTGATGCAGTCGCGCGACGACCTCTACGACTATCTGGATTACCACGATTACGAGCAGAAACTCGACGCACTGTTCAAGCGCGACAAATAATCGGGCGCATTTCACTCAACACTTAAAGCGGGAAAGACATTGCGATGACCGGTATCTTGTTATCCAAGGGTTTTGTGGCGCAATTCGGCGCCGAGTTGCAGGCGGCGGCCAAGGCAGCGGGCGTCACGCTGAACATCATGCACCTGCCGGACGACGAGTCGCAGCGCCTGTCTGCCGCCGATATTGCAAAAATTGAAGTTGCCTATCTGACGCGCGACATCCGTTTTTCCGGCCTCTACGCCAGTTTTGGCGATACGGTGAAAACGGCGGCGCATCTGAAATGGGTGCATTTCACAAGTACCGGCATCGACCAGCATCCGTTCATGACGGCGCTGGCCGAACGCAAGGTGCGACTGACCACCTCCGCCGGCACCAACGGCGAACCGGTCGGGCAGACCGCGTTCTGCGGCCTGCTGATGCTGGCGCGCGGTTTTCCGCGCTGGATTGCTGCACAGCGCGAACGGCGCTGGGATCCCGCCCGTGGCAAGGACACGCCGCGCGACCTGCAGGGCCAGACGGTGGTGATCGTCGGCCTCGGCACCATCGGCGCGACGGTGGCACGCCTGTGTCAGACATTGGGGATGAAAGTCATTGGTTTACGCCGCAGCCCGAAACGCGACGGCGATCCGGTCGATGAAATGCATACCCTGGATAAACTGCCGTCGCTGCTGCCGCAGTGTGACTGGTGGGTGCTGGCCTGTCCGTACACCAAGGAAACGCACCAACTGATCAATGCCAAAACGCTGGCGCTGATGCCCAAGCACGCGTACCTGATCAACGTTGCGCGCGGCGCGGTGGCGGATGAAAAAGCGCTGATCGCCGCGCTGCAGAGCAAACAGATCGCCGGCGCCTATCTCGACGTGTTTGAAAAAGAACCGCTGCCGACGGATTCGCCGTTGTGGGACATTCCCAACGTGATCGTGTCGCCGCACAATGCTTCGGCGTCTGACGGCAATGACAAACGCGCAGCGAAAGTGTTTGTCGACAACCTGCAGCTGTTCGCGGGCGGCAAAAAAATGCTGAACGAACAGGGCTGAAACAGGGCGAAGAAGCGGGCAGCATGAAAAAGTGGCAATGCATCCTGTGCAACTTCGTCTACGACGAAGCGGCCGGCCTGCCCGATGAAGGCATTGCACCCGGCACGCGCTGGGAAGACGTGCCGGCGGACTGGACCTGTCCGCATTGCGGGGCGACCAAGGCCGACTTCGACATGATCGCAATCTCCTGATTTTTCAGGGGCTGCGGACTCGCTCCGTGGCTGGCGAGGGTGGCGGTAAGCGGTTAAAATACAAGGCCTTTTTCGAAACCCGGTTTCGAAATCCGTTCTCGGGATCAGCCTAGCCGCCATGCCGCTTTTTGCCTTCGGATTGAACCACCAGACCGCGCCGCTGGACGTGCGCGAACGGGTGGTTTTTGGCGCCGAACAGTTGACGCTGGCGCTGCGTGACCTGGTCGACCGCCGCCCGGTCAGCGAGGCCGCGATCATCTCGACCTGCAATCGCACCGAAGTGTATTGCTCGACGGCTGAGCCGCGTAACGTGGTGGACTGGCTGGCGGGCTATCACCAGATGAAGCCGGCGCAGATTGCTCCTTACCTCTACGAGCTGCCGCAGAATCATGCCGTCAAACACGCCTTCCGCGTTGCCAGCGGTCTCGATTCCATGGTGCTCGGCGAACCGCAGATCCTCGGCCAGTTCAAAAGCGCAGTGCGTTCCGCCGAAGCCGCCGGCACGCTGGGCTGGTTGCTCAACAAACTGTTTCAGCGAACATTTTCCGTCGCGAAAACCGTGCGTAGCGAAACCGACATCGGCGCGAGCACGGTGTCGATGGCTGCCGCTGCGGTGCGCCTCGCCGAGCGCATTTATCCGAGCATTGCCGAGCAGAGCGTGCTGTTTGTCGGCGCCGGTGAAATGATCGACCTCGCGGCGACGCATTTCGCCGCGCATCATCCGCGGCGCATGACTTTTGCCAACCGCACGCCGGCGCGGGCGCAGCAACTGGCCGACCGCTTTTTCGGTCACGTGATTCCGCTGAACGACCTCGGCGCACAGCTCGCGCTGTACGACATCGTGATCTGCTGCACTGCCAGCCCGCTACCGATCATCGGCAAGGGGCTGATGGAAAGCGCATTGAAAGCGCGCAAACACCGGCCGATGCTGATGTTCGACCTTGCCGTGCCGCGCGACATCGAGGCCGAAGTCGGCGAACTGGATGATGCCTTTCTCTACACCGTCGACGACCTCGGCCAGATTGCACGCGAAGGCATGGATCAGCGCAGCAATGCCGTGGCGCAGGCCGAGGTCATCATCGAAAACCAGGTATCGGAATTCATGCACTGGCTGGACAACCGCGAGCTGGTGCCGACCATCCGCGCACTGCGCGACACTGCGGAACGCGCGCGACGCCATGAGCTGGAAAGGGCGCAGCGCCGCCTGGCGCATGGCGCCGATCCGCAGCAGGTGCTGGATGAACTGTCGCAGGCGCTGACCAACAAGTTCATGCACCCGCCGTCGCATGCGCTGAACCATGCGGCGCAGGACGAGCGCGATGAGCTTGCGGCATTGATCGCGCGGCTCTACCAGATCCAGCGCCCCGAATAATGTTTATGCCGTTGCCGGCAGTTTGCCGCGCATGCGGCCTGATTGTGTATTCATGAAACCCAGCATCGCCGCCAAACTCGATCAACTCTCCAATCGCCTGGAGGAGATCAATCGCCTGCTTGGTAGCGAATCCGCGACAGCGAGCATGGACAATTACCGCAAGCTCACGCGTGAACACGCCGAGCTGGGCCCGGTGGTCGAGTTGTACCGGTCGTACCAGAGCAGCAACGCCGATCTGAAAACCGCACAAGAGATGGCCAACGACCCGGCGATGCGCGAATTCGCCGAGGTTGAAGTCGCGGAAACCCAGGCGCGGCTGGAAGGGTTTGAAGCGGAACTGCAGAAACTGCTGCTGCCGCGCGACCCCAATGACGAACGCAATATTTTTCTCGAGGTGCGCGCCGGGACCGGTGGTGACGAGTCCGCGCTGTTCGCGGCAGAATTGTTCCGCATGTATGCGCGCTACGCCGAGCGCAAACGCTGGCAGGTCGAGATCATTTCGGAAAGTCCGTCGGATCTTGGCGGTTATCGCGAGGTCATCGCCCGCATCATCGGCCAGGGTGCGTATTCAAAACTCAAATTCGAATCCGGCGGCCACCGTGTGCAGCGCGTGCCGGTCACCGAAACCCAGGGCCGGGTGCATACATCGGCCTGCACGGTGGCAGTGATGCCCGAGGCCGATGCGGCCACCGAGATTGTGCTCAATCCGGCGGACATGCGCATTGATACCTTCCGCGCGTCCGGCGCCGGCGGCCAGCACGTCAACAAAACCGATTCGGCGATCCGCATCACCCATCTGCCCACCGGCCTCGTCGTCGAATGCCAGGACGACCGTTCGCAGCACAAGAACAAGGCGCGCGCCTTGGCGGTACTGGCGGCGCGGCTGAAGGATAAGCAGACCCGAGAGCAGCAGTCAAAGGAAGCCGCGACGCGCAAATCACTGATTGGCAGCGGTGACCGTTCCGAACGCATCCGCACCTACAATTTTCCGCAAGGCCGCGTCACCGACCATCGCATCAACCTGACGCTGTACAAGATCGCGCAGATCGTTGACGGCGACATCGATGACCTCGTCGACGCACTGGCGGCTGAGCACCAGGCCGAACAGCTGGCGCAATTGGCTGAAGAGCAGGGTGTATCATAACCAATTGTTTTTATTGATATTTTTATAATTCCCCGATGTCCGGCGCGCCGACCATCCGCGAGGCCTTAGACGCCGCCCAGCAAGTCACGGACCGCATCGAAGCGCGCGTGCTGCTGCGCGAAGTCTTGAAACAATCCGACGCGTATTTGCTGGCGCATGGTGATGATCTGCTGACGGCGGAGCAGGCGCAGCAGTATGTTGCACTGGTCGTGCGCCGCGTGGCCGGCGAACCTGTTGCTTACATCACCGGCCGCCGCGAATTCTACGGTCGCGAGTTTGTTGTAACTCCATCGGTATTGATCCCGCGACCCGAAACCGAATTGCTGGTGGAGCTGGCACTGCAGCGTTTGCCCGTCGGTGCGTCTGGTCGTGTGCTCGATCTTGGTGCCGGCAGCGGTTGCATCGGCATCACCATTGCTGCGGAACGGCCGGAAGCGCAGGTCACGCTGGTTGATGCTTCGGAGACTGCACTGGAAATCGCTCGTGCCAATGCCGCGCAGTGGGCCTCTGCCAACACAACGTTGCTGCACAGCGACTGGTATTCAGCCGTTGCCGCAGAACGTTACGACCTGATCGTAGCCAATCCGCCGTATGTGGCGGAGGGTGACGCACATCTGCAACAGGGAGACTTGCGGTTTGAGCCACGCTCAGCACTGGCTTCCGGTGTCGATGGGTTGAATGATCTGCAGCAAATCATTGCGCGGGCACCGCAGCATCTGCGTGCGGGTGGCTGGCTGTTGCTGGAACATGGCTTCGACCAGGCGGTAGCTTGCGCGTGGCTGTTGGAGGCGGCGGGGTTTCAGGATGTTTTTAATGCGCCTGATCTGGCGGGTGTGCCGCGGGTCAGCGGTGGACGTCTGCAGGACTGATGCGACATGGACAACGATTTCGATGCTGCTGACAGCCAGACCGAACGCAGGCAGAAAAAAGCAGCCTGGCTGCGCACGGTTTATCAGCGCTACCTGACGCAGTTCCGCGCGGCTGACACGCAGGACGTGCTGGCACTGGCGCGCGACGCGCATGCGGCCATGGACCGGCAGTTGCAGCAGGACAGCGCGACCATCCCCGATGGCAAACAGATCCGTTGCGGCAAGGGCTGCAGCCATTGTTGCCACGGACCTGTGGAAATCTGGCCGCAGGAGGCGGCGCTGCTTGCGCAGTTTGTTCGCGACGCTGGTTTCACGCCGGACCTTGCTCTGCTGGAACGCCAGAGCCGTTACACCGTAGAGACCTGGCGCGAACAAGCGCTCGCCGATCAGGCCTGCGCGTTTCTCGGTGCCGATGGCGCTTGCTCGGTGTACACGTCGCGGCCCAACACCTGTCGCAAGTTGCAGGTGATGAGCGATCCGGCCTTTTGTGACGCGCGGCAGGGCCGCATGGATGACGTTGACCGCTGGTTCAGCTGGGAGGCTGAAATGATGGAAGTGGCGGCGCTCGAAGTGTTCGGTATGGCCCTGTTGCCGCGCGCTGTGCTGCAGGCCTTGCAGCAGAAATGATTGTGCGGCGATTTGACCCTGCCTGCCGGCATCGGTAAACTCATACCCGATGGTTTTTCTCGGGTAATATTTTTGGAGCAGCTTATGTCCGTTCAAGACGAAATCAAGAAACAGGTGACCAGCAACAAGGTCGTGCTGTACATGAAGGGTTCGCCCGATTTTCCGCAGTGCGGTTTTTCGGCGAACGCGATCAATATCCTGCGCTCCTGCGGCGTGAATGAAATGTTCACCGTCAACGTGCTGGAAAATCCGGAAATCCGTCAGGGCATCAAGCAATACGCCAACTGGCCGACGATTCCTCAGCTGTATGTCGACGGCGAGTTTGTCGGTGGCTCGGATATCGTCACGGAGCTTTATCAGAGCGGTGAACTGCAGAAAATGCTGCAACCCTGATCTGTAAGGGTTCCGCAAAAAAGCCGGCGACTGCCGGCTTTTTTGTTTTTCGTGTTTGCTTCAACTGTTCAGAAAACGGTATGCAACCTGCACCAGCAGGATGATTGCCATGGTCATCAGCATGCGGCGCATCCAGATCCTGTAGGTTGCGCTGTTGATGCGATGGCGGATACGCGTACCAAACCAGCTGGCGATGGCGGCGATGACCGCCAGCGGCAGCGTGAGCAACCACAACGACGGTGCGACTATGCCGCTGGCGGCGAGCGTTGCGAACTGCGTGCTCTTGCCGACCAGAAACGACAGGTTCATTGCAGGCACCAGCAGCAGTGGCGGCAGGCCTATGCCCAGGTAATAAATGATCAGCGGCGGCGCGGCAATGTTGGCCGTACTTTCGGCGAGGCCGGCGAGCAGGCCGAACCCGATGCCGAAGGCCTTGTCATGCCGGCGCATCAATGCGGATTCGCCGTGGCCCAGCCGTTCCATGTTCAGGTAAAACAGGATTACGCCGGCGAGCAGTAGCGCATACGGAAATTCCGGGAACAGCACAAATAGTCGTGCACCGGCCAGGGCGCCTATCAGCGACAGCAGGGGCATCCACCAGAAACGGCGCAAGATATCGGCGAATCCGGTGCTGCGTACGATGCTGACAATGATGGTGGCGATGCAGGGAATCACGATCATGACGATTGCGAACTGGATGCTGGTGGCGGCTGCGATCAGCGGTGTCGCGACCATCGGGAAACCCAGGCCCAGCGCGCCCTGCACCCAGCCGGCCACGGCGATGATGACTACCACGTACACGACCAGCCACGGCGAGAAAGACTCGAAACCCGTCACGGTGGGGGCCCAGCAGTTTGTTTAAAAAATGATGGGCGAGCGCGTTGGGAGCCCCCCAAGGGGACTTCCTTCGGGGCGCAAAGCGACCGAGCGCACACGCCTTCAAGTCGTTGATTAAGCAAGAGTCGCATCACCAGCAAGGCCGGTCTCATTTGCGGCAACCATGGTTTTCAAAAAACTGTCAGCGGCTGTCGCGCGCGCGGTTCAGCGCCAGCGCGACGACTTCGGCGACATGCAGGGCATTGCGGTCTGTGAGTTGCGCAATCTGTTCGCGACAGCTGTAGCCGCTGGCGATGATCATGGTGTGTTCATCGGCCGCGCGCACCGCCGGCAGCAATGCAGCCTCGCCGGCCTTGACTGACACCTCGTAATGTTTCGGGTTGAAGCCGAAAGCACCGGCCATGCCGCAGCAACCGGATTCCACAGTGCGTGCGCGGATGCCCAGCCGTTTCAGCAGCGCCATTTCTCCGGCCATGCCGAATACCGATTTCTGGTGGCAGTGGCCGTGCACCAGCGCTTCGCCGCCGAGCTGCGGCGCGTCCCAGTCGCTGATGTTCATCAGGAAATCGCTGAACAGATGGGTTTGTTTGCTCAGGCGCTGCGCCAGCACATCGTCGGGGAAAAAATTCAGCAATTCATCGCGGAACACCGACAGGCAGGCTGGTTCGAGGCCGATGATGGGCACGCCAGCGCGGATGTCATCCTGCAGCGCGTTAAGAATTTCCTTCAGATGGTTGCGCGCACTGTCGAGCATGCCGAAGTCGTACAGCGGCCGGCCGCAGCATAAATGTTTCTGCGGAACGGTAACCGTGTAACCCAGGGCTTCCAGTACTTCGACCGCAGCGGCAGCTGAACCCGGCTGGAAATGGTTGTTGAAAGTATCAGCCCACAGGATGACACGGCCACGCGGGCCGGTAGTCTGTGGTGCCGCGCGCCGGCGCAGGAACCATTTGCGGAACGAGCGCCGCGCGAATTTCGGCACTTCACGTTGTTGTGCCACGCCGCCGGCGAATTTGATCAGGCGTGCCAGTCCGGGGGTATGCGTCAGCAGGTTGACCAGCCGCGGCGCCACCGAGGCGATCCGCGCCCAGCGGTTGATGAGGCCCATCGTATAAGCCTGCACCGGGCGCAAGCGACCGAGATAGTGATGGTGCATGAACTCGGCCTTGTACGAGGCCATGTCGGTATGCGTCGGACAGTCGCTCTTGCAGCCCTTGCAGGCGAGGCACAGGTCCAGCGCTTCGCGCACTTCCTCGTTGCGCCAGCCGTCATGGATGATTTCACCGCGCAGCATTTCAGCGAGCAGCCGCGCGCGACCGCGCGTCGAAAAGCGTTCTTCGCGGGTTGCACGGTAACTCGGGCACATCACGCCGCCGGCATGGGCGCGGCATTTGCCCATGCCGACGCAGCGTTCGACGGCGCGGTTGAATCCGTGGCCTTCCTGGCTGATGAAGGAAAATTGCGTGGCCGGGCGTGCGGGTTTGTAATCGGGGCCGTACTTAAGATTTTCATCGGCACGATAGGGATCGATAACCTTGCCCGGATTCATGCGGTTGTCCGGATCCCAGATCGCCTTGAACTCGCGGAAGGCCTGCATCAGCTCTTCGCCGTACATGATCGGCAGGAATTCGGCTTTGGCCTGGCCGTCGCCATGTTCACCCGACAGCGAGCCGCCGTATTTGACGACGAGTTCTGCCGCTGCACGCAGGAAACTGCGCCAGACCTTGATGCCTTCGGCCGAGCGTGTGTCGAAGGTGATACGGGCGTGGATGCAGCCGTCGCCGAAGTGGCCGTAGAGCGAGGTTTGATAACCGTGGCGGTCAACCAGTGCCTGGAATTCGCGCAGGTAATCGCCGAGTCGCAATGGATCAACCGCAGCATCTTCCCAGCCAACGACGGGGTCAGGCTGGTCGGGATGAATGGTCAGCGCGGTGGCGGAGGCCGCGGTTTCGCGGATGGTCCAGATGCGTTCGCACATTGCCGAATCGGTGATCAGCCAGGAGGAAGGCGCGTTTGTTTTTCCGGCGTAATGGTCAATCAGCGCCTGGGCCTGCGCACTGGCCGCATCGACGGTGTCGGCGCCGAACTCGATCATGATCCAGGCATTGCCCGCCGGCAGCAGCGCAATGTCTTCGCCGCGCAGGCCGCGCTCACGCAGGCCGCCGATGATGCGTTCATCAAGGCCTTCGGTCGCAATCGGCTTGAACGGCAGGATGTCGGGTACCGCATCGCCGGCCTGGTAAATGTCGGGGAAACCGAGCACCAGAATCACCCGCGACTTCGGGCTGTGCACCAGCCGGGTTTTTGCCTGCAGCGTGACGACGCAGGTGCCTTCGCTGCCGACCAACGCACGCGCGATGTTGAAACCGTTTTCCGGCAGCAGCTGGTCGAGGTTGTAACCGGAGACACGGCGCTTGATTTTCGGGAAACGCGCCCGGATCAGCTCGGCGTATTTGTCACGCAGCGCGCGTAGCCGGCCGTAGATTTCGCCGCGGCGGCCGCCGGCACGGATGATGTGCACCAGTTCGTCTTCGCTGGTCGGGCCGACCGTCAGGCGCAGACCGTCGTAGGTCATGATGTCCAGCGTTTCGACGTTATCGACGGTTTTGCCCGCCATCACCGAATGCGCGCCGCAGGAATTGTTGCCAATCATGCCGCCCAGCGTGCAGCGGCTGTGTGTTGCCGGATCCGGGCCGAAGGTCAGGCCGTGTTGTTCCGCGGCATCGCGCAGCGTGTCGCAGACGGTGCCCGGCTCCACCCGCGCAGTGCGCGCGACCGGGTCGATTTCGAGTACGCGATTGAGATATTTGGAGGTGTCGATGATCACCGCGATGTTGACGCACTGGCCGTTCTGCGAAGTGCCGCCACCGCGCGGCAGGATGGGTACGCCATGTTCGCGGCAGATATCCAGCGTGGCGGCGATGTCTTCAATGCTGCGCGGGATCACCACGCCGATAGGTACCTGGCGGTAGTTCGAGGCGTCGGCGGAATAGGCGGCGCGCGCGCCGGTATCAAAACGGACTTCGCCGCTGATGCGGCGGGCGAGCTGCTCGGCCAGCACGGCGGGGTCGGCGGCAGTCAGCAGCCGGTGGCCATCTACGGGGGCGTTCAATTCAACTCCGGGTTCGGGGTGCGGCAGGAGGCATCAGTAAGCGGATTGTAGCTTGCCCGGCACTCCGCAATAAAACTGCAGCCAAAACAATGGGTTGCATCAAAAGCGTGTCTTGTGAAAAATAGAAATTCTAAAATTAAAACAATGAGTTAGCGGTTTTTGTGCAAGCGTTTGCACCCATCAGGCCGGCAGCGTATCATGCGTGGCCGCCGGTCGCATTGCCAATCGGTCGGGCAAGATTTTTAATGACGTTGCGGTGGTGTGAGCTTGTGCTGAAACAGGCCATTCCCCAAGCCGCCATCCCTTTTACTGCGGAGGAAGTTTCCCATGAATACCCTGGCAGACAGCAAAAACATCGCCAAAGCCGCTGCTGGCGGCAAGGTGCGCATGACCCCGTCCGAGGCCTTTGTCGAAACGCTGGTTGCGCAAGGCGTCAAGGACAGCTTTGGCATTGTCGGCTCCGCGTACATGGATGCGCATGACCTGTTTCCGCTGGCCGGCATCCGTTTTCTGTCGGTGGCACATGAACAGAATGCGGCACATATGGCCGACGGCTATTCGCGGGTCACCGGCAAACATGGCGTGTGCATCGCGCAGAACGGTCCCGGTATCACCAATTTTGTCACTGGTATTGCTGCGGCGTACTGGGCGCATTCGCCGGTAGTCTGCGTGACACCGGAATCGGGCAGCCTGAGCATGGGGCTGGGCGGTTTCCAGGAAACCGAACAGATGCCGATTTTTTCCAAAATCACCAAATGGCAGGTGCATGTCAATTCGCCACTGCGCATCGCCGAACTGACCGGTCGCGCGTTTGACATCGCGATGGCCGAGCGCGGCCCGGTGCAGGTCAACATCCCGCGCGATTATTTTTACGGTGAAGGCGATTACGACATTCCGCAGCCGCACAAGCTGGAGCGCGCAGCCGGCGGTCCGGAATCACTCGATGCCGCAGCGCGGATGCTGGCCAAGGCCAAGTTCCCGGTGATCCTGTCCGGCGGCGGCGTGATCATGAGCAACGGCATCAAGGAATGCGCAGCACTGGCCGAGTACCTGACCGCGCCGGTCGTTAATTCCTACCTGCACAATGATTCCTTCCCGGCCAGTCACGTCTTGTGCTGCGGTCCTCTGGGTTACCAGGGTTCGAAGGCCGCGATGAACATCATTGCCAAGGCCGATGTGGTGCTGGCGCTGGGTTCGCGTCTCGGACCGTTCGGTACCTTGCCGCAGCACGGCCTCGACTACTGGCCAAAAAACGCCAAGATCATCCAGGTCGATGTGGACTCGCGCATGCTCGGTCTGGTGAAGAAAACCAGCGTCGGCATCTGCGGCGACGCGAAGCTGGCGGCGGTTGCGCTGCTTGAACGTGTCAAGGCCATCGTCAAGCTGACGCAGAACAAGGCGCGCATCTCCGAAGTGCAAAAGGCCAAAAAAGCCTGGGCCGATGAACTCGATAAATGGCCCTCGCCGAACACCAAGTCCCGCATCGGCCCGCGCCAGGCACTGGCGGCATTGGCGCGTGCGATGCCGAAAAACGCGATGGTCTCCACCGACATCGGCAATGTGTGCTCGGTGTCCAACAGCTATCTGCAGTTTGAGCAGGCCCCATCCTTCCTCGCAGCGATGAGTTTCGGCAACTGTGGTTACGCCTTCCCGGCAGTGATGGGCGCCAAGGTTGGCCGCCCGGATCGTCCCGCCATCGCCTATGTCGGTGACGGTGCCTGGGGTATGAGCCTGAATGAAGTGATGACCTGCGTGCGTGAAAAGATTCCCGCGATCGCCGTGGTGTTCAACAACGGTCAGTGGGGCGCCGAGAAAAAGAATCAGGTCGATTATTTCGAAAACCGCTTCCTCGGCACCAACCTGCAGAACCCGAATTTCGCCGATGTCGCGGAAGCCATGGGCGCGCAAGGCCTGACGGTGGAGCATGTCGATGAAGTGGGTGATGCACTGCGCGCAGCGGTGCGCTCCAATAAACCGACGGTGATCAACATGATGCTGACGCAGGAACTGGGTGACCCGTTCCGCCGCGATGCTTTCCGCCAGCCGCAGCGCCTGCTGCCCAAGTATCGCAAACACAGTGCGAAGCAATACCGCTGATCGTCACATGCCGTCATGGAAAAAGCCGGCGTCAGCCGGCTTTTTTCTCCGGGCTCGCTGATTTGCAATGAGAGCCCGGTCCAACAAGGCTGCCCGGCTCGCCGACGTGGCGCGACTCGCCAAGGTGTCGACGGCGACGGTGTCGCGTGCATTGACGCTGCCGCACAAGGTCAAGGCGCGTACGCTGGAACGGGTGCAGCAGGCGGCACGCAGCCTGGGATATGTCGCGCATGGCGCGGCGCGCGCACTGGCGTCGCGACGCACACACACCATCGGTGCCGTGGTGCCGACGCTGGACAACGCGATTTTTGCCAACACCATCCACGCGCTGCAGCGCACGGTGGACGCAGCTGGTTATGTGTTGCTGCTGGCCAGCCATGAATTCGATGCTGACATCGAAGCCCGTGTCACGCGTACGCTGATCGAACGCGGCGTTGATGGTCTGGTGCTGCTGGGCACTACGCACCATCCTGACATTTATCGCATGATCGAAGCCCATGCCGTGCCGTACGTGCTGACCTGGGCTTTTGATGAAAGCGGCAACCATCCCTGCGTCGGTTTCGACAACCGCGCCGCCGCAGTGCGCGTCACCAATTACCTGCTTGACCTCGGTCATCGCCGCTTTGCGATGGTTTCCGGCATCACCGCGCACAACGAACGCGCGCAGGAACGGCTTGCCGGTGTGCGCGAGGCATTGGCGGCGCGCGGCATCACGCTACGGGCGGATTGCGTGGTGGAAAAACCGTACACGCATACCGGGGGCCGCGAAGGGCTGCGTGAACTGATGGCGGGGCACGTGCGGCCGACCGCGGTGATCTGCGGCAATGACGTGCTGGCCATCGGTGCCGTCGCGGAATGCCAGGTGCAGGGGCTGGCGGTACCGGGCGATGTGTCGATCACCGGTTTTGATGACATGGAAATTGCCGCGTTGATGACGCCGGCGCTGACCACCGTGCGTTTTCCGACAACGGATCTCGGTGTGTATGCCGCCAATCACTTGCTGATGCGGCTGGAAGGCAAGGCCGTGGATCTGCGCTGCAAGCTGCCGACGGAACTGGTGGTACGCGAAAGCGCCGCCGTGCCGGGAAATCCGGGTTAATCGCGACTTTTTGTGTTTGCCGGCCAACTCAGCGCGGCTTTCAGCCCGTGACCGCTATCCGCAGTACCCAAAACGAGCGATCCCCTGTGCAATTCCGTGATCCGCCGGGCAATTGAAAGCCCGAGGCCGCTGCCGCTCACGTTGGTGCCCAGGACGCGATAAAAACGTTGTCCGACTTTCTTGAGTTCATCGGGCGAAAGGCCGGAGCCTTGATCGATGACTCTGACCAGAGCATTGCCGTCCGCTTGCGAAACAGTGACCTGTACGGTTGAGCCATGAGGGCTGTAACGCACCGCATTGTCGACGAGGTTGCGCAACGCCACCCGGATCAGATCGCTGTTACCCCAGACGGAGGTTTCACCGGATGTCCCGAGTTCGATTTCGACGCCTCTGTCGAAGGCGGATGGCGCAATATCAGCAATGACGGTTTTCGCCAGTATGTGAAGATCGAAAATCGCGCTCTCTCCAAGCGCGTTCTGAGGGTCGAGTCGCGCCAGTGTCAGCATCTGTTCAACCAGGCGAGCAGCGCGTGTGCAACCGGTGATTACATTGTCCAGTGCACGATTGCGTTCCGCATCCGCAGTTGCTGCGCGAGCGACCTGAGCCTGTGTCATCAGCACCGCCAGAGGAGTGCGCAACTCGTGCGCGGCATCCGCAGTGAAGCGGCGTTCATGAGCGATGAGTTGTTCGACGCGCGAGAACAGTGAATTCAGATTGTCGATCAGTGGCATGATTTCCGCCGGGGCGCCATTCAGGTCAAGCAGCTCCAGGTTATCCGCTTCCCGCCGGGCAACATCCCTGCCCAGTCTGGCCAGCGGATAGAGGGCATGTGACACTGTCAGCCAGACCAGCAGCCCCAGCAAAGGCAGGGCAAAAGTCAGCGGCAGCAGCAGGTTGCGCGTCATGGCATGCGTGATGTCATGACGGGAATCGTCACGCTCGGCGACCTGGACAAGGTATTTGTGATCGCGTGTCCATGCGCTGAAAACCCGCCATCCCCGACCATCGATGACAACATCGCTGAATCCGGTCATTGTTCCTGAAAACAGATTGTTCGGCGCATTGCTCGAATGCAGGCGAAGTTTTCGCCCGTGCTCCCATAACTGGAAGGCGACGCGTTGGTTTTCCTTGAATTGCGGCGCGTGTTCAATCTCGATTTCCTCGAAGCCCTGATCGGTCTGGGAGAGGATCAGTGCCGCGGACTGCGCAAGGTGGGCGTCCAGCAACTCCTCGCTTTCATGGCGGATGTCGAAATAGCTGTAAGCGACGATGGCCGACCATGTCACGGCGATGACGGCCAGGAGCATGATCACCAGACGCCGCTTCAGCGAAAAATCAGGCTTTGCCATGGATGTCCTTCGGAATCATGTAGCCGACGCCACGCACGGTAAGAATGGCATTCGCTGCCAGCTTGCGCCGCAGGTGATGAATGTGGACATCAATGGCATTGCTTTCGACCTCTTCGCCCCAGCCGTACAGCGCATCTCCCAGTTGTTCCCGGGAGAGTACGCGGCCGGTGTTGAGCAGCAATGCATGCAGCAGTCCGAATTCGCGGGCCGGCAGGTCGAGCACCTTACCGAGGTAGTTCACGGTACGTGCGGCGGGATCAAGCGTAATACTGGCGGTCTGCAGCACTGGTGACGGGGCATCGTGGGCTCGGCGGATCAGTGCGCGCACGCGCGCGGTCAGTTCATGCAGATCAAACGGCTTGACCAAGTAATCGTCGGCGCCGGCATCAAGCCCTTTAACGCGGTCATTGACCGTATCGCGAGCGGTCAGAATCAGTACCGGTACCCGGTTACCGGCGCGACGTGCCTGGGAGAGTACGTCCAGCCCCGACTTGCGCGGCAGTCCGAGATCCAGAACGACGACGGCGTAACCGCTATTTTGCAACGCCAGTTCCGCGGCCACCCCGTCGCGCACCCAGTCGACGGCATAACCGGCCTGTTTAAGGCCGGCTTCAACACCGTCACCCAGCAATGCGTCGTCTTCGACCAATAATATGCGCATGAGGCGAGTCTAGCGTCTCCCGCGACCGTTCTCATGTCCGGAATCGCCCTGCTGCGCAACTACGGCGGTATCCGCCGGCATCACGTACTGTTTTCCGAAGACCCAGAACCCGATCACCGCGGCGAGAAGCATGACCGCAACAATGCGATGGGGTTTGCGGATACTGTCACCCGGTTCGCCGTTCTTGCGGCCGGTAAGCATGCCGGCAAGGAGGTTTTCGCCGTGGCGCAGGCTGCTGGCAATCACGCCGGCGATGTGCGTCAGTACGACAGCGAACATCGCCGTGGCGGCGCCCTCATGAAATTCCGCGAGCCATTCGCCGCCCAGTCCGCTTTGTGCTGCATAGCCGGTCAGCCCGACCACCAGCGTCAAGCCGAGGAGAAGGTAGATTGCCCAGCTACCTGCGGGATTGTGTCCGACATGATGTTCGGGCGTTGCTGACAGCAGCGTCTTCAGATAGGCGGCGACACTCCCAGGGCCGAACGCGAACGATGCGAAACGTGCATAACGCGTGCCAATCACACCCCACAGCAGCCGGAACCCGATCAGTATGACCATGGTGTAACCAAGCATGATGTGAATGTCGCGCCAGCGTTCGGAGTCACCGCTGGCATATGCGCCGACGAAGCAGCCAGCCAGCAGCCAGTGAAAAACGCGGGTGGGCAGATCCCAGACCAGTATGCGTTTCTGATTCATCATAGTCTCTTATTGCGGGATGCTGATGCCGCGTTCGCGATAATCACCGGCCTCGGCGCCGGTGTGACACGCTGCGCAGTTTGCGGCGGATTTGACCTTGGGATTTTTCCAGGTTGCAGCATCAACCTTGCGGTGCTCGCGCTGGAACCACGCGGTCTCGGTGACACGCAGCGTGGTTTCACCGGCGACACCGCGTTTGCCGCCGGCGTATTTTTCAAGGAATGCGCCGATTTCCACAGCGGAGGCCGCATCCACCGAAGCGTCGGTGTTGAAGTGGCGGTCGAGCCCCTTCATCAGCCGTTGCCATGATGTTGCGGGCAGCAATTGCGGCGGGTAGGCGATATGGCACGACCCGCATTCGGTTTTCCATTTGGCATTGGTGCCGGCAAACACGTCGTCGGCGGGCGCTGCGCCCGGAATTGCTAGGCCACATGCCAGTAGCGCCATCAACAGAGTCGGGAATTGTGATTTCATGACATTACCCTTTGTTCAAAGTCAGCAGATATTCGAGGACATCGCCTTTCTCGGCGGCAGTGCATCCGCGCCCAAGGACGTCGTTGCAGTTGCGCTTGAACCATTTCTCGGTCTTGGCCGGATCGGTGAAACGGTTGTTGTCGGCGGCGGGGGCCAGTGGCGAGATGACCTTTCCGGTCACTACGTGTTTTCCGTCGTTAACGGGGCGCGCGCCATGGCAGGTCGCGCAGCTCCAGTCCCTGCCGTGGGTCGTTTTGAAGAACTGTTCACCGCGCGCAGCCGACAGGCCGGAGAAGCCGGGTGTCGCGGTTTTAGCCGCCGTTTCAAAATCTTTGCGCATATCGGCGGGGGATGCGGCTAAAGCGCTGCCGCCGGCAAATGCACAGACAATCGCAAAGGCTGCGATGTGGAAACGAAACCGGGCATGCATGATCGTCTTCTCCGTGGTTTAGACGGATGCAGTGTGCGATCCCGGAATTAAGGCAACATTAAGCGCGGCCGATAGGCCGGCGCGGCTGGTGCAGGTGGTTGGCGCCCCGCGCCGGAAAGATCAGGCCAGGGTCTTGCGCGCCTTGGCGATCGCCGCCTTGACGCGTGCCGGGGCAGTGCCGCCGATGTGGCTGCGGCTTTTCATCGAACCTTCCAGCGTCAGCGCGTCAAACGCATCGGCTGCGATCAGTTTTGAAAATTGTCGCAGGTCTTCGAGCGACAGTTCGGCCAGATCGCAGCCGCGTGTTTCGGCGAAACGCACCGCCTGCGCCACGGCTTCATGGGCCTCGCGGAAGGGCAGGCCCTTTTTCACCAGGTAGTCGGCGAGGTCGGTCGCCGTGGCATACCCTTCGCGGGCGGCTGCGCGCATCTTGTCGACGTTGACAGTGATGCCACCGACCATGCCGGCGAACACCGCGAGGCTCATCATCAGCGTATCGACGGTGTCGAGCAGCGGTTCCTTGTCTTCCTGGTTGTCCTTGTTGTACGCCAGCGGCTGGCCCTTCATCAGGGTAAGCAGTGCAACTAGATGGCCGTTGACTCGACCGGTCTTGCCGCGCACCAGTTCCGCGACATCGGGATTTTTTTTCTGCGGCATGATCGACGAACCGGTGCAGTAACGGTCGGCGATGTCGATGAAGCCGAAACGCGGGCTCATCCACAGGATCAGTTCTTCGCTGAAGCGCGACAGATGGGTCATCACCAATGCGCCGGCAGCGACGAATTCAATCGCAAAGTCGCGGTCGGACACGGCATCCAGCGAGTTTTCGCAGACGCCGTCGAAACCCAGTTCCTTGGCCACCATCTGGCGGTCGATCGGAAACGAGGTGCCGGCCAGTGCCGCCGCACCCAGCGGCAGCCGGTTGACACGTTTGCGGCAGTCGGCAAAACGCTGTGCGTCGCGCGACAACATTTCGAAATAGGCGAGCAGGTGATGGGCAAACGACACCGGTTGCGCCACCTGCAGGTGGGTGAAGCCCGGCATCACCGTATCGGCATGGTTTTCGGCGAGGTCGAGCAGCGCCCGCTGCAGGCCCTTGATCAGGGTCTGCACGTGATCGATGGCTGCACGCAGGTACAGCCGCACGTCAGTGGCCACCTGGTCATTGCGCGAGCGCCCGGTGTGCAGCCGTTTGCCGGCATCGCCGACCATGTCGGTCAGGCGGCGCTCGATATTGAGATGCACATCCTCGAGATCGACGGACCACGGGAAAGTGCCGGCGCGGATTTCATCGCCGATGGCGGCCAGCCCTTTTTCGATGGCCTCGAGGTCGGCCGCAGCCAGGATGCCGACGGCATGCAGCATGCGCGCATGCGCCACCGAGCCCTGGATATCGAATTCCGCCAGCCGCTGGTCAAAACCGACGGATGCAGTGAAACGCTTGACCAGGTCGTCAACCGGCTCGCTGAAACGCCCCGACCACGCTTTGGTGGCGTTCGGCTTCGCGCCGTTTTTTGTTTTGTCCGTTGTTTTGTCTTTTGCCGACATGGATGTTTGCAGCGATTTTTACAGAATTTACAGAAGCTTTTTACGGCCCTGCTAGAATGAAACTGCCATGGCGCAGAGTATAAATCATATTGCCAACACCGGCCCCCTGCCGGACTTCCGTAATTTTGGAATCCTGCTGCGCATCGTGCTGATCGTGAACGGCATTGCGCTGCTCGCGGCCTTGCTGCAGGTGCCGACGGTGCGTGCATGGCCCGCGCAGTTCACGGAAAATGCCGCGCTGGTCGAGCCGCTGCTGATCCTCAGCCTGCTGGTGCTGGCCGCAGTGGGCGACGGGTTGCGCCGGCTGCCGTACGCGATGGCGATCATCGCCATCGTGGTGATTGAACTGGCACTGACCACCGCATTGCATTTCGCCACCAGCGGACTGTTTTTTGTCGAAATCCATTCCCTGCCGCGCTGGCTGTTCGTCGTCGCGCTGTCCACCGGCATGCTGCTGGGGTATTTTGACCTGCGCGGGCGCGCCTTGTCGCCGGCGCTGGCGGAGGCGCGGCTGCAGGCGCTGCAGGCGCGCATCCGCCCGCATTTCCTGTTCAACAGCATCAACGCCGTGTTGTCGCTGGTGCGCCAGGAACCGCGGCGTGCCGAGGCGGCGCTGGAAGATTTGGCCGGGTTGTTCCGCGCGCTGATGGCCGATAACCGCCAGCTGACGCCGATTTCGCAGGAAATCGAGCTGTGCCGCCAGTATCTGGAGCTGGAGCAGTTGCGGCTGGGCGAGCGCCTGCAGGTGGAGTGGCATATCGAAATGATGCCGCCGGATGCGCTGGTGCCGTCGCTGGCACTGCAGCCCTTGCTGGAGAACGCGGTGTATCACGGCATCGAGCCCGCTGAAACGCCCGGTGTGGTGAGCATCACCATTCATGTCGCTCGCGACCGGCTGCACGTGGTGCTGCGCAACCCGTACCGCTTGACCGGGGACCACCATGTCGGCAACAAGATGGCGCTGGCCAACATCCGCGAACGTCTGCAGCTGCATTTTGACGTTGCCGCGGAACTGACGACGCAGATCGGCGAAAACACCTTTGAGGTGCGCATGGTCATGCCGTACCTGAAGGCGCAGTGAGGGCCGAATGGGGAGAATGAGGAGCATGGCGCCGTGACTATCGCACCGCGTCGCGTATTGATCGTCGATGACGAGGCGCCGGCGCGCAGCCGCATGCGCGACCTGCTGGCCGACGTCAATGCCGAACTGCCCGTGGTGGTTGCCGGTGAGGCCGCCAACGGACGTGATGCGCTGCAGATTGCCGAAGCGGGCGGCGTGGATGTGGCGCTGCTCGACGTGCGCATGCCCGGCATGGACGGCATCGAGGTGGCGCGGCACCTGCAGCAGCTGCAGCCACCGCCGGCGGTGATTTTCACCACGGCATACGATGCCTATGCGATCCAGGCCTTTGAATTGCACGTGGTCGATTACCTGCTGAAACCGATCAAGGCGTCGCGGCTGCAGGAGGCGTTGTCGCGGGTTGCGCAAATCTCCGCGCTTGATCCCGGGATCCTGCGTGAATTGCAGCAGGCGCCGCGCGCCTGCCTCAGTGTGGCCGAACGCGGACGGGTGCACCTGATCCCGGTGGAGGACATCCTGTTCCTGCGCGCCGAGCTTAAATACATCACGGTGCGTACCGCCAGCCGTGAGTACCTGATTGAGGAATCGCTGATCCAGCTGGAACAGGAGTTTGCGGAACGCTTTGTGCGCGTGCACCGCAATTGCCTGGTGGCGCGTGCTGCAATCCGCGGGTTCGAACGGGTGGGTGCTGAGTCCGGTGAAGGGCCGTGGCAGGTGGTGCTGGCCGGACTCGAAGAACGCATCGCGGTGAGCCGCCGCCAGCAGCACATCGTACGCGAGCTTGCCCGCTGAAGTTGAGGGCTTAAATCCGCAATTTTGTGGATCAGCGCCCGCGCGGGCGCATGCGGTTCAGCCCTGCTTCAATTCCCTGTTCGATGTACAGCCGGTAAAAATCGTCGGCCAGCAAACCGGTGATCGGCGGAGCGACGCGCTGGCCGTCGGCATCAAACACGATCAGCGTCGGCACCCGTTTGATGTCGAGGCTGCGCGCGTACTC
>CAMCYP010000032.1 GCA_945885345.1 Bordetella parapertussis | reverse complement strand
CCCGGATTGGAGCAAAGCGACCAAAGGCCTGGGCAAGGACTACCACATCAACCAGATGACCTTCAAAAACCACGGCTGCTGCGGCCACACCTTCCCGTCGATCGACGGTGCGCTGCACCTGCAAAAAGAGCACGGCTTCAGCCACAAGGACATCAAGCACATCAAGCTGCACACCTACAAGGCCGGCCTCAACATCATCGACAACAACAATCCCGAGGGCGAATACCAGGCCAAGTTCAGCATTCAGTACACCGTCGCCCATGCGCTGGTGCGCGGCAGCGTGCGCCTGAACGCCTTCGATCCCGACCACCTCAGCGATCCCGATATCCGTACGCTGCTCAAAAAGATCGAGCCGATCGCCGACCCGGAAATTTCCGCGGGTTATCCCAAGCGCCGCGATTCGCGGGTCGAAATCGAATTGAACGACGGTCGCAAATTCGAGTACTTCCAGCCCTATCGCAAAGGTGACCCGGAACTGCCGCTGACCGATGAAGAGCTGAACGACAAATTCACCGAACTCGCCGAACCGGTGCTAGGCAAGACGGCCGCAGCCTCACTGCTGAAACAGCTGTGGAACACCGAAAAACTCGCCAATGTCGATTACGACACCGGCGCGGGCGCAAAGCGTGCCGCGGGCTGAGTCACACTCACAGGAACGAACGATGGCCAAAAAAACCGAAACCGTGACCTCCCGCATGCGCGCGCTGCTGGCGCGCCCCGGCTGCCTGGTGGTGCCGGGAGTCGCTGATGCATTCGCCGCACGCATGGTGAAAATGGAAGGCTTCGAAGCGGTGTACATGACCGGCTTCGGCACCAGTCTGACGCGACTGGGCATGCCCGACGTCGGCCTGCTTACTGCGAATGAAATGATCGACAACGCGAGCCGCATTGCCGACGCGTCCGAGCTGCCGGTGATCGCCGATGCCGATACCGGTTACGGCAATCCGATCAACACGCGACGTACCATCCGCGATTATGAAAAAGCCGGTGTTGCCGGTGTGCATCTCGAAGACCAGGCCTGGCCCAAACGCTGTGGTCACCTCGCCGGCAAACGCGTAATCCCGACTGCGGAAATGGTCGCCAAAATCAAGGCCGCCTGCGACGCGCGGCGCGATGATGATTTTGTGATCATCACCCGCACCGATGCCATCGCCATCGAAGGCATGGACGCCGCGCTGGAACGCGCCGAACGTTACCGCGAAGCGGGGGCCGATGTGCTGTTCATCGAAGCCCCGGTCGGCCGCGAACAGGTCGAATTGGTATCAAAACGCTTCAAGGGTGTGCCGCTGCTCTACAACATGGCGTCCAGCGGCAAGACACCGGACCTGCCCGCGGAAGAACTGGGCAAGCTCGGTTTCAAGATTGCGATTTATCCGAACTGGATCATGCTCGCGGCGATCCCGGCGATGCAGAACCTGCTGCGCGAGCTGAAAAAAACCGGCTCCATCGCACACATGCGCGATAAGGTGGCGAACTTCAAACAGTTCACCGACATCGCCGGGCTGCCTGAAATCCAGGAACTGGAAAACCTGTACGGACTGCCGGAAGACCAACGCGCCGGGCTGTAATAATCCACATAACTTTTTTATTGATTATTCAATGACCAATCCGCGCACACTGTTCGACAAGATCTGGGACAGCCATGTCATTGTCGAAAAACCGGGCGGCGATGCACTGCTGCACATCGACCGCAATTTTGTCCATGAAGGTTCGTTCCACGCCTTTGGTGCGCTGGCCAAGGAAGGCCGCACCGTGCGCAAGCCGCGGCAGACTTTTGCCGTTGCCGACCATTACGTACCCACCGTCGGCCGCGAACGTGGCGTGGACGGCGCCGAGGATGCCGACGCGCGGCACATGATCCGTTTGCTGGAAGAGAACTGCCGCGTCAACCAGGTTGCGCATTTCGGCATCGATGATGAACGCCAGGGCATCGTGCATGTGATCGGCCCCGAACTCGGCATCACGCAGCCGGGCCTGACCATCACCTGCGGCGACTCGCATACGTCCACGCACGGCGCGCTCGGTGCCTACGCTTTCGGCACCGGCGCCTCGCAACTGAAACAGATTCTCGCCACGCAATGCCTGTGGCTGAAACGGCCGAAAACGCTGCAGGTCGTCGTCAACGGCACACTGGGCCCGCAGGTCACCGGCAAGGACATCGTACTGGCGATCATCGCCAAAATCGGCACCGCCGGCGCCACGGGACATGTCATCGAATTCGCCGGTTCGGCGATTCGCGGCCTGAGCGTCGAGGGCCGGCTGACGGTATGCAATATGGCGATCGAAGCCGGTGGCCGTGCCGGCATGATCGCCCCCGATGAGGCGGTGTATCAATACCTGCACGGCCGCGAGTACTCGCCCAAGGGCGCAGACTGGGATCGCGCGCTGGCACAATGGCGCACGCTGCCCACTGACGACGGCGCGCGTTTCGACCGCACGGTCACACTCGATGCTACCCAGCTCGAACCGATGCTGACCTGGGGCACCAGCCCGGAAGAAGCATTGCCGGTATCGGGCCATATCCCCGATCCGAAAACGCTGGGCGATCCGAATCAGCGCGCCCATGCCCTGCAGGCCCTCGCCTACATGGACCTGAAACCGGGCATGGCGCTGACCGACATCCGCATCGACCGCGCCTTCATCGGCAGTTGCACCAACGGCCGCATTGAAGACCTGCGCGCCGCTGCCGCGGTGCTGAAAGGCCGCAAATCGATGATTCCGGCCTGGGTCTCGCCGGGCTCCACCGCGCTGAAAGCGCAGGCCGAGGCCGAAGGCCTGCACCGCATCTTCCTCGATGCCGGGGTCGAATGGCGCGCTTCGGGCTGTTCGAGCTGCGCGGCGATGAACGGCGACACCGTGCCCGCGGGCCTGCGCTGTGCCTCCACTTCCAACCGCAATTTCGAAGGCCGCCAGGGCAAGGGCGCACGCACCCACCTGATGAGCCCGGCGATGGCCGCCGCGGCAATGATCACCGGCCATGTCACCGATGTGCGCAAACTGCTGGCAGGAGGTGCCTGAGCCATGAAACCTTTTACGACGCTCACCGCCGTCGCCGCCCCGATCGACATGGCGAACATCGACACTGACCGCATCATCCCCGTGCGTTTCCTGCGCAAGCTGCGCAACGCCGAGGCCGGTTATGAAAAATACCTGTTTCACGACGTGCGTTTCGACAACAACGGACAGGAAAAGCCCGACTTCGTGCTGAACAAGGCGGCGTTCCGCAACGCCGGCATCATTGTCTCCGGCGCCAACTTCGGCTGCGGCTCTTCGCGCGAAGGTGCGGTCTACGCCCTGCTCGACTACGGCATCCGCGCCGTGATCGCACCGTCCTTCGGTGACATCCATTACGCCAATGAGCTGCAGAACGGCATGCTGCCGGTGACCCTGCCCGAGGAAATCTGCCGCGGGCTGCGCGATCAGCTGCAGTCCAACCCGGGCGCCACGCTGGCCATCGACCTGACAGCGCAGACCGTCACCGATATCGAGGGCACGGCACACCCGTTCAGCATTGACCCGGTGTACAAGGAGCGCCTGCTGAAGGGCCTTGATGACGTCGGGCTGGTGCTGGAACAGCTCCCCGGCATCGAGTCTTTCGAACACAGCTACCACGCCGAGCGGCCCTGGCTGGCCTGAACACCGGCCCTCCGGACCGCCGCCACTGCGTTATCATCGGCGCGAAGGAAAACACCCATGCTGGTCAATAGCGTCGCCTACAAAGACGGCAAAAAAATCGCGGATGTCGCGCGCGAGAAAATCCACGAATACCTCGCCCGTAACGACTGTGTGGTGTGGGTGGCCGTGCGCGACCCCAGCCCGCAGGAACTCGACCAGCTGGAAGAAGAGTTTGACCTGCACCCGCTGGCCATTGAAGACGCGCGCCACGGCCACCAGCGGCCGAAATTCGAAGAATACGGCGATTCGCTGTTTTTCGTGATGCACATGATCGAACCCGACGGCGATGACCTGCGCGTCGGCGAAGTCGATATTTTCGTCGGCCGCAATTATGTACTGTCGGTGCGCAACCGCAGCGAACGCAACTTCGCCGATGTGCGCGCACGCTGCGAGCGCGAGCCCGAACTGATGCAGCACGGCACCGGTTACATCCTCTATGCGCTGATCGATGCGGTGGTCGACCGCTATTTTCCGATCCTCGATACCATTGAAACCAAACTCGAAACCATCGAGGAACTGATTTTTGCCGGCACCTCGCCGCGTGCCAACATCGAAGCCTTGTACGGTTTGAAACAGCAGTTGATGACGCTGAAGCACGCCACCGCACCGCTGCATGAGGCCATCGGCAAACTGTATGGCGGACGCGTGCCGCAGATCTGCACCGGACTCGGTGAGTATTTCCGCGACATCTCTGACCATCTGGGCCGCATCAGCCAGAACATTGAAGGCGCACGCGAGATGGTGACCACCGCGATTTCGGTCAACCTGTCGATGATCACCCTGCAGGAAAACGAGGTCACCAAGCGCCTTGCCGGTTACGCCGCTCTGGTGGCCGTGCCGACGCTGATCGCCGGCATCTACGGCATGAACTTCGAACACATGCCGGAATTGAAATGGGTCTGGGGTTATCCGCTGTCGCTTGCCACGATGGTGGGCATCGACGGCTACCTGTTCTACCGCTTCCGTAAAGCGAAGTGGCTGTAGCCGCCACGGCGGTCGTCATCGGCGGCGGCCCTGCCGGCCTGATGGCGGCGGAAACGCTGCTTGCCGGCGGTGTGCAAGTCGATCTCTACGATGCCATGCCCTCGGTCGGGCGAAAATTCCTGCTCGCCGGCAAGGGTGGCCTGAACATCACCCATGCCGAACCCGCGGAAAAATTCCTGCTGCGTTATGGCGTACGCCGGACACAGATCGCGCCGCTGCTCGAACGCTTCGGCGCCGATGCGCTGCGCGCCTGGGTCTACGACCTGGGCATAGACACCTTCGTCGGCACTTCACAGCGCGTATTCCCGAAAGAAATGAAAGCCGCCCCGCTGTTGCGCGCCTGGCTGCATCGTCTGCGTGCGGCCGGCTTACGCATCCATGCGCGCCACCACTGGATCGGCTGGGCTGATGATGGCGGACTGCGTTTTGCAACACCTGCCGACGAACAGATCATCCATTCCGATTGCACCGTGCTCGCCTTGGGCGGCGGCAGTTGGGCAAGGCTGGGTTCGGATGGCGCCTGGGTACCGTTGCTGACGGCGCGCGGCGTACCGGTAGTGCCGTTGCTGCCGTCGAACTGTGGTTTTGCAATCGCATGGAGCACGCATTTTCGTGAACGTTTTGCCGGACAACCGGTCAAGGCCGTCGCCGCAACGTTGACCGATGCGCAGGGCGTCACGCAGCGCCGGCAGGGCGAATTCGTCATCGCCGATTACGGCGTCGAAGGCAGCCTGATCTACGCACTGTCAGCCCCGCTGCGTGACACCATCACCGCGCAGGGTGATGTCACACTGCACCTCGATCTCGTGCCGGACAAGGATCTGGCACGAGTGACCACTGAAGTCGCACACCCGCGCGGCTCGCGTTCACTGTCCAGCCACCTGCAGGGCCGCCTCGGCATCAAGGGCGTCAAGGCCGGATTGCTGCGCGAAGCGCTGAGTGCGGAAGAAATGCATGATCCGCAGCGTCTCGCCGCGACCATAAAGGCATTGCCACTGCGCCTGACCGCAGCGCGACCGCTGGATGAGGCCATCAGCAGCGCCGGTGGCGTGCCCTTCGAAGCATTGGATGAGCAGCTGATGCTGCACGAACTGCCGGGTGTGTTCTGCGCCGGTGAAATGCTCGACTGGGAAGCGCCGACCGGCGGTTATCTGTTGACGGCGTGTTTTGCCAGCGGGCGGGCAGCGGGCAGCGGGGCGCTGGCCTTCTCAAGAACACCGCCCGGCAACTGATCATCAACTGCGCACGAACTCCATAAGCAGTCGGTAATCCTTACCATCTGCCGCTCTTAAAGCCGTGATATATCGCTCACGAACAACTGCGGCATCCGCCCCGCTATTCTCACCCCAACTGAACCGCGGTGTGCCCAGTTCTTCGAGCAACAGATCGGCCATCAATCGCGAGTGGCGCCCGTTGCCGTTGGGAAAAGGATGAATGCTGACTAAGCGATGGTGAAACCGTGCAGCCATTTCGTCCAACGGATAACTCTTGAATTGAATCTGTGTCTTGATGTCTTCCAGCAGTTCGTGGGTTCGTGGGTTCGTGGAGAGATGTGCGCGGGATCAATACCCAGATTTTTTTCAGTGCTGCGAAACTGCCCCGCCCATTTCCAGGTTTCAGCAAACATGCGTTTATGCAGCTGCTTTACAAACGCTATCGACAGCAGTTTTCTGTTGCGCCGCCCCCTCAGCCAGAGTTCAGCCTGCAGGATATTCTGCGCTTCCCATTCGTTCAGCTGCCCCATCGTTGCCAGATGGTCGGGAATCAGCCCGGCGGCCTCATCGGGATCAAGCGGTGTCGCGCCGGGCGCATAATCAAAGTTCATCACCACAGTTTTTTCGGGCTGCCGAGCAGCAGAAGCTTTGCCAATTGCTCGCGTTTGCGCTTTGCTTCTTCCTCGGACAAAGCCTGGTCTTCCAGCTTCATCGTGTGCGCAACCGGCTTCATCAGGGCTTCGGCCAACTGCTGAGCACGATCACGCTGCATTTCCTCCAACGGTTTCACCGGCACAAGTGCATACACCAGCCGACAGTCCAACGCCTCAGCAATCTTGTTCAGACTTTCCAGCGTGATCCTGCCCCGCGCTTCACTGCGCTCGTAAGCCTCGACGCTCTGGCGGATAACCCCAAGACGTGCAGCAAGCTGCGTTGCCGACATCCCCAACCCTTCGCGAATCGCCCGCACCCAGCCTCCACGCGGCGCCGGTGTTGCCAACAAGCTGCGAAACGGTTGCAGCATTTCTTCGACTTGGGCGCGTTTTAGTTGCTTAAGGGAGTTGATCATGGTCTTTTCCTGCTGGTTATATCCAGCATTTATAAGCCATAATGCTGGATATAACCAGCTTTTTTAGAATTTTTGCTGGTTATACTTAGCATTTATTCGACTAATTGCTGGATATAACCAGCATATTATACAAAAATATCAATAAAAACAAATATTTATTGATATTTTGTTTAACGCTGCGGCAGCAACAACTCCAGCACGCGCAGATAAATTTTCTGCAGCGGTTCGATTTCCGCCACCGGCAGGCATTCGTTGATCTTGTGGATGGTGGCATTGGTCGGACCAAACTCGACCACCTGCGGGCAGATGTCAGCGATAAAGCGACCGTCGGAAGTGCCGCCGGTGGTCGACAGTTCGGTGGTCACGCCGGTGACTTCCCGGATCGCCTGCGATATCGCCGCCACCAGATCACCCTTGGGTGTCAGGAACGGCCGGCCGTCCTGCCGCCATTCGATGTCGTATTTCACATCGTGCTTGTTGAGGATGCCCTGCACCTGGGTCTGCAGCGATTCGACGGTGCTCGCCGTTGAAAAACGGAAATTGAACTGCACGCGCGCGGTACCGGGAATGACGTTGTTGGCACCGGTGCCGGCGGTGAAATTGGAAACCTGCCAGGTGGTCGGCGGAAAATATTCATTGCCGCGATCCCATTCGGTGGCGGCCAGTTCGGCAATCGCAGCAGCGACTTCATGAATCGGATTACGCGCCATGTGCGGATAGGCGACATGGCCCTGCACGCCGTTGACGGTGAGGATGCCGGTCAGCGAGCCACGGCGGCCGTTTTTGATGGTGTCGCCGAGTTGTTTGACCGAGGTCGGTTCGCCGACGATGCAGTAGTCGAGCTTTTCACCACGCTTCGCCAGCGCTTCGACCACACGCACTGTGCCATCGGTGGCCGGACCTTCTTCGTCGGAGGTGAACAGCACCGCCAGCGAGCCCGGATGGTCAGGGTTGGCTTTGATGAAATCGCGCAGCGCGACGACAAAGGCCGCGATCGAGGTTTTCATGTCGGAGGCGCCGCGGCCGTACAACACGCCGTCTTTCACCGTCGGCGTAAACGGATCGATCTGCCAGCTTTCCAGCGGGCCGGTGGGCACCACATCGGTGTGTCCGGCGAAACACACCAGCGGCGCAGTCTTGCCACGGCGCGCCCACAGGTTTGTCGTGCCGTTATTCGCGATGATTTCGCACTCGAAACCCAGCGGTTTCAGCTGTGCCATCACCAGATCAAGGCAGCCGGCATCGTCCGGCGACACCGAACGGCGTTCGATCAGTTGCCGGGTCAGCTCCAGGGTATTGATTTCCATTGAATGGACTTTCGTGAATGTTGCAGTGCGTTTACGGCGCAGGCCTGTGCCGCATGGTAGCAAAGAGCGGGTAAAATCGCCCCTCTTCCGTCGCCACATTTCGCATGGCCCCGTAATGACCACCCTGCTCGTTTCCTCCCGCCTGCACGCCGAGCGCGGTGCCGGCATTGCCTCCCATGCGCAGCGCCTCGGCATGGCGCTGGAACTGGTGGTGCTGCCCTCCGATCCCGAGGGCCGGCTGTCCGACGCCGATTGCGCGCAGCTCGATCTGGCATTTTTTTCCAACGATATTTTCCCGACTTACTCGCGGCAGTTTTTTTCGACTGTGCGCAAGGCGCCCGCGCTGCAATGGCTGCATGTGTTCAACGCCGGCGTCGATCATCCGATTTATACCGAGATGCTCCAGCGCGGCGTGCGCCTGACGACTTCGGCCGGCTCCACCGCCGTACCGATTGCGCAGACGGCAATCACCGGGCTGTTGATGCTGGCGCGCAATTTTCCGCGCTGGCTCACGGCGCAGCAGGAGCGGCGCTGGGATCCGATGCGGCCGCCGGATTTTCCGCGTGACCTCGTCGGTCAGACTGCGCTGGTGCTTGGCCTCGGCAGCATCGGCAGTGAAATTGCGCGGCTGGCACAGGCGCTGGGGCTCAAGGTCATCGGCATCCGCCGCAGTCCGATGAAACCCGGCGACCCGGTTGATGAACTGCATCCGCCGCAAAAACTGGCGGAACTGCTGTCGCGTACCGACTGGCTGATCGTCGCCAGTCCGCTGACGGCCGAGACCCGCGGCCTGATCGATGCCGGCATGCTGGCGCGGTTGCCCCGGGGCGCATACATCATCAATATTGCGCGCGGCGAGATCATCGACGAAACTGCACTGATCGCGGCACTGCGCGAGCGGCGTTTGGGCGGGGCCTATCTCGACGTATTCGAAAAAGAGCCGTTGCCGGCAGAATCGCCGTTGTGGGATCTGCCCAATGTGCTGGTCACGCCGCATAATTCGGCTGCGGCGGCGGGCAACGACGAACGGGTCTACCGGATGTTCCTCGGCAACCTGGAATGCTGGCATCACGGCAAACCCCTGCGCAACGCCGTCAGCACTGCATCATCATAAAAACCGGAGGAGAAAATCATGAATAAAATCAAGGAATTATCAATCATCGCCGCAGCACTGCTGATCGCGGCACCCGCATCGGCGCAAACCTGGCCGACGCGCACCGTGCGCATCATCGTGCCCTACGCCGCAGGCGGCAACACCGACTACACCGCACGCGCCGTCGCCGCCAAGGTCACCGATATGTGGGGCCAGCAGGTCGTGGTCGATAACCGCCCCGGCGGCGGCACCAACATCGGTTCGGAACTCGCCGCCACAGCCGCACCCGACGGCTATACGCTGTTCATGGGTGGCGCATCCAACGCGATCAACATGACGCTGTACGCCAAGCCGCCGTACAACACCGCACGCGACTTCGCGCCGGTGGTGTGGTGTGTACAGGGTGCGGCGCTGCTTGCCGCCCATCCGTCGCTGCCGGCGAAAAACGTGAAAGAGCTGATTGCACTGGCAAAATCGAAACCCGGCCAGCTGAACTACGGTTCGGCCGGACTCGGCAGTTCCAACCACATGGCCGGCGAGCTGCTCAAGTTCATGGCCGGCATCGACATCGTGCACGTGCCCTACAAGGGCAACGCACCGTCGATCACCGACACCATTTCCGGCAACGTCGAAATGGTGTTCAGCGGCGTGCCGGCGCTGGTTCCGCACATTAAGTCAGGGCGGCTGCGCGCGATCGCGATCAGCAGCCTTGAACGCTTTCCGGCGGTGCCCGACGTGCCGACGTTCGACGAATCCGGCGTCAAAGGCTACGAAGCCAGCAACTGGTTCGGACTGTTGGCGCCGATCAAGGTGTCGAAGGACATCATCAACAAGGTCAACGCCGACGTGAACAAGGCACTGGCCATGAAGGACGTGCGCGACAGGTTCTCGCACGATGGCCTGATCACCAAGGGCGGGACCATCGAGGTGTTTGACAAGTTCATCCGTGCTGAAACCGACAAATACGCCAACGTGATCAAAAAAGCCGGCATCAAGCCGCTATAATCGACGGCCGGATCGTCCGCACCAGCCTCCGGCTGGAGCGGAATATACAAAACGACGGAGGAAAATCATGAAAGCATGTATCAGGCTGTTGGTCGCATTGGCCACGATGGTGCTTGCCGGCGTCGCCGGCGCACAGGGCTGGTCGCCCAGCCGCAACGTCGAAATCATCGTCGGGTCGGCTCCCGGCGGCAGCAACGACAAGACCGCGCGCGCGGTCGAGAAAGCGATTGTCGACGGCAAACTGATCCCGACGACGCTTTCGGTGGTCAACAAGCCCGGCGGCGGCAGCTCGATCGCCTTCACCTATGTCAGCCAGCACGCCGGCGATCCGCATACGCTGTTGGTCGGCACCACGGCGCTGTTGACCAACCACATCGTCGGCCGCAGCAAACTCAGCCACAAGGACTTCACGGCCATCGCCTCGCTTTTCAACGACTACGTGGTGTTTGCCGTCAACGCCAATTCACCGATCAAGACCGGCAAGGACCTCGCCGAACGCCTGAAAAAAGACCCGCAGTCGGTGTCCATCGGTTTCGCCACCGCGCTGGGCAGCCACAATCATATTGCCGCCGGCATGCTGGCGAAAAGCATTGGCATCAACCCGCGCAACCTGAAGGTGGTGGCATTCAAGGGCTCGTCGGAAGCAATCACCCAGCTGCTGGGCGGCCATATCGATCTGGTGACCACCGCGGCGGGCAACGTATCCTCGCACCTCGCCGAGGGCCGGCTGCGTGTGGTCGGCGTTTCCGCCAATCAGCGCTTCGGCGGCGCGCTTGCCAATATCCCGACGTGGAAGGAGCAGGGCGTCGATCTGGTCTACGGCGGCTGGCGCGCGATCATGGCCCCCAAGGGGCTGACCGCGGAGCAGATCTCCTACTGGGAAGGCGTGCTGCGCAAGGCCACCGATACGCCGGAATGGAAGGCCAACGTCGCGAAGAATTTCTGGTCGAACGATTTCGTGACCAGCGCGCAGTTCACCAAGGACATCGACAAGGACTACAACGACATCAAGGCAGTCCTGGTCGATCTGGGTCTCGCGAAGTAGCGTACTACGAGGAACTTCCTGCATGACCGCACCCGTCGTCATCACCGAACGCCCCGCCGAGGGCGTCGGCCTGATCCGCATCAACCGCCCGGAAGCGCGCAACGCGCTGAACCTGGAAGTACGGAAACTGATCGGCCAGTACCTGACCGAAATGGCCGATGACGACAGCGTGCGCTGCATCGTGCTCACCGGCAATGACAAGGCCTTTGCGGCAGGCGCCGACATCAAGGAAATGGCCAATGCCAGCACCATCGACATGCTGCTGCGCGGCACGCAAAAAATGTGGCGCACCATCTACGCCTGCCCGAAACCGGTGATCGCCGCGGTCAGCGGCTTTGCGCTCGGCGGCGGCTGCGAACTGGCGATGACCTGCGACATCATCATCGCCGGGGAATCTGCAAAGTTCGGCCAGCCTGAAGTCAAAATCGGCATCATCCCCGGCGGCGGCGGCACCCAGCGTTTCCCGCGCACCGTCGGCAAATACAAGGCCATGCGTTACGTACTGACCGGCGATCTGTTCGGGGCGAAGGAAGCAGAGGCGATGGGCCTGATCAGTGAAATCGTGCCCGACGCCGAAGTCGAGAAACGCGCGGTGGCGATGGCGGCGCAGATCGCCGAACTGGCGCCGCTGGCGATCCAGCAGACAAAAGAGTCGGTAATCCGTGGCATGGATGCCTCGCTGGAAACGGGATTGACGCTGGAAACACGCACGCTGCAGATGCTGTTTGCGTCCAAAGACCAGAAGGAAGGCATGGCCGCCTTCATCGAAAAGCGCAAACCGAAGTTCGAAGGTCGCTAACGCACCAGCGCCGCGGGCATGGAACCCACGGCGCTGTTTGCTGTTGCCTGCGGAGTGTTTGTAATCGCCGCCGCGGCTTTCGACTGGGACTGGTTTTTCAACAACTGGCGCGCCAGGTTTTTTGTGAATCTGTTCGGGCGCGATGGCGCACGCTTGTTCTACGCTGCGCTGGGCGCAGCGTTTTTTGTGCTTGCTGCCAAGCTGTACTGACCGCACTGTAACTTCGCATCCAACGCCGGGGGAGTCCCATGAAAGCCGTCTGGAACAATGCCGTCATCGCCGAATCTGCTGACACCGTGGTTGTTGAAGGCAATCACTATTTCCCGCTGACCTCCGTGGTCAATGCGGCCTTTCTCAAACCCAGTACCACGACGACGGTGTGTCCGTGGAAAGGCGCAGCCAATTACTACACGCTGGCTGTCAACGGCAGCAGCAACACGGATGCGGTGTGGTACTACGCCGAGCCGAAGGAAGCCGCAAAACAGATCCGCGGCCGGATTGCCTTCTGGAAAGGTGTGCAGGTCACGCCCTGATTTACATCACACGGTAATCGTTCGAGGAACACAGCATGCCTTACGCACCAGCCAAAAACGCGCGGCTGTATTACGAAGAGTCCGGCAAAGGCACACCCATCGTGTTCGTGCACGAATTCTCCGGTGACCTGCGCAGCTGGGAAGACCAGGTCCGGCACTTCAGCCGCCGCCATCGCTGCATCGCGTTCAACGCGCGCGGTTACCCGCCGTCGGAGGTGCCGAAATCATGGACAAAATATTCTCAGACCATCGCCACTGACGACATCGCCGCAGTGATGCGTCATCTCGGCCTGCGCAGGGCGCACATCATCGGCTGTTCGATGGGTGCTGCATCGACACTGCACTTCGGCCTGCATTACCCGCGCATGGCGCAGTCGCTGACGCTGATCGGTGCGGGCTCGGGTTCCGATCCGAAAAAGCGCAAAGAGTTTTTGCGCAATACCGCGATCCGGGCACACGAGTTTGAAACACTGCCGCTGCAGGAGATCGCAAAAACGTACCGCAACGCGCCCAACCGCGTGCAGCTGCTGCACAAGGATCCGCGTGCCTGGCGTGAATTCTGGGTGCGCTTCTGTGAACATTCCGGGCTGGGCCACGCCAACACGCTGCGCGGCATACAGACGCGCCGCCCGTCGATTCAGAGTCTGGAACGCAGCCTGCACCAACTGAAAGTGCCGCTGCATGTGGTGGTCGGCGACGAGGACGACACCGCACTCAATGCCGGGCTGTTTATCAAACGTACCTGTGCAGCGGCGCGCCTGACTGTGGTGCCAGCCACCGGCCACGTGGTCAACCTGGAAGAACCGGCGCACTTCAACCGCATCACGGATGAATTTCTGGCGCTGGTCGAATCGCGACGCTGGCGCCCGCAGATTACTGTAGAATAATCAATAAAAACAATGGGTTAAGTGCGTCCTCTGCGGCAGATCAACCTTCGATTTTTTTCTTCAGCCTGGCCTGGTATTTGTCGAGGTCGACGATGAAGCGGTCGTGATCGCATTCCCCGACCTGCTCGACGTCGTCAAACACCTTGATCTTGAAACTCAGCCGGCGCCGGTCGATACCGGTCAGTTCGACTTCGGCACGCACACGCTTGCCCATCGGCGTTGGCCCCATGTGGCGGATGGTGACGATCATGCCGACCTGGCCCTGCCCCGGCATCAGGTGCGACGCGACCAGCTGGCCTGCCGCACTTTCGCAGAACTGCACCATCGACGGTGTCGAGAACACCTTGTATTCACCGCGTTGCGTGGTCATCGCTTCACTGACTTCGCGCTCGACGGTGAGGGACATACCGACCTGCAGGGTTTCCATGAACGTAATCCGCTGTTGTTTGAACCGCCGGCATTGTAGCCGAGTGCCGCCCCGGCTAAGCCGCCGGGAATTTACCGGCTGTTTTACGCAGTACGAATACGCACAGGACAAAAATCGCACAGGCGCCGACCGAGGCCAGGAATTCCACGGGTACCGTGGGAAATATAAAAATATAGCCATGACCCTTGATCAGCGCGGCAAAACTCGACACACAGAACGGCATCAGGAACAACCGGAAGATCTGCCAGCGATCGGCTTTCTGTCCCGCCGGAGCCGCCACGCTCAGTATCAGCCCGATACCGATGATCAGGCTGATGCCCATTGAGTTAATCCACAGTGCCGGCGACGGATCAAAACGGTAATACACCGTGACCAGATACCAGATCAAATAACACCAGAGGATCTGCTTGCGGGCGCTCAAACCCGCGAAATAAATTATCCATGTTCGCATCTGCATGACTCCGGATGAACAAAAATCATTCTAGCCGACAGCAGGCGCAAAAAAACCGCCCCTCGCGGAGCGGTTGCGCCTGATCGGCCGCGAAATTTACTTCGCTTTCTGGCGATCATGTTTCTGGCGATGAATGCGCTGGCTTTCGTTGTTCTGCGCATGGTGAATTTTCGCGCGTTCCTTTTTGGTCACTGTACCGTCGGCTTTCGCCTTGTCTTCCATTTTGCCGACACGATCCTGATGACGCTCCAGGCGGGCGGCTTCGCGCTTGTTCAGTTCACCCGACTGCACACCCTGGTCGATGCGTTTTTGCTGCATTTCCTGACGCTTGTCGATGCCGGGTGTGGCAGCAGGATCCCTGGCCTGCGCGTAGGACAGCGCGGGCACGGCAGCAATGACGGCAGCGGCAATGATGGTCTTGATATTCATGTTTGGACTCCCTGATCAGTGGTGGGGCAATTCCCGGCTGCAGATTAACGCCTAGCCTTCATCGAAATCGACCACATTCCGGTAACAAAGTGTAAGCAGTTGTAATGCCAGCGGCATGCCCAAGCCGGGATCAGCCCCTATTTTTCGGGGTAGGAATCGAAGGCAATGGCATCCGCATCACAGCCCAGCGCTTTGGCCATGGCATTGAGTGCATCTTCGGTGAGCGCAACCACGGCGTAATCAGTTTCGATGCCCTTGGCGGCGAGGAAGGACTTGGCCTTGTCACCGGAAGTCCAGGTCACGACGAGATCGGGTTGTCCGCTGCCGGCGCTGCGGCTGACCGGATAACCATCGGCTTTGCTGACGATTGCAAACATGTCTGAGCCCCTGTGCAAAGACTGCCGCCCCGCTTTCCCAGGCTGCGGCTTTTCCAAGCTGCGCTTTTTCTAAAACCTGCTTGTCCCGATTTTTATCATAGAACCTGCCGCATGTGCAGTGGATTCCCCATTTCCGGCCGGCAGACGCCGGAAACCGGGGTTATTGATAAATTTTATTAAAGCCGGAAATGCTGAACCCGTTCATCCGGCGCTTGCCGACAAAGATTACCGGGATGCCGCGGCCGCCGAAGGCCTGGTAGCGCCGTTTCGCTTCGGCGTCGCGCTCAATGTCGTACTCGGTATATGCAATACCCTGCTGACGAAAATAATTGCGCGCCTGCTGGCAGTACGGGCACCAGCTGGTGGCGTACATCACGACTTTCAGTTCTTGACCGTAGTCGGCCATCGCCGCGAGCCGCAGGGGTTCTGCGGCAGTGCCGGCAAAAGCATGGGCTTCGAACAACAGTGCGCAAAGCAGGATGTATTTCATTCGCGAGGGCTAGGGTCTGGTCAATGCGATCAACCGTCGCGCTTGAGCACAGCCTCTATTTCTTCTGCTGGCACCTTGATGTTCAGTCCTGCACGCTCTTGTTGCAGGATCAGATAGGACCGTGAGTCGCGTTTCTCCCAGCCGCGGTTGAGTGCCTCGGTCATTTCGGCATAAGTCATGTTGGCGAGGCGCATCGGCACACCGATTTCGCGTGCAAAATCCGTGGCCAGCGTAACGTCCTTGTGCGCCAGTGCCAGCGCAAAATTCGGTGGATCAAATTTGCCCTGCAGAAACTGCTCGCCAATGCGGTCAAACGAACGCTTGCGCCCAAGTGCCCCCTGGCGGATCGCCGCCCACAGCGGCAATGGCTCGACGCCGGCCTTGACACCCATCGTGAACAGCTCGACCAGCGCAAGCTGCATTGCGTAACCGGCACAGTTATGCACCAGCTTGGCCACGGATCCCGCACCTATCGCTCCGATATAGATCACCTGATCGCCCACCGCGTCGAGCACCTTGCGGCAGCGCTCGAACTCGGCTTGGTCGCCACCGACCCACAACGCCATTTTTCCGGACTTCGCGCCGGACGGCCCGCCGCTGACCGGTGCATCTAGGATGGAAACCTTCTTTTCAGCGAAGCGCGCATAAAGGTCGCGTACCACGGTCGGCGAATTGGTCGACAGGTCGAACCACACCGTGCCCGGAAGCATGGTTTTGATCAGGCTTTCGGCAACAATCTTCACTTCCTTCGGCCCCGGCAACGAGGTCAGCACGACATCGGCATTGCGGCCGACATCTTCGACGGTATCCGCCCACTTCGCACCGCCCTTGATGTGCGGCGCCCCCGCCTCCTTGCGCACATCATGCACCGTCAGTGCAAAACCGCCTTTCATCGCGTTCAACGCGATCGAGGCGCCCATCGTGCCTAGCCCTATGAATCCCACACGCATTTTCTGCTCCTTTTGTCGATCCGGTATTACCCTGGTCAATCCACCTGGATGCCCGCCGTTTTCACGACACGCTCCCATTTCACGATTTCGGCTTCGATGTGCTTTCGATACTCCGCAGGAGTCGAGCCCACCAACTCCACGCCGTCCCCTTTGAAACGCTCGATCATTTCCGGCAGACGCAGGACCTCGACAATGCCGCGGTTGATCTTGTCGATGATCGCCTTGGGCGTTGCCGCCGGCGCCAGCACGCCGTACCAGTTGGTCACTTCATAGCCTGCGACGCCGGTCTCCGCAATTGACGGCAGGTCGGGCATGGCCGGCGAGCGTTTAGGGCTGGTCACGGCAAGCGGCCGCAGGCGATTGGTCTTGATGTGCGGCACCGATTCCAGCGGCGTGGCGAACACCATGCTGATCTGGCCCCCCAGCACATCGGCAAGCGCCGGACCGCCGCCCTTGTAGGCCACATGCAGGAGATTGGTTCTCGTCAACGCGCCAAGCAGGGCACCCGACAGATGTTGCAGGCTGCCTTGTCCGGCTGAGCCGTAGGTCAGGCTACCGGGTTTGGCCCTGGCCAGGGCAAGCAGTTCGGGCACCGATTTCGCCGCGACCGCGGGATGCAGCACCAGCACGTACGACTGCCGGGTCATCTGCGTCACGGCGGCAAAGTCTTTCAGCAGATCATAGGACAGCCTGCCATGGTGGGTGGCGCGGCGCGCGGCATGGGTGCCGGTAATGAGGGTGATGGTGTATCCGTCGGGTTGCGCGCGGGCGGCCGTTTCCAGGCCAACCGCACCGGTGCCGCCAGGCCGGTTGTCCACGACCACGGTCTGCCCCCAGTTACTGCCGAGCCGCGGGGCAATGGTGCGGACGGTGATGTCGATGCCGCCGCCGGGCGCAATGGGAAGCAGGAAACGCACCGGCCGTGAAGGGAATTCCTGTGCGAACACAGCGGGAGCAAGCAGCGAGGCGATCAGCAAGCAACCCGGCAGCAGTAAAGGTTTAAGCAGGGACGCGTGATAACAGCCGGAATACTTCGACGTTTTCATAAGCCACCTCCTTCATTGGTCGATCACGGTTCGGGTCGTGAAACCACGAATGCGGTTTGATTGAAACCTGGCAGCATCGCGGCAGGGAAAATTCATCCAAGGCGAATCGCCGGTTTCTGTCGTTTTACCCGATTCTTGGGAGCATGGAGCCTGGCGTCAAGCCTTGGACCGCACTATGGCAACTGAAAATCGCTTTGGCATCTGGCAGGGCTGGAAACGGCATTGCAGCAGGCTGCCCGACCCGCCATTGAACGAAATTGACCTTACCAGGCCGCTTCCAGCGCAGCCATCAACGCATTTCGTTCGTGCAGAAACTCGCGTTTGGGGTCGGCGTTGAAATTCATCAGGGAATTTTCAAGGACCGTCGCGAGGCTGTCGCGGGGGATGTCGAGTTCACGCAATTTCACCGGCATGCCTGCCTGCGCGAAAGCGCGTTCGACGGCCTCGGCGGCGCGTTCCTGCGCGGGACGGCTGTCGGTGATTTCAAAGGCCTGTGCGATCAACGCCATCGCTTCCGGGTCGCGCGCGCCGAAATGGCGGATTACCGTGGCAGTCAAGGACGAGTTGGCTTCGCCCTGCCCGACATGGCCGTGCAGGTTGAAGAGTGCGGTGGCCAGCGCATAGGTCACACGCGCCGGCCAGTGTTTTTCAGTCAGTGCGCCGCCGTCGTCAGCATCGCGGTTCTGCAAAAATGCCGCGGCACACATTTCAACGCGGGCACCAGCATCCAGCGGGTCGCTCATGCGCGCAAGTGCTCCGCGCGCCAGGCGGAAGGCCTGCAAGCGGTCGCCTTCAGACAAGGGCGCCATGCGCGGCGCACCGAGGTTCATCAACGAACGCCAGAACACCGATGTTCCCGTCGTGCGTGCCAGCGACACCGGCGCAGTCAGTAAAGCCTCTTCATCCCAGAACAGCGCAACCGGACGCGTTTTTGGATCAAAAAATTCCATGCGGTTGGGTCGTGCCGGATCTTTCACTGCCGAGCCGGCGCGATTCTGCGCCGTGGTGGCTGCAGTCAGCACATTGATGATCGGCAGCTTGGGCGCCAGCAGCCTGGGACTGATCGCCGGGGCATTGTCCGGGTACTGCGTAATCAACTGATTCACCGGTGCCTTTTCGGCAAGCAGCACCGCCACCACGCGCGTGCCCTGAATCACGCTGCCGGAACCGACGCCGATCAGCAGATCGGCATTCGCGGCACGGGCTGCTGCAGCCGCAGCCTGTACCGAGGACAGCGTGGTGTCTTTTTCGATTTCATCATAACGACCGGCATAGGCCGGGCCGAGAATTCTCTCGATGCGGTCAATCAATCCGGTCTTGCGCGACACGCTGCGGCCACAGACCACGAAAGCACGTTGTGATCGATAACGCTTCAGTTCCGCCGGCAGATTTTCCAGGGAATCCTTGCCGCTGTACAACCGCAAAGGATAGCCGACAGCATGAAAATCATGGGTGATCATGGGCGCCCGCCAATGTTAACTGCCGTTTCATCACCCACCCCGTCTGAACATTACGTACGCAGCAACGGATTTTATTTGCAATCGACACGACACCGTGAATTGGAGGTATCCGGCCTGCCGTCGGCGATAAAACCGGCGCGGTTTGGCATTTGCACCTTTGGCAAGGTTTCGGCATCCATCACCGCATCTGCCCCAACAATACCGTTCAGGTGCAGCAGATAGGCAGTCACAGCATAAACTTGGTCTGGCTTCAACGACTGCGGACTGTTGTAAGGCATGGCCCTGTTGATGTAGTCGTAGATTGTCGGCGCATAAGGCCAGTAACTGCCTACGGTTTTAATACGGCGCGACGTAGTCAACGAACCAACGCCACCCACAAGACGGTCAGCCGGCTTGCCTTCCCCCTTGGCGCCATGACAAGCCGCGCAGGTTGTGTCGTAAACCGCCTTACCCTGTGCCACACTGCCGCGACCCGCCGGCAAACCTTTGCCGTCGGGTGAAACGTCGATATCCCAGCCGGAGAGTTCCCGGTCGGCAGCGGATTTGCCGAATCCGTAAATCTGCGCGCCAGCTGGCGACGCTGCAACCAGCACCATGGCAGCAATAAGCAGTTTAGGCATGGACATTAGTGATCTCCCCGGTGTTTGAAACCCGCCAGCTTTGAATTGAATTATTGTGATACTGGGAAGCGTATCCACGCTCGGCAACGAGTTGCGTGCGCATCGGCTGCACGTAACCGCTTTCGTCAACGGCGCGGCTTTGCAGCACCGCTTCTTGACCATCCCAATTCCACGGATACCGAAAACGCACCAAAGCGCGGCTCAGCACCGGCTCCTGCAACCGAGCCTCATGCCAGGTCTTGCCGGCATCGGTCGAGACATCGACGCGGCTGATGCGCCCGCGTCCCGACCAGGCTATTCCGGAAATCTCGTGAAAACCACGCTCGCGGAGCTTGTGGTCAGGGGCAGGATAGGTAATGACCGATTTAGCATCCATCATGAAAGTGAACTGGCGCGCACGCCCATCAGGCATCATGTCCGTGTACTTGGAAGTCTCTTCGCGCGTCATGAAGGGTTCCTCTCCCACCTTGAGCCGCCGCAACCATTTCACACTCATGTTTCCTTCCCAGCCAGGCAGAAACAGCCGCAGCGGATAACCCTGCTGGGGACGCAGCATTTCGCCGTTCTGCCCGTAAACGAGCATAGCGTCCTCAAGACATTTTTCAATTGGCACACTTCGAGTCATCGCAGCAGCATCGGCAGCTTCCGCGAGCACCCATTTCCCCTTCGGATCAATGCCTACCTCCTCCAGCACCGTTGAAAGCAACACCCCGGTCCACTCGCAGCATGACACCAGACCATGGCTGATCTGCACGCTTTTACCGAACGGTTTGCTCCACTCGCGGGAGCCGTTGCCGGAGCATTCAATAAAATGCATGCGCGACACGGATGGAAAGCGCTTCAGGTCATCCATTGTAAATATCGTCGGGCGCTTCACCAGTCCATGCACCATAAGCCGATGCTGTGCCGGATCGATATGGGGAATGCCCGCATGGGAACGTTCGAATACCAAACCGTTGGGCGTGATCATGCCGCGCAGGTGCTGTAGAGGAGACTGTACAGATCCGGCGCCAGGCATTCGCTGATCACCCCGCCCCTGTCGTATTACGTGCTTCTCGAACGCTGACGGCAGGCCGTACGGGTTCCAGGTAATAGGGTGTCCTTCCTGCTTCATCCATTGCGGCACTTCAGGCGGCAAATTTGCACTGGATTGCGCCATGGCATTCCCGGTCGTGAACGCGCCGCCAGCAAGTGCCGCGCCCTGCGCAAGGAAAGCACGCCGCCCTCTGGCGGGTTTGTGAATAACATCTGGCGTGTCAGCTACCTGCTTGCTGGTCGGCAAATTCTTCATGATGCGTTCTCCCCTCTCTTTAATCAGTAATATTCGGCGTATACCGCACGTAGGTAGCTACCGACCTTCGGAATACCTGTTAATCAAGGTCTTACGCCGTATTTCGCCTTGGGTCCGACATCTGCCGCCAAGCGAGGTTGCATTGTCTTTATGAACCGGCACAGATAAGGTCGGGTCTGCCGTGGATCGATCAGATCTTCGACGGCAAAAGCTTCTGCAGTCAGAAACGGCGATGTGATTTTTTTCAGTTCTGCTTCAATTTCTCTTTCACGTTGTTTCGGATCAGGCGCATTCTGAATTTCACGCTTGTATTGAGCGCTGACACCACCTTCGACGGCCAGAGATCCCCATTCGCCCGAAGGCCAGGCCACTTTGAAATCAAGTCCGTACTTGTCGATGCCAACTCCGCCACCCATGCCATAACACTTGCGGGTAACCACTGAAATGATCGGCACAGTAGCCTGACACTTGGCGTGAATCGCCCGCGCCCCTTCGCGCAAGATTGCCGCTTCTTCAGATTCCTTGCCGATCATGAACCCCGGAACATCCATAAAAAAGACGATGGGAATATGAAAGCAGTCGCAGAGTTCAATGAAATGCGCCTGCTTTCGTGCGGATTTGACATCGATGCGGCCGCCAATCATAGGGTTGTTGGCAATCACGCCCACTGTATAACCGCCCATGCGTGCCAGTGCCGTAATTGCGGAGCGTCCGTAAGTTGCCTGGATTTCAAACAACGAACCGCGATCAACCACCATCTCCAGCACTTTTTTCATGTTGTAGGGCTTGCGCGGATCGCGCGGCACAATACGAATCAGTTCGTCTTCACAGCGATCAACGGGATCATCAGATGATACGACGGGTGGCAGTTGCCAAACATTGGTCGGCAGGTAAGACAAAAACCGCCGGATCATCGCAAAACATTCTTCCTCGCTCGCGGCTGTGTTATCGATCGTTCCAGCCTTGTCGACCGCAACCCGATGCCCGCCCAATTCTTCCTTGGTAACTTTTTGACCAAGGCCCCGGTCCACAATAGGCGGGCCGGAAGCAAATATGGTGCTGTTTTTCACCATTACCGACCAGTGCGACATCACGGCACGCAGTGCCGGCCCGCCTGCAGCGATGCCCAGCACGGCACTCACCACCGGCACCATGCCCAACAACTCCGCGACATTGACGCCAGGATCGTTGGTATGCCCGGGGAATACCGTGTAACCGCGTTTTGCCGAAGCCACACCCCCGCCATAACCATCGATCAGTCGAATCAGCGGTATTCGGTATGAATGCGCGAGATCATCGATAAACCCCCCTTGGCCGCCCTTGCGCCGACCATGTCCCCAACTGGTGCCCCCGCGTATGGTGGTGTCCTCTCCGCCAATCGCAACCGGACGCCCGTCGATTTCGGCAATCCCCATGACATAGGGCGCCGGGGTGACCTTGACGAGTTTTCCGTCCTTGTCATATTCGCCTTTGCCGGTAAGCTTGCCAACTTCCTGGAAGGAGGCGCGGTCGGCAATACCGGCAATACGTTCACGAACGGTCAGAAAACCCTTTTCGTGGCGCAGCCGTACCGCTTCTTCACCCCCCATCGCTTCCGCCCATTCATGGCGCTGTTTGATTTCTTCCGCTTCGCGTTCCCAGCCTGTTGTTTCAGTCTTGCTCATGATCTTCCTTTTCTGAATGAAGCAGACAACACGGATATCAGTTACCGCGTCTGGCCAAACCCAGTTCCGTCAACGCTTCTTCCAGTTCTTTGTACTGTTCATCCCAATAGCGGTTCGCGTCTTTGCCGCCAAGAAAATGACTCACCCGGAAATTCTTTTCGATGTCTTTTTTCCATTCTTCTGTTTTTCCAAGTTCGGCAAAAGCCCTTTCCCAATAGGTCTTCTGTTCTTCGGTCATGCCTTGGGCTCCCACCACCCCGCGCCAGCTGTCAAATACCGCGTTAGCCCCCTGCTCCTTCCAGGTTGGAATTTCCGCAAGCACACCGGTCATTCGTTGCGGCGCGCTGACACCGACGATACGCAGCTTGCCTGACGTCACATGTGGTAATACCGCGCTGAATGTTGAAGCGGCGACATCGACATGTCCGCCCAGCACCGCTGTCAGCGACTGACCTGATGATTTGAAAGCCACCACTTTCATGCGCTTGATGTCGACACCGGCGGCTTTCATCGGTAATGCCACACCCATATGGATGTGATTGCCAAGAGCGGTGGCGATGGCAACACTTAATGAATCGGGTGCCGTCTTCAATTTTTGAATCAGGTCGCGGCCGTTTTTTATGGGTGAATCGGCCTTTACTGTCACGAAAATATATTCATTGAACAGCATGGCCAGCGGCGTGTAATTATTGTGATCGACTTTGCTCGTACCCATGATCCGGCTGGTCAGCAACGTTGGTGCCAGCATCATCAGATAATGTGGATCGCCAGCGTGCTGGGAAAGGTAATTGGATGCAATGGCTCCAGCGCCACCGGTTTTGTTTGCCACAACAGCCGAAGGGACGATTTTTTTCTCCTGCCAGACACCCTGGATCACCCGGGCGGTCAGATCCTGGTTACCCCCCGGTCCCGCGCTCACGATCAGTTCCGTGGTGCGTTCAGGCTTCCATTGCGCAAAGGCGTTCCCGTTGCTGAGTGCAGCGACGGCACAACCAATCACCATCAGCGATAACACCCGCTTTTTCCCGTCTTTCGGCTTCATGATGTTGCTCCTCCACGTTTGATCATTTCCGGTGGTCTGGTACTGATAATTTTGTCGTCTTCAAGACGCTTTATTTCCGCGGTTGAAAAGCCAAACATGTTGTGCAGAACATCGAACGTGTCACGGCCGATGCGGCCGCCACTCCTGTTGATGGTGCCCGGCGTACGGGTCAGCCGCGGGACTGGTGCAGCCATTGCAACTGTTCCGATTTCGTCATCAGGAATGGCCGGGATCATGCCGCGTGCCTTGAAATGCGGATCCTTGAATATGTCAGCCATGGTGTAAATGCGCGTGAACACCACATCTTCCGCCGAGAGCTCGCGCTCGACAGATTCATAATCACGCGCGCCCACCCACTCGGCAACCAGACCATCCATTTCGTCACCGTTCTTGACACGCTGAAGACGGGTGTTGAAACGAGGATCGTTGAGGATATCTGGCCGCCCCATTGCCAGGCATAACCTGCGAAAGCTGTTGGTCTGGGATCCTTGGATATGCACGTAGTGCCCGTCACGGGTCCGGAACAGATTGTTGACGACGCTGCCTGAATGACCTGCGCCTTCGCGCCCGACGACGTATCCGGTTTTGTCGTAAGCCCCGATATGCGCTTCCATGAAGCTGAATGCACATTCGTACAGGGCGGTATCGACAATCTGTCCTTCACCGGTCCGATCCCGGTGCCGTAACGCCATCATGGTACCGAACGCGGCATAAAGTCCGGTAATGCAGTCTGTGAGGCCGATATTGGCCCGCGCCGGAGGCCGGTCGGCGTCACCGGTAACATGCCGTAACCCCCCCACTGCTTCACAGACCACCCCGTAACCGGGTCGCTGGCTGTAAGGACCGGTCTGCCCGTATCCGGAGACCCGAACCAGCACCAGTCCCGGGTTTATCCCGGAAAGCGTGTCATACCCCAGCCCCCACTTTTCCAGAGTGCCCGGCCGGAAATTCTCGATCACCACATCGCATTTTTTGACGAATTGCTTTACCAAGTCCTGCCCGGCTGTCGTGCGCAAATCAATCACGATCAGTTTTTTGTTGCGCATCAGGCTGCTGGCGTACAGCGGCTTGTCCTTGTAGCGCTTGCCAGAAACCCGGATGGGATCCCCCTCGGCCGGCTCGACCTTGACTACCTCCGCGCCGAAATCGGCGAGCAATCGGGCACAGAAAGGGCCGGCAATCGTCGTGCCGAGCTCGAGCACGCGTATTCCGTCCATCGGTTGGGACGGGATGTTCTTGTCGTCTGGCATGATTTTTCTCCGGTCAGACCCTCACTTGACGAGCAGATCGTTCAATGCCCCACGCAATTCCTCGTATTGGGCCGCAAAGAATTTCTGGCTGTCTGCACTGCCGAGATAATTGTTCACCCAGTAATTTTTCTGGATATCTTCGTTCCATTCCGCTGTCTTCACCAGTTTCTGGAACGCGCCGTCCCACCATGCCACCTGTGCCGCAGTCATGCCCTTGGGTCCCATAACACTGCGCCAGTTTGATACGACGACATCAACACCTTGTTCCTTCCAGGTTGGCACATTCGCAAGTGCACCAGGCAGACGCTGCGGCGCGGCAATGCCGATGATTCGCAATTGGCCGTTGGTCACATGCGGCGCCGCGTTGGCGACGGCTGTTGCCACAACATCGATATGCCCGCCCAACACCTGGGTAATCGATTCACTGCCGGAGTTGAACACCACGACCCGGACTTTCCCCACGTCGACTCCGATGGTTTTGGCAATCCGTCCGACGGCTATGTGCTGCATGCCGCCACGAGCCGTGGCAACGGCGACGCTGACCGACCCCGGGTCCGATTTCATTCGCTGAATCAGGTCTGCACCGGTTTTGATTGGCGATTCGTTCCTTACGGCAATGGCAATGTATTCACTGAACAGCAATGCCAGCGGTGTCACATCATCAAGGCCAATTTTGCCTTTGCCGGAAATATGGTTGATCAGCAATGACGGTGAGCCGACGGCAATGTAATGGCCGTTGCTGCCTTGCTGATTGAGGTACGCCATGCTGATCGCACCGCCGCCACCAGGTTTGTTGACCACATTCACCGGCAACGAAATGATGTTGCTTTCTTTCCAGATTTTCTGCATCGTGCGCGCGGTCCGATCCTGCGCACCACCGGCGCCCGAACCGGCGACGATCTCGACCGCGCGGTCCGGAACCCATGCTTCCGCGGCATATCCCGTTGCTGCCGTGCAGGCCGCGATCATTATGTAAACAAATTTCTGCAACATGTAATCCTCCTTGAAGACCGGTGAGTCGGGTTGCTATTGTTCACGTTCTGCCTGTTCCGATCGTCGCGCCTGCCGGGAAAGCGCAAGGCCCCAAAAGCAGGTCGACGCGGCAAAGTTCTATTCCGGCTTGATTCCCATTTCCCGGATGATTTTCCCCCAGCGGGCAATTTCCGACTTCAGATAGGCTGTCAGCGATTCCGGGCTGCTGATGATCGGCGTTACGCCCAGCGTCAGAAAACGCTCCTTCATGTCCTGCTGCCGGAGTGCATCGTTGATGCCGGAATTGATCTTGTTGACGATGGCACGCGGCGTGCCGGCCGGCGCATAGATGGTGTATCCGGATACGACGTCGAACCCCGGCACTCCCGCTTCGCTGATGGTAGGCAGTTCCGGTGCCGCATCCGCCCGTTTCGCGCTGCTTACCGCCAGCGCACGCAATCTTCCGCTCCGCACGTGCGGCAACGTGCCGCTGACCACGTTGAAAACTACCTGGACTTCGTTGCCGATGATCGCGTTGAGCGCGGGGCCGCCGCCCTTGTACGGCACATGCAGGAGATTGATCTTCGCCATGGATTTGAACATCTCTCCGGTGAGATGGGTCGCGGTCGCGATTCCTGCTGATGCAAATGAGAGCTTGCCGGGATTTGCTTTGGCATAATTGATCAGCTCCTGCACCGAACTGGCCGGGACGGAAGGATGAACCGCGAGCACGTAAGGCATTTGTGCCATGAACGCCACCGGGGCCAGGTCCTTGAGCGGATCAAACGACAACCGATATAACGATACGTTGATGGCCAGGGCGCCGGACGTTGCCAGCAGCGTATAGCCATCGGGCACCGCGCGTACGACGATCTCGGTACCGATCAGCGAACCCGCGCCGGCGCGATTGTCGACAATGATCGACTGTTTCCATGCCTCGCTCAGCTTCGGCATGATGGCGCGGCTGACCAGATCGTTGGATCCTCCCGCGGCGTAGGGCACCACCACACGCACGGGCTTGACCGGATAGGGCTCCGGTTGTGCCGCCACAGCCGGCCATGCAAGTCCCAATCCCGCCAGTATCACAATCAGATATCCACGCATCTTTGCCTCCTCGGTTCCGGTTTTATTGTTTCGAAGGACGCCGGGGCGCCCGCCTAGAAAGTCGTCGGCCAGTTGCTGATGTTGTGTTCGCCTACACCCCGCGTAAGTCGCATCTGATGCACATCCAGCGTGCGAATCAGGTAGTCCCTGGTCTCGCGCGGGTCAATCACCATCTGCGTTTCATAGAGTTCGGCCAGCGCCCACACCGACGAGTCCCGCTGCAGCTGCTCGGTCAGCTCCGCGTAACGAACCGGATCGTCTTCGCGCTTGATCCCGTAGGCAATGCTCACCGCAATGGCGGGGTCGACGAATCCCAGGTCAGCGGTGGGCCAGCAGGCCACTTCGTCCGAATTCTTGCCCCCTCCCATGTTGAGGTACGCCTTGCCGTAACTTTTCCGAATGATGATGCTGATCTTCGGCACCGTACACAGCGACATGGCGTTGACCCAGTTGATGATGCGCCCCGGCGCCCCGCGCAATTCGCCCTCGACGCCGATCATGAAGCCGGGAACATCGACCAGAAACACCAGGGGAATGTTGAACGAGTCACACAACACCAGAAAACTAGTAACCTTGTTGCACGCATCCACGTCAAGCGCTCCGGCTTTGAACAGCGGGTTGTTCGCGATGACCCCCACGGTACGACCTTCGAGGCGCGTGAGCGCCGTCATCACTGAACGGCCGTATCGCGGCTTCAGTTCGAACACCGAGTCCTGGTCGAAGACGGTCGCGACAATCTTGCGCATGTCATAGACCTTGTTGCGGGATTCCGGCAGCAATTCCAGGATGTTTCTCATCTTCGCGCCAGAGCCTTCCGCCACGGGAACCCTGGGCGGCGGCTCCTTGCAGTGGCTCGGAAGATACGACAGGAAGCGCTTGACCGCGTCGATGGCTTCCTCGTCGGTATCCACTGCGAGATCAACCATTCCCGTTTTCTCGGTGTGCATTTTCCAGCCGCCCAGTTCCTCGCCTTCAACCGGCTGACCGATGGCCATCGACGTCACGCGGTGGCTCGCCACGGCAAAGGTCGCTCCCTTGCGCATCACTACGAAGTCCGAAAGGCTGGCATACCACGCTGAATGTCCATAGCAACTGCCCAGCAGTGCCGATGCCCAAGGCGTCTGCCGCAGCCGCTGGTATTCGGCGCCGTCCTGGCCGACGATTGAACGTCCGTTCGCACCCATGCGATCAGGCACGCGTGCGCCACCGGTTTCCCCGAAAAACACGATGGGCAGGCCGCGTCGCGTGGCAACCTGCTTTACATGCTTCACTTTTTTCTGTGCGGTCAGTGCGCTGGTTGCGCCAAGCACGGTAAAGTCATTGGATATCACTGCCACTTCACGTCCGTCGATTTGACCAAAACCCACAACCTTGCCGTCGGCGGGCGTTCGCGCCCGCATCTCCGGTCGGGCGGAGGTAGCAAAGATGCCCGACTCGAAAAAGCTTCCACTGTCGAGCAAATGGTCCACACGTTCACGAGCATTAAGCACGCCCTGTGATTTCCGGCGCGCCAGTTTTTCCGGGCCGCCCATCGCCATCGCCCGTGCGCGACGCTCTTCCATCTCCTGCAACATTGCACTGAATGGCATGTTCTTCTCCCCTTTTGAGATGGTTGATTTATTGTCTTGATAAATCAGCACTAAAACTGTGGCTCAAGGTTTCGACGTCATATATTATTCGGCAAATAAAAGTAATTTCCTGGTTGCACATTGACGGAGAAAATCCATGATTCGATTTTCGGTAATGCTGGTTATGGCATCGCTGTTGGTGGCGGGGACGTGCCTGGCGCAGTCCACCTGGAAGCCCGAGCACAACGTGGAATTCATGACTGGCACTGCCGCCGGCGGCGCCCTTGATCGCAATGCACGCCTGATCCAGAGCATCATCCAGCAGCGCGGCTGGGTGAACGTGCCGTTTACCGTGATCAACAAGTCCGGTGGTGGCGGCGCCGTGAGCTGGGCTTACATGAACCTCCGCCCGGGCGATGGTCATTACCTGTCGCTGGCCTCGATCGTTTTGATGACCAACAAGATTACCGGCGCCAATCCGATCACCTATACCGACCTTACGCCGATCGTCCACCTGATGTCCGAATATCAGGCGATGGCGGTCCGCGCCGACTCGCCGTTCAAGACCGGGAAGGAACTGATAGACCGTCTGCGCGCGGACCCGACGTCCGTCACGTTCGGTCTCGGAACGCCTCGCGGCGGATCCAGTCATATCAGCATCAGCCTGTTGGCGAAGGCAGCGGGCATTGATGCGCGGAAACTGCGCTTCGCGGTATTCAAATCCGGCGGGGATGCGGCAGTAGCTCTGCTGGGCGGCCATGTTGACGTTGTGGCGTCCAGCGCCAACAACTACGTCAGGCATGTCGAGGCCGGAAAGATGCGCATACTCGGAGTCGCCGCTCCCCAACGGCTGAGTGAAGGTTTTTCCAACATACCGACATGGCGCGAACAGGGATTTGACGCGGTGTTCGCAAACTGGCGCGGCATCTACGGTCCCAAAGGCCTGGACACGGAGCAGATCACTTATTGGGAAGACGTTTTCGCCAAGGTTGTCGAAACCGATGAATGGAAGCAGGAACTTAGGCGTAATCTTTCGGTACCCACGTTTATGCGTCATAAGGAGATGTCCGGTTTCCTGAATGCCAATTACCAGCAGTTCCATGAAATCCTCTCAGAACTGGGGTACGTGAAATAAGCGTTCATCAATGCCGCACCTGATCAGGTTTTGAAATTCCAGTTACGGGCGTGAAACCCGATCCGAGCGCTGATCGCGAACAGACAAACTGCTCGAACTGACTCACGGCCGCAAGGGCGCCGCCAGCATTGTTCAACTCGTCGTACACCGGAATACCGCTGCTCGCCGCGCGCAGCCTGAATTGCCGCTTCTGCTCCTCCAGCGCAGGATCACCATCCGAACGCAGTACCATGACGAAGTGCGAATGGCCCGGACAGGAGGCCTTCAGCCGCAAGGCGGCCTGCACCAGCGTATCGAGCGTTTCACTCTTGCCGTAGCCTTTGAACGCCGTCATGTTCAGATGCATGATCAGTGCATCGGGTCGGTCCAGCCGGTAAATGGCCTCCAGGATCTTAGATGCCGCAACTCCGCCATCCTTGCGGAAGTTACCTCCCGGAATATCGACAGGATTGTTGATGGACGAGCCAGGCAGCAGTTCGATCGCATCAAGTGCACGGCGCGTGTCATCGGAAAACGGCGCTACCGTCAGACCATGCTCGGAAAGATAGTCCGTAGCAAGAACGCTGGTCCCGCCTCCGTTGCCGAACAGTACAACCCGCTTCGTCGGATGCGCGAAGTCTGGTGTGAGCATCTGAAACGCGAGCAGCGTGTCGATCAACTCCTCAACGGACTTTACAAGAATGCACCCAGTCTGCCGCGACAACGCCTGCCATGCACGATCGCCGCCACCCAGCGCGCCGGTATGCGATACCGCCGCCACCTTGCCCTCGGGGGTACGGCCGCCTTTCAGGATGACCACCGGTTTGCGCCCCCGCGCGGTGCGAAGGAGGTCAAACAGCCGGCGACCATCGCGCGCCGATTCGACATAAAGACCGATGACTTTGGTCTCCTCATGCGCCAGGTAATACTCCACGAAATCGCTCAGTCCGAGATCCGCGCAATTGCCCAGCGTCACCAATCCTGAGAAAGCCAAGCCCCGGTTGGAACCGCGCCGGACGATATCGACCCCCAGTCCGCCGCTTTGTGACAGCACACCGACGGAGCCCGGAGGCTGCGGCCCGATTTCTGTCCACGTGATGCCACCACGGGGCGAGAATATTCCTACGCAATTTGGCCCGATGAGCCGCATTCCGCCTTTCCGCGCTGCCTTTACCAGTTCTGCCTCAAGCGCAGCGCCACCTTCGCTCTCGGAAAATCCGCTGGAGACAACCTGGGCAAACCGCACCCGGCCATTGGCCTTTGCCAGCAGCGGGATCACGTCTTGGCCGGGTATGGCGATATAGGCGTAGTCGACGGTTTTCGGGATATCGGCGAAACTGGCATATGCGGGAATACCGTCAATCTCCAGCGCACTGGGATGGATCGGGTATATCGAACCGGTGTAGCCGAACGCCCGGATGCGCCGGATCAGCACATTGCCCCGGCCGCCGCCTTTCGATGATGCACCAACAACAGCAACGCTGGTCGGTTCGAACAAGGGGCGAAAGCGGTTGACGATCTCGGAAGGTTCCGCGACCGTGACGCTAAACGAGGGAAGACCGGGGGAAACCATCTCAGCCTTCCAGAATAGCAACCACCTGATTTTCAGCGACCGGATCCGAAGGTTTGACGAATATTTCCTTGACCACTCCCCCATCCTCGACGATTACCGGGATTTCCATTTTCATCGATTCGATGACGATCAGCACATCGCCTTCTTCAACCCGGTCTCCCGGCGAAACTTTTATCTGCCAGACCGTTCCGGTAATTTCCGAACGCACTTCAATTTTTGCCATTGCTTCCTCCGACCATTCAGAATTCGCCCGAAATCCGAGCTCTCGATTTGCCTAAATGCCGCGGCTCCTACCACCATCTACATTGATTGCAACGCCGGTAATCATTGCCGCCTGAGATGACGCCAGGAATACCGTCAGCCCGGCTATGTCCGACGGCATCACCACCCGGCCTAAAGGAACCTCGCGGTTCAGATATTTTTTTGCCTCTTCGGTTGAGATCCGGCGATCGGTTGCGGTCATGTTCACCAATTCCGTCCAGCGACCCGTGTCGGTCGATCCGGGGTTGATGGCATTGACGGTAATACCCTGCGGCCCCAGTTCATTGGCCAATGCCTTGGTCACGCCCAGCGTGGCGAGATTGATCGGCGAGGACATGACGGAAAAGGCGCCGGGTTCGCGTCCCCGGGTTCCCGCAATATTGATGATGCGCGCCTGGTCGGATTTCCGGAGCAAGGGTAGACAATTCCGTGTTACCCGGACAAGCCCCAGTGGTTTGACATTGAAATTGTGCGCCCAAGATTCATCCGCGATGTCTTCAAGTCTTCCGCGTGTCGCCCCCCCGGCACAATTGACGAGAATGTCACAACCTCCCAGCGTGTCCGCCGCTTTGGTCACTGCTCGTGCTAGTTCCTCCGGTTGTTGCATGTCCAGTTCGCAGACCACGGTACGAATAGCCGGATGTTTTTCAGAAAGTTCGGCGGCCAGCGCAGTGCAGCGCTGCAAATCACGGCCAAACAAGGCCAGATTTACGCCTTCGACAGCGAATGCGCGAGCGATCTCCGCTCCGATCCCGCGTGAGGCTCCTGTAACAAAAGCATTGCGCCCTTTGAGTCCGAGTTCCATCAAATATCCTTTTCGGATCGCGACAGCGATTCGGCGCTGATATAGGCCGTTGATCGCCTCCTCACGGTATTGCCCTAATCCTCACAGAAACAATTTTTTAGTTTTTTCTGTCTGCAGGAAATTCCCGTCAAAGAATAACAACCATGTTGATTCCATTCAAGAATATTGTGATATTCTAGTATTTCTAAATCGTATACTAAAGTCGCCCATGAAATTGCAGCAACTGCGGTATGTTGTCGAAGTTTTCCGGCACGGGAATCACCTGTCCGCCGCCGCTGAGTATTTAAATACCTCCCAGCCCGGCATCAGCAAACAGATCCAGTTGCTGGAAGCGGAACTGGGCTTTTCCGTATTCCAGCGCAAGCGCAATCGCATCCTGGGATTAACTGAACCCGGGCGCCGGATCATGGAAATTGCACAGCGCGTCATCAGTGACGTTGATGGTTTAAAAGCAGTCCGGGACGACTTTGCCACCCAGGATCAGGGCAGCCTGACCATTGCCACCACCCACACCCCAGCCAGGTACATCTTGCCGGCGATCATCGAAAAATTTGCCCGCCGCTATCCCCTGGTAAAGCTCGGGTTGAGACAAGGTAATCCAACCCAGATTTGCGAAATGGTGGAAAGCGGTGATGCCGACATCGCGATCGGAACGGAAACCAGCCAACCTTTCCCGAATCTGGTGCGCATGCCTTGCATGGAGTTACCACGTTGCGTTGTCGCAAAACGCGGTCATCCGATACTGCGTGCTGAACAAATAACCTTGGCCGAAATCGCCAAATATCCAATCATCACTCATGATCCGGCGTTCAGCGGTCGCTGGCGGGTCATGGAAGAATTCAAGAAGCAGGGGTTGAAGCCCCAGTTCATTTTCGGGATCGTGGACGCAGACGTCAGCAAGGCTTATGTCGAGCGCGGTTTTGGTATTGCGATTTTGTCCGCGGTATCAGTGGATCACAAACGGGACAGCGGTCTGCGTGCGCGCGATGTCAGTCATTTACTGGAACCCAGTACGACGTATATATCGCTCAGAAAAAACGGCTATTTCCGGCAGTTTGTTTTTGATTTCATCAGCGGACTTTCACCCGAGCTAACGCCAGACCGGGTGGTAACTCTGTTAAACGGCAACTTGAAGAAAACCGCCCAGACAAAACGTACCCGCACATCCACCAAAAGCCTGTGACGAGCGCCACGATATTCTTATCAACGACTCCTTTTGAGAGTTCGCGGCCTTTTGGCTTTATTTCCGTGCGGCCTTGAAACGTTCAAAGGTCGCCAGCGCCGCCAGCGGATGACCGGCATTGGCCATTTCGTCGTACACCGGCACGCCCAGCGCCACCGCCTTGTCACGGAATTCGCGCTTGCGCGCTTCCAGCGCCGGTTCACCGTCCGAACGCAGCACCAGGATGAAATGCGACTGCCCCGGATATTTTTCCTGGACGCGCATCGCAGCCGCCACCAGATTGTCCAGTACTTCGGGCTTGGTGCGGCCGACAAAGGCCGACAGATTCAGATGCATCACCAGTGCCTCGGGTTTGCCCTGGCTGTAGATGATGTCGAGGATTTTTTCGGCGACGCGTCCGTCATCCTGCTGCAGCGTACCCACCGGACAGTCCACCGGATTGGTGATGCTGGTACCCGGCGGCAGTTTCAGTTCGGCCAGCGCGTCGATCACCGGTTGCGCGAAGGGTGTGACGTCGAGGTCCAGCCTTGAGTAATAGTCGGTGGCCAGCACGCTGGTGCCGCCGCCGTTGCCGAACAGCACGACTTTCTGCGTCGGGCGCTGCGGACGCGGCGTCAGGGTCTGGAAAATCAGCAGCGTATCGATGAAATTATCCAGCGTGTCGACCAGCATGCAACCGGTCTGCCGCGCCAGCGCAACCCACACGCGATCATCACCCGCCAGCGAACCGGTATGCGATGCAGCGGCAGCCAAGCCCTGCTGCGTGCGCCCGCCCTTGAGGATCACCACCGGTTTGGCCGCTTTGGCCTTGCGCAGGATGTCGAACAGGCGCCGGCCGTCCTTGGCGGTTTCTATATAGAGACCAATCACCTTGGTCTGCGGATCGGCAATATAGAACTCAAGCAGATCGGAAGGTGTGACATCAGCGCAGTTGCCGACGGTGACCAGTCCGGAGAATTTAAGTCCGCGCGACAGACCGCGGCGGATGATGTCGGTGCCGAGGCCACCGCTTTGCGACACGATGCCGACCGGACCCACTTCCTTAGGGCCAATTTCGGTGAAGGTCACATGACCGCGCGGCGTATAAATGCCCAGGCAATTCGGGCCGAGCAAGCGCATGCCACCGGCGCGCGCAGCATCCGCGAGTTCAGCCTGCAGGTTTTTGCCTTCCTCGACTTCACCGAAACCGCTGGACACCACCTGCGCAAAACGCACATGGCCTTTGGCAGCGGACAACATGGCGGGAATCTGCGCACCAGACACGGCGATATAGGCGTAATCCACCGGCTTGGGTGTATCGGCGAGGGTTTTATACGCCGTCAGACCGTCGATTTCGGCGGCGACAGGATGGATCGGATAAATGTCACCGGTGAAACCGAACTCGCGGATACGGCGGATGAATACATTGGGCAGCGCATTGCCCTTGGTCGAAGCGCCAACCACGGCTACGGTTTTCGGCGCGAACAGGGGCGTAAATTCTTCGAGGATGGTCATGATTCGTGTTCAGCCCAGGATAAAACGTGCATCGACGGCGACGGCCGCCGTATCGGACACGATCAGCGGATTAATGTCGGCTTCGCTGATGTCCGCTGCATGTTGCATCAGCAGACCGTTGTCACCACCCACTTTCAGCAATACGTCGATGATCGCTTCGATGGATGCCGGTTTGCTGCCGCGCGCGCCCTTGAGGATGGCCACGCCCTTGAGCTCGGCGAGCATTTCCTCGGCATCGATGCGGGTGATCGGACACAGCCGGAACGACACATCCTTCAGGATTTCGACAAAGATGCCGCCCAGACCCACCATCACCAGCGGGCCGAACTGCGGATCACGCAGGCCGCCAATCACCAGTTCATGACCGGCCGGTGCCATTTCCTCGACCAGAAAACCGTCGATGCGTGCGCCCTTGATCTTCGGTGCGTTGAGCATGCCTTCGATGGCGGCTTTGACTTCAGCGACGGAGCACAGATTGATTTTGACGCCGCCAGCATCGCTTTTGTGCAGGATGTCGGGCGACATGACCTTGACCACTACCGGCGTCTTGAGGCCGTTCATCACGGCATCGACATCGGCCAAGCCTTTGGCGACGCGCGACTGCGGCACACTGATGCCGTAGGTCGACAACAGTTGCTTGCCGGCGCTCTCGTCCAGCGCATTGCGCCCGGCGCTGCGTGCTGCGGCCACCGGATTTTTTTCCTTTGTTGTGTTCATGCTTTTTTGCCCGTGACTTCACCGATGATGCCGGTGTGTACCCGGCCCGAACGGAATTGCTCGGAGCGCAGGATGTTGATGACTGCCGGAATGTTGTGCTTCAGGCCCTGAATGTCGAAGCCACTCAAAGCATCGATCAGATCATCGATTGCAGCCTCGCGCGTCGCTGCGCGCACGATGACCTTGGCGATCATCGGATCGTAATGCGGCGTGACGTCGCGTCCTTCGGCATAACCGGTGTCGACGCGGATGCCGTCACCCGATGGCGGGCGAAATACCGTCAGCTTGCCCGGTGACGGGAAAAAGTTTTTCGGGTCTTCGGCATACACGCGGGCCTGGATGGCATGCCCCTTGATTTCCGGCTTGCCGGGCAGGATGTCGGAGAGATTTTCGCCGGCAGCGGAACGGATCTGTGCGCGCACCAGATCCACCCCCGTGACTTCCTCGGTCACGCCATGCTCGACCTGCAGACGGGTATTCATTTCAAGGAAGCTGAAAGTGCCATCGGCGCCCAGCAGCATTTCAACGGTGCCGATGTTGTCGTAACCCATGCTGCGCATGATGTCGGCAATCTGGTCAGCAACTGCCACCGCCTTGTCGCGCGGGATCAGCGGTCCCGGGGCTTCTTCGATCACTTTCTGGTTGCGGCGCTGGGTCGAACAATCACGCTCGAACAAATGCATGGCGCTGCCGTGAGCATCGCCAAGGATCTGGAATTCGACATGGCGCGGACGTTCAATCAGTTTTTCGAGGTAGACCTCCGCCGTGCCGAAGCCGCGACTGGCCATCGACCGTGAACGCTCGACGGCACCCAGCAGTTCGGATTCATCTTTCGCCGGCAACATGCCGATACCGCCACCGCCGCCGGCGGGCTTGACCAGCACCGGAAAACCGATTTTTCGCGCAGCAGCAAGGATGGCATCATTGTCATCCGGCAGCACGCCGGAACCCTCCGACATCGGCATGCCGTATTGCGCAGCGATATCACGAGCGCGGGTCTTGTGCCCCATCGCATCGATCCATTTCGGCGAGGGCCCGATGAAATGCGAGCCGGCGTCGATCACTTTTTGCGCGAAAGCCGAATTTTCCGACAGAAAACCGTACCCCGGATGCAGGCCATCGGCTTTCGACTTGCGCAACACCTCAACGATCAGGTCCTGGTTGAGATAACTCTCGCGCGCCGGTGCTGCACCGATGGCGTACGTTTCGCTGGCCATTTCCAGATAGGGGGCGCCGGCATCGGCTTCGGAATACACGGCGACTGAATGGATATTCATCGCATTCAGTGCACGCAGTACCCGGGCGGCGACAGCGCCGCGATTGGCGACTATTACTTTGTTAAACATCGGATTCTCTTTCCTGCGGACGGTTTTTTGGAATCGAGTAATTAGGTGATTAAGTGACTGGGTGATTGAAGCTCACCGTCACCGAATCACTTAATCACCCAGTCACCTAATCACACGCTTTTTAGTAACTTGTAGGCCAGGAACGCATCAGGTGCTGCCCCACGCCCTTGGTCATGCGCAATTTATAAACATCAAACATGCGGATCAGGTAATCGCGCGTGTCCTGCGGCTTGATCACCGACTGCGCGGCATATACGGCTGCCAGACCCCAGACGTCAGCGCCCTTGCGGATATCAGCCAGCGCTTCTTCAAAACCCGGCTCGCCGACCCCGACGCCATGCACGATCTTGGTGGCGAAGTCCGGGCTCATGAAACTGACTTCGGCCGTCGGCCATGCTGCGATTTCATCGGAATGGCGACCGCCGCCCATGCAGACGTAGGCGCGGCCATAGCTCTTGCGCACGATCACCGTCAGATGCGGCACGGTGACCAGCGTCATCGCGTTCATGAAATTCATGATCTTGCCCGGCGCGCCGGCGCGTTCGGCTTCGGTGCCGATCTGGAAACCGGGGGTATCGACCAGCATCACGAAGGGAATATTGAACGAGTCACAGAGCACGATGAAATCGACAATCTTGCGGCAGGCATCGGCATCCAGCGCGCCGCCGCGATGCAAGGGGTTGTTGGCAATGATGCCGACGCTTTTGCCGCCGAGGCGCGCAAGTCCCGTCACCGCGCTTTTGCCGAAACGCGGCTTCAGTTCCAGCAGGGAGTCCTTGTCGACGATGCATTTGATCACGCGCTTCATGTCGTACACCTGCGTGCGGCTCTCGGGCAGGATGTCGAACACCTTGGCCATGTCGGCGCCGGAACCTGCGGGCACCGGCGCATCGGGCGGCGCCTCCTTGTGGTGGCTGGGCATGTAGGCGAGGAATTTCTTGATCAGGTCGAACACCTCTTCTTCGGTGTCGGCAAACTGGTCAATCAGGCCGGTGGTTTCGGCATGCAAACGCCAGCCACCAAGATCTTCTGCGGCGACTTTTTCGCCGAGCGCCATCGATACCAGGCCCGGGCTGGACACCGCCATGATCGCGCTTTTGTGCATCACCGCGAAATCCGACTGGCACATCAGCCAGGTCGAGGAACCGAAGGACGGGCCAAATGCGGCCGCGGCCATCGGCACTTCGCGCATGCGGCGGAACTGGGTGTTGTCGTTGCCGAGCAGCAGACCCATGCCGCGCGAACCCATCGCATCGGGCAGTCGCGCGCCGGTGGATTCACCGATCAGCACCAGCGGCATGCCGCGTTCGGTGGCCGCGCGTTTCATGTGCGCGATTTTTTTGCCGTTGGTGGCCGAAGTCGACGCGCCCTTCACCGTGAAATCGTTGACCACCAGGCACACGTCGCGGTCATTGATGCGGCCGAAGCCGGCGAGTTTGCCGTCGGTCTGGGTTTCATCTTCCTGCTCGGGATACACCCCGGAAGAACCGAACAGGCCGGACTCGATGAATGAACCCTGGTCCATTAAATAATCAATGCGCTGACGCGCGTTCCAGATGCCCTTCGCAGTACGCTTTGCGTACTTTTCTTCGCCACCACCGGCGAGCGCCTTGGCGCGGCGGGCTTCATATTCCTGCAGCAATGTTTCGAATGCCATGTTAAATATCCAATAAAATCAAATAGTTATTAAGTAACACCTCTAAGGCCGCACACCAGCGCGCAGCTTGGGACCGAGCTGGCTGGCAAGCCGACCCTGCAAGGAGTCGATGAACTGGCACAAATAAGGCCGCGTCTCGCGCGGATCGATGACGTCTTCCACGGCAAACGCTTCGGCGGTGCGGAAGGGTGATGCGAGTTGCTTCAACTCCGCTTCGATCTCGCGCTCGCGCGCTGCGGGATCGGGCGCGCTTTCGATTTCCTTGCGATAGGCCGCCTTGACGCCGCCCTCAACCGGCAGCGAGCCCCATTCGGCCGAAGGCCAGGCAATCTTGAAATTGAGTCCGCCGCGGTCGATGAAGCCGCCACCGGCGACGCCATAACATTTGCGCACGATCACCGAGAACATCGGCACCCGCGATTGCAGCGCGATGTAACGTGCGCGCACGCCTTCGCGCAGGATCGCGTCGGCTTCGGATTCGCGGCCGACCATCAGGCCGGGGATGTCGGCGAACAGGATGATCGGGATATTGAACATGTCGCAGAGTTCGGTGAAATGGCCCTGCTTGCGCGCCGCCTTGTAATCCATGATGCCGCCAACCATCGGATTGCTGGCGATGATGCCGATGACCTTGCCGTTCATGCGTGCCAGCGCGGTAATGATGGCGCGGCCGAAGGTCGGCTGGATTTCAAACAGCGAATCGCGGTCGACGATCATGCCAACCAGTTTTTTCATGTTGTAGGCCTGGCGATTGGAGCGCGGCACGATGCTCGCCAGCGCGTCTTCGCAACGGTCCGCCGGATCGCCGCTGTTCACCATCGGCGGCAGCTCCCATACGTTCTGCGGCATGTACGACAGGAAACGGCGGATCTGCTCAAAACAGTCCTGCTCGTTTTCCGCGACGTTGTCGATGGTGCCGGCGGTATCGACCGCGACCGCGGTACCGCCCAGTTCGTCCTTGTGCAGCTTTTCACCGAAGGCGCGTTCGACCACCGGCGGACCTGCAGCAAAAATCTGCCCGCTGCCTTTGACCATGATCGACCAGTGCGACAGGATCGCGCGCATCGACGGGCCGCCGGCGGTGGTGCCCATGACCGCGCTGACCACCGGCACGATGCCGAGCAGTTCCACCGACCGTTCGACCCCGTCCTGGCCATAACCCGGCACCACGGTGTAACCCTTGCGCTTGGCGGTGTTGACCGTGCCGCCGGTGCCGTCGATCAGGTTGACCAGCGGAATGCGGTACTCGTAGGCGAGATCTTCAATGAAACCGCCCTGCCCGCCCTTGCGCCGGTCGCTGCCGAATCCGGTGCCGGCGCGGATGGTGTAATCCTCGCCGCCGATCGCCACCGGCCGGCCGCCGATGCGGGCAATGCCCATCACGTACGGCGCGGGTTCGAAGCCGGTCAATTTTCCGGATGCGTCATACGTGGCCTTGCCGGCGAGTTTGCCGACTTCGCGAAAAGACCCGGAGTCCGTCAGGGCCGTGATGCGTTCGCGCACCGTGAACTTGCCTTGGGCGTGGTGCTTGGCCACCGCCTCCGGCCCGCCGCAGGCCTCCGCCAGTGTGCGCCGGCGTTGCAGTTCGTCGATTTCAGGCTGCCAGCTCATAGGCTCTGTATTTTAAAAACTTAATTAAAACAAGAAATTATATTGTGAGCGTGGGCTCACTATCGAGTCGTAAGCGGATGCTTACTTCTCCGGATCACTCCTCGATGATGGCAACCACCTGGCCTTCGGCCACCGGGTCTTTTTCCTTGACCAGGATTTCCTTGATCGTGCCGCCGTCTTCGGTGATCACCGGAATTTCCATTTTCATCGACTCGATGACGATCAGCGTGTCGCCGCTTTCGACCTTGTCGCCGGGCTTGGCTTTGAGCTGCCAGACGGTGCCGGTAATTTCAGATTTGACTTCGATGCGGGCCATGACGGAGCTCCTGAGGGTGGGATCGGAAAGGTGTGCAGGATGCTATTCTTGGGCCATATTGTTGTCAAGAAGATTGTTGACAATAATACAAAGCATCCGTATCGTGGCACTCGTCATCACCAACCTGCAGAGCACCCATGCCAGTCGCCAACGCCTTACCTGACGTGCTGATCCAGCTGCGCAGCGGCGCGCCGCTGACCCAATCGCTGCCCGAACAGATTGCAACGCAACTGTCGGAACGCATCGTGTCCGGCGCCTACACCCCGGGCCAGCGCATCATGGAACAGGCGATCGCCGAAGAATTCGAAGTCAGCCGCGGTCCCGTGCGTGAAGCCCTGCGACTGCTGGAAAAAGAAGGCCTGGCGATGATCCTGCCGCGGCGCGGCGCGCAGGTCACCAATCCGACCATCGAGGAAGTAAACGAGATTTTCGACATTCGCGCCATGCTCAACGGATTGCGCGACCGGTTGATCGCCGAGGGTAAACAACGCGATCAGCTGGTGCCGCTGCTGGAACAGGACATCGCACGGCTGGCGCAGACTGCCGCGGTTCCCGGGCCCGGCGACGAATACATCGAGATCGTATTGCGGCTGAACCGGTTGCTGACCCAGGCCGCGGGCAACCACCGCTTGCAGGCCATCCTCGGTTCGCTCGCGGTGCAGACCGTGCGTTACACCCGCCTCGGCCTGTCGACACCGCAACGCCGCCGGCAATCGGTGCAGAACTGGCAAAGCCTGCTGCGCGCCATCCGCGATGGCGACGGCGACGCCGCCGAACGCATCGCGCGCCAGCGCGTGATCGATTCACGCAATGCCGCGGTCGAACACCTGCGCGCGCAATCAGGCAGCTGAGTTACACAACTGAGCGCCTCCGGGTTCGAGGTTGTGCCGTCCCCGGGACGCCGCTTAAGATAGCGGCCTGCTTTAAATCCCCGTTTTTCGTTCCTTTTGCAATATCACCACCGGAAATCCACGATGACTGCCTTGCCCAAACTGACCGATGCCACGCTGGAACTCGACGGCCGCGTGGCCACGTTGATCTTCAACCGCGACGACGTGCGCAATGCGCTGACCAGCACCGACCTGGTATCGGACATCGTCAACACGCTGCAATGGGCCAACAGCTGCATGGACGCTTCGGTGCTGATCATCACCGGCGCCGGCAGCGCGTTTTCGGCGGGCGGCAACATCAAGACCATGGGTGAGCGCTCCAAGGCGCCACCGCATGAACTGCAGCGCGCCTATCGCACCGGCATCCAGCGTATTCCGCTGGCGATGCAGGACACCGACATTCCGGTGATCGCCGCGGTCAACGGCCCGGCCATCGGCGCCGGCTTCGACCTTGCCAACATGTGCGACATCCGCATCGGCTCCACTGAAGCGCAGTTCGGTGAAACCTTCGTCAACCTCGGCATCATCCCCGGCGACGGCGGCGCCTGGTTCCTCAACCAGTTGCTCGGTTACCAGCGTGCCGCGGAACTGACACTGACCGGCCGAGTGCTGAAGGCCGATGAAGCCAAGGCGCTGGGCATCCTGCTCGAAGTCACCGAACCCGGCGAACTGATGGCCGCCGCGAAAAAAATGGCCGGCAAGATTGCCGCCAAACCGCCGCAGGCCATCCGTTACGCGAAACGCCTGCTGAAACTCGCGCAACGCCAGCACCTCAGTGAACATCTGGATGCCTGCTCGGCTTTCCAGGCGATCTGCCACAAAACAGAAGATCACCAGGAAGCGCTGCAGGCGTTTTTCGACAAGCGCAAGGGTGATTTCAAGGGCCGTTGATGAACAAGCCGC
>CAMCYP010000031.1 GCA_945885345.1 Bordetella parapertussis | reverse complement strand
TGCGCCTTGCCCAGTTTCATGAATGAATCCGAAACCACCACGGCGGCCAGCAGGCCGCGTTTGGTTAACTGCGCCATGTCGTGGACACTCCACGACGTGCACGACCCTCAATCGGCCATGGCACTGACGACGAGGTCTGCCTCCTTCGCCAACTGGTCGAGGATGGCGTCGGTCGCCGGTTTGCTGGAAAAGGGCTTGCGCGTCATCACCACCGATTCGACCTTGAAATCTTTTTTGACGCCTTCAATGATCAGGTTCAGCAGATGGTCGGCATTGCCTTTGCTGTTGTCGAGCACACCGAGGCGGATGCCGGCACTGCCCAGTGTGCGGCTGGATTTGAGTTCTGCCGCTTCTTCAACCGGTGCATCGGGTACCACCAGGAATATCTTGCCCATGATGACTCCTTGTTAAGGCGTGTTGATTGGATTGGGGGGACTAAAAAATAAAATACTCCCTCTCCCCGTTTACGGGGAGACAAGGGCACACTTGAAGCGTAGCAGGGTTGGGGTGAGGGGGATCTGAAAAGCCATTTTGTCAGGCGTACTTAGTTATTGGCCTTGATGCCCGCCGCCTTGAACACCGGCGGCCATTTCTGCATTTCTTTTTTGACGTGTTCGGTGAATTTGTCCGGGTTGTAACTGACCGGATCAAAGCCCTGTGCTTCCAGTTGCTGTGCGACATCCGGCAGCTTCAGGATGCGGTCGAATTCGGCATAAAGTTTGTCGACGATGGGGCGCGGCGTCTTGCCCGGCGCGAGGATGCCGTAAAAGCCGTCCACTTCGTAGCCCGGCAGTGCGGCCTCGGCCATGGTCGGCACATCGGGCAGTGCCTTCACACGTTTGGCCGAGCCCACCGCGAGCGGGCGCAGGCGGCCGGCCTTGATGAACGGAATCGCCGCGCCGGGCGCTGTCATCAGCATGTGCACCTGGCCGCTGACGACGGCCATGGTGGCATCACCCGCGCCCTTGTACGGGATATGCACCATGTTGATTTTGGACATGTATTTCATCAGCTCGATCGACAGGTGGCCGCCGGTGCCGGCGCCGGAGGAGGCGTAGTTGAGTTCACCGGGGCGCGACTTGGCGAGCGCAATCAGTTCCTTGACGGATTTCACCGGCATTGAGGGGTGCACCACCAGCACATTGGGCGAGAAGGCGAGCAGGCTGATGCGCGCGAAATCCTCGATGGTGTCGTAAGGCAGCTTGGCATAGAGGCTGGGATTGAGCCCATAGCCGGTGGCGACGATCAGGATGGTGTGGCCGTCGGGCGGCGCCTTGGCAACGATCTCGGAGCCGACGATGCCGGCCGCCCCCGGGCGCAGGTCCACCAGCACCTGCTGGCCCCAGTTCTCGGTGATCTTCGCGCCGAACAGCCGCGCGAGGTAATCGTTGCCGCCGCCGGCGGAGGAGGGCACGACAAAACGGATCGGTTTGGTCGGGAAGGTCTGCGCGTGTGCGAGCGGTGTTGCCAGCAGCAGGGTGCAGAGCAGGGTGATGAATTTATTCATGAATATTTCTCGGTAAAAACAATCTTCAAACCGTCATTCCGGCGAAAGCCGGAATCCAGACGGTGCCAATTCCTAGATTCCGGCTTTTCCCCCAAGGGGACTTCCTTCGGGGCGCGCCGGAATGACGAATGTGGGTTGAGTCATGTTATTCCAGCTTCAGCCCGGTCTTCTTCACCAGCCCGCGCCACTTCTCGAATTCGGCTTTCGCCTGCTGCGTGAATTCTTTCGGCGAATTGCCGACCACTTCGGTACCGCCGGCTTCCATGCTCGCGGCCACCTTGGGTTCGTTGACGGCCTTGGCGGCTTCTTTGTACAGCTGCTCAACGATAGAGGCCGGCAGTTTAGCCGGGGCGAACAGGCCGAACCACGCGCTGACTTCGTAGCCGCGCACGGTCTCACCGATGGTCGGCAGATCCGGCAGGGCCTTCAGGCGTTTCTCGGTGGTCACGGCGATGCCGCGCAGGCGACCGGCCTTCATCAGCGGCTGCGCGGAGATCGGACTGCCCAGCATCCAGTTCACCTGGCCGGAGATCACCGCGGGGTAACCATCGGCGACGCCTTTGTACGGTACATGGGTCATCTTGGTGTTGGTGAGGGCGGTGAGCAGTTCCGCGCCCATATGCAATATGCCGCCGGTGCCTGACGATGCATAGGTCACGGTGTCGGGTTTGGCTTTGGCCAGCGCGATGAGGTCGCTGACGGATTTCACCGGCAGCGAGGGTGTGACCACGATGATGTAGGGATTGGTGGTCAGTTTGGTGATCGGCTGGAAATCGCGGATCGGATCGTAGCGCACGGTGCGGATCGCCGCGTTGGTGAGGTAGCTGCTGCTGCTCACCATCAGCGTGTAGCCGTCCGGCACCGCGCGCGCGGCGATTTCCGCGCCGATGCTGCCGCCGGCGCCGGGCCGGTTATCGACGATGAAGGGCTGGCCCCACACCGCATTGAAATGCTGCCCGATCAGCCGCGCCAGGCTGTCGACGCCGCCACCGGCCGAAACCGGCACGACGATGCGCACCGGGCGTTCCGGGTAACCCGCGGCGAGGGCGGCGAGCGGCGCGATGAGCAGGGCGGCCATCAGGGCGGACCGCAGCGTGCGGGATGCGATGTTCATGAAATCTCCTCGGTTATTTTTTGGTGTATGCACTTGTTGTGCGGACATGCCCGCGACTCGCCATGATCATGGGGCCGCGCCTTCATGCATTATCCGACCCGCCCACTCTTGAGTAAATTGAAATTATTGCAACAATTGTTCGCGGTAACACATTAATGGCGGGGGCTGATCAGCGAACCGGAAAACTCGCCGGGCGGACGTGGCGCGGTATGATGCGCTCCCCTCAGTCGCAGGTTGCACATGGATTTCGACGTCATCGTTCTGGGTGCCGGCGCCGCCGGCATGATGTGCGCCGCCACGGCCGGCCAGCGCGGGCGGCGCGTGCTGCTGATCGACCACGCCACGACCCTCGCTGAAAAAATCCGCATCTCCGGCGGCGGGCGCTGCAATTTCACCAATCGCGATGTCGGGCCGCGGAATTTCCTGTCGAAGAATCCGCATTTCTGCCGCTCGGCGCTGGCGCGTTATGCGCCGCGGGATTTCATTGCGCTGATCGAGCGTCACGGCATCAAATACCACGAGCGCAACCTCGGCCAGCTGTTCTGCGATGACAGTGCCACGCAGATCATTGCCCTGTTGAAGGCTGAGTGTGGTGCCGCCGGCGTGCAGTGGGCGATGCCGGTGACGGTGCAGCGGGTGGCGCGGCTTCCGGATGACGCGCCAGGTTTTGAGGTGGTGACCACGCAGGGCAGCTACCGCAGTCGTGCGCTGGTGGTGGCCACCGGCGGGCTGTCGATCCCGAAAATCGGCGCAACCCCCTTTGGTTATCGCCTCGCCGAACAATTCGGCTTGAACATCGTGCCGCCGAAACCCGCGCTGGTGCCGCTGGCCTTGCCGCCGGAGTGGCTGGCGCAGTTCGGTGCCTTGTCCGGTTCGTCGTTTGATGCGGTGACGTCCTGCGTCGAGCAGCCGCGTGGTGCGCACTGGCCGGCGTTTCGCGAGGCGGCGCTGGTCACCCATCGCGGCCTGTCAGGGCCGGCTATCCTGCAGGTGTCTTCATACTGGCAGTTGGGTGGTGCACGCGGGGCGGTGGCGATCGATCTGCTGCCCGATCTCGATGCCGGGGCGTGGCTCAATGAGCATCGCCGCGATCAGCAGGGCCTCGGTGCCTTGCTGGCAGAACATCTGCCGCGGCGTTTTGCATTGAGCTTTGCCGAGCTGCACGGCTGGACGCAGCCGCTGACGCAGTTGTCGAATGCGGTGCTGGGCACTATTGCAGAAACATTGAAGGGCTGGCCGATCCAGCCCTCGGGCACGCTGGGTTATGCCAAGGCCGAGGTCACGTTGGGTGGCGTGGATACCGATGCGCTGTCACAGCAGACACTCGAATCGCGCAGCGTGCCGGGCCTGCATTTCATCGGCGAGGTGGTGGATGTGACGGGCTGGCTGGGCGGATACAACTTCCAGTGGGCCTGGGCGTCGGGGCATGCGGCGGGGAGTAGCGTCTAGTGACTGGTGACTGGTAATTGGTAATTGGTGAAGAGCGGAACATCCAGTGCGGCGTGCCGGGCTAATCTTTCTTCGACCGGAGTATCGGATGCGGGCCGCTGATGGTCGTGGCATCCACGTAAGTCTGCAGGGTGTTTCGCACTTCCGCGCGCAGTTGTTCCTCTGACCAGGTTTTGGGCAGGAACAGGTGGATGCCGGCCATGTTGATGGCGCGGGTCAGGGTGGGGGAGTCGTCGCCGCTGGAGGCCAGTACGCGCAGCGTGTTGGAATAGAGTTTGCGCACCCGCGTCAAAAACTGGACGCCGCTCATTCCGGTCATGTCGTTGTCACTGATCACGATGTCGATGCGGTTTCCGGCGAGGATTTCAAATCCTTCGTTGGCGTTTCTTGCAGTCAGCACGCGGAAGCCGTCCGGGGTAAACGCCTGCGTCAGCATTTGCAGTTCGGCTTCGTTTTCAACCACCAGCAACAGCGATATCAGGGCCCCGGTGATGGGGTTCTGCGGTTGCGGCAGGTGTTTGTTCTCCGCAAGCATGTGTGCGCAGGCTTCCGCCGGCAGGGGATGCGAAAAATAGAATCCCTGTATCTCCTCGCAGCCGTGCAGGCGCAGGAAATTGAGCTGGCCTTCGCTTTCGACACCTTCGGCGACGACGCGGAGCTTCAGGCTGTGGGCGAGGTTGATGATGGTAACCACGATCGCGGCATCGTCCGGATCGCTGATGGCATCGCGGATGAATTCGCGGTCGATCTTGAGTTCATCCAGCGGGAAGCGTTTGAGATAGGCCAGGCTTGAGTAACCGGTGCCGAAATCATCCACTGCGAGCTGCACGCCCAGGTGTTTGAGTTGATGCAGGGTTTCGACGGACTCCTGTGCGTCGCTCATCAGCAGTGATTCAGTCAGTTCCAGTTTGAGCAGGGCCGGCTTGACGTCGTTGTTGCGCAGCGCCTGTCCCACCGCGGCGCTGAGATTCTTGACCTGGAACTGGCGCGCGGAAAGGTTGACCGCGACGGGGCGCAGCGGAACATCGGCCTGTTCCCATTGTTTCAGCTGCGCGCACACGGTGTTGAGTATCCAGTCGCCTACCGGCACGATCAGGCCGGTTTCTTCGAGGATGGCGATGAATTCGGCCGGTGGAACCAGGGTGTCGCCGTTCTGCCACCGCAGCAGGGCTTCAAATCCGGTGATGGTGCCGCTGATCAGATCAACCTTGGGCTGGTAGTGCAGCAGGAATTCATTGCGTTCCAGCGCGCCACGCAGCTGCGCTTCGAGCTGCTGGCGCTGCAGGAGACGCTCGTTCATTTGCGGCAGATAGAATTGATATCCGTTGCGGCCCTGTGCCTTGGCCCGGTACATTGCGGTGTCGGCGTTTTTGAGCAAGGTGTCGGATTCCTGGCCGTCGCTCGGGTAGAGGGCGATGCCGACGCTGGCCGAAATATAGGCCTGGTGACCGTTGAGGTTGAACGGTGCCGCCAGCGTTTCCACGATTTTTTGCGCGACCATGCCGGCGTCTTCGGTTTTCGCCAGATTCGACAGCATCACGGCGAATTCGTCACCGCTTAAGCGCCCGACGGTGTCACTGCTGCGCACGCAAGCCAGCATGCGCGCTGCCGCCTGGCGCAGCAGCACGTCGCCGGCGGCATGGCCGTAGGTGTCGTTGACGGCCTTGAAGCGGTCGAGATCAACAAACAGGACGCCGGCCGACCAGTTGTTGCGTTGTGCCTGCGCCAGCATCTGGCCCAGGCGGTCAGTGAACAGATAACGGTTCGGCAGGTCGGTGACGGTGTCGAAACGCGCCAGGAAACTCAGCTTGTCTTCCGCCTGCTTGCGCTGGAGGAACTGCCCGATCTGGCTGCTGATTGCGGACACGCTCTCCAGCAGGGCCGTCTCGGGTTCCCGGATATCTGGTCCGAGAAATTCCAGGATGCTGATAACGTTGTTGCCGATCAGGATCGGGAATGCGTACGCGCTGTGCCAGCCCAGCTTGAGGGCGCTCGCCCTGCGCTTGAATGGTTCTTTGTCCAGGTCGGCGATCCAGCACGCGGTCTGGCTGTTCCAGACCTGGCGCAGGAACCGGCCCGGCCCGACGTGGTCGAGCCTGAACCAGAATTCGCGGTCGGCGGAGTCGAATTCCGGCTCTGCGGCGCACCAGTATTCCTCGCGCCGCAGTGACTGCCGTGCTTCATCCGGCACCCATCTTGCTCCATAAGCCCATCCCATCAGCTGGCACATGATCTGCAGGATTTTCGGCAGCGCTTCCGCCAGCGTGGTCGCTTCGGCAAGCACCCGCGTGATTTCGTGCGACATTTCCCGCCTCGCCGTGCGCATTTTTTCCTCGGTGACGTCGCGGCTGATGCTGACGGTGCCGATGATTTTTCCGGTCGAGACCTGCAGCGGCACCTTGGTTAGACTGATCCAGACCCTGCGGTCTACTTCCGGACTGTTGATGTTGTGAAACTTACGGTGCTGGTAATTCAGCAGCGGGATTCCGGTTTCCATGATTTTGCGTTCGCGGGCCATGATGAATTCGGCCTGACTGTGTGGATAGAAATCCATTGCTGTCTTGCCGACTACATCTTCAAGCCGCAGCCCGAGTGCGGCCAGCCATTCCTTGTTGGCCAGAAGGTATTTTCCTTCGTGGTCTTTGACATAGATGTGGTCGGGGATGGCATCAACGATGGTGTGCAGCAGTGCGCGTTCGCGGGCGATCATTTCCTCGGCTTGCTTGCGTTCGCTGATGTCCTCGATGATCCTGATGTAGTACAGCGGCTTCCCTGATGCGTCGCGCGCCAGTGATACCGTGCGACTGACCCAGAAAGATGAGCCATCCTTGCGGACAAATTTTCGTTCCGACGCATAGGCGGATGCTTCCCCGTTCAGTATCTGCTCTCGATACTTGGCCCTGTCCTTGAAGTGAAAGTCGGGATGCACGATGTCGGTGCTGGCCATGCGCAGCAGTTCTTTTTCGGTGTAGCCGAGCATCTCGCACAGCTTGGGATTCACATGCAGGATCTGGTATGAATCCAGGGCCGTGTGCATGATGCCGATAGGGGCGTTGTCAAAGGTTGCCCGGTAGCGCAGGTCCGCCTCTTTGCGCGCGGTGATGTCTTCGATGACGCGGATGAAAAAAAGCGGTTTTCCGGAGGCATCCCGCGCCAGCGACACGGTGCGGTTGGTCCAGACGATGGCACCGTCTTTGCGGAGGTATTGTTTTTCCTCGGACAGGTAGTCGAGCTTGCCTTCCCACATCAGTTGCCGGTTATTCCGGTCTCTTCCGCGATCCTCGGGACGGCTTAGAGCGGACGCTGGGGTGCCCAGCAGTTCGGATGCTTCGTAGCCGAGCATTTCGCAGAACTTGCGGTTGACCCGCAGATAGCGGCCATCGGCAGAAGTGTGGACGATGCCGACTGCCGCCTGGTCGAAAGTTTCCTGGTGATGCTGCTCGAGTTCCTTTTTTTCGGTGATGTCCTCGACCACGCTGATGACGTACTGCGGCCTGCCGGCTTCGTCGCAGGCGGTGGACATGGTGCGCCGTACCCACAAGGAGGTACCGTCCTTGCGGATGAAGCGTTTTTCACCCGTCCGTGAACCGCCGTCACCTTTGGTCAGCTGGGTGCGGTATTGCGCGCCGGCTCCGTAATCATCCGGGTGGGTGATGTCCTTCATGGACTTGCCAATCAGTTCTTCCCTGGAAAAACCGAGCAAGTCGCAGAATTTCTGGTTGCAGTCGACGAGCACCCCGTTCAGGTCGACCCGCGTGATGCCCACCGCGGCCTGTTCGAAGACTTCGCGGAAGCGTTTTTCACTGTCGCGGGAATTCTGGTCTGCCTGTTTGCGGTCGTTGATGTCGTCGATGGTCTGGATCAGGTAGGACTCGCCATCGGGCGTTTGTGCCTTCGCCACGGTCCGCGAAATCCAGAAAGCGCTGCCGTCCTTGCGGACAAAGCGCTTGTCACTTGCGAAATGGCTGCGGATGCCCTCAAGCAATTCGTGGCGCATGTGATCCTGCTGGTCGCGGTCTTCCGGATGCGTCAGGTCGCGCGTGGTCATGCCGAGCAGTTCGGTGGCGGAATAACCCAGCATCTCGCTCAGCTTGCGGTTGCTGCCCAGAATTTTGCCGTCGGTGGTCGTGTAGATGATGCCGACAGCAATCTGGTCAAACGAGGATTGAAAGCGGGCGCCGGCGCTTGCGGCGCCGGATGTGACGGCAGGCGCAGCATCACTCGCGGCCGGTGGCGCCGCGTGCTTATTTGATTGCCCCCTCCGTGAGTCCATTGCCGCACCTGTAATGGTGATCGCGGGGTCCGTTGCCCCCTGCGATTTCGTGTGTCCGATTCAGCCCAATGATGCATCGGATTCGATTGTGGAGGCATGTTATCCCGGAGCGGGTCGTAGCGGTGATCCAAGGGCGCCGCCGCTTGCGTGATATGGAATTTCTCAATATTTATAATGGGTTAGTTGCGTTTCTGCCAGTAAGGGAGTACCTTTCGGCGTAATTTGTGGATCGGGAGGCGGCATCGTTAGATCCATCCTGACATGGCGCGGTTTGTCAGCGGCACTGCTGCTGGTGATTGCGTCGGCGGCAAATGCCGCAGGTCTGGGCAAACTCGTCGTGCTGTCGGCGATGGGGGAACCCTTCCGCGCTGAAATCGATCTGCTGTCCTACCCCGATGATTCCGCCACCCTGACGCCGCGCCTGGCGTCACCCGGGATTTATCCGCTCACCGGTTTCCGCTACAACCCGGCACTCACCGGCAGCCGCCTGAATATCCGCAGCCTGTCGAACGGCCGTCACGTGATTGATGTCGCATCCCCGCGGCCGCTCACAGAGCCGTTTGTCTATCTGCTGGTTGAACTCGAATCGAACGCGACACGCATCGTGCGCGGCTACACCGCATTGCTGGATCCGCCGGGTTATCGTTCAGCACCGGTGGCTGCTGCTGCGGAATATTTGCCGGCGGCGGTTCCCGCGGCTGCTGCGGCGGTGAAACCCGCAGTCGTGCGTACACCGGCCGCCGGTCAGGGCAAGGCAGCCGCACGGCCGGCACCTCGACAGGAACGATTGTCGGATGCCGATGCAAAAACGCTGGCGGCCATGCTGGAACGCGTCGCCGCGCTGGAGGTTGCAGTCGCGCAACTGCAGCGCCAGTGGGAAAAGCCTGCAGTGGCCGCAGCGGTGCCGCCCGCGGCCGTGGCGCCGCCCGCATCCCAGCCGGTCGCAGTCAAAGCGGCACCGGTTGTTGCGCCGCCGCCGCCCGCACCGGGGGCGCAGGACAAACCGGCAGTCCCCGTCGAATCCGCGCCGCGCCGTACGTCGGGTCAGGATTACCTGCTCAACAATGCCTTGCTGGTGCTGGCGATCGGCCTGTTGATCATATTGGCCTGGCTGGCCTGGGTGGTGTGGGGGCCTGCTTCAAAAGAGGCGAAACCGCAGGGCAAAGGCTGATTGCCGCAGTGATGCAGGGACGCACATGATTTATCTCGTACTCGGCCTGATGTTTTTTCTCGGTGTGCATACGCTGCGCATCGTGGCTGACGGCTGGCGCACACGCACCATTGCCCGCATCGGGCAGTATCCATGGAAGGGTGTATATGCGCTGGCGTCGATTGCCGGCTTTGCGCTGCTGGTGTGGGGTTACGGCGAATCGCGTTATGCGTCTGCCGTGCTCTACAACCCGCCGCTGTTCACGCGCCATGTGGCCGGGCTGCTGATGCTGATATCGCTGGTGCTGGTGGCCGCGGCGTATGTGCCGCGCAATCACATCAAGGCGGCGCTCGGGCATCCGATGTACGCGGGGATCAAGGTCTGGGCTTTTGCGCATCTGATTGCCAACGGCCGGCTGGCGGATGTGGTGCTGTTCGGCGCTTTTCTGGTCTGGGCGATCGTTGGTTTTGTGGTGTCGCGCAAACGCGATCGCGCGGCCGGGACGATCTATCCGGCGGGCGATGAATGGCGCACGGTGCTGACGGTGATCGCGGGTGTCGGTGCGTGGGCGGTGCTGGTATCGGGGCTGCACCTGTGGCTGATCGGTGTGGCGCCGTTTGCCTGATATTTAAAATTATCAATAAAAACAATTAGTTATGTTGTTTCCGTGAGTCAGCCATGAATGCCGGCGGTGTGCACTATTACGTTGGCGGGGCGGCGTGGATGGCTACAGAATGTCTGTTCAATGGCGGGCCGCAGAAAAAATCTGATTGAAGACATCGTCGAGCTGACCACGCAATTGCCGTGGTGGGTCGGTGTCGTTGCGGCGCTGCTGTCGTGGGCGGTGTTGTATGAGCTGCTGCGCATACCGCCGCCATTTTCATTCCCGTCCGATGTGGTGATCCTGCCGGTGTTGCGCGGGCTGGCGATGGGATTGCAGTTTCTGCTGCCGGCGGTATTTCTCGCAGGCGCAGCGCTGTCGGCGTGGCTGCATTACAAACAGTATAAAAATTACGCCGATGTTGCCGGCGAGCGCGGGCATGTTGCGCTGGAACTGCTGAGCTGGCGTGAATTTGAGCATCTGGTGGCGGAGTTTTTCCGGCGCAAGGGCTTCCATGTCGAGCAGCGCGGCGGACACGAACCCGATGGCGGTGTTGATCTGGTCGCAAGCATCGGCGAGGATCGTTACCTGGTGCAATGCAAGCACTGGCGGGTGCAGCGCGTCGGCGTGAAAGTGGTGCGTGAAATCTGCGGTGTGGCCGCGGCCGAAAGCGCGGCGGGCGTGTTTGTGGTGACTTCAGGCACCTTCACCGAAGAGGCGCGGCGCTTTGTTGAAGAAAACCGCATCGACATCGAGCTCATCGCCGGTGACCAGTTGCGGCGGATGATCCAGGGGCTGGAGATGGTGTCAAAGGCGGTTGGCAAAGGCGAATGAATCCATGAAAACACAGCGACAAGCGGTCAGCGCGAGCCAGGCGGGTCAGGAACCTGTGGCAAACCCGTGCCCCTTCTGCAATCTGCAATCCGAACAGTGCATTGCCGGGAATCCGCTGGCAATCGTGACGCGCGATGCCTTTCCGTTGTCACCCGGACACTGTCTGATTATCCCGCGCCGGCATGTGGCGTCGTTTTTTGACTGTACGGCGGAAGAGCGTGCGGCCATGATGGAATTGCTCGACGCGGCCAAAACCTTGCTCGACAAGGAACATGGGCCTGCTGCCTACAACCTCGGGCTCAACGACGGCAAGGTTGCCGGACAGACGGTGATGCATGTGCATCTGCATCTGATTCCGCGCTATGCGGGTGATGCCGTGGATCCGCGCGGCGGTGTGCGCTGGATGTTTCCCGGGCAGGCGGCGTACTGGATGGAAAAGGCGGAGCAGCAGCTTACGAAAAAACAGGGCGACTCTGATCCGGAGTAGGCGAATGCACGGTATTTCCCGGCGCAACAGGCCTGCAGATCTCAGCGTACCAGGCCGTTTTCTGCGAATTTCAGATACAGCTCGCGGCAGACCCAGGCATCGGTCGCAGCGTAGATGATCTGCGCCGGCGTCAGCTGCGGCGCCGACCAGTTGGTGGTTTTTGCGCCCTTGGGAATGCGGTAGCCGAGGAATATGCCGGCGAGGTTGCGCACGCCGCTTTGGCCGTAATCGTGGCGTTTGGCGACGATGCCGAGGTCGACAATGCTTTTTTCCATGAACGGGAACACCTGTTTCAGCGTGCGCAGGTCGTAGGCCAATGCGACGCCGGCCTTGGCAATGCCCGGGGCCTGCAGCATTTCGATGATCACGCCGTGGGTGTCCGGGTAACGCAGCGGGAAGATGTAGGCCATGTTCGCCGTGGCGACCTGCACGATGCTCGGCAGGTAGCTTTCACCCTTGCGGAAAGCGGGCCGGGTTTCAGTGTCGAGGCCGACCACGCGTTCGCTGCGGATGTCGGCCAGCGCGTTGAACAGCAGCGCCGGGGTGTCGACAAACGTTACCGGGCCTTCGTAGCGGCGCACCGGCAGGATGTTGAGATCATCGCGCGAGATCGCGCGTGCGGTTTCGGGTTGCGGGTTGGGCGTATTCATCAGGAGTGGGAGAGTAACAGGTGCGGGTAACCGGTGGCGCCCGTGGTACAGTTAATTATCTGCGATGGAGGAGCTGGGAAAACATGGCTGGTCGGGTAATCCGGTGGCGGGCGGGTTTGGCGGCAATGGCGTTGCTGCTGGCGGCCTGCGCACAATTGCCTGTTTACACCACTCTACCGGTGGATGTGCGGCCTTCGCCCAATGTCGGTGAGCGGCGGCCGAATTTCGTGATCATTCATCACACCACCAATGACACTGTCGAGCGTGCGCTGGCGACGCTGACCAGTCCGGCGCGGGAGGTCAGCGCGCATTACCTGATCGGGCGCGATGGCCGGATCATTTACCTGGTGGATGAGCTGAAGCGCGCCTGGCATGCCGGCGATTCGTACTGGGGTGGCAACCGTGACATGAATTCCGCATCGATCGGCATCGAACTCGACAACAACGGACACGAGCCTTTTGCCGAAGCACAGATCGTTGCGTTGATGGCCTTGCTCGGTGACTTGAAGGCGCGCTGGGGCATTCCCGCGGCGAACGTGCTGGGCCACGGCGATATTGCGCCCGGACGCAAGGTCGATCCCGGCGCCCTGTTTCCGTGGCAACGGCTGGCCGCTGCGGGTTTCGGTCTGTGGTGTGAACCGCCGTTCGATCCGGTGGCGGCGGGGGTGGATGATGCAACGCTGTTGAGCGCAATGGGTTACGACGTGTCGGTGCCGTGGTCAGCGGTGGCGGCGTTCAAACGGCACTGGGCGCCACAGGATACGGCGCCGGAATTGAGTGAGCAGCAACGCGGGATGCTGCAATGTCTGATCAGCAAGCAGCAGGCAGGTGGTTGAAACAAAAATAAAATCGGCTGGTTATTGCGGCAGAGGCGGTGTTTCGGCGACACGTTAGAATGCACGGACTGCACCCGCTCCCGGAGGAGGGATCATGACGGTGAAGCTTGGGCTGATGGTGCCCGCCAACAACACGACCATGGAACCGGAACTGCTCGACTGGCTGCCCGGTTCGCAATGTCGCACCCTGCGCATTCCGCGTGGCAAGGGTTTGCTGGGCCCCGCGGAAATTCCCGCTTATGTCGCGCAGGCGCTGGAGCTCGCCCGGAGTTACGACCCGGGGCAGACCGACATCGTGGCCTACGGTTGTACCGCGGCGGGCTTTATTGGTGGTCCGGCGCGCGATGCTGAAATCCAGGCCAGGCTGGCAGACATTACCGGCAAACCGGTGGTGACCACAGCCAGCGCGATGATCGCAGCACTGCGCCACATTGGTGCCCGGCGCATTGCCGTGGTGACGCCGTACCTCGACCTCGTCAACGAGCGCTTGCGCGCTTACCTGGAACAATCCGGGATCACGGTGCTGAATCTGGCCAGTTTCAGGGCGGAAACCACGGACCAACTCGCGGCGATCACGCCGGCGCAGATTAGAGCGCTGGCGCGCGAGACCATGGTGCCGGAGGCCGACGCATTGTTCATCGCCTGCTCGCAGTTGCCGACCCGCGACATCATGCCGGGGCTGGCGCGCGAATTCGGCAAGCCGGTGTGGTCGTCGATCAAGGCGACGGCCTGGCATGCGGAGCGGGTGCTGACGGGAAAAGCAGCAGTTGCAGCATAAATAAAAAACAGGAGGAGAGATGATGCGTTTCATGATCAAAGTAATTACGGCCGCGCTGTGCGCGGCCTTGTCCTGCACGACGCTGGCACAGAATTTCCCGAACAAGCCGGTGCGCATTGTCGTGCCGTTTCCGCCGGGCGGCGGCGTTGACATCGTGGCACGGGTGGTGGCGCCGAAACTGACAGCGCAATACGGCCAGCAGGTGATCGTCGAGAACCGCGCCGGCGCGGCAGGCATCATCGGCACCGAATTCACGGCGCGCGCTGCGCCCGACGGTTACACCTGGGCGATTGCGACATTGGGCAATCTTGCCGCCAATAAACATCTGTATCCGAAAATGGCGGTGGATCCGCTGAAAGACCTCGCTGCGGTGACGCAGGTGGTGGATGTACATTTTGTGATGGTGGCGCATCCGTCGCTGCCGGCCAAAAACGTCAGGCAGCTGATTGCGCTGGCCAAGGCGCGGCCCGGTGAAATCACCTTTGCATCCTCGGGCGCGGGCGGTGCGCCGCACCTGGGCGGCGAACTGTTCAACCGTCTGGCCGGCGTGAAAATCACCCATGTCCCGTACAAGGGCAGCGGTCCGAGTTTTGCCGATCTGCTGGGCGGGCATGTGTCATTGACCTACGACAGCATGCTGCAGGCCCTGCCCTACATCCGCGACAAAAAGCTGGTGGCGCTGGGCGTGCTCGGCGGCAAGCGTGCTGCGGCACTGCCCGATGTGCCGACCATTGCCGAGCAGGGCGTCAAGGGTTACGAACTGACGAACTGGTTCGGCCTGGTGGTGCCGGCAGCCACGCCAAAAGACCTGATTGCACGCATCCACGGTGATTTCACCAAAGTGCTGCAGGAGAAGGACATTCGCGACAAAATCGCCGGCATGGGCGCCGACGTGGTGGCAAATTCTCCGGAGCGGTTCGCGGCGTTCTGGCGCAACGAGTCGGAGAAATGGGGCCGGGTGATTCGGGAGGCGAATATCCGCGCGGAGTAGTTTTAAAAGTGTGATTAAGTGATTAGGTGACGATGTGATTGCTGTGGCGTGATTCGCTTAATCACTTAATTACCTAATCACCAGCATCAACGCAGCGCGTTGAGTAATGCCAAGGCCTTGTCCATCGAGAATCTGCGCGTGTCCGGGCTGTAGGCCTGCGTATTGTCCGGCATCATGTAGCCGTGGAGGATGCCGGGGAAGACATGCACTTCCAGGCTGGCCAGGGTTTTGGCTTTTTCGACGTAAGCAGCCAATACCTCCGGCGGTGCCGCAACATCCTTGTCGCCCCAGATCAGGCAGACCGGTTTGGTCAGGCCGTCGAATTCCTGGATGAAATCCTTCATCTGTGTGCTGTGGCAGCCGATGCCGGCGTCGTAGCCCAGACGTTTCGGGCCGAGGATCGCGAACGGTCCGCCGAAACAGAAGCCCATCGCGACTGCGCGGCCGTTGTGCTGTTTCAGCTGGCGCACGGCGAGCAGGGTGTCGGCCATGTCGGTTTCGCCGGATTTGAGTACCGGCATCCGCGGCTGTGAACGTTGTCCGGCGCGCTCGTCACTGCGCGGCAGCGGGCCGGGGATGGTGCGCCAGAACAGATCCGGTGCGGCAGCGAGGTAGCCGGCAGCGGCGAAGTCGTCGGCAATGCCGCAGATGTCGGCATTGACGCCGTGCACCGCCGACGCCAGCACGATGGCCGGCACTTTGTTGTTGCTGTCCGGCTTGGCGATATAGCAGTCGAATTCGCCGTTGTTGCGCGAGCGGACTTTGATGGTTTTTCCGGCCATGGCGAGGGTCAGTCGATGGCTAGTAATTCGACTTCGAACACCAGCGTGGCGTTCGGCGGGATGACGCCGCCGGCGCCGCGCGCACCGTAGCCGAGCGCGGGCGGGATCGTCAGCTTGCGTTTGCCGCCGATTTTCATGCCCTGCACGCCTTCATCCCAGCCGCGGATGACGTGACCGCCACCCAGCGGAAACACGAAGGGATCATCGCGATCCTTGCTTGAATCAAATTTTTTGCCGTCGGTGAGCCAGCCGGTGTAATGCACGGTGACTTCAATGCCGGCGCTTGCTTCCGCACCGTCACCGGTGACGAGGTCCTCAATGATCAGTCCGCTTGCGGTGGTGGTTGATGCCATGGATCTTCCTTGTTCAGATTGAGGCTGGATTATAAGCCGCGGGTATGCCGCGTGCGTGAGCCCCATGCAAACCCGGTGTGAAGCTTATTTGCCCGGGTCTTTGCTTATTTTCTGGTAACGCGGGGTCATCAGCGTGACGCGTCCCCAGTCGGGGCTGCCGGAGGTGCCGTCGACTTTGACCGAAAAATCCTTGAGATCCCATTCGGCGAATTTGGTCGGCCAGCGCGAACGCAAGCCGGGGATTTTTTCGCTGCGGCTGCGGGCGGGCGGGCCGTATTTTTTGCTCATGGCATCGATCGCGAGAGTCTGTGCTTCGATGCCCCAGGTATTGACGTGAACGGCCTCGATCAAACCGTTGGCGACATCGACGACCATCTCGCCGCGGGCCCAGGGCACGGTTTCGGCGCGCGGGTAAAACACATGGCGTTCTTCACTGCCCCAGGACGTTTTCGCGGTGAGCGATTCGGCGTAGCAATAACGCTTGGCCATGGTGTCTTCACCGCGGGCGCAGGGGGGGATCTGGAAGCGCGTGCCGAGCTCAATGCCGAACATGGTTTTGGCGGGATCGGCGGCGTGGGCGAATGTTGGAAACAGCGTGGAGACCAGCAGGAGCGTGGTGATGAGCGGATGGTGTAATGTTTTCATTGGCGGCATGATACGTGGCTTCCGGGATCGTGGTTTTGAAAGGTGCTCCATCTTGACAGCGGAGTCGGCATCGAGTTCATGGCGGGTCTATATCGCGCGTTGCGCAGACGGGACGCTTTACACCGGTATTGCGCGTGATGTTGAAAAGCGCATTGCCGAACACAATGCCGACAAGGGCAATGGTGCGAATTACACGCGCGCACGGCGACCGGTGGTGCTGGTGTATCAGGAAGCGGCTGCCGATCGTTCCACGGCGAGCAAGCGTGAATACCAGATCAAGCAGTTGAGCCGCGCGGAAAAACTGGCACTCGTGTTGAAGTCAGGTGGCAGCCGGACGGCTGCCTCGACTGGTACCTAGCAGTATTGCCAGCAGCAGCGCCGCTGCAGCCCAGCAGGCCGCCGGCAGCCAGGTCAGCATCTGCTGCACACCGGCATCCTGATTGAGTTGCGTGGCGATCATCAGGATGCGCAGCATCGCAGCGAAGGCAAACATCGAGAACATGCCGCCGGTAGCAAAACCTTCGCGACCGCTGCGGCCGAGCAGGATGGCAGCGCCGAAAGTTCCGAACATTACGGCCGCCCATGCCGCGCCCGCAGCGAGTTGTGCGGCGATCAGCATTCCCAGCGATCCGGCCTGCGTCGCATAAGCCACGGCCAGTGTGCCGACCGCCGCACCCGCAGCGAGTACCTTGAAGTCTCCATGGCGGCGGATCAGATACGTGATCGGCAGCATCGCCAGGTTGAACCCGACCCAGAACACCGGCATCAGCTGGCCCAAGTCGGCGGGCTGGACAAAACGCAGATACTGCGGCGCCGAGCTCAATGAAAAGTGCACCTGAAAACCCAATGCGGTGAGCGCGACAATGGCGAGGAAGGCGGCAATCGGCAGGGGTTTGTGCGCAGGCGTGTCTGCGGCTGATGGTGCCGCGGCGAGATGGCGTTCCGCCCAGGCCAGTGCCCACGCCGTAACCGCGACTGCGATCGACGCCAGCGCGAACGGCAGCCGGGCATCGGCATCACGCAATACGCCGGTGAGATAGGGCGCGATCGCGCCGGCAATGCCGAAGCCGAACAGCCACAGCCCTGCGATGGCCGGCTGCGCGCCGGCCCCGGCGTATTTGCCGATCAGCATCAGGGGTGGTGCACGCAGTGCCGATGAGGTGATGGTCCACAAAAAAGTCAGCGCAAGGAACAGCAGCGGGCTGGCCAGCGGTGCGACAAAGGGCAGCAGCAGGAAGGCGAGTGCCGAGAACAGCGTGATCAGCGCCAGCCGCGGGCCGAGCCGGCCAACGATGCGCGACATGTGGTCGGCCCTGGCGCCCATCAGCCAGTCGGCGATGACGAACACCAGTTGATCCGCGACGAGGATCCACAGGATCCAAGATTTGGGTATGCCGGCCTCGGCGGCAAGCCGCGGCAGGAAAATGATGTAGACCGTCCATGCCAGCGTGAAAATGAGCTGCAGCAGGGCGAAATAAATGCCGACACGGCGGCCGACACGGCGGGTGATCAGGTTCATGGTGGCATCGGCAGTGTGACGAAGCGCGCAGCAGTGGTCAATCGACCGCGGTTGATCAATGGTAAATTGCAGTCAGCACAGCAAGGGAGGGGCAATGAAAAACAATATCCGCTGGGCTGCGCTGTTGTGCGCAGCAATGGTGTGCGGTGCTGCGCATGCGCAGAAATATCCGCAGCGCCCGATCCGCATGGTGATTGGATTGCCGGCGGGCGGCAGCACGGATGTCATGGGGCGGATTATTGCGGCACGACTGGCCGAGCGCTTCGGCCAGCAGGTGGTGGTTGACAACCGGCCGGGGGCGAGCGGCATCATTGGCATCACGCTGGCGGTCAATTCCCAGCCCGATGGCTACACGCTGATTATGGCTGCGGGTTCCTGGGGCACGATCAGCACGCTTTACAGGCTGCCGTTTGATCTGCAGAAGGATCTGGCCCCCGTGGCTTTTATCGGGACTTCGCCCTATGTGCTGGTGGTGCAGCCCAGGCTGCCGGTGCAGACGGTTGCCGATCTGATTGCCCATGCGAAGGCCAATCCCGGCAAGTTGAGTTACGCAGGATCCACGCCGGGATCGCTGCAGCGCCTCGCCGGGGAATTGCTCAAACGCACTGCCGGCATCGACATGCTTTACGTGCCGTACAAAGGCACCGGCGCGGTGATCCCCGACTTGCTCGGCGGCCGCCTGGATGCCGCGATCGACAATGTGCTGGTGCTGGCACCCTTCATCCGCAAGGGGCAGTTGCGCGGCATCGGCGTCACCGGCACGAAACGTTCCGTGGTGTTTCCCGAGTTGCCGACGCTGGCGGAAACCGGTTTGCCCGGGTTCAACGCGGTGGGCTGGTTCGGTCTGTTTGCCGCGGCAAAAACGCCACCGCCGATCATTACGCGGCTCAACACGGAAATTTCCGCCTTGTTGCAGGAACCGCAGACGCGTGACCGTTTGCTGGCGCAGGGCGCGGAGCCTTTGCCCGGGTCGCCCGACGATCTGCGCAATCATCTTGCGCACGAAATCGATGTGTGGAGCAAGGTAATCCGCGAAGCGGGCATCAAGGCTGAATAAGTAAAACTGCGGCAAAAGGAACCGGCATGACCGACATCAACCAGGCTGCCCCCGATGTATTTGTTGCGGCGCGCACGCGACGTTCAATCCGCGCTTATAAACCTGATCCGGTGCCGCCGCAGATGCTGCGCGACATCGTAGAACTCGGGCGCCATGCGCCCAGTGGATCGAATATTCAGCCGTGGCGGGTGCATGTGCTGACGGGCGCGACACTGAAACGCGTTGGTTCGGCGATCCGGTCAGCATTCCTGAGCGATGAGCCGGGGCACAAACGTGATTACGACTATTACACCGATCCGGTATTCGAGCCGTACCTGCAGCGGCGTCGTGAATGCGGCTGGGGACTCTACGGCACATTGGGCATCGGCCGCGGCGATCATGAAAAATCAAAAGCGTATCGCGCGAGCAATTATGTTTTTTTCGGCGCGCCCGCCGGTTTGATATTCACGATTGAACGCAAGCTGGAAAAAGGCAGCTGGCTCGATTACGGCATGTTCCTGCAGACGCTGATGCTGGCGGCGCGTGCCAGGGGATTGCACACCTGTGCCGAAGCCTCGATTGCGAGTTATCCAGATGTGGTGCGGCGCGAGCTCGGTTTGAGTGAAGAGTGGGTGGTGATCTGCGGCATGGCGATGGGGTATGCCGACGGTGCTGCAGTGGTCAACACGTTTCAGCCGTCGCGCATCACACTTGATGAGTACGCGATCTTCCTTGATTAAATTAACAATAAAATCAAATACTTAAGGGTAAAATACGCGGCTGCCTGAGCGCGGCGGCTGTATCTGCAGATGGCACCAGCCGGGTGTCGCATCCGGATGTTCCAGCCACAAACCGAGCGCTTCAAGTGTGTCGAGATTGGCCATGCACCAGGCATCGAGCTCGCCGTTGCGGTCTTCGAGGTCGATGGCGAGACAGGTGATGTGTTTGCTGCCCTTGGCTGCGCCGGGTACCGCGGCATTGATCGTTGCCGGCCGCCAGCCCGAAGCGACCTTGCGCATCATGCCGGCGCGGCGCAGCAGGGCGTTGACGCGGCGCAGCGTCTCGCGCGCGTTGGCACGCAGTTCGCGGCTGAGTTCGCTGCGATGCGGCTTGTCGCGACCCATGTAGTAGTCGGCGAGTTTCAGCGCGGGAGGATGTTTGCGGGTGGTCATGTGCAGTGTGAATTCTAGCTGATGCTAGAATTCTCCGGCCCATGGATCTTCTGATACACGCCACACTGACCGTCACCGGCGCGCGCGAACAGCTGCCGGCGGTGGACGCGCGCATCAAGGCGCTGCTGGTCGAAGAGATTTTTGTCGGCGAATTCGAAGAGCATCACGGTGATGACGCCCTGTCGTACGACTTCAAGGTAAAGGGCGGCATCCCGTTTCCGGCTTTTGCTGCGGCATCAGAGGAATTTCCGGAACTGAAGATCGCCGCGGAGTGGGTCAATGTCGCCGCCGGCCGCAAGGGCCGCGCGCTGCTGACCAACGGCGCCATCGCAGAGCATGTCGAGGAAGCAATTGCCGCCGGCAGCGCCGAAGCCCGCAACCGTTATCTGCGGGCCGCTCCTGACGGCACTCTGCAGCTGGCGTTTGTGCTGGTGCAGCGCGATCGCGGGGAGTGGGCGGGTTATGTGCTGAACCACGAGCGCGATTCGCTGTTTTCCATCACGCGCGATGGCAAGGCCATCGAATTGCGTGCCACTGAAGGTGCTGCGGAATGGGCTTATGCGTGGCGGCTGAACGGATTGGATGGCACGCCGCAGCCGGCAGCGCTGGCGCAGCCCGTGGATCCGGTGCTGTATGCGGAACTGGATCGGCTGGCGCAGGATTTTGTCGCGGAATGGTTCTGGCTGCGCGCGGCACCTCCTGCGGACAATGCAATCGAAATCGACCGTTACGCGCGTTACGGCTACACGGTGCGCGATGCCAATGTGCGCGCGGCGCGGCTGCACCGGCTGCGCAGCGAACTTGCGGCTACCGACACATTGGAATATTCGACCCTGGATGCGGATCACGCATGGATCCGCGATCTACTGCTGAAATGCTGGTGACTAAGTGCTGGTGATTAAGTGATTAGGTAACTAAGTGATTGAGGCCTCCAATCACCTAATCACTTAATCACTGCCTTGACCGCCACTGGCGGATCAAAATGTAGCCGCCGAGCATGCCGCCGAGGTGCGCAAAGTGCGCAACGCCGGCCTGGGTGCCGGTGACACCCAGATAGAGTTCGACCAATCCGTAGAGCGTGACGAACAGCCATGCCGGCATGGGTATCGGCGGGAAAATCAGCATCACCGTACGCCGCGGGAAAATGAGGCCGTAGGCCAGCAGCAGGCCGAACACGCCGCCGGAAGCACCGACTGTCGGCAAGGCCGGGCCGCCGCTGAAGGCCGACATCGCCAACTGCGCCAGCGCCGCGGCGAACACGCAGCCCAGGTAATAGGTCAGAAAACGTTTGGATCCGAATACCTGTTCGATCTGGCCGCCGAACATGTACAGCGCCAGCATGTTGAAGCCAAGGTGCAGCAGTCCGCCATGCAGGAAGCTGTAGGTGATGACCTGCCATGGCAGGAAACCGGTGCCATATTCAGCCGGCGTATTGAACGGCCATAAGGCGAACCAGATGATCGGCAGGTCGCCTAGCACCTGCTGCAACAGGTAAACCGTGACGTTGACGATCAGCAGCAGGCGGGTGATGGGCGGCAAAAACATGCCCCGATGGTACTACGGCGCGGGTGCTTTATGCTTCAGGCCATTATTCAGGCCAGTACGGGTGGCAATTGCGGCGCGAGTTTTGCACGTTCCGCCGTCGCCGTGCCGTTCAGTGCGAAACCCAGCAGTTTGCCGTCGGCGGCGACAAACAGGGATTTCACGCCGTCGGCGGTGGCTTCGACCTGCCAGCTGCCTGTGGCGCCGATTGCAGGCGGGGAGACTATGGTCGGGCAGGCCGGTGTCTTGACCATCACCGGCATTGCCGGAAAAGAAACCGCTGTGCGTTTACCCGCCAGCGTCTGCGCCAGCGCGCGCGTGGCGTGCATGATCGGCATTACATAAGGCATCACCAGGCCTTCGATTTCAGCGCAATCGCCCAGCGTGTAGACGTCAGGCGCGCTGGTTTCAAGATGGCGGTTGGCGACGATGCCGCGGTTGACCTGGATGCCGGCGGTGGCGGCGATGGCGGTGCGCGGCTTGAGGCCGACCGCGGAGAGCACGACATCGACCCGCAGCAGGTTGCCGTTTTCGAGCTTGACTGCATAACCCTGCTCGGCACGATCCACGGTTCTTACGCCGGTACCGAGATGCCACTGCACGCCGAGTGCCGCGAGTTTGGCCTGCAGCAGCGCGCCGCCTTCCGGCGGCAGCAGCCGGCCCAGTGCCTGCGGCGCAATGTCGATGATGTCCACGCCGTAGCCGCCGGTGGCGAGGTCGTTGGCGAATTCGCAGCCGATCAGGCCGGCGCCGATGATGGCAACACGTTTTTTGCCGGCGATGGTGGTGCGGAAGCGTGCGTAGTCGTCAAGGTCGTTGACGGTCAGGATGTTGTCGGCGCCACTTCCAGTGACCGGCAGGCGGATCTGGTCGGCGCCCAGCGCCAGCACCAGTTTTGAATACGCCAGGATTTCATCGCCGATGCGCAGGGTATGTGCGGTGGTGTCGATGGCATCAACGGTAGTGTGCGCGCGCACGGTCGCATTCAATTGCGTCGCCATTTGCTCCGGTGTGTTCAGCGCAATGGATTCCGAGCTTTTTTTCGACGCCAGCGCGTTGGACAGCATGGGCTTGGAATAAAACGGGCTGCTGTCGCCGGCGATGATGACCAGCGGAGTGGTGGTGTCGAGTTTGCGCAGTTCCTTGGCGGTGTTGTAACCCGCGAGGCCGCTGCCGATGATGATGATCGGGTGCATGGTGTTTCTTTCCAGAGTCCGGTGAAAATCAGCGGTGGATGGTAACAAACGGTGCCATCACCCGCTTTGCTGTGTTGCGAAAGCAATACCCGCCCCGTGTTGATGGGGCGGGTATTCATCAGTGATATGTGCCTGTTACCCGCTTATGCGGCTTTCAGTACCATTTCGAAGTCGGCTTTGGCAACGCCGCACTCCGGGCAGGCCCAGTCTGCCGGGATGTCTTCCCAGCGCGTGCCCGCCTTGATGCCGTGTTCCGGATCGCCTTCGGCTTCGTTGTAAACGTAGCCGCAGACGATGCATTCCCAGGTGCGCATTTCGGTAGTCATGTTCAGTTCTCCTTAAGCGGCTTTAACGCGCGCCAGCGTGGCGCGGTAGTGGTTGGCGTGGCGTTCCTCGACCTTGGCCAGTGCGGCGAAGCGCTTGGCGGCCTTGGCGAGGGTTTGCTGGAAACGTGCGGCATGTTCCTTCGATTCCTCAATCTGCTCGTCCATTTCCTTCACGGCTGCCGCGTTGCCTTCCTGTTCGGCGAGGTGGCGGAACTGCGGATACATTTCGGTGTATTCGTAGGTCTCGCCGGCAATCGCCATGTCCAGCGCCTTGGCGGGGGTCAGTTCGGTTTTCGGGTAGAGCAGGTCGAGGTGGCCGAAGGCGTGCTGCACTTCCTGCGCGGCGGTTTCTTCGAACACTTTGGCGGTTTCAAGGTCACCCTGTTCGCGGCTGATCTTGGCGAAGTACATGTACTTGATGTGCGCCATGGATTCGCCGGCGAAGGCGGCTTCGATGTTCTTGATGGTCACTGATTCGGCTTTCATCTGCATCTCCTGTGGTTGAAAAGGGCGCGTCTTGCAACGCTTGGAGTGCATTCTGGTTGCTGGCAGATGATTAATCCAATTGATTGTTAAAAATATATTGATAGTAATTAACTATATTCGGGGCGTGATTGCAAGGGGTTGTTTTTAAACATTATTTTTCCTGTTTTCGTTTGTTGATCGGGGTGGCGCCGTGCAGGTCGCAGGCCGCCACGGCATCGCGGATGATGTCCAGTGCGGCGCTGCGCGGGAAACTCGAGCGCGAGGCCAGCACCACCCGGCGGTCGGGTACCGGTCGCGAGAACGGGATGTAGGTCAGCAGATCGGCCGCCGCGCGTTTCACTGGTACCGCCGACGCCGGCAGCACGGTCATGCCCATGCCTGAGGCTACCATCAGGCGGATGGTTTCCAGCGAGGAGCCTTCGACGGTTTTCTGCAGCGAACCCGGCGTGGCGCTGGAGCGGTTCAGCGCCGGGCAGGCATTGAGCACCTGGTCGCGGAAGCAGTGGCCGCTGCCGAGCAGCAGCAGGTTTTCGTGGGCGAGTTCGTCGGCGGCGATGGATTTGCGCGCGGCCCAGGCGTGGGTCTTGGCGAGGGCTACGACAAAGGCTTCGTCGTAGAGCGGCGTCACGGTGATGCCGGCTTCGTTGAAGGGGAGGGCGACGATGGCGGCGTCGATGTCGCCGCGCTTCAGCCGCTCGGACAGCGTCGCAGTGTAATTTTCCTCAAGGATCAAGGGCATCTTCGGCGCGCGCCGGCGCAGCACCGGGATCAGTTGCGGCAGCAGGTAGGGTGCAATGGTGAAAATGACGCCCAGCTTGAGCGTGCCTTCGAGTGGGTCGCCGCTGGACTTGGCGATGTTGCGGATTTTTTCGGTTTCTTCCAGCGCACGCTGCGCCTGTTCGACAACGCGGCTGCCGGCAGGGGTCACCGTGACCTCGGCCGGGCCGCGTTCGAAGATCTGCACCCCGAGTTCTTCCTCGAGCTTTTTGACGGCGACCGACAGTGTCGGCTGGCTGACGAAACAGGTTTCCGCAGCACGGCCAAAATGCCGTTCGCGGGCGACGGCGACGATATAACGCAATTCAGTGAGGGTCATGGCGCCGGAACTTTACCGGAAACCCTGAGTCTAGTTACTGTGAGCGTTGTGCCGGGCCGCTGCCGATTTTGAAATCCCCGCAAAATCAATGGCCTGTGCGGAACGCGAGCAAACGCATGCAAGATCCTCATGGGCGCCTCCCCGGCGCCCATTTTTTTGGTGGTGCCTGCCAGAGTTTTTTTGCAGCTCAGTTCCTGTTTCAGGACGGGATTTTCCAGGCGTCTTCCTTGGAGACACCGGGCGGCGGAGTGAACAGGATCTGGGTTTCCCCCAGCAGTTTGGCCGCGCCGCCCCAGCGATCCGCGGCCCTGCGCTGATCAGCCTTGGCGCGCGCATCGACGGCTTCCGGATCGCAAACGGCACGGAGTTTTTGTTCCAGTGCCTGAACGATGCCGGGATTACTTGCGGCAAGATCGCGGGTTTCATCAGGATCTTTTGCGAGATCAAACAGTTGTGCCGGCATGCCGACGTGATAGATGAGTTTCAGCGCGCCGTCGCGCAGCACAAAACCACCGGCCTTTGAAGCCTGCGCATGATATTCGGCGAAAGCGGTTCGCGGCTGTTCCGAACCGGTGATCGCCGGCCACAGGTTGATTCCCGGCAGATCGCGGTCTTCGGCGGTGAGTTGCGCACCGGCGCCGGCGACCAGCGTCGGAAACAGGTCGACATGGGATGCGAACTGTTGCACTACGCCACCCCGCGGCACGCCCGGACCGGCCATCAGCAGCGGCACCTTGATCGCACCCTCGTAAAGATTTTTCTTGCCGAACAGGCCTTGAGCACCAAACAGTTCGCCGTGATCGCTGGTATAGGCGATGCGTGTGTCGCCGAGCAGCCCGAGTTCCTCCGCGGCTTTCAGCACCTCGCCGATTTGTTCATCGAGGTGGGTGATCAGCCCGAAGTAACCGGCCGCGATGCGCCGCAGTGCGGCTTCATCGGTCATCACGCGCATGCCGTCCATGGTGCGCAGGAATTCCATTGCCGGGTGATCGGGGCGTTCTCCCGGACGGAATGCCGGCGGCAGCGGCATGTCGCGCTCGGGGTAAAGATCCCAGTAGCGCTGCGGCACCGTGAATGGCGGGTGCGCGCTGATGTAGGAGACATACAGCACCCACGGTTTGCCCTTGCTGCCTGCATGCTGCTTCAGCCATTCCACCGCCCTGGCGGTGATCTTGCGGTCATAGTCCTGATAGTGGGTGCTGCCTACAGTGGAACGCTCAATGTAGAGTTTCCAGAAACTTGCGTCACCCTTGGGCGGTTCGGTGTCGTAGCCGCGCAGCAGGTTCTTGATCGCGCCCTTGCCCTCATGAAGATGCATGGGGACGATTTCCTCGGTGAAGCCGTTGTCGTCCTCACTGGAGCGGTAGTGGAGCTTGCCCACCGCCGTCACGTTGTGCCCCTGCTCGCGCAGGCGGTGGTGCCAGGTCGGCACCCGGCCGTCGTAGGTCAGCGCGTTGTCCCAGTAGCCAGTCTGGTGCGGATAACGTCCGGTGGCGAGACTGGAGCGCGACGGACAGCATAACGGGCTGGTGCAATAGGCATGGGCAAAACGCACGCCGCTAGCGGCGATACGATCCATGACCGGCGTTTTCACGAACGGATGTCCGTAACAGCCGGCGAGATGGCCGTTGTGGTTGTCGGACTGGAACAGGATCAGGTTGGCGGGCTGCGTCATGGGGCGTCTCAGTCGAGGGTGATGCCGGCCTGCTTGCCGACGTTGGCGATGCGCGCACGCTCTGATTTCATGAATGCGGCAAACTCGGCTGGCTGCTCGGGACTGGCGGTGGCACCGTTCTTGTTCATCTGCGCTCTTACTTCCGGCAGGTTGAGCGCGATCATCAGTTCCTTGTGCAGGCGTTGGGTGATTGCCGCCGGCGTGGCTTTGGCTACGGAGACGCCCCACCATTGCACGATTTCGTAGCCGGGCACGGTTTCGGCCATGGTCGGCAGATCCGGCAGCAGCGGGTCGCGCTGTGCACCGGTGGTCGCCAGTACCTTGATGCGTCCGGCGCGGCCTTGCGGTATCGCCACCAGTGGCGAGGTGATCAGGTACTGGATCTGACCGCCCATCATGTCGGACAGCGCCAGTGCAGCGCCCTTGTAGGGGATGTGCGTGGTTTTCACGCCGGCGAGCACGTTGAACATGGCGCCGGCCAGGTGTGCCGGCGAGCCGTTACCCGCGGAACCGAAGTTGAGCTGGCCCGGCCTGGCTTTGGCCAGTTTCACCAGATCAGCGACGGAATTGACGCCGAGTCCGACGTTGACCGTGGCCACGTTCGCCACCCAGGCGATACGCGACAGGTGCGTGAAATCACGATCGACGTCATAGGGCAGTTTGCTTTTCAGAGCGGGTAGCGAGGCGAATATGGTCGAGGTGGCCAGCAGCAGCGTGTAGCCGTCGGGCGCCGCGTTCTTGACGATTTCCACGCCGATGATGCCACTGGCGCCGCCGCGGTTGTCGATGATCACCTGCTGTTTCATCTGTTCTGACAGGCGGGTGCCGACGATGCGCGCGAGGATGTCCGGAGAACCTCCGGCGGGACTCGGCACCAGAAAGCGGATCGGTTTGTTCGGGTAGGCCTGCGCGCCGGCGGTGGCGGCGGTTAAGGCCAGCAGTGTGGCGATGAAGACGTGATGCAGCATGTAACGCATGATCTCCTCCTCTTTGTTTTGTTTTTTGCTCCTGATGCCTGGTACCTGTTGACCGGCGCTAATAGTATGAAGCCTTGGATCCCGGTGGTGGTGAATAGCGGAAGGTGCCGCGTTTGAGGATGGCATCTTCGCCGCCGTATTTCGCGATCATTGCTTTCTGGTCGGCCTTGGCCTGCTGGTCGGCGGCTTCCGGGTTGACCACCTTGCGCAGTGCTGCTTCGCATTCGACGATCACAGCGGCATGCGCCGGGTCGCGGCCGAGATCGCGGCGTTCGTGGGGATCATTCTTCAGATCGAACAGCATCGGCGGCAGCGTCGCGTAATGGATGTATTTCCACTGGCCGTGGCGGATCATCGACGCGCCGCAGACCGCGCCTGCAGCGTGGTATTCGGAGAGAATGGTGCGCGGCGGCACCAGACCCTGTGCAATGTCGATCAGCGAATTGCCCGGGAGTTTTGCATCATCGGGATGTGCCTGTGCGCCCAGCGCGTGGATGAAAGTCGGGAAACCGTCGGCCAGGGTCACCGGCGTGTCGCAGAAACTGCCTTTGGGCACGCCGGGGCCGGCCATGATCATCGGAATGCCCGCGGATTCCTCGTACATGGTCGATTTGCCCCACATGCCGCGGGTGCCGAGGTTGTCACCGTGGTCGGATGAATACACGACGCGGGTGTTGTTCATCAGCCCGGTTTCCTCCAGCGTGCGCAGGATCTGGCCGACGTTGTCGTCGAGGAAGGAGGTCAGGCCGAAATAGGCGGCAATCGCGCGTCGCACCATAGCCTTATCAAAAGCGTCGTCGTAACACAGGCATTTGCGCATCGCGTCGGTGAAGGGGTGCTGCGGGCGCTCGTCCTTTTCATACATCAGGGGCCAAGGCACCGCGTCTTCCGGATACAGGTCATAGAACTGCGGCGGCGCGATCAGCGGGAAGTGTGGCGAGACGAAACCGACATACAGTGCCCAGGGTTTGGCTTTCAGCGTCGGTGCTTTTTGTTTCAGCCATTGGATGGTTTCAGCGGCAATGCTGCGGTCGTACTTGGTGTATTCGGATTCACCCTTGCCGGCTTCTGGGCCAAGGTTGGCGGAACCCGGGCGTCGCGGCAGTTCCTCTCGTATCAGTCCCAGCAGGTCACCCACGCCGTTGACGATGTGCAGCGGCAGGATCTCCTCGTCAAAACCGTTGCGCTTCGCATCCGAATCGAGGTAATGCAGCTTGCCGATGGAGGCGACATGGTGACCCTGTTCCATCAGGCGATGGCCCCAGGTCGGGATCTTGCCGTCGTAGGCGATGGCGTTGTCCCAGTAACGGATGTCATGCACATATCGCCCGGTGGCAAAGGCGGCGCGCGCCGGCACGCAGATCGGACAGTTGGTATAGGCGGAAGTGAAGCGCGTGCCGCGGGCAGCCAGCGCATCAAGGTTCGGCGTCTTGATCATCGGATGGTCGGCACAGCCGAGCACGCGCTTGTTGTGCTCGTCGGACATGATGAAAATCAGGTTGGTGGCTACACTCATGGTGTTCCTCGTAGCGGAATGTTCGGGGTTATTTATATTTTTTGGTAATCAAATCGGCAACACTGGTGCCGGCATCGATGTCGGCCTTGCGTTTGTTGTCGCCGGCGTCGATATTGCGTGCAGCCTCCAGCACCAGCGCGGCTTTTTCCCGCGGGATGAAGGCGACACCCGCTTCGTCGGCGCAGGCGATGTCGCCGGGCTTGACCTGGATGCCGCAGATCTGCACCGTGCCGTTGATTTCGACGGTCTGCATGCGCCATTTTCCGGTGATCGGCGTGAAACCCTTGCACCATACCGGCCAGTCCATGCCGCGGTATTGTTCGGGATCGCGCACCGTGGCGTCGACGATGGCACCGATGAACCCCTGGCGTTTGGCAATGGTCGCCGACTGGCCGCCCATGTTGGAGCAGCCCATTACGCCTTCGATGACCAGTACGTCGCCGGGTTCGGCTAGGTTGTGTGCTTCGGTTTCGCCTTGGCCGCTGGTTTTGTCAGTGGCTGCCTTGTGGATCTGCGTGGCATGCGCGATGTTGCGTACCGTCAGTGCCGGACCGACGATGCGTTTGCCGGTATTGACCGGGGGCAGTACGTAACCGGGGATCACCGCGACGATGCCGAGTTCATCGCAGGCGTCGGACAGCGTGCCGGTCAGGTCAACGAGATTGCGGAACCCCTCAAGGATTTCGGGTGCGACGCGCGGCAGTTCCAGCATGCGGATGGCGTCGCGCGGCAGTTTGCCGAGTGTGGTTTTGGGCATTGCTTTCCTCCGGGATGAGCGGGGAATATTACTACGCGCCGCGGCGGCGGCGCGCAGTGAGCCAAGCATGTGGACTGCGGGGAGGCTGCGGGAGAATTACTGGAAACGTCAGCCGCAGGCGCCGGTAAACCCGCAGGCCGTGCAGTAATCACAGCCGTCCTTGCGGATCAGCGTGTGGTTGCCGCATTCATCACAGCGGCGACCTTTCATCACCTGCGGCGCGGTGCTGCGTTCCGGCGTTTCGAGGATACCCATCTGCGTCAGCGGCGCGCCGCTGGCGTCGAGGATGCCGAGCATGGTGTAACGATGCAGGATCAGTCGCGCGACATAGGCGACGGTCGACGGGAAGGTGGCCTGCTTGCGTTCACCCGGGACGAAGGCCATGAAGTCACCCAGCGGTTCGGGGAATTCGAGCAGCTTCTGCAGCTTCATGCCGATCCATGCCGGATCCATTACGCGCATGTCCAGCGACAGGATTTTGCACAGGCCGTCGAGGGCGCGCGGATATTCGCCGGACAGCCACATCGAATACGGCCGCGTGATGCCGGCATTGCTGCCATCGCCGGGCAGCGTGATTTCCTTGAGACCGAGCACGAAATCATCACCGGTGCGCGGGTTCAGCACGTCGACGGTCCACGACATCGTGCCGTCGGTACCGGTCTTGGGTTCCTTCAACGAGAACATCGCGTCGAACACGGGTGTCAGCGACTGGCCGAACAGCGGTGCGCCGGGTGGTGTGAGTCCGCCCAATTGATCGACGCGCCAGCGCACAACCTGCGCGAAGGCTGCGACGACTGACGGCATGCGTTTGACTTCGCCCAGCGGCGGGAAGGCCATGTCGAAGGGCTCGTCACCGCCGGCCTTGGCGAGGGTGTCGAGTTTCAGCTGCAGCCAGCCCGGATCGCTGGCGCGCATGTCCATCGACAACGTTTTGGCGACGGCGCCGAGGCCGCGCGGCTGTTCGCTGCCGTTGACCCAGACTTCAAAGGCTTGTTTGGTGTTGTTCTCGACATGGCCGACGAACACGGCGAAGGCACCATGCGGATGTTCAATCATGTAGGTCCATGCCGGATTGCCGGCGCTCATCGCCGGACGGCCCGGCCAGCGCAGGCTGGACAGCACGGGGGCGGGCAGGTTCTGGATCAGGATGCGGCGGTTGACGTCATCGCTGCGGAAATCCTGCGGTGCTTTTTCCTTGCCCGAGGGTTCGACCGACAGCACTGAGCCGAGGATGTTGTTGGGGCGGTAAGTGGCAAGACCCTTGAGACCGGATTTCCAGGCGCGGAAATACAGATCCTGGAAGTCGCCGTACGGATAATCTTCCGGCACGTTCACGGTTTTGGAAATGCTGGTGTCGACGAAGGGCGCGACGGCCGCAACCATTTCTTCGTGCGAGCGCGCCGATATTTCCAGTGCGGTGACAAACCACGGCGGCAGATTATCGGTGTTGCCGCCTTGCGCCTTGTAGCGCCGCCAGGCGTGATCCTCGACGGCGAATTCGCGCATGGTGTTGTCGGGCATGCGTTTTTTGCGGGTGTAGGTCCAGGAAAACGGCGGCTCGATGCCGTTCGACGCGTTGTCTGCAAAAGACAGGCTGATGGTGCCGGTGGGTGCGATCGACAGCAGGTGGCTGTTGCGGATGCCCTGTTTGCGGATCAGTTGCTTGATGTCTTCCGGCAGGCGTGCGGCGAAACTGCTGCCGCTCAGGTACAGATCCGCATTGAACATCGGGAAATGACCCTTTTCGCGGGCGATCTCGCTGGATGCGCGATAGGCATGGTCGCGCATGGCCTCCGAAATTTTCGCCGCCATCTGCCGCGCCTCCGGCGTGTCGTAACGCAGGCGCAGCATGATCAGTGCATCACCCAGTCCGGTGAAGCCGAGGCCGGTGCGGCGTTTGTTCATGGCCTCTTCATGCTGCTGTTTCAGCGGCCAGGCAGTGACGTCGAGCACGTTGTCGAGCATGCGCGTCGCCACAGCGACTACGCGGCCGAAGTGTTCGTAATCAAAGCTGGCGTTTTCAGCAAAGGGTTGCTTGACGAATTTGGTCAGGTCGATCGAACCCAGGCAGCAGCAGCCGTACGGCGGCAGCGGTTGTTCGGCGCAGGGGTTGGTGGCCTCGATGGTTTCGCAGTAATTGAGATTGTTGTCGCGGTTCATGCGGTCGATGAACAGGATGCCCGGCTCGGCATGGTCGTAGGTCGAGCGCATGATCTGTTCCCACAGGTCACGTGCCGGCACCTTGCGGTAGACCCACAGGCCGTCCTCGCGCTGGTACGAGCCGGCGGCCATCTGCTTGGCATTGGGTCTGGAGCGGTGGGCGAGTTCCACTTCCTTGTCCTGCTCAACGGCTTCCATGAACACGTCGGTGACGCCGACGGAAATATTGAAGTTGCTGAGGTCGCCCTTGTCCTTGGCGTGGATGAAATCCTCGATGTCCGGGTGGTCGCAGCGCAGCACCCCCATCTGCGCGCCGCGGCGCGAGCCGGCGGATTCCACGGTTTCGCAGGAGCGGTCAAACACGCGCATGTATGAGACCGGGCCGCTGGCATTGGACTGTGTACCCTTGACCGCAGCGCCCTTGGGCCGGATCGACGAAAAGTCATAACCGACACCGCCGCCGCGACGCATGGTTTCAGCGGCTTCCTGCAGCGCGATGTAGATGCCGGGGCGGCCGTCCACGGTTTCGGAGATCGAATCGCCGACCGGCTGCACAAAACAATTGATCAGCGTTGCCGCCAGTTGCACGCCAGCGGCGGAGTTGATGCGGCCTGCGGGGATGAAGCCGTCTTCCTGTGCCTGCAGAAAGCGTTTTTCCCAGACGGCGCGCTGATCCTCGGCTTCGGCCTGGGCCAGTGCGCGCGCCACGCGGCGGCGTACCTCGGTGATGCTGGTTTCCTTGCCCTTGGCGTATTTCTCGATGAGGGTATCGCGGCTGATTTCCTGTTCGGCGGGGGTGCCTATTGCGGCGCCGGTGACTGCTTCGTTCATTGCTTGCTGGCCTTTCATGCTGCGGGTTGAGTCGGTCGCCAAGTATGCGCCCGGTTGCGGGGGTTGTGAACCCAACTGCATTGTCCGCATTGTACGCCGGGTTGCGTGAGCCGCTGGTCGCCGGTAAGGTGCCGGCACTTTACGACGTACGGAAGAGAGGCGCTGCCATGTACCAGACCATCCAGTGGGAAATTCGCAACCACACGGGCATATTGACGCTCAATCGCCCGGAGCGGCTCAACGCCATCGACAATGTGCTGCGCCGCGAGTTCGAGGAAGTCATGCGTGCTGCGGAAGCCGACCCCGAGGTGTGGACCATCATCGTCACCGGCAACGGCCGCGGTTTCTGTTCCGGTGCCGACCTCAAGGCGCGCGCCGAAGCCGAAAAAGCCGGCGGCGGGGGCACCGCACCGCAGCCACTGTTCGAGCCCAAGTATTACTACGCCATTGCATTCAGCGAAATCACCAAGCCGGTGATCGCCGCAGTCAACGGTGTGACGCGTGGCGCGGGCTGCAACATGGCGTTTGCCGCCGATTTCCGTATTGCCAGCGAGCAGGCCAACTTCGGTGCTAATTTTGTCGAGCGCGGGCTGATGGGGGAAACCTCAAGCTGGTACCTGCCGCGGCTGGTGGGCCATGCCGTGGCCGCCGAAATCTGTCTGCTTGGCGAACCCTTCGATGCCGCGCAGGCGAAAGCCTGGGGGCTGGTCAACAAGGTGGTGCCGCACGAAAAACTGATGGAAGAAGCGTTGGCGCTGGCCAAGAAAATCAACAGCAAGGCGCCGCTGGCGGTGCGCATGACCAAGGTCGCTTTGCGCCGCGCATTCGACCAGGGTGTGGAGCAGCATCTGGAAATGCAGAACAACATGAACAACAAATTGCGCGGGACGGAAGATACCAAGGAGGCACTGCGCGCCTTTATCGAAAAACGGCCGCCGGTGTTTCGCGGCGTTTAGCCGTTTTGTCCTGCCTGCCTCAGAACACGATGAGCGGCGGCAGGTATTTGTCGATGAGGGGCCGGAAATCTTCCAGCCGGTGGCTTGGCCGGCGGAATGGCGATTTGCTCTGCAGGTCGTAAACGCGGAACGGTGTGAGATAGCGTTCGGTGTAATCGCGGTCCCGCTCATTCATGTAGGGTTCACAGACTGTGGGTGTGATGCCGTGGTAACGCACCAGCCAGGCCACGGCCGGCGGTAGATGGTTTTTGAGCCGTGACCAGGCGAGATCGTCGCAACTCCATTGCAGGGTGCACTGGTCGAGGCCTGCACCGGGTGCGCCCGTAGCCAGCAGGCTGTTTTTGTAAGTCACGTTTTCAGCGGGCTCGCCTTTGAGCATGCAGACCTTGCCCAGGTCATGCACCAGAGCCGCCAGCACGAATTCCTCGCTGGCCATGCCGTCGGCGACCATGGCTTCGATGACCTGCAGCATGTGGATTTCCTGGCTGGTGCAATACAGGCGGTCATCGGCGGTGTCGATGACCCGCGCCATCATCTCGAACAATGACCAGGTGGGAATTTCACCGAACACCGGCTGCTGGTATTTGCGACGCAAAGCGTCGGCTTCGGCAACGGTCTGCGCGGCGTGGCGGGCACGGATCGCGGCGGCATCCCGGGTGTAGATTTCGTAGAAGTGGCGGTTCTGTTCCTGAATCCGTTCGGGGGTCCACGGTGCCTGCGGTGTGATGGGCGTAGTTTCCATTCGGTACGGGTGTCCCGGTTCCGGCGGTGAAAATGATGCTAGCACAGGCATGGCCCGATGATGGATGAACGAGGTGCGCCTTGCCTCGGTCAGGCCCTTCAGCTATCGTGCGTTCCTGATTTTCACTCCTGATTGATCAACCCTTCAATGGCTGAAAAGAAACCTAAAAGCGCCGCCCGAAAAACCGGCATGCGCAAGGGCCTCACCGCTTACGGCGACGAGGGTTTTTCGCTGTTCCTGCGCAAGGCCTTCGTCAAGGCGATGGGGTATACCGATGACGCGCTGGACCGGCCCATTGTCGGCATCACCAACACCTTCAGTGGATTCAATGCCTGCCATCGCAATGTGCCGGAGCTGATCGAGGCGGTGAAGCGCGGCGTGATGCTCGCCGGCGGACTGCCGGTGGAATTCCCGGTGATTACGCTGCATGAATCGTTTGCGTATCCGACCAGCATGTATTTGCGCAACCTGATGGCGGTTGATACGGAGGAAATGATCCGCGCGCAGCCGGTGGATTCGGTGGTGCTGATCGGTGGTTGCGACAAAACCGTACCGGCGCTGCTGATGGGCGCAGCCAGTGCCGATGTGCCGTCGATCATGCTGGTGACGGGACCGATGATCACCGGTGACCACAAAGGTGAACGCCTGGGCGCCTGCACCGACTGCCGGCGGTTCTGGGGCAAGTTCCGCGCCGGTGAGATTTCCGAGCAGGAAATCGGTGAAGTGAACAACAAACTGGCGCCGTCCGCGGGCACCTGCATGGTGATGGGTACCGCGAGCACGATGGCGCTGTGCACCGAGGCACTGGGCATGATGCTGCCGGGCGGATCCTGCGTGCCGGCGGTAATGGCCGAGCGTCTGCGCCAGGCCGAGGCCAGCGGCGCACGCGCGGTGGCGCTGGCAAAAGAGGGCCTGAAGCCGTCAAAAATCATGACCGTCGAGGCTTTCGAAAACGCATTGCGCATTTTGTTCGCCGTCGGCGGCTCGACCAATGCCATTGTGCATCTGGCGGCAATGGCGGGGCGGCTGGGCATCAGGCTCGATCTCGATGCCTTCGATAAAATGGGTCGCGATACACCGGTGCTGGTCGATCTGAAGCCGACCGGGCAGGGCTATATGGAAGATCTCGACAAGGCTGGCGGCCTCGCGGTGATCCTGCGCGAGATCAAGCATCAACTCAATCTGAAAGCGCTGACCGTTACTGGTAAAACGCTGGGTGACAATCTAAAGGCGGCGCCCCCGGCATGGCAGCAGAACGTGGTGCGCCCGTTCAAGGATCCGGTGTTCGCCGGTGGCAGCATCGCGGTGCTGCGCGGCAATCTGGCGCCCGGTGGTGCCATCATCAAGCAGGCGGCGATGGATCCGAAACTCGTGCGCCATGAAGGCCGCGCGGTGGTGTTTGAATCACTGGAAGATATGGCGAACCGCGTCGATGATCCCAAACTCGATGTGAACGCCGATGACATCCTGGTGCTGAAAAATGCCGGACCCAAAGGCGCGCCGGGCATGCCGGAAGCAGGCTATCTGCCAATCCCGAAAAAACTTGCCGCCAAAGGTGTCAAGGACATGGTGCGGATTTCCGATGCACGCATGAGCGGCACTGCGTTCGGTGCGATCGTGCTGCATGTAACCCCTGAGTCTGCAATGGGCGGCACGCTGGGGCTGGTGCAGAACGGCGATCGCATCCGGCTCGACGTGCCGGCACGCAAACTCGAACTGCTGGTCAGCGACACTGAACTCGCCGCGCGACGCAAACGCTGGAAGGCGCCGGCAGCGCGGAAGGATGACAGCCGTGGTTACCGCAAGTTGTTCATGGACCAGATCACGCAGGCCGATGAGGGCTGCGACTTCACCTTTTTGCAACCCGAAATCACCACACAGGCCCCTCGCAAGCGATGACTCAAAAAACGAAGACCCCGGGCAGCACCCGTAAATCCGTTAAAAAATCTTTTAAAAACAATGAGTTAAAAACAAAAGTCGGCGCTGTCAAAAAGGCGGCGAAAAAAGCTGCCAAGCCGAAAGCGCCGCGCGTCGCAGTACGCAATTCGCCGATCCACGGCCGCGGCGTATTCGCGGTGACCGCGATTGTCAAAGGCGCGCGCATCCTCGAATACACCGGTGTGCGCATGTCGCATGCCGAAGCGGATCGTCGTTATGGCGACCTGCATGACGGCTCTTCACACACCATGTTGTTTGCGGCCACCGACAAGGTGGTGATTGATGCCACGAAACGCGGTGGACCGGCACGTTGGATCAATCATTCCTGCGCGCCGAACTGCGAGGCCAACGAGGAAGAGGGCCGGATATTCATCGACGCCATTCGTTCCATCAAGCCGGGCCAGGAGTTGTCCTACGACTACAACCTGCTGCTGGAAGAACGGCACACGGCGAAACAGAAACGCGACCATCCCTGCCATTGCGGCGCGCGCAAATGCCGCCACACGCTGCTCGGCGACAAACGTTAATCAGAATGTAGTAATACTGCGGCTGATCAGCCGCGGTTTTTTTCCGGACGGAGCGCGCGCACCTGACGCGATGCGAAAATGGTGCCGTGGTTGATGTGCGCTTCGTGGTTGGCTTCGATGTGGTCGAGGTCGTAGAGGTAGTTGACCATGAAGCCGGCGCCGCTGTGCAGCCCTTTCTCCGAGACGTCCCCCAGCCAGCGCACATGTTCGATGCAGGCACCGTTGCCGAGGTGAAAGCGCGCGACCGGATCTGCCGGCCGGCCCGCGGCGTTTTTGGCCTCGAACAGATAGGTGGCGAGCAGCCCCTGGAGTTGCGGGCGCATTTCGGCTGCAGCTGCCGGATCGGCATGCCATCCGGTCTGCAGGATTTGCTGCAGCTCCGGAGCGCCCGGCTGCGTGGTTTTCAGCCAGGATACAAATCCCGGTACCGGTGACAGCGTGACGAAGTTGCGCAGTTGCGGGAAATTGCGTTTCAGGTCAGCGGCGACCTGCTTGATCAGGAAGTTGCCGAAGGAAACGCCTTTCAGCGCCTTCTGGCAGTTCGAGATCGAATAAAACACGGCGGTGCGCGCCGCCTTGATATCCAGCGGCGGGCGTCCGTCAGCGAGCAGCGGGGCGATCGCATCCGGTATGTCCACGGTCAGCGCGACTTCGACAAAAATCAGCGGATCATCGGCCAGCGTGGGGTGGAAAAACGCGAAACACTTGCGGTCCGGCGGATCAAGGCGCCGCCTGAGGTCGCTCCAGCCGGAAATTTCATGCACGGCTTCATAGCGGATGATTTTTTCCAGCACCACCGCCGGCGTATGCCAGTCGATCGGGCGCAGTTGCAGGAAACCGCGGTTGAACCAGGAGTGGAACAGGTGTTCGAAATCGGCATCGACGTCGCCGAGGACGGGGTATTCGTGCAGCAGTTCCAGTACGTCTTCGCGCATGTGCAGCAGACCGGCCGTGCCGCTGGGCGCGAAATTGAGCCGGCGCAACACTTCCTGGCGGCGGGATTCGGCTGCAGCATGCAGTTGCCGCGCGGACGCCGGTCCGGGATGCGCAGAGTAATGGCGGATCGCGGCTTCGAGGCGCGTGCCATCGACGGAGAACCGCGTGGCGAGTTCAAGCAGGAAATCGAGTTTGCCCTGAGGCGGCAACGCTGCGTAGCGTTCGAGTATGCGTCGTGCCAGTGCGGCACCCGAGGCTTCGCCAAGTTCGGAACGCAGGGTTTCGGCCGCCTGCGCGAGCCATTGCTGGATGCGGCGTTCGCGCAGCGTGCGGCCGCGCTGGGCTAGTCCGCGCCAGAGGCGGGCGATCATGCTGCCCGCCACCGGGACGGAGGCTGTATCAGTCGATTTTGGCACCGGATGCTTTGACAACCTTGCCCCAGGTTTCAATTTCCTGTTTGACGAATTTGTCGAACTCGGCCGGAGGCTGTCCTCCCGCTGTCGCGCCGAGGCTTGCCCACACCCTCTTGACCTCGGGTAGTTGCAGCGACTTGGACACGGACTGGTACATGCGGTTGATGATCGGCTGTGGCGTACCCTTGATGCCCCACAGCGCATACCAGGTGGTGACGTCCATGTTGACGCCGGACTCCTGCAGCGTGGGGATTTCGGGCAACAGTTCCGAACGTTTCGCCGTGGTGACGGCAAGCGCGCGCAGGCGGCCGACCTTGATGTTCGGTGCCGCAGTGCCCATGCCGTCAAAGGCCATTGCGACCTCGCCGGAGAGCAGTGCCGGGGTCAGCGGGCCCGCACCCTTGAACGGCACGTGAACCAGCTTGGTGCCGGTGATCAGGTTGAACAGTTCGCCGTTCATGTGATGCGTGGTGCCGTAACCGGCGGAGCCATAATTGATCTGGCCGGGTGAGCGCTTGTCGAGCGCGATCAGTTCCTTGATGGTCTTGGCAGGTATCGACGGGTGCACGACAACGGCGCTGGGCACCGAGGCGGCAAGGGTTACCGGGACGAAGTCGTTGACCAGGCTGTAGCTCAACTTGGTGTACAGCGTTTCAGCGATGGTGTGGTGCACCGCGCCCATGAACCAGGTATAGCCGTTGCCTGGTGCGCGGGCTGCCACGCTGGCGCCCAGCGTGCCACCGGCGCCGCCAAGATTTTCGATCAGCACCTGCTGACCGAGGTCTTTGGGCATTACAGCCGCCAGCGGTCGTGCAAAAGCATCAGTGCCACCACCGGCGGGGAACGGGTTGATGATGCGTATGGCCCGTGTCGGCCAGGCTTCCTGCGCTGAGCTGAGTCCGGGTAATGTGGCAGCGACGCTCGCAACCATGCCCAGGACCAGCAACTTCCGATTTTTCCGTGTTTTTTTCAACATGATCCCCTCCGATTGATTTTTGTAGATGGTGGCCCATTTTATGGAACTTGCCGGCGCTTGTATATCCGGCAAGGGGCCCTCCGCAATCGGTGGATTTCAGCTTGCCGGCGGGGCGGGTTCCTGGCGGTTGCGCATCCAGTCGGCGGTGCCGAAAAAGGCTTTCAGCAGGGCTGCGCGCAGGGATTCATCAACGCCGGTGTCCTCCATGGCCTGGAGCATGCATGCCAGCCAGGCATCGCGCTCGGCGATGCCGATGGCGAACGGCAGGTGTCGTGCACGCAGCATCGGGTGGCCGTGCTTTTCGACATACAGTGGCGGGCCGCCGAGCCAGCCCGAGAGAAAGAGGTAGAGTTTTTCGCGGGAGCCGGCGAGATCCTGCGGGTGCAGCTTGCGGATGCCGTGGTATTCCGGCACCTCGTCCATCAGATCGTAAAAACGGTCGACGAGATGCCGAACCCCCGTGTCGCCGCCGAGCAGGCGGTACGGCGTGTCGTCTGCCGGCGCCGGACTGCTCATGGCTTCAGGCGGCGGTCGCCTGTTCGGTCCGGCTCGCTTTCTTGCGGTCGTGTTCGTTCAGGTAGCGCTTGCGGATGCGGATCGATTTCGGCGTGATTTCGACCAGTTCATCATCGGCGATGAATTCAATCGCCGATTCCAGCGTGACCTGCAACGGCGGCACCAGGCGCACGGCTTCGTCGGTGCCGGAGGCGCGCACGTTGGTCAACTGCTTGCCCTTGATCGGATTGACGACGAGGTCGTTGTCACGGCTGTGAATGCCGATGACAATGCCGGTGTAGAGCGGGTCGCCCGGGCTGACGAACATGCGTCCGCGCTCCTGCAGTTTCCACAATGCATAGGCGACCGCGGTGCCGTCTTCGGCGGAGATCAGCACGCCGTTGCGACGTTCTTCCATGTCGGGTTTCATCGGGCCGTAGTCATCGAATACGTGGCTCATGATGCCGGTGCCGCGCGTCATGGTCATGAAGTCGGACTGGAAACCGATCAGGCCGCGCGCCGGAATGCGGTAGTCGAGACGCACGCGCCCTTTGCCGTCCGGTTGCATGTCCTGCAGGTCGCCGCGGCGCGTACCCAGTGCTTCCATCACCGCGCCCTGGTTGGATTCGTCAACATCAACAGTGAGCATTTCGTACGGCTCCTGCTTTTCACCGTTGACTTCGCGGATCACCACGCGGGGACGCGACACCGCGAGCTCGTAGCCTTCGCGGCGCATGTTTTCGAGCAGGATGGTTAGGTGCAGTTCGCCGCGACCCGAGACTTCGAACACATCGGCGTCGGCGGTTTCAACGACCTTGAGGGCGACATTGCTCATGATTTCGCGCTGCAGGCGTTCGCGCAACTGGCGGCTGGTGACGAATTTGCCTTCGCGGCCGGCGAGCGGGGAGGTATTGACCTGGAAATTCATGGTCAGCGTCGGCTCATCGACCTTCAGCATCGGCAGGGCATCAAGATTGGCGGGATCGGCCAGCGTGACGCCGATGCCGACTTCGTCGATGCCGTTGATCAGCACGATGTCGCCGGCCTGGGCTTCAGTGATCTGCACGCGTTCGAGGCCGCGGAAACCGAGTACCTGATTGACCTTGGCCATCACCGGGGTCGATCCGGGGCCTTTGAGTACGGCGACCTGCTGGCCGGGGCGGATGCGGCCGCGGTTGACGCGACCGATGCCGATGCGGCCGACATAGCTGGAGTAATCGAGCGAGCAGATCTGCAGTTGCAGCGGACCGTTGGGGTCATCTTCGCGCATCGGTACATATTTGAGGATGGCTTCGAACAGCGGATCGAGTGTGCCTTCGCGCACTTCCGGGTCATTACCGGCATAACCGTTCAGCGCCGAGGCATAAACCACCGGGAAATCGAGTTGTTCTTCGGTGGCGCCGAGTTTGTCGAACAGGTCGAAGGTCTGGTTGACTACCCAGTCGGCGCGCGCACCGGGGCGGTCGACCTTGTTGACCACCACGATTGGTTTGAGGCCAAGCGCGAGTGCCTTGCGGGTGACGAAACGCGTCTGCGGCATCGGGCCTTCGACGGCATCGACCAGCAGCAGCACGCCGTCGACCATCGACAGCACGCGTTCGACTTCGCCACCGAAATCGGCATGGCCGGGGGTGTCGACGATATTGATCAGCGTGTCTTTCCAGGTGACCGCGCAGTTCTTGGCAAGAATGGTGATGCCGCGCTCGCGTTCGAGGTCGTTTGAATCCATCACGCGTTCGGCAATCTGCTCGTGCGCAGCGAAGGTGCCGGACTGACGCAGCAGCTTGTCGACGAGGGTGGTTTTGCCGTGATCGACGTGGGCGATGATGGCGATGTTGCGTAGCGGGCGTTGCTCGGTGGCGGACACGGGATGGGGCCTTGAAAAAAGGGGCGGATTGTAGCATGTGCCCTACGCTATTACCTTGAATTTTTTGGCTTTTCCCAGCGATGATGGCTGGCGGGAAGGGAGCTTTTACTCTGGTGGATAGCAAAAAACCTCGCTATTTCCGGCACTTGCAGGTATAGTGCCGGCACCTTGTAATGACGTTTCAGTCGTTGTGCGTTGCAAGATGCATCTGTCCCTGACCCCTTCGTTTTCAGCTCCCTTCTCTGAATAGCTGCTTCCGCCACGGTTAGCGACGATACCCGTGCGCCGGTGGCCGCAGCCGCGACTTGTTTCATTCAGTCGCAGGCTCGCCTGAGCAGCAGTGGCATTTCCTGCGCGTTTTGTTTTTATAGCTGAAAAAGCATTTTCGGCCACAGAACTTATTGTCCTGTGACTGAGGGTGTCGTTTTTCAGCTGTTCTGCTTATTGAAAGTACACTCATGTCTTTTGCTTCATTGAATCTGAATCCCGCCCTCGTGCAGGCTCTGGCCGCCGCGGGTTATACCGAACCGACGCCCGTGCAGGCACAGGCAATCCCGGCCGCGCTGACCGGCTTTGACCTGATGGTCTCCGCCCCCACCGGCACCGGCAAAACCGCAGCCTTTGTGCTGCCCGCTCTGCAGCGCCTGGCATTGGCGCCGGTCAAAAATGGCCGCGGTCCGCGCGTACTGGTGCTGACGCCGACCCGCGAACTCGCGGTGCAGGTGACCGATGCCGTCGATAAATACTGCAAGTTTCTGCGCCACATGCGCACCGGCACCATCCTGGGCGGCATGCCGTACCCGAAACAGCGTCGCCTGCTCGAGCAATCGCTCGACGTGCTGGTGGCAACGCCCGGCCGCCTGATCGATTTCATCGACCAGGGCAAGGTGGATTTTTCGCGCCTGGAACTGCTGATCCTTGATGAAGCCGATCGCATGCTCGACATGGGTTTCATTGAGCCGGTCAAGCGCATTGCCGCGAAAACCCCGGGCAATCGCCAGACCATGCTGTTTTCGGCCACACTCGACGGCAATATCGCCAAACTGGGCCGCGAACTGCTGCGTGATCCGAAGCTGATCGCAGTGTCCGCACCCAAGGCGCAGCACGATAACATCCTGCAGCGTCTGCATTACGTCGATGACGGCAGTCACAAGCATCGTCTGCTCGACCATGTGCTGCGTTCGGACGAATGCCAGGCGCAGTCCATCGTCTTTACCGCGACCAAACACGG
>CAMCYP010000030.1 GCA_945885345.1 Bordetella parapertussis | reverse complement strand
ATCGCCACTGGCTGCGTTACTCGCCTTGCCCATATACTTGATATGGGCCGCGGCAAGTGCCTTGCCACTGATGATTTTGGCCACAACGCATCTCACGAAATGTTTATTAACAGGCCCTACATGCAGGCCTTAACCGGAACGGAGCATTTCCATGAAAGTAGGCGTTGCAGGCATCGGCAGGATGGGCGCGGCCATCGCGGAACGGCTGCTCAAACACGGCCATCAGGTCACGGTCTGGAACCGCACCCCGGCCAAGGCGCAGGTACTGGTGCAACACGGCGCCGTTGTCGCTGCGACCCCGGCGCAACTGGCCGCCTCCGTCGATGTCATCCTGTCGATCCTGACTGATGCGAACGCCATCACTGCCGCCTACGATGGACCGGATGGACTGCTCTCCGCTGCCATTGCAGGAAAACTGTTTGTCGAAATGAGCACAGTGCGTCCGGACACCGAGCGCGCACTCGCCGCTCGCATCCAGACCAAAGGCGCTGCGATGATTGATTGTCCGGTCGGCGGCACCACCGGTCCGGCGCGGGACGGCAAGCTGCTGGGTTTTGTCGGCGGCGACGCGGCTGACCTCGCCCGCGTCCGGCCAATACTGGAACAACTGTGCCGCCGCATCGAGCACGTCGGTCCGGTCGGCGCCGGGGCCAGTCTGAAGCTGGCCATCAATTTACCGCTGCTGGTCTATTGGCAGGCCTTCGGCGAAGCGCTGGCACTGTGTCAGCCGTTGGGACTCGACCCGGCACGCCTGGTCGACATCTTTGCCGATACTTCCGGCGGCCCCAACATGCTGAAAACCCGCGGCCCGATGATCGCGGAGGCCCTAAACGGAAAAGTCCCGGCCAATGTCACTTTCAATATCGATTCGATCCGCAAGGATCTCGCGACCATGATCGAGGAAGCGCGGACGCTCGGCTACGAACTCCCGGTGGCGGCCCGCGCACTGGAATGTTTCGACGGTGTCGCGCGCGAAGGCATGGGCGACGGCGACGCCGTAATGCTGCCGGTCAGCTGGCTGAAAAACAAACAGTAATACCCGCTGCGCCCAAATCGGCTTTCATCTTGAGTTCCTTGATCATGTGTGCGATTTTCTTCAGCTCACTGTAGCGGAATGTGGCCAGCTGCTCGGGTGTGCTGTCGATGATCTGGCTCAAGCAACACCCATCAAACCAAAGCTCATGAAAACCGCGCACGTCTTGACCTCACTTGCCTTCTGCAAATTACCGGGAATCGTGTGATGCTGAAAATTCTGGTGGTCGGCGGCGCCGGCTATATCGGCTCCCATATGATCAAACGGCTCGACCGGCTCGGTTGTGAGGTCACTACGCTAGATAACCTGTCGGGCGGTTACCGCGACGCGGTACTCTATGGGGATTTCGTGCATGGTGATCTGGCTGACTCTGCCCTTCTCAACCAGCTTTTTGCTGACCGGCGTTTTGATGCGGTGATGCATTTCGCCTCTTTCATTCAGGTCGGCGAATCGGTGCAACACCCCGCCCGGTATTACCAAAACAACGTGATCAACACCCTGAATCTGCTCGACACCATGCAGATCTTCGGCGTCGACAAGTTCATTTTCTCGTCGACCGCGGCCACCTTTGGCGAACCGCAGTACACACCGATCGACGAGGAGCACCCGCAGAACCCCATCAACCCCTACGGCCGGACCAAGCTCGTGGTGGAACAGGTGCTGGCCGACTACGCCCGGGCCTACCGGCTGAAATCGGTGTGCCTGCGTTATTTCAATGCCGCCGGCGCTGACCCGGAAGGCGATCTTGGCGAACGCCATAACCCCGAAACCCACCTGATCCCGCTGGTACTGCAGGCCGCCTCGGGCCGCAGACCCGATATCGCGGTGTTTGGCCGCGACTATGACACCCCCGACGGTACCTGCATCCGCGATTACATCCACGTCAGCGATCTCTGCGAGGCGCACTGGCTGGCGCTGCAAAGCCTCATCAAGGGTGGGCCCAGCCAGCCTTACAATCTTGGTAATGGCAACGGGTTTTCAGTCCAGGCGGTGATTGATGCTGCCCGCACAGTGACTGGACGCAACATCACTGTTGTTAATGCCCCGCGCCGCGAAGGCGACCCCGCCCGACTTGTGGCGGACTCGCGGTTGGCAAAGAAACAACTGGGATGGAAACCTCAGCACGCCGATCTCGAAACCATTATCGAGCACGCCTGGAAATTTGAAATCCGCTGACGCATCATCGGATTGGTATCAATCCAATGCAGGCCGGGATCCGGCATGACCTGAAGATCCGTAGCCCGAATGCAAGCCGCAATCCGTGGTTAACTCTTTAACCGATCAATCCGCCTTCATCTTGCGTTCCTTGATCACGCGCTCGAATTTTTTCAGGTCGTTTTCGAGAAACGTACCGAGCTGCTCGGGCGTGCTACCGATGGCATCAATGCCCTCTTCCTCAAAACGGCGCGCCAGTTCAGCTGAGCCCACCGCCTTGACGAAATGCTGGTTCAGCACGTTGATGATGTCGCGCGGTGTGCCTTTCGGCGCAACGAGCGCGAACCACGCGCTGAACTCGTAACCGGGCAGGACATCCGCGATCGGCGGCACGCCGGGAAGCGCGGCTACCGGTTTCAGACTCGTCACACCGAGCGCGCGCAGACGACCGGATTTTACAAAACCGGTAGCCCCTGCAACGCCCGAGAACGACACTCCGACCTCGCCACTCAGCGCCGCCACCAGCGCGGGACCGCCGCCCTTGTACTGCACCACCGCAATTTCGGTTTTGGCCAGGAAGTTGAACAACTCTCCGGCGATATGCGGATTGGTGCCGGTGCCGGCGCCGCCGTAGTTCAATGCGCCGGGACGCGATTTGGCGAGGGCAATCAGTTCCTTCACCGAGCGAGCCGGCACGGAAGGATGGACGCTGACGAAAGACGGCGTTGTCGCCAGATTCGAGATCGGCGCAAAGTCAGTCAATACGTTGTACGGCACCTTGCTGTACATCAGCGTGTTGGTCACCAGCGGCGTGGTGTTGATCAAGAGCGTGTAGCCGTCGGGTTTGGCCTGCGCAACAAAGCCGGTGCCGATGATGCCCGAGGCGCCGACGCGGTTCTCGATGACAATCTGCTGCCCGATCGCCGCCGACACCATCGGGCCGACCAGGCGCGCGGTGACGTCCACGGTGCCTCCCGGCGGGAACGGCACGATCAGCCGGACCGGACGGTCAGGGTATTTGCCGCTTTGGGCGTAGGCCGGCTGTACGGCCGTTGCAGCGAGCAGCAGTAATGCCGCGCATTGTTTGCAATTCATGAAACTCCTCCTGTTTTTTTATGGGGATGGCGATGCGCCGTTCTTTTTTCTGCAGCGTCCACACACGTAAAACCGGCACGGGGCCGGCTGATTGCAATCATAACCGGTAGCCGCCGGGCGTACATAAATCTGCCGGCACGATCACAAACCGACCGCTAATGAATTTTTTGTTTAAAAACAATGATATTGAACCACTACCCGATTGCCTGGACACTGCCGGGTCCCGCGAAGACTGCTGCAGGCGGCTTACCGATGACAGCGCATTGCGGTAATTTGTCGATCGTCCAGTCACGGAACATTTCTACGGAGGCCATTCCAATGTCCAGGGAAACTGTCAAAGACGCGTACAACACCGTACTCGGATCCATCGAGACGCTGCCGGATGGCGGCCAGGTCCTGCGCAATACGGCTGAAATAGTACGCGCTTATTACGATCCCGTTTCAGACCATACGCGGGGACCGGATCAAAAAATTCTGGCAAAGGGAAATGTGCTTTCAACCTTGTTATGCTGATACAGCATTGGCAAACATCCCCTGCCTGCGCGTATTCCCGGCCGCGCCAAAGAGAAACTGAAAGTTCCCGATCTTCACCTGCATCCAATAAAAACGGGGCCTGCGGCCCCGTGTTGTGTTTGGCGGAGAGAGAGGGATTCGAACCCTCGATAGGATTTTGTCCTATACGCCCTTAGCAGGGGCGCGCCTTCGACCACTCGGCCATCTCTCCGGATCTTTGCTGCCAACTTACTCGTAACTCATACACCTTCTTATCTTCTACGGTGGTCTCGGCGCTTTGCGCCTAATGCACGACGGCTATCGCCTTGACCACTCTACTGCTGCGCATCTATCAATAAATTGCGGCGAGGATAACACAGCCCCCTCCACTTTCCTGCACTCTCAGGGCGCCTGATCCAGCGCGAAGGCCTTGTGCAGCACGCGCACCGCGAGTTCGGTGTATTTCTCGTCGATCACCACCGACACCTTGATCTCGGAGGTCGAGATCATTTCGATATTGATGCCTTCCTCGGCCAGTGTGCGGAACATGGTGCTGGCGATGCCGGCGTGGGAACGCATGCCGACGCCGACCACCGAGACCTTGGCGATCTTGTCACCACTCTGGATGCCGCGGGCCTTGGTGTGCGCGACCACCGGCTTCAACACAGTCAGCGCTTTCTGGTAATCGTTGCGATGCACCGTGAAAGAAAAATCGGTCAGGCCGTCGTGTCCGACGTTCTGCACGATCATGTCGACGTCGATGTTGGCGTCGCCGACCGGTCCGAGGATCTGGTAAGCGATGCCCGGACGATCGGGCACGCCGAGCACGGTGATTTTGGCTTCGTCGCGGTTGAACGCGATGCCTGAAATAACGGCTTTTTCCATGTCCTTGTCTTCCTCAAATGTAATCAGCGTGCCTTCACCTTCATCTTCGAAGCTGGAGAGCACGCGCAAACGCACTTTGTACTTGCCGGCAAACTCGACCGAACGGATCTGCAACACCTTGGAACCGAGGCTCGCCATTTCGAGCATTTCCTCGAAGGTGATGGTTTTCAGCCGCCGCGCCTCCGGCACGATGCGCGGATCGGTGGTGTACACCCCGTCGACATCGGTATAAATCTGGCACTCGTCGGCCTTCAGTGCCGCAGCCAGCGCGACACCCGTGGTATCCGAACCGCCACGGCCCAGCGTCGTGATGTTGCCCGCCTCGTCGATACCCTGGAAGCCGGCGACCACCACCACGCGCCCCGCATTCAGGTCGGCGCGCATGTTGTGCTCGTCGATGCTGACGATGCGCGCCTTGGTATGGGCGTTGTCGGTGAGGATCTTGACCTGGCCACCGGTGTAGCTGCGCGCCTGCAAGCCGATTTCGATCAACGCCATCGACAGCAGCGCAATCGTCACCTGCTCGCCGGTCGAGACCATTACATCGAGTTCGCGCGGATCGGGATGCGCCTGGATTTCCTTGGCCAGCGCGATCAGCCGGTTGGTTTCGCCGGACATCGCGGACACGACCACGACGACGTCATGCCCCTGCGCTTTCCAGCGCGCGACGCGTTTGGCGACATTCTTGATGCGCTCGGGGCTGCCGACCGAGGTACCGCCGTATTTCTGGACTATCAACGCCATGGTGGCTGAATCTCTGGATGAACCAAAAAGGGGCGTATTTTATTGGATTTTCAGGGGAAAAACGAGGTTTCACTGCGGATTTCCCGGCCCCGGCTTTCGCAACGGCCCGGAACCATTGCGCACAACAGGACTCATATTCCCAGCACAGGAGGAAATCACGTTGAAAAAAGCCGCAAAATCCCTGGGAAATTCCGACCATCCCCGCGAAATCCGCCGCCGCCGCGGCCTCAACCAGCAACAATTCTGGCCGCTGATCGGCGTGACCCAGAGCGGTGGCTCCCGCTATGAATCGGGCCGCCGCATGCCGAAACCGGTGCGCGAGCTGCTGCGCATCGTGCATGTCGAAGGCATACCGCTGCCCCAGGTACGGGGCGACGACTTTACCCTGGTGCAGTACCTGAAAAAATCGCGCCCCGGCCTGTATCGCGAACTGAAGGCCGCCGCACAGCGGGAACGCAAACCGCGCAAATAACGCGTCGGGCGATGCCGTCGGGCCACACACAAGGACGCTTGTTATAATCGGCGCCCCATGCGCATCACCCGCAGGCTGGAATTCGACGCCGGCCACCGCATCCCCAACCACAGCAGCCAGTGCCGTCACCTGCACGGGCACCGCTATGCCATTGAAATCACGCTGAGCGGCCCGGTCGTCGCCACTGCGGGCGCCGCCGACGAAGGCATGGTGATGGATTTTTCCGCGGTCAAGGCGATTGCGCAGCAACACGTGGTGGATCCCTGGGACCATGCCTTCCTCACCTGGAAACGGGATGATGTGGTTGTTGCCTTCCTCGCCGGCCTGCCCGGCCACAAAACCGTGCTGTTTGATGCACCGCCGACCGCCGAACATCTGGCGCAAACGGCATTCGTGCTGTTGGACCAGCAGTACATGAAGCAATACGGGGGCGACCTGCGCCTCGAACGCGTGCGGCTGTACGAGACGCCGAATTGCTGGGCTGACGCGCTACGCGGCGAAAATTAGTTCTGGCGGGAGTGTGAGATTCACAGTTCCGGGCTAAAAACGGAAAATTCACCATAGTTACCGCCAACCTTACCGCCAACTCATCCCAGCCACGCGCCGACGCCCTCCCACAGATGCATCCGCGGGTTAATCGGAGGCCCAAACATCGACTCTCAAGGGACGCCAGTTTAAGGGCATTTTTACCCCCTTGGCCAAGGGGGTGTGCCTAGCGGCCACTGAACTTTTGCGAGGTCCGTGCCCCTCCTCACTGCATTGAGGCATTCTACGCTGATAACTCAAATCCGGCGTTAATGAGCGAACTGAAGCTAAGTCTTGCTGGCCGAAAGAAGATCGGGCTGCTGTGTGTACGCGGCCCCGACCATGTATGTGCCCGAATTCCCGTCCGCGAATTGACTACGCTCGGGAACTGCCGGCACGAGGGGACACACTGTCAGCAATGCTGACAGTGCGACGGCAACGCCAGTAACAGTTGGCTGGTTGTCGCGTTGCGAGGACAAGCTCCTTCAGTTCATAGTTCAGTTCTCTGATTGCTCCTGATTTTTTGCTGGTTTGCTATTTGCTGCCGTGCCTGGTGTGTCCTGCTGGTCTGGTTAGTGTTTCTGTCCGTCCCGAACGCTGAGCGTGTCGGGATCTACAAGGGACTCGGGACACCACTCCCGATTTGTGCAGAGTTTTCTGTGACTTGCCACGGCTGCACCCGTTCTTGGCGTCGATGGTGCTTTCCTGTTGGAAGTCGGTCCATCGAATTGAGCCATTGACCCAGGGCTCGGAGGGGCGCCTCTTCGGCGCGGCTTTGCACGGAGCCCGCTGGGAGCGGGCGTGAGGACAGACCGTATTGCGCGGTCCGACTTGACGACGGGTCAGGGAGCCCGTCACTGGGAGTCATCACTTGCGCCAGCCACCTGAAAGTCCAGGCTGACTGGGGCATTGCGCGCATCGTCACTACCGGCGATGCCCGTAGTAACGATGCGACTGGCGCAGACAATTGCTGCAGTAAAACGAAAGAACCTTGGCGCAGCGAACCCGGCGGAAATCGCCCGGGTGGCGCATGGCAACTGACAGTTATCTCCGGCCTCGCGGCCACCGACTTTCAGGAGATCAGGCCGGTTCGGGCGCTCTTGCGAGCAAGGGCGATGCGCTGACGGGCATCACTCGGGCTGAAGGAGCCACCTGTGTAATCACACGTTTGACTAATGCGCCATCGGAGAGTTCCCGGGACCATGCGCCTGAGTATCGCGACCAGGTGTCAGCAGTGCTAATGGCAACCTCGAAATGCAAACGACATGCTGGAAAACTTGCCATTTCGGTTCCTACGATTGACGTAACGGCTAAGTGGGCATTTTGCCGCCCCAACTACTCATCTGCTTCGAACGGCCGCACTGGTTGATTTCCATTGAGTTGTGAGCCACTCCTTTTCAATGTTTATTATGCTTAAGGTTGTGGATTTCTCTTTCTGGTTCGGGATTCCTTTTGAGTATGAGTGGACTGTTCTTGAAGCGTTAACTCTCGTTGCTGGTTTCAAAGATGAGGCAGTGGTGGGTGAGCCGGTCGAGCAGCGACGTGGCCATATTCGGGTCACCAAATACGCTGGCCAAATCGGCGAAGTTCAGATTGGTCGTAACCACCAGGCTGGTCCACTCGTAGAGCTTGCTGATCAGATGACTTGGTGAAGCGCCTGACAGCTCCATACCCTTTCGTGCTTTGCGTCTCGTTGCCTCCAGCTGTGTGCCGGAGCGTGGTATCTCCCGAGTGAACGTGCCAAGCTGGTGGGCGTCAAAACCGGCGACCAGTTCGATGACGCAACCGTGCCCGGCTCAAGCACAGGCGCGATCACTCGCACCTTGCCGTGCTGGGTCAGCAGCACCACATTCCGGGCTGCGTAGCGGGACTGCGGCGACATCAAGCGAACTCCAGTCGCACCGAAGTCCAGGCACTTTGCTCATAGCGCTCGAAGCCGGATTGCTCGAAACGCCAGAGGTGGAGCCAGCCGTTGTCCAGCAATTGTTTGACGACCGCATGTTTGCCGATGATCGCTTCAATGGCCGCCTGCGCAGCATCGATCACCACAGTCAGCCGCAAGGGTTCATGCACCCAGCCTTCGCCATCATGGAGGGACTGGCGGGAAAGACCGATCCGCAAATCACCGCCATTGCCCTCGAAGACACCGAGGCTGCCACCCACCACGTTGTGCAGCACCTTGTTGCCGCTTCCGAGCCGGACCGGATCGCAGGTCGACGCGTGGTATTGCCAGTTGATCCAGTGCGTGACCAGCATCGGCGCAGTCATCAGCAGTTCCAGCACGCTGCCGTCAACATCCTGGCTGGCGTCGTAATCGTGCAGAAAGCTGCGCCCGCCCAGCATCACACCACGGCTTCTGTGCCGAGGGGCGATCAGAAAGGCGGCATTGCCCGCGAGCCCCCATTCCGGCCGGGTTTGCGCCCCATCGTTGGCACGGCGACGCAACTGGACCAAGAGGTCGTCGTGCAGCGCACGGGGATCCAGCTGAAGGCCGGGGGCTCTTTCCCGGCGCACCTGATCACAGGCTTGTGCGAACGCCGCTTGCAGTCGCCCCCAGCGCGCGCGCGCCACCTGCGGCAACAGATCGAGATCAAAACCCTCGATTTCATCAGTGGTGGTGTTGTGCAGGGCGGCCACGAACACCGTGAATTCCGGGATGACGAGCCCACCTGCTTGCAGGCCTTGACGGACTGTCGGTTCGTTGAGCAACTGCGCCAGACTGCGCGCATTGACCTCACCGGTCTGCCCGCAGCAGGCGCCGCAGTCCAGTGCTGCCGCATGGGCGTTGTTGACGGATTGGCTGCCATGCCCGACAAGGACCACCAGAGGTGCCAGGTGTTGCGCCAGACCCATGGCCTGCAGCACACGCGCCGCTAATGCGATCTTGGCCTCAAGCTCAAGCCCGACCAGTTGGGGACGGCAGATCGTGCGGTAACGGGTGGGCAGCCCTTCCAGGTCGTCTCTGGCGCGATCCTGCTTGCCGGGCAGCAGCCAATTCCCGAGCTTGCCGAGGTAGCCCAATCCCGTCGCCTCCACAAACGAGAACGCAGCGCCCGGCCAACGGCTGGCGGCGAGCCACTGGTCGGCCATGCCGAACCGGGCCTGCCGTGAACGAGTGGTAGCGCTTTGCAGCGCCGCATCGGCTTCGCGCTGCGCCGAGTCTGCGCTCACGATGCAGTCGGTCACCTCCATCGCCGGCGCCAGCAAACCGGGCAACTGCGGTCGGCGGGCTTGCGTCGCCAACGGCGTGTACGCCACCGGCAAACCGAAGAAGCCCGCGAAACCCAGCGTCTGCACGCCTGGCCATACGGCTTCCACGGCACGACGCAAGGGCTCGCTGCGCACATCAATACAAAAAGCCGCTTGTACTTCGATCTGTTCTGGTGCGAGGCCCAAGACACTCGCCGACGCCAGCCGTAGTGTCAGGTCGCGCTGATAGCCGACCTCCAGGGCGAGTTGCCAAGCCTCGTCGATCAACAAGGCTTGTTCAGCATCCTTCAATACAAGTGGTGCCTGGCTCCATGCCTGCTGAAGCGCGACGAACGCCTGCCGGGTCGCAACATCGTCTTTGCATTCCAGCAGCAGCGCACCCCACGCCAGACGAATGGCCAGCAGCTCGCGCAAGTGCGAGTCCTTGCGGCCCTCCAGCCCGGCCTGCCATCCCAGGTAGGCACACCAGGAAGCCCAGCCGTTGACGGTGAGCAGCACCGACTCCAGGTAATCCACCCACACCGTCGGCGGCAGGCCCAGATGCTTGATCACCCAGCGCTCGGCGTCCTGCGCGGTCGCTGGCAGTGCGTCGATTGCTCGGCCCATGTGCGGCAAGCCCATCAACAAGCCGATGCCATGGTCGTGCTGCAGCGTGTCCCGCCAAAACGCGTACAAGCCTTGAGCGCGCTCCGGCTGCCAATCGGCCTGATGCTCATCGAAGTAGGCTGCACAGGTCTGGCTCACTTGATGCGTGATGGCCTGACGCCAGGACAGCCGGGCGTGACGGTTTGGGTCGTTATCGAGCACGTCGATCAGCAGCGGCAATTGCACCAACGGCGCGCTCGCTTGCAGTGCATCGATGCACTGACGAGGTGACAGGCCCGCCGCCCGCGCATCAGGCAACTGGCGCAGGGCGTGCGCCAGATCGGCGGCGCTGACACGCCCTTTATTCCAGGCGAGCAGTTGTCGATCCCGCGGTGGAAAAACCTGGATGCCGCCGAGTACAGCCATCCGGGCAGCCACCCGACGCATCGGCATGCCGATACGCGACCAGTGCGGATTGACAGCGATGGCGCGGTCCAGCGGCCATGCGGGTGCAATCGCCTGGCAGGCTTGGCTGCAGGCGTGCTCGATCTGGGTATTCCGCGCGGCAAGGCCGGCGTCGTCGTGGATGAAACTTGTTTTGCCTCGCTGCGCATCGGTAGTCAGTGTGTCCATCATGAAGTTCTCCGGCTTTTCAGTTCAACGTGGCTGCGGTCGTTTTTGGCTCAGCGCTTTTGGCGGAGCCGGGCGTCCAGGGGGCAGGCCAGAGTTGCAAGGCCAGCCGTGTATAGGCCTCGTCCACATAAAAGCCCGCGTAGCTCCAGCGACGCCAGCGGGAAAGCCATTGCGGCCGTCGCTGCAGCAGTACCAGGCAGATGTACAACGTTCCCATTCCCATCAGCGCGACGAATCCAAGCCCCTGATGTGGCGCATCCTGTATGCCAAGCGGCAGCGCATGCCCAACCATTACGGCAACCGTGAGGCCGACAACCATCAAGAGCCCAAACAGCGCCTGCCCAATGCGCGCACGCCAGTCAGCAGACTCCGCCGGCAACCACAGCAACGGCGCCCAGGCCAGCCCGAGCACCACACTCCACCACCAAGGCCAGGACCCAGTACCGGACAGTGTCAGGATCAAGAGCACAGCCGGGATCGTCAGCACCGGCGCCAGTGCCAGACTCAAGGCACTGGGCGATGAAGAACCGTGCAGCGCCTGAAGACGGGTCTGACGCACGATCGTCGACGCCACAAGAAAGGCATGGGCTTTGTAGAGCGAATGACCGATAAGATGCAGGGCGGCCAAGGTATAAAGGCCCAGCGCGCATTCGAGCAGCATGAAGCCCATCTGCGCCACGGTGGACCAGGCGAGCCGGACCTTGATGCTGATGCGGGTCAACATCACCATGCCCGCCAGCACGGCGGTCACCAGACCCATCACCAGCAGCAAGACACGCGCCGCGCTTGCCTGTTCGAGCATCGGCGCGAATCGGATCAACACAAAGCCGCCGAGATTGACCACGCCCGCATGCAACAGGGCCGACACCGGGGTAGGCGCTTCCATGACCTGGATCAGCCAGCCATGCACCGGGAACAATGCAGTGCGAAGGATCACAGCCATCACCAGCGCCAACGCACTCGCCTGCAACGCAGTGGACATGCCGTGCCGGGCGACGTGCTCCCATAGCGCCGTCAGCGAGCCGCTGCCGACCTCAGACCACGCCAGCGCGGCTGCACCGAGCAGCAGCACATTGGCCACCCGATCCGCGATGCGCTTTTTATGTGCGGCGAGCAGCGCGAAGGGACGGTCGGCATAAAAGCACAGTAGCGGTTGCAGCGCAAAGCCGACTGATGCCCAGGCCACGATGACGAGCAACCAGTGATCGGCCATCAAGAACAGATGAACGGCAGCCAGCACTGCCGCCAGCGCTGCAACGTATCGGCGCTGGCCCGCCTCCCCCTTCAAATACCGCGCTGAAAACCCGCCGATGACCGTACCTAGCAGCTGTACCAGCAAAGCCACGATCAGGCTCAGGGACGTTGCCTTCACAGCGCCCGGCCACTGCAGGGCGTTGGCCCCCGCCAGGACAGAAATGCACGTCAAGACCAGTGCGCCGCACGAAAATGCCTGGAACACGCGCCACAGTCTCACTATCGAGACCTGATTCAGCACTGCCAGCAAGGCCATTGCCGCCATCAAAGCGACCGGTGCCAAGGCGCTGGTCGCATACAGAAATTGGGGAACATCCATCGCATGACCCTTTTGAGACTCGCTGCGCGGATGATGCTTGCCGATTTTTGTTCTGTAAATTATATTTATAAGAATCGATAAATATTAAAAACAGAACAATGCAGCTGAATCAGCTTAACTTTCATCACCTCTTCTACTTTTGGCGAGTCGCCAAGCTGGGGCATCTGACCCGCGCCGCCGAGGAGTTGCACACCTCGCAATCGGCGGTCTCGGCGCAGATTCGTCAGTTGGAAGAACGCATCGGCGAAGACTTGTTCACCCGCGAAGGCCGCCGTCTGATCCTGACTGACACCGGGCAGCTCGTGCTGGCCTATGCCGAGAACATTTTCGGTCTTAGCCAGGAGATGCTGGGGCGCCTGCAAGGCCGCTCAGCCGGGATCACCCGCCTGCGCGTCGGCAGTGTGGCCACACTGTCGCGCAACTATCAGGAAAACTGGATTCGGCCCCTGCTCGCCGACCCTGCTGTTGTACTGACTCTGGAGTCAGGGCTGCTGGAGGGCCTGATTGTCCGGTTGTTACAGCATCAGCTGGATGTGGTGCTGGCCAATGAGACGGTCCCTGCTGACCCTGATCGTCCGCTGCATTGCCGGTTCTTGGGCAGCCAATCGATCTCGCTGGTCGGCCCCGCCAGCCGCTGGCAATCGCAAAGCCTGCGCATTCCGGACGATCTGGATGGCTTGGACATTGCACTGCCCGGCCCTCGACATGCCTTGCGCGCGCAGTTCGATGCGCTCTGTGCAACTGCAGGCGTGAGCCCCCGCCTGCGGGCCGAAGTCGATGACATGGCCATGCTTCGCCTGATTGCGCGTGACAGCGGCTGGCTGACTGTGCTGCCCGAGGTGGTGGTGCAGGATGAACTAAGCTCTGGTGTGCTCGTCACCGTGGGCCAATCAACGGCGCTGCAAGAGCGCTTTTACGCGATCACCACGCCACACCGGCACCGCATCGAAGTGCTTGAGCAGTTGATGACTGGTACGCCCGAAACCCAATAGCGAGACTAGCAGTCTGTTGAGTTTTTCCCGAATCTTGGGGAACGTGATTCGAGGTAATACGTCAAAGGAAAAGGCGAATTGAGGCGAAGGCTTGGAACGATATGCGCGGACCGGACGTGACTTAGGAAGGCCTGTTTGTGTTGTGGGGCGAAATATGTGCCAGCAGGACACCCGCTGCTGGCGATTCGCGAAATTCTCAATCACGCATTGCGTGACATGGGCATGCTGTTCGAGTCTTTGTACGAGAATCGAAGGCGCTACTCGGTGCCGCCGGAGTGGCTGCTTCGTGGGCTAGTGCTGCAGGTGTTGATTTGCACTCAAAACTGACCCACTTGACGGGATAATTTTCATCCAAATTTGACCTACGTGTAGACACTGTCCTCACCGTTCTCTAACGTGAGCGGCACAAAGGCCCGGGTCAGCTTGCCCGGTTACCCACCGCCCGCTCCGTGCGTGCCAGAGAGGGGCCGCACGCATCGGACCGTGGATAACCAGGAAGCTCACAGCGTCAGCAATCGCGACAGTTGCTAACCGTCACGCATTCGATCTTCTGGATGTCAAGCGTTTTTGCGGCCTCATCGAGGCACCAATTCGGGACTACAACAACTGCCGGGCATGGAAAGATCCCGCCACTTTCCATTACCAGTTACGAGGTGACGAACATGACCCAGACTATCCAGCGGGAGCTTGCGATACTTCGACGCAAGCAGGTCCAGATACGCACAGGACTTTCGCGCAGCACGATTTATCATTACATCAAGGACGGCGTATTCCCGAAGCCCGTAGCACTCGGTCCGCGTGCGGTCGGCTGGCTCGAGTCGGAGGTGAGCGAGTGGATCGCCGAACGGGTGAAGATCGCCCGGGACGACAACCGGCCACAGACGAAGTGAATCACATGCATGGCTGCCGATAGAATCGGTATCTGCGAGGCGGCCACGCCCAACAACAGTCCCTACCACAATCGAGTTCATTGACCAGCACCGGGTAGCGCCCACTGCACGCAAAATCGTTCCGCCTGCGCAGAGCATCTGCGGACGGTACTGTTCACCGCCCCGATGCTGCGGGCAAAAATAGCGAGGACAACATGCACTCAGCGCTGGCATTCCACGCCGAGCGCAGCTCGGGATGGTGAAAGAAAGCCGCCGGTATGTAACAATAAATCCGGCACTGCTGGAAAACCGGGAATAAAGCAACGCCGCTGATGGCGCCTTGACAGCAGGAACCCGGCAAATGCAAAGCGCCGAAAATTATCCACGCCGCGCCCAATCCACCATCCCGCCAGGTCGGGAAAATTGGGAATGAAAGAATTGCCCTGATTATGACGTGGCAATAACCAGCGCACCTGCTACGACAAGCCCTCCACCAAGAGCAATGCGCCAGGTGAGCGGCTCGCCAAGAACAAGAATGCCCAGGGCAATCGCGAATGCAACGCTCAGCTTGTCGATTGGCGCTACAAGCGATGCCGGGGCGAGTTGCAACGCACGGTAATAGCAAAGCCAGGACAATCCGGTAGCCACACCGGATAGAATGAGGAATGTCAGCGGTTTGATCGCGACACCCTTGGGCCAAACCCACTCGCTGCGCATGGAAACGATGGCAGCGATCACGAAGAAAATGACGATGGTGCGTATGAGCGTGGCCAGATTAGAATTCAATCCAGCAACGCCCAGCTTGCCGAGAATGGCGGTGAGTCCTGCAAAAAAGGCCGAACCCAGGGAAAACAGCAGCCAGGCCGGAAGCGTCTTCATGATGATCCCCTCAAAATGTTGCAAGATTGACGACTGACGAATGATTGCAAATGTATTTGCAGTCAGGCCACTTCGTGTTGCTCCCGGTAACCTTAACTCTCGCGCACGAGTGACAGCGCCAGCGTGCCGGCCAACATCAGCGCAGCAGCCAGCCCGAAGCTGAGTATCGGTGAGACTGCAGTCCACAGAACTCCCACTGCGGTGCTGGAAATGAGCTTCGCCACTCCATTGACAGTACCAAGCGCGCCGTAGCTCATTGCCAGTGAGTCTGCCTTTACCATGCCAGCGGTCACGGTTGACTCCAGCGCCTCCTGCACAGCCACATACAGGCCGGCAACAAAAAAAATGCCACCCAGCAGTAACACATTATCCACCGCGAACCAGAAAGCAAGCGCTGTAAGGACTGCCGTCAATGCGCCGAGCCCATAGCCCGCGATCAACACTGACAAATGGCCCATGCGATCTCCGGCAACTCCGATCGGGTAAGAAACGACCACTTGGACAATATTGCGCCAGACGTATAACAGGCCGGCGACTTGTGCGGCTTTTACCACACCAAAAGACGATGTGAGCAGGGTCGTCGCCGCCAGAATCAGCAAACTGTGGGAGAAATCGCCAACCCCAAAAATGCCGACCGCGCCGAGGTAACGCCTGAAGCGCACTGGCAAGCTACGCAGCGTACTGAAAAACCTCAACGCCGGATTGGGCGAATGTTCCGGATCTTTGACCAGCGTGAGAAAAGCCAGGACCGCCAATAGACCGGGAATGACGGAAAGCCAAAGTACGAAGCGGAACGGCCCGGCAGCATCACTCCAATGCCAGGTTTGAGCCCAGCCCAGTAGAGCTACCCCAAGCAAAGGACCGACGATGGCGCCGATGGTATCCATTGCCCGATGGAATCCGAAGGCCCGTCCGCGAGTTTCAGGGCTGACCGCCTGAATCACAATCGCATCACGCAAAGGACCACGCAAACCTTTACCCAACCAGGATACCAAACGCCCCAGCAACAGCAGTGGCCAACTGACTGCCAGGGCAATCAGTATCTGCCCAATCGGCGTCAGCCCATAGCCGATCAATACCAGCAGTTTGCGATGGCCCAACTTGCCGGCGATGTAGCCGGACGCCATTTTCGTGAAACTGGCCGCGGCATCCGCGATGCCTTCGATAGTACCCAGCACTGCGGCAGGAATGCCCAGCACGGCAAGAAAACCTGGCAGGATAACGGTGGTCGTTTCATAACAGAAATCACCCAGCGCGCTGGTCAGGCCGGCGCCGGCCACAGTACGATTGAGCCAGCGCTTTTGAGTTGAATGCGGGGCTGGCGGTGTTATCGGGATCTTATGATCAGTTTCACTCATTCGTTGGAATCTCAAAGCTGGCCAGCACCGGGTAATGGTCGGAAGCCATATCAGTGAGTGGTGTGCGAATCACCTGATAGGACTGTGCATACGATGCCAGCGCTGCAGAGGCCATCATGTAGTCGCAGCGCATGACAGCAAATTCGGTTCCGGTGAAGCCAGTGGTGGGCACCGTCGGCGAGTTCGAGCCACCGAGCGCATGGCCAACGTCTACCCAGCCGGCAGCTTCCAGATGCGCCAGCACGCTGCGGTCGGCCGAGCACAGGTCATCCGCCAGATAGCGGGCACGATGATGAGCCGGCAACAAGTCAAAACCCTCCGGTTCATCATCGTGCGGTGAGGCCGAATTGAAGTCGCCGGTCAACAAAGTGAGGTTTTGCGGTGCGGCATGTACCGCGAGGTAGGCTGCCTCACGGCGGCGAACATCGGAGCCGTTGGGGCATAGGTGGGCACTGATGAAAGTGATCTTCTTGTCGCTGTTTGGCAAGACAAGCTGTAGCGTGGCCAGTGCGTGATGAAAGTGCGTGCTGTCGGCTTCGAAGCTAACCGGACGCAACGGTTCACGGATAAAAATGGCGACGTTCTGCCCGGTGCGTGGCGCGGCGGCAAGAAAGCCTCGCATGCCGATCAGCGATTCCAGGGCGAACAGCCGTGCATTGCCATTGGCATCGAATCCCTTGGCCTCCTGCATCAAAAACACATCGGGCCTGAGTTCGTTGATCAGGCTGACCTGAGCCTGCGCACGCCGACCATCGGCGCCGTCATATCCTGCAAACAAGGTGTTGTAAGTCAGCACGGTCATTTTCATCATCACGTCCTCGTGTTGTCAGTTATTTGTCCGGTTCGCCCATGACACCGAACTCGACAGGTGTCTTGACATAAAACAGATGCACGCCTTCCGCTTTCAGACGAGCGAACAGGCGCTTGGCATCTTCCGCATTCATCGCCATCTGGATTTCCTGGGGTTGATCCGCCAGCTCGAAGAAATGTGCGGAATGAAGACGGCGAAGATGACCGAATCCCTCTCCGCCAGCAATCAGTGTCGCTCCGGGCAAACCCATCTCCCTGGCCAGCTGCACCAGCCAATCACCCAAGGGCTTGCCGTCGTGCCGCTTGTCCTGTTGCGTAAAAAAAGTAATCTGATATCCCTTCATTTGAGTCTCCTCATGAATTTTTGAATAGTTGCCACGTGGCAAGCCCTGCCAGGGTCATCACGAGTGAACCGGTTACGTGAGTCGCAATCGCGCCCATCGCCCAAATCAATCGTTGCTGCTGCAGAAGTGCAACAATTTCTGCCGAGAAGGTGGAGAACGTGGTCAAGCCGCCACAGAAGCCCGTGATGATGAATAAACGCCACTCCGGAGCAATCCCTGGCGCTTGAGCAAAATAAGCCAATGCCACTCCGATGATGTAGGCGCCAACGAGATTGGCGGTCAGCGTGCCCGGTGGCATCCCGGGTAAAAGACTATTGAGCCTGATGCCCAGTTGCCAGCGAAGCAAAGCGCCGATTGCGGCACCCAGAGAGATGGCGAGAATTGGTTTCCACATGGTCCTGTCCGTTTTGTCAGTTTCCCGGACAGTAAAAAACCTACGTGACCCGTCCGGGTTCAAACGTAGGCATCATCAGCCCTGATAAATCGGGCGGTTGAGGGAGGAATGCCATCTCCACTGGCAATCATTATAGGAGATATCCGTTCCCGCGAACATTTCCCCAAGCACGCGGCATGTCTTTCAAACATGTCTGTGCTGATGTGAATCAGCCACACAAACGGCTGTCATTGTCCGATGAATAACCATGGCTGATAACTATCCACGGAAGTTTTAAGTAATTGTTTTTATTTGTATTTTTATGATTGGCGATCAGCGCAAATGCGCCGCGGAACAAACATTAGTCACCCCCGCTCCAACCGGCACTGCTTGCTTCCCTTGCTTCCAACTGCTGACACTCCTAACATTCGCCCATGCGTTTATCCCTCAATCTACGGCGATGGCTGACAGCATGCATTCTTGGCTGCATGCTGCTGGCGCAACAAGCGGTTGCAGCTTATGCCTGCCCGGCCAGCCTGCAGGACATGGCCCTGGCTGCGGCCGCCATGCCGGATTGCGAGGACAGCAATGCAGTTTCCGCGCTGTGCCTGAAGCATTGCGAAGCGGGCAACAAAGTCAGCGGACAATCCGATATCGCATGGACTGCCATAGCCGCGCCTGTATTGCATTACTTCGTTGTACAAACCGTGATTGCGCCCTCCGCAATTGATGTCCGGCAACAGCATCTCGCCTACGCCCCATCCCCGCCGCTGATCCTGCGGCTGCAGCGTTTCCTGATCTGATCCTCCGCGCAGTGTTTTGACGGTGGCCGCAGTGCGGCCGCCAGACATTGTCACGCGGAGGATTTATGCGTACCCGTTTCCCTGCATCTGCAGTACTGCTGTTCATACTCCTTGCATCCGGTTTGCCGTTATCGGCACAGGCCGCTGCACCCCTCAGCCTCACCGAAGCGCTGGCCATCGCCGACCGCAAATCATCACTGCTCGCGGCGCAACGCTCGGCCATTGCTGCCGCTGAAGAAACCACCGCTTCGGCGCGCGAACTGCCCGATCCCAAGCTCAAATTCGGCATCGACAACCTGCCGGCGGACGGCCCCGATCGCTACAGCCTGACGCGCGATTTCATGACCATGCGCAAAATCGGCGTGATGCAGGAGTTCGTCCGCAGTGACAAGCGCGAAATCAGGGGTCGGCGCGCGGAGAATGAACTGTACCGGGAGCAGGCCATGCTCGGCGATGCACGGGCTGCATTGCGCCGGGATGTCGCGCTGCCGTGGCTGGAACGCTACTTTGCCGAACGCATGGCGGCAGTGGTTGATGAGCAATATGCAGAAGCCGATCTGCAACGTGAATCCCTGCAGGCGGGAATACGCGCGGGCAAGACTCAGCCTGCGGATCTGCTTGCGGTGCAGGTCAGCCTGCAGTCGCTGCTCGACCGCCACGCCGAATACCGGCGGCAGGCGGCGCGCGCCACCGCCATGCTGTCACGCTGGCTGGGCGCAGAAAGCGCGCGGCCGCTGGCTGCGCTGCCGGACCGTCTGCTCCCGGCCAAGCAGCACGATGTCGCAACGCATGCGCAGAACCATCCGCATCTGCAATCGCTGGAACGGCAGATCGATGTCGCGCGCAATGAGGCCGACCTCGCCCGGGCCGCGAACAAACCGGACTGGGGTCTCGAAGTGGCTTACGCCCAGCGCGGGCCGCAGTACTCCAACATGCTCTCGGTGCAGGTCTCGATCGACCTGCCGCTGTTCCAGGCCAACCGCCAGGACCGCGGCATCGCCGCGAAAATGGCGCAGGTGGAACAGGCGCGCGCCCTGAAGGAAGATGCGCTGCGCCAGCATCTGGCCGAAGCGCGGGCAACCTGGGCGGACTGGGAGGCAGCCACCGCGCGCCTGCAGCGTTTCGACGACACGCTGCTGCCCCTCGCCCGCGAGCGCGCGCAACTGGCGCTGGCCGCCTACCGCGGCGGACAAGGGCCGCTCGCCGGCACACTTGAAGCACGCCGTGTCGAAATCGAACTTCGTTTGCAGCAATTGCAACTGGCCTCCGAACAGGGACGCGCCTACGCGCAACTACTCTACTTCCTGCCGCAGGAGAACCAATAATGAAACGCAACACTCCCCTATTGATCGTGGGCGGACTCGCCCTTGCCGGCGCCGGCATCGGCGGCGGTTACTGGTACGCGATGCAAGGCATGAGCAGCATGACCGCTGCGCAATCGGCAACTACCGGAGACGCGGCAATCAGTGCACCGGCCGGCAGCGAAAAAAACGCGGCAGGCGAACGCACACCACTGTATTGGCACGATCCCATGGTCCCCGGCCCAAAATTCGACAAACCGGGACCCTCGCCCTTCATGGACATGCAACTGGTGCCGGTGTATGCCGATGCCGGCGTTGATGAGGGCAGCGTAAAAATCAGTCCGCGCACCGTGCAGAACCTCGGTATCCGCACGGTTGAGGTGACGACGGGGCGCATGAGCACGGGACTCACCGCCGTCGGCGCGGTCAGCATCGACGAGCGCACGATGGTGACGGTGCAGTCGCGCGTCAGCGGCGATATCGAAAAACTGCACGTACGCGCCCAGTACGATGGTGTCGCGCGCGGCCAACCGCTGGCGGAAATCTACGCGCCGGAATGGCTGGCGGCGCAGGAAGAATATCTCGCGCTCAAACGCAGTGCGCAAACAGGCGTCAGCGATCTTGCGCAGGCGGCGCGGCAACGCCTGCTGCTGCTCGGCATCACGGAGCAGCAGATCAGGAACATTGAGCAAAGCGGCAAGGCCGATGCGCGCATCACGTTGTCGGCGCCCGTCGGCGGTCTGGTCTGGGAACTCGGCGCCCGCGACGGCATGGCGGTCAAACCGGGACTCACGCTGTTCCGGCTGGTCAGCCTCGATTCGGTGTGGATCAACGCCGAAATCCCGGAAACCGATGCCGCGCTGGTCAAACCTGGCGCAGCGGTCACCGCGCGCGCCGCGGCATTTCCGGAACAAAGCTTCAGCGGCAAGGTCGCGGTACTGCTGCCCGACGTCAATGCCGTCACGCGCACCATCAAGGCACGCATCGTGATTGCCAATCCCGGCGGCCGGCTGAAACCGGGTATGTTTGCCACGCTGACCTTTGGCAGCACGGACAAACCGGCATTGATGGTGCCGTCGGAAGCGGTGATTCACACCGGCACGCGCGCCGTCGCCATCATCGCCGAGGGTGACGGCAGATTCCGCCCGGTCGATATCGAAACAGGGCGCGACAGCGGCGGCATGACCGAAATCCGCAAAGGACTGACGGCGGGACAACGGGTCGTTGCCTCTGGACAATTCCTGATCGATTCCGAAGCCAGCCTGAAAAGTACGCTGGGCCGGCTGGAAAGCGCGCAGGGCAATGCGAAAAACGATCCGCCGGGCGGCGGTCATGTCGGCAACGCCAGAATCAATGCCGTGGATAGTGGCGCCGGCAAAATCGATCTCAGCCACGGCCCCATTCCATCACTGAACTGGCCGGAGATGACCATGGGCTTCCGCGTCGAAGACAAGAATCTGCTAAAGGATCTCAAACCCGGCGACCGGATCAATTTTGAAATGCGCGGTGAGCCGGACAAGGACGGCAATTACACCATCACCCGCATCCAGCCGGATTTCAGTGGGAGCAAAAAATGATCGCACACCTGATCCGCTGGTCCATCAGCAACCGCTTCCTGGTGCTGCTGGCGACTGTCATGGTCGCCGCCTGGGGTCTGTGGTCCATGCTCAAGACGCCGCTCGACGCCATCCCCGATCTGTCCGATGTGCAGGTCATCATCCGCACCACCTACCCGGGACAGGCGCCGCAGATCGTCGAGGATCAGGTCACTTATCCGCTGACCACCACCATGCTCTCGGTGCCCGGCGCAAAAACGGTGCGCGGTTATTCCTTTTTCGGCGATTCCTTTGTCTATGTCCTGTTTGAGGATGGCACCGATCTCTACTGGGCGCGTTCACGCGTGCTCGAATATCTCAACCAGGTGCAGGGCCGGCTGCCGGCGCAGGCCAAACCTGCGCTGGGCCCGGATGCCACGGGTGTGGGCTGGATTTACGAATACGCCGTGGTTGACCGCAGCGGCCGCAACGACATCGCGCAGTTGCGCGCGCTGCAGGACTGGTTTCTCAAATACGAACTGAAGTCGGTGCCCAATGTTGCCGAAGTCGCCTCGGTGGGCGGCATGGTGCGCCAGTACCAGATCGTCCCCGATCCGGATCGTTTGCGCGCCTACAACATCCCGCTGTCGCGGGTGATTGCCGCGGTGCGCGACGCCAACCGCGAAGCCGGCGGCGCAGTGCTCGAGCTCGGTGAAGCCGAATACATGGTGCGCGTTCGCGGCTACCTGAAAACGCTGGACGATTTCCGCGCGATACCGGTGTCAACCGGCGACGGCGGCACGCCCGTGCTGCTGAAGGACGTGGCGCGCATCCAGGTCGGCCCCGAGCTGCGCCGGGGGATTGCCGAACTTGACGGTGAAGGCGAAACCGTCGGCGGCATCATCATCATGCGCCAGGGCAAGAACGCGCTGGAAACTATAGAGGCGGTAAAAGCCAAAATCGAAACGCTGAAACCCGGACTGCCGCCGGGCGTCGAAATCGTCCCAGCCTACGACCGCTCCAGCCTGATCGAACGCGCAATCACCCATCTGCGCGACAAGCTGATCGAGGAATTTATTGTGGTGGCGCTGGTGTGTTTTGCCTTCCTGTTTCACCTGCGCTCCAGCCTGGTCGCCATCATCACGCTGCCGCTGGGCATCCTGATCGCCTTCATCGTCATGCGTTACCAGGGCGTCAACGCCAACATCATGTCGCTGGGCGGCATTGCCATCGCCATCGGCGCGATGGTCGATGCCGCAGTGGTGATGATCGAAAACGCGCACAAACATCTGGAAACCTGGCGGCATGCGCATCCCGACGCAAGGCTGCAGGAACACGAACGCTGGCGCCTGATCGGCGATGCCGCAGCGGAAGTCGGCCCGGCGCTGTTCTTCTGCCTGCTGATCATCACCCTCTCCTTCATTCCGGTGTTTGCACTGGAAGCGCAGGAAGGACGGCTGTTCTCGCCGCTGGCGTTCACCAAAACGTATGCGATGGCTGCAGCGGCAGGATTGTCGGTGACACTGGTGCCGGTACTGATGGGGTACTGGATCCGCGGCCGGATACCTGACGAAAAAAACAATATAATCAATAGGTTACTGATATCCATTTATCGGCCACTGTTGGCGGCTGTTTTAAGTTTTCCGCGCGGCACCCTGGCCATCGCTGCACTGCTGCTGGTGATCAGCATCTTCCCCGCCACGCGCTTGGGCGGTGAATTCATGCCACCGCTCGACGAAGGGGATCTGTTGTTCATGCCGACCGCGCTGCCAGGCCTGTCGGCGGGCAAGGCTGCAGAAATCCTGCAATTGACTGACCGCCTGATCAAGAGCGTGCCGGAAGTCGCGCGCGTGTTCGGAAAAATCGGCCGCGCGGAAACCGCCACCGATCCGGCGCCGCTGGAAATGGTTGAAACCACCATCCAGTTCAAGCCGAAAAGCGAATGGCGCGCCGGCATGACCCGGGAAAAGCTGATCGAGGAACTCGACCGCGCAGTGCAGGTGCCGGGCCTGACCAACATCTGGGTGCCGCCGATCCGCAACCGCATCGACATGCTCGCCACCGGCATCAAGAGTCCTCTCGGCATCAAGGTCTCCGGTCCCGACCTGGCGCAGATCGAACGTGTCACGCAGGACATCGAGCGCGTGGTGAAAGCAGTACCCGGCGTCACCTCGGTACTGGCAGAGCGGCTGACCGGCGGCCGCTACATCGACGTCACCATCGACCGCCTGACGGCAGCGCGCTACGGCATGAACATCAATGATGTGCAGGACATCGTGTCGGCGGCCATCGGCGGCGAAAACATCGCCGAAACCGTGGAGGGCCTGCAGCGCTTCCCGATCAGCGTGCGTTATCCGCGCGAACTGCGCGACTCTATCGAAAAACTGCGCAGCCTGCCCATCGTCACCGAACGCGGCGCGCAGATCACACTGGGCACACTCGCCAGCCTCACCATCATCGACGGACCGCCGATGCTGAGAAGTGAAAACGCGCGAATCTCGGGCTGGGTCTATGTCGACCTGCGCGGCCGCGATCTGCAATCGGTGGTCCATGACGCGCAGCGTGTGGTGCGCGAACAGGTCAAGCTGCCCGCCGGCTATTCGGTGGCATGGTCCGGCCAGTTCGAATATCTGGAACGTGCCAAAAAACGCCTCGCGCTGGTGGTACCGTTCACGCTGGTGATCATTTTTACGCTACTTTACCTGACGTTCCGCCGCGTCGACGAAGCACTGCTGATCATGCTGACAGTGCCCTTTGCGCTGAGCGGCGGACTGTGGCTGATGTGGCTGCTCAGTTACAACATGTCCGTGGCGTCCGCCATCGGCTTCATCGCGCTGGCCGGCGTCGCGGCAGAGTTCGGTGTGATCATGCTGCTCTACCTCCGCCAGGCGCTGGACAAACGCATCGCCGCCGGTGAAGCCTTCAGCCTCAGCATGGTCACAACGGCGATCACCGAAGGTGCGGTGCTGCGGGTGCGCCCGAAAGCCATGACGGTCGCAGTCATCGTCGCCGGCCTGCTGCCGATCATGTGGTCCAGCGGCACCGGCGCCGAAGTCATGCAGCGGATCGCAGCCCCCATGATCGGGGGCATGATCACCGCGCCGCTGCTGTCGATGCTGGTAATACCGGCGGCGTGGCTGCTGATGCGCCGCGCACAAAAGCCGGTCTAGCCTGAATCCCCTATCCATAAAGGAGATCGAAACCATGACGTATTACATGATCAAACTATTGCTGTCTGCGGGCATCATTGTCGCCGTATCCGAGGTCGCCAAAGTCAACACCAGCCTTGGCGCACTGATCAAGTCACTGCCCCTGATCTCGATACTCGCGATCCTCTGGCTTTATCTTGAAACCAAAGACACCGTAAAAATAGCCGAACTCTCGACCGGTACGTTCTGGCTGGTACTGCCGACGCTCCCGATGTTCCTGGTTCTGCCGGCACTGCTGAAGTCGGGCATGGGGTTTTATGCAAGCCTGTGCATCTCGATCATCGCCATGCTCGCGTGCTACGCAATAGCCGTGCCGCTGCTCGCCCGTTTTGACATCGTCATCTGACGGCGCGGCCACACCTGAAGAATTCCATAAAAATACTTTTAAAATCAAATATTTATAAATAATCCGTAGGCAATGCACCAACCTTGGTGCAGTGGATCATTTTGCCATCCGCTGCGGCTGTGGTTCGCCATGACAGGCGCAGGCCTCGCCATGCGCCGCCGCCACCAGTTCATGCAGGATGCCGCATTCGGATGTTCCATGATGTGCATCGCAACGCTTGCGCAACTCGGTGAGCTGGCTCTCAAGCGCCCGCATCGACTGCAGCCTTGCCCTTACACGCAAAAGCTGCGCTTCGATCAGCCGGTCGATGTCGCCGCAATCATCACCGGGCCGCTCCAGCAAACCAATCAGGCGTCGGATGTCGGCGAGCGGAATATCCAGCGCACGGCAGTGCCGGATGAAGGACAGGCGCTCAAGCTGCGGCTGCCCGTAAGCGCGATAACCGTTGGACTGGCGCTGCGGCGGCGCCAATATTCCTTCGCGTTCGTAGTAACGGATGGTTTCAGGATCCACGCCGGTGGCTGCCGCCAGTTTGCCGATGCGCATCAGGGTCTCCCGCAAGTTGATGAAAAGATCATATAGTGCTTGACCCTGTAGTGACTACAAAGTTTCTAATGTAAGCATGTTTACCCCAAATCAAGCCCACCGCCAGGAATAATGAGCGCGCATTGCTGCCCCGCCCCCCCGGTGCCGCCGGACGATACTGTATATCGTCGCGCGCTGTGGATCGCGCTGCTGGTCAATGCTGCGATGTTCGCGGTGGAGATCAGTGCCAGCGCCATTGCCGATTCCGCTGCACTACTGGCGGACTCGGTGGATTTTCTCGGCGATGCCGCCAATTACGGTATTTCACTGGCGGTGCTCGCGTGGGCACCCGTATGGCGTTCGCGTGCGGCCCTGATCAAAGGCCTGTCGATGGGTTTGTTCGGGTTGTTCGTGCTGGGCAAGGCAGCATGGAATGTCGCAAACGGCGTGACCCCCGAAGCACTGACCATGGGCACTGTGGGCCTGCTGGCATTATTCGCCAACGCCGCTGTAGCCGTGATGCTGTACCGCTATCGCAGCGGCGATGCCAACATGCGTTCGGTCTGGCTGTGCACCCGCAACGACGTGGTCGGGAACATTGCGGTCATACTGGCCGCGCTCGGCGTGTTCGGTACCGGCAGCGGCTGGCCCGACTTCGTAGTCGCCGCAGTGATGGGACTGCTGGCACTCGCCGCAGCGCGGACAGTCATCGCCTATTCGAGAAGTGAGCTGCGCGACCTCGACAACCATGCGCCGAACAAACATGCACATTCCTGAACCACCAAAATGAAAAAATTGACCCCGTTCGCTGCAGTCATCCTGGCGATGATCGCCGTTTTCCTGTTCGCGACAAAAAACCATAAAGACCAGCAGGCGAAAACCGTGCAGCAGGTCGCCCAGTCCGCCGACTCGCCGCTCAAGCGCAGCGACGTTCCAACCATCGGTACGATCATGGCCAAGGTCGAGATCGTCGAGTTTTTCGACCCGGCCTGCGAAGGCTGCCGCGCCTTTCATCCCCATGTAAAGGCGGTACTCGATGCCAACAAGGCGCAAGTCCGCTTATTGCTGCGTTACGCTCCGTTCCATACCGGCTCCGACCGAGTCTCGATGCTGCTCGAAGCAGCGAGGCTGCAGGGCATGGACATTTACGTCAAGGTTCTGGAAAGACTGCTGGAAACCCAGTCCCAATGGGCCGATCACGCAAAACCGAAACCCGAAATGGTGTGGGAACTCCTCGGCGGCACGGGGCTGGACATCGAACGCGCCCGCAAGGACATCGAGAATCCCGCGATCAAGGCCCACATCCGCAGGGACATGGACGACCTCCTCAAGCTGGATGTCCGCAGGACGCCCACTTTTTTCATCAACGGCAAGCCGCTGCGGAACTTTAGTCCGGAAGGACTGGCCCAACAGGTGGCTGAAGAAATCCGGGCCAGCTACTGACAACAAAGCAATCATTTTGATACCTGGCACAAGAAAATCCCGGCTGCTTCCAACCCTTGAGCTTTTTATCCTTGCCGCATGAAAAGTGCCTGCCTGCGTTTGGACGACAATCCTCGTTATGTTAGAGTGCCGCGCATCGTGATTTCGCTCTCTCGCCGATTTCAGCATCTCAAGCTCCGGGTCGCGGCCCTGCTGCTCGCCGTTTTTGTCGCCAACATTCTGGCGACAGGTGCCGGTCTTGCTGCTTCGACCGACTGGCTGGAGCATGAAAAAAGCCATCTCGCCGCGTTGCACGACGCCGGATCGCAGGACCACCCGCAATCCGTACCGGACCAGCCCTCCGGCAAGCCGCAAATCCAGCATGATTGCCACGCCAGCCATTTTTTCCAGTGCCACGTGACCACAAGTCCCCTGGTCTTCCCGCCTTCCACATCGGGTCCGCCGACTGCATTTCACGTGGCGCTCATGCCCGACAGCTCGACCGAAGCCCCCTTCAGACCTCCGCGTTAATCGCTGATCCTGCTGCGCTGCACGCACCACACCGGTCACTCCGGCGCCGGTGCGAGCCGGTCTGTTGACCGTCTGCCGCAGCCATTCCGTTCTCCACTGCTCTACGCACCCGGCCCATGCCGCCGGGCGCCTTTGGAAGGGATCAGCATGAATTTTCGCAATACATGGTCGCTCATCGCGGCCACAGCAGCCATGGTGTGTCTGCCCATTACGGGCGGACCGGCAATCGCTGCCGATACAGTCATGACCGTAAAACCGGAAATCCCGCCCATGCGTACCGCGGCAACGGACAATAAATCCATTGCGTCACTGACGCTGTCCCAGGCCCTTGCGCTGGCGCTGAAACACAACCCCGAACTGTCAGCGTTTTCCCACGAACTGCGAGCCAGCGAGGCTGCCGTGCTGCAAGCCGGCGCGCTGACCAATCCGGTCATGGATCTCACAGGCGATAACCTTGGCAACTCGCGCCTGCGACAGGACGGCGACCGCACCACGTCCATCCAGATCGGGCAACTGATCGAGCTCGGCGGCAAACGCTCGGCCCGCATCCGCATCGCCGAAACCGATCGTGACCTCGCGAACTGGGACTACGAGGCGAAACGCATCGACGTGCTGATGCAGACGTCGCAATACTTCATCGACACCATGGCCGCACAGCAGGCGGCCCAGCTCGCCGATGAATCATTGAAGCTGGCGCAGGATGTCGCCGCTGCCGTCGGCAAACGTGTGCTGGCCGGCAAGGTCTCGCCGATCGAGGAAACCAAGGCACGCCTCGCGCTGTCGGCCGCGCAGATCGAAATGGAGCAGATCAAGCGTCAGCTCGCGACCGCGCGCAAAAATCTGTCCTCCATGTGGGCGGAACAGGAACCCTCGTTCGAACGTGCAAGCGGAAACCTGGAAGCGCTGCCGGCACTGCCCGGTTATCAGCAGCTTGCCGCGCGCATCCGCGACAACCCCGACCTCGCGCGCTGGAATGCCGAAATCGCCCGCCGCCAGGCGGCCGTCGATGCCGAAAAAGCCAAAGCGGTACCGGACGTGACACTCAGTGTCGGCAGGACGCGCTTCAGCCAGTTCGAGGACCATGCCTACATGCTGGGTGTTTCAATTCCGATACCGCTTTTTGACCGCAATCGTGGCGGCATCCTCGAAGCCAATCGCCGTCTCGACAAAGCGGGGGACGAACAGCGCGCCGCCGAGAACAGGTTGCTCAACGCCCTCTCCGCGAGTTTCCAGCGGCTGAGCGCGATCCGCGCAGAGATCGAAACGTTGCGCACTGACATCCTGCCCGGCGCAAACAGTGCTTACGCCGGCGCCACCAAGGGTTATCAGTTGGGCAAATTCGGCATTCTCGATGTGCTGGATGGACAGCGCACCTTGTTCCAGGCGCGCACGCAATACCTGAAAGCGCTGGCGGACTACCACCGCGGCCATAACGAAATTGAACGCCTGATCGGCAGTCCGCTGAATGCGACAACGCCGCTCACCAGCAAACCATAGCCAGGAGTTTGAACCGTGAACAAAAAATCCACCGTAATCACACTGGGCATCATCGCTGCGGGCCTGTTGATCGGCCTCCTGATCCTGTTTGGCGGTCCATCGTCGAAAGGATCGGACGAACACGGCCATGATGAAAAAACGGAAAAACATGCCGATGACGAAAAAAAATCCGAACCGGACAAAGGTCCCCATGGCGGCCGGTTGCTGAGCAACGGTGGTTTCGCCGCCGAAATCACAATTTACGAACAGGACACACCACCGGAATTCCGGATTTATCCATCCTTCAGCGGCAAACCGGTCAGTCCTGCATATGTTAAATTATCTATAATAATCAATAGATTAGGATCAAGCCCGGAAACCATCTCATTTACCGGGCAAAAAGACTATCTGCGTAGCGACAAGGAGATCGAAGAACCGCACTCGTTCGCGGTGCAGGTCAGCGCCGAATATCAGGGGCAGCGTCACGACTGGACCTACGAGCAGATTGAAGGCCGGATCAGCATGGATGAGGCCACTGCCAAAACGGCCGGCATCGAGATCGGCACCGCCGCACCAGCGCGCATCCGCTCCACGCTGCAATTGCAGGGTGAAATCCAGTTCAATCAGGATCGTGTCGTGCGCGTGGTGCCGCGACTCAGCGGAGTCATCGTCAGCGCAGGCACCAGCCTCGGCGACCGTGTCAAACGCGGCGATGTTCTGGCCGTCCTCGAAAGTCAGGATCTCGGCGGCCTGAAAGGTGAGTATCTGGCCGCGCAACAACGGCTGGCCCTGGCCCGCACGACCTTCGATCGTGAAAAAAGGCTGTGGGAAGAGAAGATTTCCGCCGAACAGGATTACCTCGCCAGCCGGCAGGCGCTGAGTGAGGCCGAGATCGCGCAACGCAACGCCGAACAAAAACTCATCGGACTGGGATTTTCACGGGAAGCGCTGCAGCGCCAGAATCTCAATGGACTGACCCGAATGGAAATCCGCGCACCGATAGACGGCGTGGTGATCGAGAAAAAAATCTCCGCCGGCGAAGCCGTTGGTGCTGAGGCGGGGATGTATGTCATCGCCGATCTGGCCACAGTCTGGGCTGACATGACGATCTTCCCCGCCGACTTGAACCGTGTAAAGGTTGGCCAGAAGGTCAAGGTCAAGGCAGCAGCCCTCGGCGCCGAAGCCGATGGCGTGATTTCCCATGTCGGCGCACTGATCGGAGAACAGACCCGGACCGCGAAAGCGCGGGTGACGCTGCGCAATCCCGACCAGCGCTGGCGGCCGGGGCTGTTCGTCAGCATCGATGTAGTACAGGACGAAACGGAAGTGGCCGTCGCCGTGCCGTTGACCGCCATCCAGATGCTGCGCGACTGGAAAGTCGTGTTTGCCCGCTTCGGCGACGTGTTTGAGGTGCGGCCGGTGGAACTGGGGCGCAGCGACGGCGAGTCAGTTGAAATCGTCAAGGGCCTGAATCCCGGAACGCGCTACGCGGCAACCAACAGCTTTGTACTCAAGGCGGACATCGGCAAGGCCGGCGCCAGCCACGACCATTGAGGAGAACACCATGAAACAGATCATCGCCATCATCCGGCCGGTCGCGGTAGAACGGGTCGAACACGCGCTGCACGAACTGGGCCACTTCCCCGGACTCACCCTGCTTCGAGTCAAGGGCGAGAGCCGTGGACGGGGAGTTGGACACGCCTACAAACCCGTCGAGTGGAACATCGAGGAGCACGACAACGTAATGGTGTTTCTCCTCTGCTCGGATGAGCTGGCTGCACGGATAAGCAATGCCATCAGCAGTGCCGCTCATACCGGCCGCCCCGGCGATGGTGTCATCGCCATCAGCGAAGTATCGCAAGTGGTGCGGATTGGCACCGATGAACGCGGCGCAGCCGCCGTATAACAAGGAATCGACATGCTTGACAAGTTACTCAAGTCCGTCATCGGGCAGCGCTGGGTTGTGCTGATCGTCGTGCTGGGTCTGGCAGCGCTGGGCATCTACAACTACCAGCGCCTGCCGATCGATGCCGTGCCGGACATCACCAATGTGCAGGTGCAGATCAACACCGAAGCGGCGGGCTACTCCCCGCTCGAAGCCGAGCAGCGCATCACCTTCCCAATCGAAACAGCAATGGCCGGGCTGCCGGGACTGGAACAGACCCGCTCGCTGTCGCGCTACGGCTTGTCCCAGGTCACGGTGGTGTTCAAGGACGGCACCGACATCTATTTTGCGCGCCAGCTGGTCAACGAGCGTGTGCAGGAGGCGCGCAGCAAGCTGCCGCCCGGGGTGGAACCTTCGATGGGCCCGATTTCGACCGGTCTCGGCGAGATCTTCATGTGGACCGTGGAACCCGAGGGCAAAGGCCGGAAACCCGACGGCAGCGCCTACACCGCCACCGACCTGCGCACCATCCAGGACTGGATCGTGCGTCCGCAATTGCGCAACCTGCCCGGCGTCACCGAGATCAATACCATCGGTGGTTACCTGAAACAGTTCCACGTCGCCCCCGATCCCGCAAAGCTGATTGCCTATGGCATCAGTTTTCACGAGTTGATGGAGGCGCTGTCGAAAAACAATGCCAATGTCGGCGCGGGTTATATCGAAAAAAGCGGCGAGCAATATCTGATCCGCGCGCCGGGACAGGTGACGACGCTGGAGGAAATCCGCGACATCGTGATTCGCGGCGATGATGGTGTGCCGCTGCGCATCAGGGACGTCGCCGAAGTACTGGAAGGTAAGGAGCTGCGCACCGGCGCCGCCACCGAAAACGGCAAGGAAGTCGTCCTCGGCACGGTATTCATGCTGCTGGGCGAAAACAGCCGTACCGTGTCGCAGCGCGTTGCCGCCAAGCTGGAAGAGGTGAACCGCTCGTTGCCGGAAGGCATCGTCGCAAAAACCGTCTACGACCGCACCACGCTGGTTGACCGCACGATCAAGACCGTGGCGACCAACCTTGCGGAAGGTGCGCTGCTGGTCGTCGTTGTGCTGCTGGCATTACTCGGCAACTGGCGAGCCGCCCTGCTCACTGCTGCAGTCATCCCGCTATCCATGCTGCTGCTGATCACCGGCATGGTTGAAAACAAGGTCAGCGCCAATCTGATGAGCCTGGGCGCGCTCGATTTCGGACTGATCGTCGACGGCGCCGTCATCATCGTCGAAAACTGTCTGCGGCGGCTCGCGGCCGCGCAGCACCGGCTGGGTCGGCTGCTCAACCGCGGTGAACGCTTCGAGGCGGTATTCGAGGCGACACGCGAGGTGTTCACGCCCAGCCTGGTCAGCGTCATTGTCGTGATCCTGGTGAATCTGCCGATTTTCGCGCTGACCGGTGTCGAAGGAAAAATGTTCCATCCGATGGCGTTCACCGTGGTGGTCGCCCTGCTCGCCGCGCTGGTGCTGTCGGTGACCTTCGTGCCCGCCGCGATTGCCATCTTTGTCACCGGGCGCGTGGAGGAGAAAGAAAACCGCCTGATGCAATGGGCCGGCGGTGCATACCGCCCGGCGCTGCGCATGGCCATGGCGAACCGCATTCCGGTGGTTGCAGGGGCAGCCATGATTGTCGTGCTGAGCGGATTACTGGTAACGCGGATGGGCAGCGAGTTCGTGCCCAGCCTTGATGAGGGTGACATCGCGTTGCACGCCTTGCGCATCCCCGGCACCAGTCTGACCCAGGCGATCGAAATGCAGACCGCCCTGGAAAAACGCCTGATGGAGTTCCCCGAGGTGGAGCGGGTGTTTGCCAAAATCGGCACCGCCGAAATCGCCACCGACCCGATGCCGCCCAATGTGGCCGACAACTTCGTGATGCTCAAGCCACGATCGGCATGGCCCGACCCCGGCCGCACCAAAGCCGACCTGGTGCGCGCAATGCAGGAGGCCGCTGAAAAAATCCCCGGCAACAACTACGAATTCACACAACCGATCCAGATGCGCTTCAACGAGCTGATTTCCGGCGTGCGCAGCGACGTTGCCGTGAAGGTGTTCGGCGACGACCTTGATCTGCTGCGGGAAACCGGTGAACGCATCGCCTCTGTTCTCGAGGGCATCTCCGGCGCCGCCGACGTCAAGGTCGAACAGGTCAGCGGCCTGCCGGTGCTGACCATCAAACTGAACCGCCCGCAGATCGCCCGCTACGGCCTCAATACCTCCGACGTGCAGCAAGCGGTTGAAATCGCCGTTGGCGGCAAGGAAGCCGGCGAGATCTTCGAAGGTGACCGGCGCTTTGATCTGATCGTCAGACTGCCGGAACGCCTGCGTACCGATCTGGAAGCCTTGAAGCGCTTGCCCGTGCCACTGCCTGGCGGTTCAGGCAGCGACGGGAAATCCCGTTACGTCACATTGGGGGAAGTTGCGGATTTCAACCTCGCACCCGGCCCGAATCAGGTCAGTCGGGAAAACGGCAAGCGGCGCGTCGTCGTCACTACCAATGTACGCGGTCGCGATCTGGGTTCCTTCGTGGCAGAAGCGCGGCAGCGCATCGCAACACAGGTCAAACTGCCGGCAGGTTACTGGATCGGTTATGGCGGCACGTTCGAGCAACTCGCTTCCGCGGCAAAACGCCTGCAAGTCGTTGTTCCACTGTCCTTGCTGCTGATTTTCGGGCTGCTGTTCCTGACCTTTAACTCGGCAAAAGACGCGCTGCTGGTATTCAGCGGCGTGCCGCTGGCATTGACCGGCGGGATTGCGGCACTGTGGCTGCGCGACATCCCGCTATCCATTTCCGCAGGCGTCGGTTTCATCACGTTGTCAGGCGTGGCAGTGCTCACCGGCGTAGTCATGGTGAGCTGCATCCGCGATCTGCGAGCACAGGGCATGGCCATCGATGCGGCGATCGAAACCGGCGCCCTGACCCGGTTACGGCCGATCCTGATGGTGGCACTGGTGGCGAGCCTGGGATTCCTGCCAATGGCACTCAACACCGGCACCGGCGCGGAAGTGCAGCGGCCGCTGGCCACGGTAGTGATCGGCGGCATCATCTCGGCCACCCTGCTGACGCTGCTGGTGCTGCCCGTCCTGTATCGCCTGTTTAATCGAGACCACACACCAACAGCGCCGGCAAACTAACTCATGCCGCATCTCATCCCTGATCAGGACGGGTATTTTCCTCGCACTGAACAAGGCCAGCTCAATTCCCCACATATTTGTCAGGATTTATCTCAATGAACTCAAAATACCTTGGAATACAACGTTCAAAGTTCCCTCTCGCGACTCTCGGCACTGCCATCGTATTGGTCACGCTAACGGGATGCCAGCAGACGTTAAAACTCAAGCCTGACTCCAGTATCGATGCTTCAGCCATTGTGACCAGCCAAATCCTGCACGACAGCGCACAAATAAGCGTTCTGCTTGACAGAAAAATCTACAGCGGCCAGGTCATCAAACCAAGCAAACAGGCCACTGACGAACAAGCCGTCCAGTTTGGATGGCAGCCGGGACACAAACATCGGAACATCAAGCAGGAAGTGCTGTTTTTTTTCGGGACCACCACACTGAATTCCGATGATGGCGCAACGCTGACCTGTGATCATCTGAAACACGGGGATAATTGGAGGCTACGCTGTATCGCTAATGCCGGAAAAATTGTGTTCTTTTCACCCTAAAGCTGCCGGTGCCGTACCGCTTGTTCGACCGGGACCGCCTGATGCCGGCATCGTCTAGTTGGATACTTACGCGCGCCGCTGCAAGGGAATAACTTGGGCCCCTTGCGCAAGGGCGTCGAGCATGTCGGCCCACTGCTGCATCATGGCTTTCCGCTCTGACAAATACTCGGCGCGGTTATAGGCGCCCCGGATCGCATTGCGCTCGCCGTGTGCCAGTTGTCGTTCGATCACGTCCGCACGAAATCCTGCCTCATTGAGCATCGTTGAGGCTACGCTGCGAAAACCGTGCCCAGTCATCTTGCCTTTGTATCCCAATCTATACAGCGCAAACAGCATCGTGTTGTTACTGATGGGTTTATCCGGATTTCGGCCCGGGAAAACAAAGCGGCCTCCGCCGTCAACAGGGCGCAAGTCCCGCAATAGTTCTACTGCCTGCCGAGACAGCGGCACCACATGCTCCATTTTCATTTTCATCCGCTCTGCCGGGATGATCCACGCCGCTGAATCAAGATCAAATTCCACCCACTGCGCGCCAATCAACTCGCCAGTACGGACAAAGGTCAGCGCCAGGAGTCGCAGTGCCAGGCTGGTCAGTCGGTCGCCGAGCTCCGCGTAACCATCGATGGCGCGCAACAGATCAGGCAGTTCCTCAGGAGTAATGGCCGCCTGATGCTTAGCTCTGTGTGGGGCGAGTGCACCGCGTAGGTCAGTGGACAGATCACGCTCGCAACGCCCGGTGGCGATACCGTAGCGGAAAATCTGCCCCGAAACCTGCAATACCCGATGCGCCAAATCATGGGCACCGCGATGCTCGATCTTTCGGAGTACCGAGAGCACCACCGGAGCTGTCAAATCAGCAATGGCGGTTGACCCGATTTCCGGGAACAGGTTGTATTCAAGCCGCCGCAATACGTCTGCGGCGTGGGAGGAAACCCAAGTGTGCACTTGTTTTTGGTACCACTCACGCGCGACTGCCTCAAAATTGTTCGCAGCCCGGTCGGCGATTTCGCGTTTATCTGACTTGCGCTTAGCGCCAGGGTCCTTGCCATCGGCCAACAATCTGCGCGCAGCGTCGCGTCGCGCGCGTGCCACAGCCAGCGGAACATCTTTGAACACTCCGAGGGAGATCAACTTGCGCTTTCCCCCGAAGCGATAAGCGAATCGCCACCAGCGGCCGCCAGCAGGAGAAATTTCCAGGTAGAGTCCGCCCGAATCGTAAAGACGCACGGGCTTTTTGCCAGGCTTCGCATTGCGGATCGCTATGGCAGTCAGCGGCATGACGGTAACTTTCTGGAGATTGGCGGTAACTGTCTTCAAAGTTACCGTCAGTTACCGTCAGATGTCAAGGGACCATCTGGGTATCCTCAAAACGGATAATCTATATTTTTTTGTTTAAAAACATTAAATTACAGGACTTTATCGGACGCTACTGGAAGTTACTGGAACCAGTAACTGGCGGAGAGTGTGAGATTCGAACTCACGAGGACCGCGAGGCCCTGCCGGTTTTCAAGACCGGTGCATTCAACCGCTCTGCCAACTCTCCATATCCCTAAACATCCACTCTGCCGGTTTTAGCTCCGGCCGCACCTTCGGTGCTTAACTTGCCTGGCGGCAAGTTAGCCTCGCAAGCGCACAGACTGCGTGCGCCAAGACCGGTGCATTCAACTGCTCTGCCAACTCTCCGTATTTCCCGATCATCCAGCCACCGAACAGTCGCCCTGACAGCCGAGGGGGCGCATTGTAGCCTCAAACCCCATCCACACACCGCTCCGGCATCGATTACGCAAAATAATATCACGCATTATCAATTGCTTGCGTGACCCAAACACCTTGAAAACCGGCCAATATCAATTGCAACTTTAGCGGCCTTTGAGTAGTCTTACCTGTGACTGATTTAGTCAACTTTGGAGCCCCATTACCATGCAACCTGACCTGCACACTGGAACGACTTACTCTGCCGGCACGTCCGACATTGCCGTCCAGCAGAACAAGGTTCTTCGCAATACCTATTTGCTGCTCGCGATTTCACTGATCCCCACGGTGATCGGCGCCGCGGTCGGCACGAACTTCATCAATTTCAGCTTCATGCGCGCCAGCCCGATGATGTCGATGCTGGTCATGCTGGCCGTGTTCTACGGCTGGATATTCGCGATCGAGAAAAACCGTGACAGCGTGCTCGGCGTCGGCCTGCTGCTTGGCTTCACCGCCTTCCTTGGCGTAATGCTGGCCCCGTTGCTGCAAAGCATCCTGTCGCTGCGCAACGGCGGACAGCTGGTGATGATGGCGGCCGGCGGCACGGCTGCGGTGTTTTTTGTGCTGTCGGGCATTGCCTCGACGACCAAGCGCGATTTCAGCTTCCTCAACAAATTCCTGCTGGTCGGCTTCGTAGTGATCATGCTGGCAGTGCTTGCCAATATCTTCCTGCAAAGTTCGGTGCTGCAACTGGCGCTGTGCGGCGGATTCATCATCTTCTCGTCGGCGATCATCCTGTTTCAGATCAACTCGATCGTCCGTGGCGGTGAAACCAACTATGTGTCGGCCACGCTGACACTGTATGTGTCGCTGTACAACATCTTCACCAGCCTGCTGCAGATTCTCGGCCTGGTCGGCGGGAATCGTGACTGAGCACCACCTGAAGTAAAAAAAGCGGCCTGCGGGCCGCTTTTTTGTTGCCTGCCGCCGGCAATAACCAGACTTATTCCCTTTCGAACAGCGCCATGGATTCCACATGCGCCGTATGCGGAAACATGTTGATGACCCCTGCCGCACGCAGCCTGTAACCATGCACCGCCACCAGCACTTCGGCATCCCGCGCCAGTGTTGAAGGGCTGCAAGACACATAGACGATGCGCCGCGGACCGTTGGCGCCGATCAGCTTGACCAGCTCCATCGCGCCGTCGCGCGGCGGGTCGATCAGCAGCTTGTCGAAAGGCCCCAGCGCCGCCCACTGCTCTGCGTCGATCTTGAACAGGTCCATGGTCAGGAAGCGCGTCTTGCTGTCCAGGCCATTGCTGCGCGCGTTCTCCTCCGCCCGGCTGATCAGGCCCTTGCTGCCTTCGATGCCGGTGACCTGCGCACCGCTGCGCGCGATCGGCAGCGTGAAATTGCCCAGCCCGCAGAACAGGTCGGCGATGCGCTCGCCCGGCTGCGGATCGAGCAGCTTCAGCGCACGGCGCACCAGCACCTGGTTGATGGAATGGTTGACCTGGGTGAAATCGGTCGGGCGGAAATGGATGCGCACATCGAATTCGGGCAGCGTGTAATACAGCGCGCCGATATCCGGTGGATAAAACAGTTCTGCCGTTTCCGGACCGGAGGGCTGCAGGTAAAACACCACGCGGTGCGCATCGGCAAAAACCCGAAGCTTGTCTTCATCTTCCGGTGTCAGCGGATCGAGGTTGCGCAATACCAGCACATCTGCGTTATCGGCAATCGCCAGTTCGATCTGTGGCAGCCGTGCACGCAGGCTCAGGCTGTCGACCAGTTGCCTTAACAAGGGCAGCAGATCCGAAATCCGCCGCGGCAGCACTTCGCAGCTGGTCATGTCGGCGACATAACTGCTGCGTTTTTCATGGAAACCCACCAGCGCGCCGCCTTTTTTGAACACATGGCGCACCGTCAGCCGCGCGCGGTGGCGATAGCCCCACGCCGGGCCGTAAATCGCCGGCAGGATCTGTTCGGGTTGCACCTTGCCGATATGCCACAGATTGTCTTCGAGCACACGCTGTTTGGCGGCGACCTGGGTGCGTGCATCCATGTGCTGCAGGCTGCAGCCGCCGCAAAGGCCGAAAAATGTGCAGCCAGGCGTGGTACGCGATGCGCTTTCGTCAAAAATCTTCGTCGCATAAGACTGCTCAAACGCCGGTTTTTTGCGATAGACCGAGGCCTCGACCCGCTCCCCCGGCAACGCACCCTCGACAAAGACAACCTTGCCGTCACGGCGGGCAATGCCGCGGCCTTCCTGGTCCAGGGATTCGATGTGCAGAAGATTCATTGGGGTTTCGATCGCGCGCAAAAGCGCGATGCTTGCGTTATGCGGACCAGCGCGCGAGAAATTCCTGCCAGTGCGGCTGCCCGGCCTTTTCCAGCGCCGCGCGCACCACCTTGATCTGCGCATCGTGCTGGTCCTGGGTCAGCGCGCCACGCATCAGCTGAAAACGCAGAAAAACCAGATGGGTGTTGACCACGTCGGTTTCACAATAGCGCCAGATGTCTTCCAGCTTGCCATCCTGGTACGCGCCCCACACCGCAGAGCCATCCATGCCGAGCTTACCGGGCAGGCCCATCAGCTGCGCCAGCGCATCCAGCGGCGCATTGGCGCGGCCCTGATACAGCGCCAGCAGATCCATCAAATCAAGATGGCGCTGATGATAGCGGCTGATGTAATTGTTCCACTTGAATTCGCGATCGTCTTCGCCCATGTCCCAGTAGCGCGCCGCCTTCACGCCATGCATCAGCCCGCGGTAATGCAGCACCGGCAGATCAAATCCACCACCGTTCCACGACACCAGCTGCGGCGTGTATTTCTCGATGCCGTCGAAAAAACGCTGGATGATTTCCGCTTCGCTTTCACCGGCCGCACCCAGCGACCACACTTTGAAGTGGTCGCGGTCCTGCAGCGCGCAGGAAATCACCAGCACGCGTTGCAGGTAATGCGGCAGGAAATCATTGCCGTGGCTCTGCCGCCGCAACTGGAAGGCCATTTCGGCGACATCGCGATCGGAGACGCCGTTGTCGATGCCGTGCAGCTTGCGGATGCCGGCGACGTCGGGCACGGTCTCGATATCGAACACCAATACGGGATTCACAAATTAACCTTTAAAAACAATAACTTAATGTATTTATGCAAATACACCCGTAGACAGGTAACGGTCACCACGGTCGCAGACGATGGACACGATCACCGCATCGCGCACCTGCGCCGAAATCTGCAGCGCCGCCCACAACGCGCCGCCGGAAGACACGCCGGCAAATATGCCTTCTTCGCTCGCCAGCTGTCGCATGGCGTTTTCGGCATCGGTCTGGGTGACTTCGACGACGGTATCGACCTGCGACCAGTCACAGATTTTCGGCAGGTACGCCGCGGGCCATTTTCGAATGCCCGGAATCTGCGAGCCATCCGCCGGCTGGCAGCCGACGATCTGTACCTGCGGATTTTTTTCCTTCAGGTAGCGCGACACCCCCATGATGGTGCCGGTGGTGCCCATGCTCGAAATGAAGTGCGTCACCTTGCCCGCCGTGTCGCGCCAGATTTCCGGGCCGGTGCCTTCGTAATGCGCCAGCGGATTGTCGGGATTGGCAAACTGGTCGAGCATGACGCCGCGGCCCTCGCGCACCATGCGCTCGGCGACATCACGCGCGCCTTCCATGCTCGCTTCCTTGGGCGTCAGCACCAGTTCAGCACCATAAGCACGCATGGTCTGCTGGCGCTCCAGTGACTGGTTCTCCGGCATCACCAGCACCATGCGGTAACCCATGATCGCCGCCACCATCGCCAGCGCGATGCCGGTATTACCGCTGGTCGCTTCAATCAGCGTGTCGCCGGGCTTGATGGTGCCGCGTTGCTGCGCATAACGGATCATCGACAGCGCCGGGCGGTCCTTGACCGAGCCTGCGGGATTGTTGCCTTCAAGCTTGACCAGTATGGTATTGCTGGTTTTTCCAGGCATGCGCTGCAACTTCACCAGCGGTGTATTGCCGACAAAATCTTCCAGCGTCCCGAACATGATCTAGCCCTGTGCTTTCGCCAGCAACTGCTGGCAGTACTGCGCGACACCCTGCTCCACCGTCAGGAACGGTTTCTGATAACCAGCGGCTCGCAGTTCGGTCAGATCAGCCTGGGTATAACTCTGGTATTTTCCTTTGAGGTCACCGGGGAACGGAATGTAGCGAATCACGCCTTTGCTTTGCAACTCAGCCAGAGACAATGCCGTCTCACCTGCAGCCGTGCGGCAACCGTTCACGGTGGCAACTGCGACATCATTGAATGACTGCGCCGCACCGCTGCCGCAATTGAATATGCCCGACTTATCGCCATTACGCAGGAAAAACAGGTTGACCTTCACCACATCCTCGACCGAGACAAAATCGCGGCGCTGTTCGCCATTACCGTAACCCGCGCTGCCCTCGAACAACCGCACATGACCTTCGGCGCGGTACTGGTTGAAAAAGTGATAAGCCACCGACGCCATGCGTCCCTTGTGCTGCTCGCGATCGCCATAGACATTGAAATAGCGCAGACCGACCACCTGCGGACCACCGGCAGGCAGGCGTCGCACACGCTGGTCGAACAGCAACTTTGAATAACCGTAGACGTTGAGCGGACCTTCGCAGTCCGCCTGCTCACGGAAACCGGTCAGCGCACCATAAGTTGCCGCGGAGGATGCATAAATCAATGGGATCATTTCCGCAGCGCAGAAATCGAGCAGCGTGCAGGAGTAGGCGTAATTGGTGTCCATCACATAACGGCCATCGCTGGCCGTGGTGTCGGAACAGGCGCCCTGATGCAGTATCGCCTTGATCCCGCGACGGTAGGCGCCGGCTTTCACCCGCGCCAGGAATTCATCCTTGTCGAGGTAATCGCTGATCTGGCAATCGACTAGGTTGCGGAATTTGTCGCCCTGCGTCAGGTCGTCCACCGCAAGAATGTCGGTGATGCCCTGCGCGTTGAGTCCCTTGACCAGGTTGGCACCGATAAAACCGGCAGCACCAGTCACCACATAGACCATGGCTTATTCCCCCTGCGCCGGTGGAAACAGTTCGTCAGGCTGAACCACGGCCGTGCCGAATTTGCCGACGACTATGCCCGCTGCACGGTTGGCAATACGCACCGCGCTCTCCAGATCCTGCCCCGCCGCCAGCATCACCGCGATGGTCGCGATCACCGTATCACCGGCGCCGCTGACGTCATACACCTCGCGCGCCTGCGCCGGCACATGCAGCCGGTTGCCGCGGCGGTACAGCGTCATGCCTTCTTCGCTGCGCGTGACCAATATGCCGCCGATGCCCAGACGTTGGCGCAAATTTTGTGCTTTTGCCGTCAATGCGGTTTCGCTGCTCCAGCCGCCGACCACCGCCTGCAGCTCGGCACGGTTGGGCGTCACCAGCGTGGCACCCCGGTAACGCGAATAGTCTTCGCCCTTGGGATCGACCAGCACCGGTTTGTTGTGGCGGCGTGCCAGCGCGATCATGCGCGCAATGTGCGCAAGCCCCCCCTTGCCGTAATCCGACAGGATCACCACGTCGCAGCTTTTCAGCAGCCGTTCGAAATCCTTCAGCTTCGACGCCAGTACTTCATGGCTGGGCAGGGTTTCGAAATCGGCACGCAGCAGCTGCTGGCGGCGGCCGATAACCCGCAGTTTTACCGTGGTGGAAATCGTCGGATCGTCGTGCAGGCTGGCGGCGATCTTGTCGCGTTTCAGCAGCTGACGCAGGCAGCGCCCGGCCTCGTCGCGCCCCACCACCGACAGCAAGGATGCTTGCGCCGACAGCGCCGCCACGTTGCGCGCGACATTGGCCGCACCGCCCGGACGCTCCTCGACACGATCAACCTTGACCACCGGCACTGGCGCTTCCGGCGAAATCCGGCTCACCTCGCCGAACCAGTAACGATCGAGCATCACATCACCGGCGACCAGTACGCGCGCGCGGCGTATTTTCGACAATTGCGCTGGCAAGCTGCCGGATGACGTTTTTTTCTGCGGTGTTTTTTTCATCTGCTTATTGCATCGACTTATTTCATCAACTTATTTCATCAACTTATTTCATCAATTCAGGATTTTAATGCAGCAGCGATGTCGGCATTGATGCGGTCCAGCACCGCCAGCGGATCGGCGGCGCGGGTGATCGGCCGGCCAATCACCAGATAATCTGCCCCATCGGCAATCGCCAGTTGCGGCGTGACAATGCGTTTCTGGTCGTCCTGGGCGGCATCGGCGAGGCGGATGCCGGGCGTCACCAGGCAGAAGGCCGGCCCGCAGGCGCGGCGCAGCAAGGCTGCTTCCTGTGCCGAACAGACCACGCCGTCCATGCCGCTGGCCGCAGCCAGTTTCGCCAGACGCTCGACCAGCACCTGCGGCGCTTCCGTCTGCCCGATTTCACGCAGGTCTTCCGCGCCGAGGCTGGTCAGCACCGTTACCGCAATCAGCTTGGGAGGACGCGACAGGCCTGCCAGCGCCTCGCGCGCGGCCTGCATCATCGTTCGCCCGCCGCTGGCGTGCACGTTCAGCATCCACACACCGAGTGCCGCCGCCGACTTGCAGGCTGACGCCACCGTATTCGGAATGTCGTGGTATTTGAGATCGAGGAATACATCAAAGCCACGCGCCACCAGCTGCTCCACCAGCGCAGGACCGGCAACGGTGAACAATTCCTTGCCGACCTTGACCCGGCAACGTTTTGGATCCAGGCACTGCGCAAACGCAAGCGCCTCGGCGGCGCTGGCGTAATCCAGTGCGACGATGACCCGCGGGCCTTTGTTATCCGCGCTCATGCCGGTATTCCTTTCTCTTCAGTACGCCGCGGCGCATAGGTTTCCCATTCGCCGCAGGCCGGGCAATGCCAGTAAAACTGCCGCGCGCGAAAACCGCAATGCTCGCATTTGTACATCGCCAGGCTGCGCGTGTGCTGGTGGATCAGCTGCTTGATCAGTTCCAGATCAGTACGACGCTCCGGCGGCGCTTCCAGCAACTGCGCTTCCAGCAGCTTGTCGAGACCGAGCAATGTCGGCGTGCGCCGCACTTCGTCGCGCACCAGACGGTAGGCTGCCTGCGCGCCGCTGCCGGCCAGCGTCGCCTGGTAAACCATGTCCAGCAGATCCATCGATGGATATTTTTCAAGGAAGCCGCGCAGCAGGTTGAGACCTTCGTCAGGCTGCCCTGCTTCGCGGTAAGCAATCAGCAATTTCTCCGCGACCAGCGACAGAAAGGCCGGGTTCTGCGATTCGATATGCTGCCAGGCCGCGATGGCCGCAGGCCCGTTGCCGAGGTCGCGCTCCAGATCACCAAGCAGCATGTTCGCGCGTACGCACAGCCGGTGATGCTTCAGCGCTTCGGTCAGCAGTGGCCGCGCTTCGGCAGGACGCGACTGCATCAGTTCTCGCGCCGCCATTTCACAATAAAAATTGGCGATTTCCTTCTGGAAGGAACTGCCGTTGAGCACTTCGAGTTTCTCGGCGATCACGATCGCCTTCCGCCATTCCTTTTCCTGCTCGTAGATTTCGAGCAGGAAACGCAGCGCGGCTTCGGCATGGGCCGTAGCGTCGAGCTTCAGGAACAGTTCTTCGGCGCGGTCGAGCAATCCCGCCTTCAGATAATCCTGCGCCAGTTCCAGCACGGCCTGCAGCTTCTGCTCCTGCCCCAGGTCTTCACGCTCGGCCAGGTTCTGGTGCATGCGGATCGCACGTTCGACTTCGCCACGGCGACGGAACAGGCTGCCCAGCGCAAAGTGCAACTCGATGGTCTGCGGATTGACCTTGGCCACCTCGATAAAGGCTTCGATCGCCTTGTCGGGCTCCTCATTGAGCAGGAAATTGAGGCCTTTGAAATAGGACGCCGGCAACAGCCGGGATTCGGTGACGATCTGGCGGATATCGACGCGCGCCGCCATCCAGCCCAGCGCGAAAAATAGCGGCAAGGTCAGCAGCCACCACAGTTCGATATCCATTATGCGCGGTGCTTCATTGCAATTTTCACAGCAGGTCCGATGGCGGCAGCACGGGGGCATCGGCTTGCCCGGCGGCGCGGGCGGTATTCAACTCGCGCTTCAGCGCGGCAATCTGCCGGCGCAATTGCAGCGTCTGGAACAAACCCGCCAGCAACCCGACCAGCACGCCGGCGCAGACCGCGACCAGCAGCACGACCACCAGCGGCGCCTCCCAATGATGTCCGAGGTAATACCGCACCGTGACCGGATCTGTGTTCACTATCGCAAACGACAGGATCAGGAGGAACAGCGCCAGCTTGAAAATCAGCATCAGGTATTGCATGGCCCGCCGAGAATATCATGCCCCGCAGCTCACAAAAAAGCGGCATGGCCGTGTAGCCATGCCGCCCAAAGGAACGATGCCTGATCGTCCGTTATTTCTTGATGTCGACGCGTTCGCGCAATTCCTTGCCGGCCTTGAAATGCGGCACGTATTTCGCGGGCACCTGCACACGCTCGCCCGATTTCGGATTGCGCCCGGTACGCGGCGGTCGGTAGTTGAGACCAAAACTGCCAAAGCCACGAATTTCGATGCGTTGCCCCTGCGACAGGCTTTTCCCCATTGCATCGAGAATCATCTTCACTGCCAGTTCGGCGTCCTTGGCTACAAGCTGCGGATAGCGTGCTGCCAGTTTCGCAATCAACTCCGACTTGGTCATGATGCTCCCTTACCTTTTATTGTTGAGTATTGGCTGTATCCAGCTTGGCTTTGAGCAGCGCGCCAAGATTGGTAGTCCCCGAACTCGCCTGTTTGTTGTCCGAAGTCATCTTCTGCATGGCTTCGGTCTCCTCTGCAAGGTCTTTCGCCTTGATTGACAGGTTGATCGTGCGGTTCTTGCGGTCGACGTTGATGATCATTGCGGTCACCGAATCGCCTTCCTTCAGCTTGGTGCGGATGTCTTCCACGCGGTCACGCGAAACTTCCGACGCGCGCAGGTAACCTTCCATGTCGCCTTCGAGGTGGATCACGGCGCCCTTGGCGTCGATTGCCTTGACCGTGCCGGTAACCACCGTGTTTTTCTCGTGGCCGCCGACATAGTTGGTGAACGGATCACCTTCCAACTGCTTGACGCCCAGGGAAATACGCTCACGCTCCACATCGATCGACAGCACCTGGGCTTCGACTTCCTCGCCCTTCTTGTAATTGCGCACGGCTTCTTCGCCGGGCACGTGCCATGACAGGTCGGACAGGTGAACCAGGCCGTCGATGCCACCGGCGAGGCCGATAAAGATGCCGAAGTCGGTGATCGATTTGATCTGACCCTTGACCTTGTCACCCTTCTTCGAGTTCATCGAGAACTCTTCCCACGGATTCGCCATGCACTGCTTCATGCCAAGCGAAATACGGCGGCGGTCTTCGTCGATCTCAAGAACCATCACCTCGACCTCATCGCCCAGTTGCACGACTTTGGAGGGATGTACGTTCTTGTTGGTCCAGTCCATTTCGGAGACGTGCACCAGGCCTTCGATGCCCGGTTCGATCTCGACAAACGCGCCGTAGTCGGTGAGGTTCGAAACCTTGCCGAACAGGCGGGTGTTGGGCGGGTAACGACGCGAAAGGCCGACCCAGGGATCTTCGCCCAACTGCTTCATGCCCAGCGAGACGCGGTTTTTTTCCTGATCGAACTTCAGTACTTTGGCGGTGACTTCGTCGCCAACATTGAGCATTTCCGACGGATGTTTGACGCGGCGCCATGCCAGATCGGTGATGTGCAGCAGGCCGTCGATGCCACCGAGGTCGACGAACGCGCCGTAGTCGGTGATGTTCTTGACGATGCCCTTGACGGTCGCGCCTTCGCGCAGGTTCTCGAGCAGCTTCTGCCGCTCTTCGCCCTGGCTGGCTTCGAGCACGGCACGGCGTGACACCACGACGTTGTTGCGTTTGCGGTCAAGCTTGATGACCTTGAATTCCATTTCCTTGTTTTCGTACGGCGTCGTGTCTTTCACAGGACGCGTATCGACCAGCGAACCGGGCAGGAAGGCGCGGATGCCGTTGATCATCACGGTCAGGCCGCCTTTGACCTTGCCGCTGATCATGCCGGAGAC
>CAMCYP010000029.1 GCA_945885345.1 Bordetella parapertussis | reverse complement strand
AGGGTTTTGAAACCGTTCATGTTGATGCCCGAGAAATGGGCAAAGAGGTCTTCGCCACCGCCGTCCGGGGTGATGAAGCCGAAACCTTTAGCGTCGTTGAACCACTTAACAGTACCTGTTGCCATGATGTTGTCTTCCTTTTGAGGATGGATAATTATCGGCTTGCGCCGAGCATCGTATTTAAATCTCACAGCCCCAAAAGCACGAACACCACATACTGCTAACGCGGGAACCGCTGACTTTCAAGCACTTGAAACCAAACACGCGATGCCGTTATACGTAATGCCCGTGACAGCGTCAAGCGCATCGTAAAACGTGATTATCTGATGTAATAATTATCAATAAAATCAAATACTTGCAAATAACTCCCGTGATGTAAAACCGACGCAATTCAGCAAACACCAATATGCGTACGGCATCAGAATTGGGAAATTCCTTGCGCAAAAGCCCCAGATAACAGAGCCGGCCCGTAACAATCCGGGGCCTTTAAAGCCCCGCTCCGCGTTACAGCCGCTCCAGCGCCGCAACATCCTGGCGCGCTGCGATGAACTCCGGACGCGGCTGCAGACCGCGCTGCGGCGCCACAAGCCGGTTGTCCACACTGTTGTAGACACAGAACAGGTTGGCCCGCGGAAACGGCGTGATGTTGCTGTTTGAACCATGCATGGTGTTGCAGTCAAAAAACACCACCGAACCCGCCGCCCCTTTCATCGACTGCAGGCCGCCTCGCTCAATCAGGAAATGCAGACTGGTCGGATCCGGCACGCCGTACTCCTGTTTGCGCAGCGACTGCCTGTAGTTATCCGGCGGCGTCTGTCCAACGCAGGAGATGTAATGCATGTGCGAACCCGGCACCAGCAGCAGCGGGCCGTTGAATTCGTTGTTCCCGGTCAGCAGTACCACGCAGCTGAGCGCGCGCATGCGCGGCATGCCGTCTTCGACATGCCAGGTTTCGAAGTCGGAATGCCAGTAGAACTCCTTGCCGCCGAATCCAGGTTTCAAATTGAGCCGTGACTGGTGGATGTAGACTTCGCTGCCCAATATCTGCCGCGCCACATCCAGCAGCCGCCGGTCGCGCACCAGGCGGTTGAAGACCGCACTCAGCGCATGCACCCGGAACACCGAGCGCACGTCCTCGCTGTCCGGCTCGTACACCGCTTCCGGCCGCTGTTCACGGCCGCTGGTGACAGCGAGATGGCCGGCTTCGCTCAGCAACTCCGTCACTTCAGCGGCAGGCAACAGGCCGCGCAGCTGGACGAATCCGTTCTTGCGGTAGCCGCGCAACTGGTGCTCGGACAGGACAAGCCCTTCCTTTGAGTACGGCCCCGGATAAATCACCGGATCCTGCCGCTGGATGATCGCCGACTCGAGGTCGGTGCGTGATTGATAGATATCTGAAACCAGTACCATGTGCTTTCTCCTTGCTGCGGCGTCAACCAGCCGCTGCTGTCAGCAGCGGATAGACGCCCTGTTCGTCATGCACCTCGCGACCGGTGAGCGGCGGGTTGAATACGCAGACCAGCCGCAGGTCGCGGTGTGCCCGCAGGTAATGCTCGTCATGGCGGTCCAGCGCATACATCACGCCCGGACCAATCGCATGCGCCCGGCCGTCGGCAACGGTGACCACTTCACCTTCGCCTTCAATGCAGTACACCGCCTCCAGGTGATTGCGATAGTGGATGTGAGTCTCAGTGCCGGCGAAAATCGTGGTCTCGTGCAATGAAAAACCCATGCCGTCACGCGCCAGCAGCAGGCGCCGGCTGACCCAGTTGGGCGTCATCACATCCTGTGCCGTGCCCTTGATGTCCTCGATATTGCGGACAATCATCGTGCAGTCCGGAAATTGATGTATTTGATCTTGCGGTCCTGCCCCTGCACCCGCGGCACGCCGAGCGTGTCGGCAACGCTGTCCTCGACGATGTCGAGTCCCTGGCACAGCAGTTTCTCGTCGATGGTCAGCGCCGGCATCAGCTTCAGCACATCGTCGGCACCCGAAGTTTCGATGACCAGGCCGTTTTCGAAACAGCGTTTGGCAATGCGGTCCGCAAGTTGCGGATTAACCGACGCGAGGCCCTGGATCATGCCGCGGCCGCGCACTTCGAATTCACCGGAAGGATAATCCGCTGCGATGTGCTCCAGCCAGTTGCGCATGATGGCGCCCTTGCGGCGCACTGCATCCCGGAAGGTATCGTCACTCCAGTAATGCATCAGTGCCGCGCGCGCAGTGACGAAAGCGAGGTTGTTGCCGCGGAACGTGCCGTTATGTGCGCCCGGCTTCCAGACGTCGATTTCGGGCTTCAGCAGCACCAGCGCCATCGGCAGGCCATAGGCGCTGATCGATTTCGACAGTGTCACGATATCCGGAGAAATACCGGCTTCCTCGAAGCTGAAAAAGTGTCCGGTGCGGCCGCAGCCCATCTGGATGTCGTCGACGATCAGCAACATGTCGTGACGGCGGCAGACCTGCTCCAGCGCGCGCAGCCAGGCGAAGCTGGCGACATTGACGCCGCCCTCGCCCTGCACGGTTTCGACGATCACTGCCGCGGGATGGTCCATGCCGCTGCTGCGGTCGACGACCATTTTCTCGAGGAATGCGGTGGTATCCACGCCCCTGCCGAGATAACCGTCATAGGGCATGAAGGTGGTGTTATCGAGCGGAGCGCCCGCTGCATCGCGGTACTTGGCATTGGCGGTTGCCGCCAGCGAGGCGCCGCTGACACCGTGAAACCCATGGGTGAAGGACACGATATTGCTGCGTCCCTTGACCAGGCGCGCCAGCTTCAGCGACGCTTCCACGGCATTGGTGCCGGTCGGCCCGGGAAACTGCAGCTTGTAGTTCATGCCGCGCGGTTTGAGGATGATGCGCTCGAAGGCTTCCAGCATCTCTTTTTTCGCGACGGTGGCCATGTCGAGACCGTGGATCACGCCGTCCGACTCGAGGTAATTCAACAGTTCCTGCTTGATCACAGGATTGTTATGCCCGTAATTGAGCGTGCCGGCACCGGCAAAAAAATCGATGTAGCTGTTGTTTGCCTCATCGATCAGGCTCGATCCGCGCGCCTTGTCGAACAGCGTCGGAAAGGAACGGATGTAGCCGCGCACTTCCGATTCCATGCGGTCGAAAATTTTCAGGTTCATGGTGTGGTTCTCCTCTGCCCGGTTTGTCCAGTTCGGCTCATGTCGTCCATGGGCCGATTGAAATCAGCATCTCGGGCTCGTGATGCGGATCCTGGAAGTCCTCCTTGGAAAAAAAAGTGCGCTCGGCGCACCGCGCGTTCAGATGTGTTGCCAGTGTTTCAAATACCCGCCGCGAAGCGGCATTCGAAGGGGTGACTGTGGTTTCCAGCCAGCGGCAGCCGGCCAGTGCCGGCCTTGTCAGCAGATGTTCGAGCATGTGCAGCGCTAGTCCCTGGCCGCGGACTGCAGGCGCCACGGCGACCTGCCACACGAACACCACATCGGGCTTGCCCGGCGGGCAGTAGGCGGACACAAAGCCGGCAATGCCCCCGGGGCCTTCGGCCAGCACGCAGCTGCGCGCATGGTGGGCGCACAGCAGCAGGTAGGCGTACAGGGAATTCAGGTCCAGCGGCGGGCACGCGCGAACCAGCCTGAAAAGGGCCGCGCCGTCTGCAATGCCGGGTTCCCGTAGAAGAAACTTGGACGACGCTGGCGCCACGTTTGCTGTGGGCAGCGTTTTTTTCACTTTCTGACTAAATTCCTATGTAAAACAATTACTTGCGATGATTTGCAAGGGATTGGTCAGAGTTGTCTATTATAATAGACAATCGACTCAGAGGCAACCCATATATTTGTTTATAATCAATAGGTTATATATTTATTAGGCTTAACCGGACTTTTTCACCACGTGCTTACCGACCAACCCCTGCTGCAATCCTTCACGCTGTTCTTCGCCTTGCTCAACCCCTTCCTGCTGAGCATTTATCTACTTGATTTAATTACTGATTTAAAAAGCCTGGTGTTATCGCGGGTGCTGGTGCGGGCCTCACTGATCAGCGGTGCCGTGTTCTGGCTGTTTGCCTGGGGTGGCGAAGCCATATTCACGGATTACCTGCAGGTACGATTCGCCTCCTTCCAACTGTTCGGCGGCATCATTTTCCTGCTGATCGGCATCCGCTTCGTGTTTTCCGGCGTTGACGCCATCCGCTCCACCCGCGGTGCCCCCGAACATCTGGCCGGCTCCATCGCCATGCCCTTCCTGATCGGCCCCGGCACCGTCAGCGCCGCAGTGGTGATCGGCGCGCGGCACGACATCATCATTTCCGGACTGGTCATTTTCGGCACCCTCGCGCTGACCATGACACTGGTCATCGCGCTCAAACTGGCGCACGACTATGTCAAGGAACGCAATGCGCGACTGATCGACCGTTACATGGAAGTGGTAGGCCGGATATCCGCACTGCTGATCGGCACCATCGCCGTGGAAATGATCCTCGACGGCGGCGGCAGCTGGCTGCGCGAAATTGCCGCGCAGCTGCGGTGATCCTGCCGGGGTTTCTTATCCGCCCAGCACCAGCGAACGCACCGCTTCGCGTTTGGGCAATTCCTTGCGCGACAGCCGCAGGTGACGAATACCGGCCGCAGCCAGGCTGCCGGTTTTGAAGTCCTCCGCCGGCGCCCGTGCTGTCGGTTCGTGCACCGTCAACTCGATCACCGCCACCGGCTGCAGCGCCTTGTTGCAAATCACAAAATCAACAGTGTGCTGGGTGAGGCTGCGCAAACGCTGTTCCCGCTCGCTGCCGGTGACCTCCGCCGGCACCTCCAGCACGCTCGCCAGCACGACCTGGGGCATCACTTCATGGTCGGGTAAACCGTTTTTCAGCAGGTAATAGAGCACGGTCTGCACTGGATCGAGCGTTCGCGCCCGCCGTGCGTAACCGGCACGGGCTGCCGTCGGTGTTACCGGCGTCGCCGTTTGCGTGACGGCAGGATCCGCTTTTGCAGCGCTGACCAGTTCTCGCCACCTGGCGTCTGCAGCGCTGTCTCGCTCCGCAGCCTTGCGGCGGTGGCTCCACCACAGGATAGGAATGACGATGAACGGGGCCAGTACCAGCAAGTACCAGATTGCGGTCATCGGGCCAGGCCTATGAGTGCGGTGCCGTTGGTGTGCGCACGCGTGTGCGACGGCGGTCCAGCCACCAAGCGAACACCGGCAGCATGAAAAATCCCCCGGGCATCACTACCAGCACCAGATAAGGACTCAGCCGCGACAATCGGCCCAGGTGATCGCGCAGCAGCAAACGATCTTCGCTGGACCAGCGCTGGCCGTTACGCGGCTTCATCAGGATGGGCACTACACCTCGCGTCTGTTGCATTTCTGCCAGCAGACGCTGCTTTTCACGCTGCGTCAGATTGCTGACGGATTGAAAAGTGCGGCGGGCATGACTGCGGATGACTTGTAACGGCGGCATCGGACTGCTGGGGCCAGAGGGTTCAGGAGACCGCCTGATAATAAAGGTTTTGCGGGTGATTGGCTTGGGCAAAAAAGAACCAGCGCTCGGCGATCAGCCCGCCGAACTGCACTGCACAGGCCAGCCACAGCAGGACCGGTGACGGCACTACAAGAGCCGTAGCCAGTAACAGCACCGGGATCACGAAGGCGCAGGCCAGAAACAGCCATTTCACCGCGCGCAGGGCGCCCGGGCTGCGGCCGTGAAAAAATTCACGGGTATTGAATGACCCGCCCATGAACCCCTGGGATTTCTGCGCGATTTTCGGATGTTTGATGCCGATGGCCGTCTGCAGGCTGGAACGTGGCCTCAGTCCGGCATTGCGCCACAGCGCGGCAACACGCGTCGCGAGGCCCACAAGCGTTAATGCAATGGCCCAGACGCCGACACAGCCGGTGAACGTTTCGCCGCGATACCCGGCCAGTGCCGCTGCCAGCGTGACACCGGAGGCGCAGCCGAGGATCGTGAAGTTGACCAGCGTCAGTGGCGATGCCCATTCCTGCAGGAACTTGATACAGGCGTAGATCATGCCCGTGCACAGGAACAGCCCCAGGCACAACACCACTCCTGCGCCCCCCAGCAGCAACGTTGCGGAAACACTCTGCCAGTGCGCCCAGCCATAGGCTGCGACCAGTGCCATGAACGCCGGCAGCACGATGACCTCGCGTGACAGCCACGAGGTGCGCCACATTGCCGCCGCTCGCCACGCCCGCTCCGGATGCCCGAGATGAAAAAACGAAGCCAGCAGACCGCCACCCAGCAACAGCAGCGACAACACACTGCCGGTCCAGTAAAACGCCGGCACAGGCCCTGCCACCACGCCCGCTGCCGCCACCGCTTCAATGACAAACAACGCGAGGAACAAACCCTGCCCGGCACCGATCAGCGTAGTCAGCAGGATGACCGAGAGCGCCGGATTCATGCCTTGCTCCCGCTTACCATGAAGTCACGTCATCCAGCGACGGATCCTTGACGCCGGGCCGCGGCAATCGACCATCGATCTTCAGCGGATTATCGGCGCGTTCGAGTTCGTCTTCATGAATGCGCATATTCGTTTTACGGCGCGGCAGGTAGTGATTGGCCGGCTGAGTACCCCATTCCGGCATCAATGCGTAACCCGAGTTCTCGCGGATGGCTTTTGACACCACCGACTCTTCATCGTGTATGTCGCCGTAGAGCCGCGCATTGGTCGGACAGGCCAGCACGCAGGCGGGCTTGCGCTCGGCCTCCGGCAGTTTCGCGTCATAAATGCGGTCCACACACAAGGTGCACTTCTTCATCACCTTCTGGTGCTCGTCGATTTCGCGCACACCATACGGACAGGCCCAGGCGCAGTATTTGCAGCCGATGCATTTGTCGTAATCCACCAGCACGATGCCGTCTTCCGGGCGCTTGTAGCTGGCGCCGGTCGGGCATACCGGCACGCAGGGCGGATCTTCGCAATGCAGACAGGATTTGGGGAAATGTACGGTCTGCGTATTCGGAAATTCACCGACCTCGAAGGTCTGCACGCGGTTGAAAAACGTGCCGGTGGGATCACGGTCGTACGGATTGTCATCCGACATGAAGCCGGCTGCGCCGGAAGTATTCCATTCCTTGCAACTGGTGACGCAGGCATGGCAGCCGACGCAGACGTTGAGGTCGATGACCAACGCGAGTTGGGTCATTTGTAATCTCCTTTACCTGCGACAAACGCCTGCCACAGTTTTCTCACCTTGCTGGTTCCGGGTGCGGCAGGCAGCGGCGCAAACTGCGGCGAAGTTTCCGCCGGTTCATCGACACCGGCTTTGCGGATGCGTACGCGCACGTCATACCAGCCGGCCTGTCCGGTCACCGGATCGGAGTTGGACATGCGCCGGCCACCGGCTGCCGGCAGTTCATCGGCAATCACATGATTCAGCAAAAAGCCGCGCTGCGCTTCATTGGCATCCGGCGCGAGATGCCATGCGCCCTGCGCCTTGCCGATCGCGTTCCAGGTCCACACGGTGCCGGGCTCCACCGCCTCGCTGACCCGGCACATGCAGCGCACGCGGCCATGCATCGATTCGACCCAGATCCAGTCGTCATCAGCGACGCCGCAAGAGCTTGCCGTTTTTCCATTTATAAACAAATAGTTATGCGCATGTATCTGGCGCAGCCAGGCATTCTGCGAATCCCAGGAGTGGTACATGGCCATCGGCCGCTGGGTAATCGCCGCCAGTGGATACTGCGTGGTATCGGTCGCCTGTACTTCCAGCGGCGCGTAATAAAACGGCAAGGGATCGCAGTACATCGCAATACGTTCCCGCAGGTGGGCCGGCGGACGGCGCCCGGATTCGCCGCGCCCTTCGGCCGCCATGCGGAATTTCTGCAGCACCTCGGAATAGATCTGGATCACGACGGGATCCGTGTAGCGGCGCACCCGCGTGCGCTGTGCCCACTCGTGATAGCCCTGATTCCAGTTGCGCATGTACTGATACGAACGCGGAAGACGCTGGTGGAACACGCAGTTGTTCTTTTCGTACATCTCCCACTGTCGCGGGTTGGGCTCGCCGATCATCGTCTTCTCGCCGTCACGCCCGCGCCAGCCGGCAAGGAAACCGATGCCCGAGCCGGGCTCGGTTTCGTAATTGATGATGAAATCCGGGTAGTCACGATATTTGCGCGCACCATCAGCCGTCACAAAAGCCGGAAACTTGAGCCGCGACGCCAGCTCGATCAGCACTTCCTGGAACGGTTTGCATTCACCCTTGGGCGGCACCACCGGGATGCGCACCGAGTCCGCCGGTCCGTCGAATTCCGAGATCGGCCGGTCGAGCATGGACATCACGTCGTGGCGTTCGAGATACGTAGTGTCCGGCAATACCAGGTCGGCGAATGCGGTCGTCTCCGACTGGAAGGCATCACAGACGATCAGGAACGGAATTTTGTATTCGCCGTTCCCGTCGCGATCATTGAGCATCTTGCGCACCTCGACGGTATTCATCGTCGAGTTCCATGCCATATTGGCCATGAAAATCATCAGCGTGTCGATTCCGTACGGGTCGCCGCGCCAGGCGTTGGTGATCACGTTATGCATCATGCCGTGCACGGCCAGCGGATACTCCCAGGAGAACGCCTTGTCGATGCGCACCGGCCCGCCGTCTGCATCGACAAACAAATCATCAGGTCCCGCCGGCCAGCCCAGCGCAAGCCCGGCGAGCGGCGTATCCGGCCGCACCGCCTCCGGCCCCTTCGGCGGTTTGGCCACCGGGGGAATCGCACGCGGGAACGGCGCCTTGTGACGAAAACCACCGGGGCGGTCGATGGTCCCGAGCACCGACATCAGGATCGCCAGCGAACGCACCGTATGAAAACCGTTGGAATGCGCGGCCAGGCCACGCATCGCATGGAAGGCCACCGGGTTGCCGGTGACGGTGTCGTGTTCCTGCCCCCACGAATCGGTCCACGCGATCGGCAACTCGATTTTCTGATCGCGTGCGGTGATACCCATTTCGTGCGCCAGCCGGCGGATGCGTGCCGCCGGTATGCCGGTGATGCCCTCCGCCCACTCGGGCGTGTATTCCTTGACCCGCTCCAGCAACAACTGGAATGCCGGCTTTACCGGAGTGCCGTCTTCCAGGCGATAGTCGCCGAGCAGTGCCGGATCAGCACCGGGTGTGTGATTGGGCAATGCACGCGCAGTATGCCGATCCCACCATAATTGGTCATGACGATGATCGGGGTTGTCGCCCTTCGGCACTTCACCCGAGCGTACCGGCATGCCGTGTTGCGCACTTGCCGGATCGATATTGATCAGGTAACCGGCATTGGTGTAACGCGCGAGGAAGTCACGGTCATACAGTCCGGTATTGATGATCTCGTGTGTCAACGCGAGCAGCAACGCACCATCGGTACCGGGACGGATGGGCACCCACTCGTCGGCAATCGCCGAATAGCCGGTACGCACCGGGTTGATCGAAATGAAGCGGCCGCCGCCACGCTTGAATTTCGACAGCGCGATCTTCAACGGATTGGAGTGATGGTCTTCCGCAGTGCCGATCATCACGAACAGTCTGGCACGGTCCAGATCAGGTCCGCCGAATTCCCAGAAACTGCCACCGATCGTATAGATCATGCCGGCGGCCATGTTCACCGAACAGAACCCGCCATGCGCTGCGTAGTTCGGTGTGCCGAACTGGCGCGCGAACATGCCGGTCAGCGCCTGCATCTGGTCGCGACCAGTGAACAGCGCGAATTTTTTCGGATCGGTGGCGCGGATTTTGCGCAGGCGCTCTTCCATCAGGCTGAATGCTTCGTCCCAGCTGATCGGCTCAAACTCGCCCGCGCCGCGTTCCGCGCCCGCCTTGCGCCGCAAGGGCTGCGTCAGCCGTGCCGGCGAATACTGCTTCATGATGCCGGAGGCGCCCTTGGCGCAGATCACGCCCTGGTTCAGCGGATGCTCGGGATTGCCCTCGATGTAGCGCACCTCGCCGTTTTTCAGGTGCACACGGATGCCGCAGCGGCAGGCGCACATGTAACAGGTGGTGTTTTTGGTTTCGACCTGGTCTGGCGTGGCCTGCAGGCGGGCGTTCATGGCTGGCAGTTTCACTCGCAAAACGAAGAGCACATTTTAGGTCCGGCGCCCCGCCCGCTGTGTCGAAATTACTTATAGCCCCATTAAAGCGGGGTTGGCCCTCAGGGCTTGCGGTCCATCCACTTGCTGACTTCAGGCATGGTCCAGTTCTGCAGGCCTTCGAGCAAACGCAGAGGATCGGTCTCGATCACGATCATGCCGCGGTGCTCGACACGGATAAAGCGTTCGGCCACGGCATGATCAAGAAAACCCACCAAACGGTCATAAAAGCCGGCAACATTGAGCAGGCCGCAGGCCTTGCGGTGCACACCGAGCTGGGTCAGCGTCAGCACCTCGAAGGTTTCATCCATGGTGCCCATGCCACCCGGCAGCACGATGAAGGCATCGGCCATCTGGGTCATCATGACTTTGCGTTCATGCAGGGAATCAACCACGAACAGCTCAGTCAGACCTTTGTGCACCACTTCATGCTCCAGCAGGCGGCGCGGCGTGACGCCAATCACATGGGCCTTGGCCGCAATCGCAGTTTCCGCAACCACTCCCATCAAGCCGACCTTGCCACCGCCAAAAACGATTTTGATGCCGGCCGCCGCCAGCGTGCGCACCAGCGCGCGCGTCACTTCGGCATACACTTCGTCCCTGCCGGTGTTGGAACCGCAGAAAATGCAGACACTTTTAATGGGCATATGAATTCTTCGACCTTGTGTTTTGACCTTGAACTGCAGGCGGTCGATTGTAGACGATCCGCTTTTTTTCAGTCCCCGACCCGCTACTTGACCCCATTTCCGCGGATGATCCGTTTATACCGGTTGACCGACTTTTAAAGGAAGCACGATGAAATCACTAACGATCTCCCTGATCAGTGCTGCCATCCTCGCCGCGCTGCCCCGGATCACCGCCGCGCAGAACAACACCAGCGGCAATGCCCTGACCATCTACAGCACCGGGCGCCCTGGTGCCGTGCCGCCGGAACTTTACCGCGGCGACGGCAACGGCCAGCCCGTTCCGGGCTATGCCGTGGTACGCCAGCAGCGTGAGCTCGCCCTCAACCGCGGCCGTAACACCGTGCGTTTCACCGATGTCGCCGGATTGATCGACCCGACCACGGTCAGTTTCCAGTCGCTGACCGATCCGGCAGGCACCAGCGTCATTGAACAGAATTTCCAGTTCGACCTGGTCAACACAAAAAAACTGCTGCAAAAATACGTAGACCGCCGCATCAGCGTCGACCAGGTGCGCGGCAGCGGTACGGAGTCCTTTGCCGGCACCCTGCTGTCAACGACCGACGACGGGCTGGTGCTGAAACGCGATGACGGCAGCATCCAGACCCTGCCCTACAACTCGGGCGTACGCCTGCCCGAACTCCCCGGCGGCCTGATCACCCGCCCGACGCTGGTGTGGGACGTCAGCGCCAACCGCGCCGGTACCCACAACGCCCAGGTCTCGTACCAGACCACCGGCATCACCTGGTGGACCGACTACAACGTCACCTATCAGGAAGGCGCCAACGCCAACAGCTGCAAACTCGACGTCGCCGCCTGGGTCAGCATCGTCAACCAGTCCGGCGCAAGTTATCCCGATGCCAGACTGAAACTCGTCGCTGGCGACGTGCAGCGCGCACAGCCACAGGGCCGTGTCTATGCAGCACCGGCCGCACGCAGCGGCATGGCGATGGAAATGAGTGCCAAGGGTTTTGAGGAAAAAGCCTTTTTCGAATACCACCTCTACACCCTGGGCCGCCCGACCACGCTGCCCGACAACTCCACCAAACAGATCGAACTGTTCCCGGCCGCCCGCGCCGTGCCTTGCGAAAAAAATCTGGTGTATTACGGTGCCGCCGGCATGCGCCCCTACGGCAGCCCGGCCACCGATCGCAACTACGGCGTGCAGAGCAACAAGAAGGTCGATGTTTATCTGAGCTTCAAAAACGCCAGGGAGCAGAACATGGGCATGCCGCTGCCCGCAGGCCGCATCCGCGTGTCGAAACTCGATGAGTCCGACAAAACCCTGGAATTCATCGGCGAAGACAGCATCGACCATACTGCGCGCAACGAGCAGGTACTGATCAAACTCGGCTCCGCCTTCGACGTCGTCGGCGAACGCCGTCAGGTCAACTTCACAGTCGATACTTCACGCAAAACCATGACCGAAGAAATCGAAATCAAAGTGCGCAACCAGAAAAAGGAAGTGGTGACAGTGATGGTCAAGGAAAACCTCTATCGCTGGACCAACTGGAACATTTCCAGCAAGACGCATGACTATCGCAAGGACGATGCGCGGACGGTTACGTTTCCGGTGAAAGTGGCTGCGGGGGCGGAGGCTGTGGTACGGTATAGCGTGACTTACACTTGGTAAATATCAATGTGCAAACGTAGTTGAGGATGGTTTTGGGCTGGCCTATGATGAGCGCTGCTCAGGTGCAGACAGTCGCCAATACACATGTTACTTATGCTTATGACGAAGCCTATGACAATCTTCGAGCGACTTCAGTACGCCTTTTACTTACTCATAGCTGCATCAGCGATTGCTGGCCTTGGCCTTAGCATCGCAGAAGGTATCGGACTGCTGCACAACTTCGACGTCATAGGGCTTCTCAGCCACCCACTCTTCATCGCGTCGGTGTATGTTGTTAGCCTCATAGTGGCACCTACTCTCTCCGAGCGCTTGCCACGCAAACGCGACTGACAATAACCCCGTAGATTTGTAGAGTGTAATAGCGCAGGGTATTACGCCAGATGCAAGACGGGATTAACCAAAACACCTAAACCGCCGGGGGCAGCCCGGCAGCTGGTCACTTTTCTTGCTTCGCCAAGAGAAAGTAACCAAAAGAAGGCGATCCCGGCTCGCCGGTCCTGCGGACTCCCCTGCGCTGCTCGCCAAGCCGGGCGGCTGCGGAACTCGCCCTCGCAAACTACGCGAGGACTCAGACAGTCCTCGCCGACCACCCCCGGCTTGTCTCCGCTGCTCGGCGGCTCACAGGGAGACGGCAAAACCGGCGGCATGCCACGATCTGAGAGTCCCGCAATCCGCTGTGCTTCTTAAGAACTACGGCTTTCCCTCTACCACCACGATCCCCATGTGAGCCGCCGAGCAGCGGAGTCGCATCGGGGGATGTCGGCGAGCACTGTGCGAGCGCGCGAAACTTCCCTGAAGAGATGTGCATGCCCGCCTGCTGCTGGATGCAATCGTCGAGCCGGTGCGCGAGTTGCGCAGCCGCCCGGTGCGATGAGCAGCACAGGGAACCCGAAGGGCGGCGAGCCTGGGTCGCCTTCTCTTTGGTTACTTTCTCTTGGCGAAGCAAGAGAAAGTGACTAGCCGCCGGGCTACCCCCGGCGATGTTGAACTTGTCTTTCTGTTGCAAAAGCCCATCCGGCGGATTGCGCCGCTCCGCGGCTTATCCGCCCTACGCCCTTTGGTTGTGAACTACCTCACCGCCACCGAACGCCCCCTGCTATACAATCCCCGTCATACCGATAAAAAACAGGGAGATCACCATGGGCATCGGCACAATAATCACACTAGGCATCCTGATCATCATCGCCGTATACGCGGTCACCATCTACAACAGCCTCGTCCAGATCAAGCACAACGTCACCAAGGCCTGGGCCAACATCGACGTGCTGCTGAAGCAGCGCCATGACGAACTGCCGAAGCTGGTCGAGACCTGCAAGCAGTACATGAAATTCGAGCAGGACACCCTCACCCGGGTCATTGAGGCGCGGTCGAAGGTGTTCACCGCACGTGAGGCACAGAACATTCCCGCGCTGGGGCAGGCCGAAGGTTCCTTGCGTGCCGCAATGGGCAGCCTGTTCGCACTGGCCGAATCCTATCCCGACCTGAAAGCCAACCAGACTTTCCAGCAGCTGCAGACGCGCATTTCCAGCCTGGAAAACGCCATTGCCGACCGCCGCGAGTTCTACAATGAGTCGGTCAACGTCAACAATGTGCGCATCGAACAGTTTCCGGATGCGGTCATCGCCTCGATGTTCAACTTCAAACCAGCGCAGCTGCTGGAGTTCACCGAGGAAGAGAAAAAAGACGTCGACGTCAAACAGCTGTTCAATTCCTGAACTGAGGCAAAGCAGCACACAACATGTTTGGCCGCATGACGTCCGGTCGCATCACGTTCGGTCAATCCCGCATGCACGGCCCGTGGTGGCTGTCGGGTGCCGCGCATTTCGTCATAGTCGTCATCGCCGTCAAACTCGAAACGCCCGCGGCCTGGCCGTGGGCGCTGCTGGCGATGTGCGGTGTCAGCTTTGTCGCCTGGCTCGGCAATTACCGCCGTTACCGCCAGATCAACGACCTGCCCACCTCCAAGGTCGCCTCCGCTGCGCAGGGATACATCGAATTGCTGGGTCGCAGTGAGCTGATTGAAGGCCACTCGCTGTACAGCAAGCTCGGCATGGTGCCCTGCTGCTGGTATCACTGCCAGATCGAAGAGGAACAGGATGACGACAAATGGCGGGTCATCGAAACCAGCAGCAGCATTGACCACTTCCTGCTGGTCGACGATACCGGCCAGTGCGTGATCTCGCCCGATGGCGCGGAAATCGTCACCAACAATCACAAGACCTGGCGCGACGGCCGTTACCGCTATAACGAATGGCTGCTGCTGCCGAAGACCGTGCTCTACGCGCTGGGCGAATTCGTCACCCACAGCGGCAACATCGATGCGCGCGCCGACGAACGCGAAGAAATCCGCCTGCTGCTCGATGACTGGAAACGCGACCAGAAATCATTGACCGAGCGCTTTGACCTGAACAAGGATGGCAAGATCGACCTCAAGGAATGGGAACTCGCACGTCTGCAGGCCGCACGTGAAATCCGCAAACTGCGCGTCGGGCAAATGAACAACCAGATTGAAGGCGTGAACCTGCTGCGCCAGCCCCGCGACAAACGCCTGTTCCTGCTCGCCGATGAGATGCCCGATGCGCTGGGTCGGCGTTACCAGCTGTGGAGCATTTTCCACCTGGTTGTCATGATCGCTACCGGGGTCGGCAGCCTGTTCCTGTTCGGAATAAAATAATATAATAAAAACAATGGTTTATATTATGCGCAACGATTACATCCAAGGACTGGACAGCCACGGTTTCCACCGCCTGCATTACACCGACTGGGGCGACCCTGCGAATCCGCGCGCGGTGATCTGCGTGCACGGTCTGACCCGCAACTGCCGCGATTTCGATGCGCTGGCCACGGCATTGCAGGACGATTTGCGCGTGGTCTCAGTCAGCATGGCCGGTCGCGGCAAAAGTGACTGGCTGTCCAATGCCGAGGATTACAGCTATCCGCAGTACATGGCCGACATGACGGCGCTGATCGCGCGCGTCACGGCCACCGGCAGTAACGACATTTCCTGGGTCGGCACTTCGATGGGCGGCATGCTCGGCATGCTGCTCGCTTCGCGCCCCGATACGCCGATCCGGCGCCTGGTACTGAACGACATCGGCACCGTGATACCGAAAGAATCCATGGCGCGCATCGGCAAATATGCCGGCATGGATCCGCGCTTCAACACTTATGCCGAAATCGAGCAGTATGTGCGCACCGTGTCCGCGCCCTTTGGCCCGCTCACCGATGCGCAATGGCAGCACATGACCGTGCACAACACCAAACAACATGACGACGGCCACTGGGGCATGAACTACGATCCTTCAATCGCGCTGCCCTTCCGCAAGGCGGTCGACCGCGACATCGTACTGTGGAATTACTACGATGCGATTGCCTGTCCGATGCTGCTGCTGCGTGGCGAACAGTCGGATGTGCTGCCGCGCGATGTCGCGCTGGAGATGACCCGGCGCGGGCCGTGCCCCCGCCTGATTGAGTTTGCCGGTATCGGCCATGCCCCGGCGTTGATGGCCGATGACCAGATCGCCGCGATCCGGGAATTTCTGCTTTAGCGCCGTGAGACCTTCACGCAATCCGATGTCATTGCTCGATGCGCTGGCCGAGCAGCAGATCCGTGATGCGCAGGCGCGCGGTGAATTCGAGAACCTGCCGGGCAGCGGTGAACCGCTGGCACTGGAAGACGATGCACTGATCCCGGAAGAGTTGCGCACGGCCTATCGCCTGCTGAAAAACGCCGGTTACCTGCCGCCGGAACTTGAATATTGTCGTGAACTGCGCGACATCGAAACCCTGCTGCAACAGACACAGACCGAAGAGATGCGCAGCAGCCTGCTCGCCCGGCTAAACTGGCTGCTCACGCGCAGCAGCGCCGGCAGACAGCCGCGCAACCTGCACATCGAAAACGATTATTTCCTCAAGGTCGCCGACCGGCTGGGCCGGAGCAGAAACACGGACTGAGCGCTCAGCGCGCCGGCACCGTGCGCCGCTCCTGCTGCACGCGCCGCAGCTTGGCAAACTCTTCCGCCGAGATGCGCCGGTCGCCGTCACGATCGACACGGCTGAATTCCCGCGCGATGACCGGAAAGCGCCCCGCCACTTCCGCCGCTGACAGATAGCCGTCACCGTCACGATCAGCCGCACGAAAATCCCCGCTGCTGTGCAGGCGATCCGGCACCAGTTCCGGCCGCGGCGGTCGCTCGCGTGGATCGGCAGCAGGTGTGACCTCACGCGATGGCAGTGTGTCGACAGTACGCGGCGCAACGGATTCCCCGGCCGGTGCAGCATCCGCTGCCGGTACAGTCGCAGGTGCAACTGCAGGTGCAGGCTCGGCAGCATCAGGTGCCGGTGTTGCCGCAGCGGCAGGAGCCGTTGCCGGCGGTTGTGGATTGCGCCTGTGCCAGTCAATGCCCACCAGCAGGGCCAGCACCAGCAGCAAGCCCAGACCCAGATGGCGCCAGCCGGCACCCGGATCGGAACGCGGCGTCAACGGGCGCGGGCGGGTCACGGCATCTGTCGCCTCGGTCATGTTTGCAGGCACCGCTGCCACGCGCGGCACACCCTGCTGCGACGCCAGCGACTGCAATTGCGCCTGCGCCTCAAATGCCGCCCGCCATTCCGCGACACTTTGCGGACGCAGTTCCGGCTGCACCTTCAATCCCCACTCGATGGCGCGCAGCAGGGGTTCCTTGTAATGGCCGCGTGCACCTTCCAGCGTCTGCGCCACGGTGTCATTCTGCAGGCGGGTCACGGCATCCGGCGGATTCTGGCCAGTCACGACGCGGAACAGCACGCCGGCCATGGCGTAGAGGTCGGTCCACGGCCCCTGCTTGCCATCGACCGCGTACTGCTCCAGTGGCGCAAACCCCGGTGTCAGTACGGCGGTCATGCCGTGGCTGCCGCCGATGTTGGCGCGCGCAGCACCGAAGTCGAGCAGCACCGGACTGCCGTTGCTGCGAATGAAAATATTGCCGGGCTTGATGTCGCGATGGAGAAATTTTGCCGCGTGCACTGCCGCGAGGCCGTCCAGCAGCGGCAGCAGGATGCGCCGCAACTCCGCCTCGGGCGGCTGCGGCGCACGCTTCAGAAACTGGATCAGTGATTCACCTTCTTCGTAATCCATCACCATGTAGCCGGTGCCGTTGGACTCGAAGTAGCGGTTGACGCGAACGATGTGCGGATGGCTGAAACGCGCCAGCGTGCGCGCTTCCTGGATAAAACGCTCAAGGCCCCACTGGTAGTCATGCTGGTGGTCGGTGGACACCGGAACCACGCTGCCGTCGAGGGCGCGCACCGCGAGATCGCCGGGCAGGTATTCCTTGATCGCGACCTGTTTCTCGAGATGGGTATCCCGCGCCAGGTAGGTGATGCCGAAGCCGCCGATGCCGAGCACCGACTCCAGACGGTATTCGCCCAGCATCGAACTCAGGTCAAGCGCATTGCGGTAGACAGTCGATTCGCTCATGCCTGCCGGGGATCACCACCCTGTTTACATGCGATTCATACGTTCAGTGCGCTATGTATTTCCGACTGTATCACGCGCCTGCTGCATCGCCTGCAGCAATACTTCGGGATCCTGCGCACCCGACAGGCCGATGCTGCGGTTGAATATGAAAAACGGCACGCCCTCGATGCCCGCCCGGCGGGCCTCGACGTCAGCGCTGGCGATCACGTCGGCATCCGCCCCGCTCTCCAGGTATTTCAGCGTTTCATCGCGATCCAGTCCGGCCTGCGCCGCGCAATTTGCGAGCACGGCGTTGTCGGTGAGGTTCGCGCCTTCGATGAAATAGGCGCGGAACAGCACTTCCGCCACCGCATCCTGTTTGCCCGCTTCGCCGGCATGGTGCAGCAGCCGATGTGCCTTCACGGTATTGGGCTGCACGGCGATTTTTTCAAATTGCATGTCCAGCCCGATGGTCTTGCCGACATTGGCCACGCGCTGGTAACGGCTGTGGTCCTTGTCGCCAAACTTGCGCTTGATGTATTCAAGACGCGGAATGCCGGACTCCGGCAGGTCGGGATTCAACTGGTACGGCAGCCAGCGCACGGCCGGCGGTTCTTCATCGGGATACAGTTCGGCGAACTGTTTAAGCGCGAGTTCCAGCTTGCGCTTGCCGATGAAGCACCAGGGTCAAACCACGTCGGAAACGATCTCGATGCTCAGTCGCTTGTTCATGGATACTCCCGGAAATTGCAGGGTCTACCTGCAGATAGATTATAACCCATTGTTTTAATTGAAAAATAAAATCGGAATCGTCTGTCTCAGCTGCGCAGATGACTGAGATCCAGCCGTCCGGCAAAGAATCCCGGCACCGACTGCAGGAAACCACCGCACTGTTTTTCACTCCAGCCGCCGAACACGGCATTGCGGCGGAACTTGTCTTCGATGTCGGCACGCGACAGAGGTTCCTGCACCCCGCCGCGGATATGCGGCTGGCGCTCTTCCACCACACGACCATCTTTTAACGTCATCCGCACATGCCCGGTATAGGCCTTCGGATAGGGATTGTTCGGATCAACCACGTAACGCACCTTGGCCGCCAGCGCGAGGATGCGCGGATCGCGCACGGTCTCTTCGGTGAATGCCGCCAGTCCCGCGCCACCGGTGACAAAGGCCACCGCGATGTTGAAGGGTGCGCTGAATTTCGCCGCGTAATCATTGGCCGGGCGCTGTTTCGCCGGCAGCGGATCCCACAGCCGGTGCACATAACCTTCTGCGGTCTCGCACAGCACGTCGGTCACGTCTTCCGCGACAAAACCCTTTTTCGCCAGGCGCAGCGCACAATCCACATAGGGCTGGTTCATGGTGCCCGTGGCATAGGGTTTGAAGGTGATGCGTGAGGTGTACCAGTCGCGGCCAAAGTCGCGGGTCAGTACGTCATAGTTGCCTTCGGCAGAACGGGCAAACGCATAGTACAGGCCATGCGTACCCTCGAATACGGTGCGCGGTCCGAGGAAGCCCTGCGCGCCGAGGCGCGCCGCCTGGATGCCGACCTGCGCCGCCCAGCCGGCGTGCAGGCGTTTGGTCCATGCACCTTCCGCCAGATATTCAATAATGCCGCTGGCCATGCTGCCGGCAATGCCCAGCGCATCCACGGTCTGCTTTTTGTTCAGCTTCAGCGTGCGCGCCACGGCCAGCGTCGCCGCCATCGCGCCAAGCACCGCGGTCGGGTGAAAACCGGATTTGTGGATTGCCTTCGGGATCACCATCGACATGCGGCACAGCGTTTCAACACCGGCGACAAAACCCGCCAGCGCATCGCGTCCGTCGCAGCCGAAACGCTCGGCCGCCGCCAGCACCGCCGGCGCGATCACCGTGCTCGAATGCACGGGGCCGCCTTCGAAGGTGTCATCAAAGTCTTCGCCGTGGGTGGCCGTGCCGTTGATCAGCGCCGCAGTCTCGGCCGAAAACGTCTGTTCATGGCCAATCGCTGTGCACGGCCCGCCGCTGTCGACGCCGGCGATCACCGCCTTCACATAATCGGTTTCACGCGCAGCGACGCACAGGCCGACAACATCGATCAGCAGTTCTTCGGCGCGGGTACGCACCGCTTCAGGCAGTTTTTCAGCGGTCAGTGCCATCGCCTGGTCGGCCAGTTTTTCGGCTACGGCAACTTCGGGCAGTTTTGCAGTCATGGGTCCGTCAGCATGAAAAAAGAAAAACGGGGGCTTGGCACCCCCGCTAAATGGCCCCGCTCGCCGGGGCTGCCCCGATCAATCTCAGCGCACCACCTTCACGCCCGCTTCCTTCAGGATGCCGCGCATGCTTTCCTCGAACTCGCCGAAGAATTTCCCCATCTCTGCGCTTTTCATGTAGCCGTCCTCGAACTGGTTGTCGGCAAGATACTTCTTCCAAGCTGCGGTTTTCACCAGCCGGCCGAACAGATCCTCGTAATAGGCGATCGCCTCCCTGGACATGCCGGGCGGCGCGACGACACCACGCACCTGCGGCACGATCGGCACATCGAATCCCGCCTCCTTCAGCGTCGGCGCATTGGGGAAACTCGCCAACCGCTGGCTAGTGACTTGCGCCAGCACACGCATGCCGCCGGCACGGATGTGCTCGCCGGCCTCCTCGGGCTCGATCACCATCATGTTGACATGGCCGCCCAGTAATGCGGCGATCCGTTCGCCGCCGCCGGGAAAGGAAATGTACGCCCAGTTTGCACCGGTCTGCTTCATCAGCAACTGGCGCACCACGTTGTCACGGCTGGTCAGCGACCCGCCGGACTGCTTGAGCTGGCCGGGATTCTTCTTTGCCGCATCGATGAAATCCTTGAGTGTCTTGAACGGGGCATCGGCCTTGACCGCGATCACTGCGGGCTCAAGTACCAAACGCACGATCGGCGTCAGGTCTCTGATCGTGACCTTCGCCTCCTTGCGGGTCAGCGGGTTGGTCAGCCAGTTGCCCGAAAACAGCGCGATGGTGTGGTCGTCGCCTTTTTTCTCGGCAACATAGGCCATCGCTGTCAGTCCGCCGCCACCGGTCTTGTTGACAACCTGCATGCGCACCGGCGCGAGTTTCTCCTTGTCGACCATCACCGCAATAGCGCGCGCCAGAACGTCGTTGCCGCCGCCCGGGCCGGTGTGCACGACCACTTCGATCGGCTTGCTGGGCTGGAAGCCCTGTGCCGGTACTGCCGGGCTCGCGGCGACGAAAGTGGCCGCCAGAATTGCAGGTATCAAGCGTGTTTTCATTGGAATCTCCTCATGTGGTTATAGTGCAACTTATAACTGCTCCTCGATCGCCTTGATGCGCCAGGCGTTGACCCTCTTGAACAGCGGGACGATCAGTATCGCCGCCGCCAGAAACAGCATCACCGCTGATATCGGCCTGGACACCAAGATGGCCGGGCTACCCTCGGACATCATCAGCGACTGCCGCAGTGCGCGTTCCATGTTGTCGCCCAGCACCAATCCGAGTATCAGGGGCGCCGACGGATAGTCCAACTTGCGCATCGCATAGCCGAGGAGACCGAACAGCGCCAATATGCCGATGTCAAACAGGCTGCCCGACACGCTGTAGACACCGACGATCGAGATACCGAAGATGATCGGATAGAGTATGTAGACCGGCAGCTTGAGTATCTGCGCGAAAAGCGGGATCAGCGGCAGGTTCAGTATCAGCAGCATGACGTTGCCGACATACATGCTCGCGACTAGCCCCCAGAACAGGTCCGGGTTGTCCTGGATCATCAGCGGCCCCGGCCGCAGGCCCCACAGAATGAACGCGGCCAGCAGGATCGCCGTCGTCCCCGATCCGGGAATGCCGAGCGTAAGCAGCGGCACCATCGCGCCGCCGGTCTCCGAATTGTTGGCCCCTTCGGGCGCCGCCACGCCTTCCGGCACGCCCGTGCCGAATTTTTCGGGATGCCTCGATACCGCCTTTTCGATACCGTAGGAAATAAACGAGGCGATGGTGGAACCGGCGCCCGGCAACACGCCGATCACGAACCCGACCACCGACCCGTTGAGGAACGCGAAACGGCAGTCCTTGAGTTCCTGCAAGGTCGGCAGCAGGTTGCGCAGGCCCTTGGGCACCGGCAGCAGCTGTGCCTCCTCGCGCGACTCCATGTTGCCGAGCACCTCTCCCAGCGCAAACACGCCGATCGCCACCACCACGAAGTCGATGCCGTCCAGCAATTCCATCCGGTCAAACGTGAAGCGCGAGGCATCGCTGAAAAGGTCCGTGCCGATGCCGGCAATCCACAATCCAACCAGCATCGCCAGCAGCGCCTTGACTAGGGAATGGCCGGCGAGCAGCACTACCATCGCGAGCCCCAGGCACATCAGCGCAAAATATTCGGGTGAACTGAAGGACAGCGCGAACCGGGCGAGCGGCGGCGCGACCAGCATCAGGCCAAGCACGCCCACCGTGCCGGCGATGAACGAAGCAATTGCCGCGATGCCCAGCGCGGCTCCGGCGCGGCCCTTCTTCGCCATCTGGTAGCCGTCGAGGCAGGTGACCACGGAGGCAGATTCGCCGGGTACGTTGAGCAGGATCGAGGTGGTCGAGCCACCGTACTTGGCGCCGTAGTAGATACCCGCCAGCATGATGACGGCGCTGGTCGGGCTCATTTGAAAAGTGAGCGGCAGCAGCATGGCGATCGTCGCCGGTGGCCCCAGCCCCGGCAGCACTCCCACCACGGTGCCGAGAAACACGCCGACGAAGCACCACCACAGATTAATCGGCGTCAGCGCGACCTCGAATCCATGCAGCATGCCGTGAATGACTTCCATCGGTCAGAACCCGAACATGCCCACCGGCAGGCTGACATTCAGCGCCAATGGGAACACCAGATAGAAGCCGAGTGAACAGCCGACGGCAATCGCCAGCGCGGCAGGCAGGGGCCGGCGGTAGATGCCCGCGACCACGAAAAAGGTGAGCAGCGCGAAACTCAACTGGAAACCCAGCGGTTTCAGCAACGCGATGCTAGCCACGAACGCCGTCCAGGCAAACAAGGCGTGCCGGACTCTGCGCCAGTCGACAGACTCCGCCCGCACCGCACTCCGGCGCAGCAGGTTGCTGCCAATCAGCAGCAGCGCCAGCAGGATCATCGCGATGCCGTACCATAGCGGGAAGAATCCGGGGCCCGGCCCCTCCTGGGTCAGGTAATCCCATTGCCGGGCTTCGCTGATGATGTACACGCCCAGCGCAGCCAACACCGCGCCGGACATCACGTCACCCTTGATCAATTTCGATTGCACCACGCCTTGCTCCTCCCACAGTTTTGCCCGGCACTTTTGTGCCAATTTTCGACAAGATTCAGTCGCGCTTGGTTCTCTTGTAACGGCCCACCGGCACGATTTCCGCGGTGGTGCCGCCCGGTGCGCGGAATTTCACCGGGATCACGCCGGGATCACTGATGATGGTGCAGCCGTAATTCATGATTTCTGCCGAGTATTTCTCGATGTCTTCGACTTCAATTGCGAAGTGATGGATGCACGGTCCGGCACCGGAAGCCTTCGATTCGGCAGACTGCGTACCGGCATCGTATTTGATCAACGTGAAGTCCATGTCACCGTCGGTGAGGTGACGGGAGGTGTGGTCCCGTGTCTTCTTGGTTTCGACTTCCTTGAACCCGAACACCTTCTGGTAGAACTCGGTGGTTTTTTCCAGGTCTTCGACTTTCAGCGCCAGGTGCACGATGCGGTTCATGGGGACTGCTCCTCAGGTTCAAGCGTTCAGTTATCGACTCAGTTATCAATTTCGTAACCTGCGGCGCGCAGGGTCGGCCGGAATTCCGCTGCAGTCAGGCGCCGCACAAATTCGCGCGCCAGTTCGGGTTGCGCCGCGCGGGCAGCAATGCCCGCGGTGTAAACGGTTTTCATCTGGAATTCATCGGGCAACGGGCCGACATAGGTCACACCCTTGATCGGCAGGATCTCGGTGTTCTGGGTAATTCCGAGTTCAAGATTGCCGCTGCTCGCCGCCAGCCAGTGCATCGCTGCATTGCCGTTGGGGAAAAACTGCATGCGGTCCTCGACCTGTGAGGCCACGCCGAGGCGCTCCATCAGTTTCATCACGATCTTGCCCGCCGTCGCGGTGGCCGGATCCGGACAAACGATGACCGAGGCCGCGAGGATGTTGCCACGCAGTGCTTCGCGGCTGCCGACTTCGGGCAAGGGTGAGCCGGCCCGCACCGCGACGCCGGTGCCGACCTTGCCGATGTCCGTCACGGAAGAAACCGCCACCAGTCCACCGGAAACCAGGTCCTGGATCAGCTGCGCACTGAGGATGATGACATCGACCGGCTCTCCGCCGACCATGCGCGCCTTCATTGCACCGACGGCGCCGTATGCGGCTTCGACTGCATGTCCGTCGCGCTGCAATCCCGCGATCACCTGCTCGCACACAGCCTGTGCCGCCCCGGCGCTCAGCACGCGCAATACCGCCATGACTTTGCTCCCCGCGGATGAATAAACGTCTGATGTTACCAGCAGCCCCAGCTAACTCCTACCCCGGGGCCGCCCGTTCCCGGCTGCTCATTTTTCGGGTACGCATGGTTGCTCCCTTGCGACGCCTGGCATACGCTCGACCACATCATGAAACGCGTACACAACGCCCGGCATATCACGGAAGCCCATCTGATCCGCGGCTTCCTCGAGTCGCATGGAATAGACGCCCTGGTCCGCGGCGATTTTCTCACCGGCGGCTGGGGCGAGCTGCCGGTGGACGTCTGCGCAGTATGGATTACCGACGACGCCCGTTTCTCCGATGCCGATCAGCTGTTGAAGGATTTTCTTAAAGGCGCGATGGCACGCATCCACGGCGGCAAAGCCTGGGCATGTCCGCATTGCAACGAAGCCATCGAAGGCCAGTTCACCGCCTGCTGGAAATGCGGCGCAGAGCGGCGGCCGCCTGCGGCGTGAACTGATGATCAAGGTTCAAATGCTAGGGTTCAAGTGCGGGGAATCAACGCGCGAGAAAATCACGCACTGAAGATTCATCATGCAGCCGCCAGATGCGCGCAATCAGTTGTTTCATTTCATCGGCCGTCGCAGCATCGGAATAATCCACCAGACGCAACGCCTTGTCTTCGAGCTCGGGACGGGTCAGCGTGTTGCCGGGATCGCCCTTTGGCGTCTCGACACGGCATTCCAGCCTGCGGCCATCGCCTGTCTGCACTGTGACGCGGCCGATCCAGCGTCGCGGATAGGCAGCATCGATCTCCTGGTCGAGAACCATGCTTACGCGATCATGGAATTTACGGAATTCATTGTTTTTAATTGATTTTTCAGTAAAGTCCGACAGCGAAGCGCGACCCAGCGTAGCAATCAGCGCCAGCACAAAACCCATCGAGAACTTGGACTGATGCACCGTCTGCGGATCAGTCACCGGACCCAACACGTCGATCGCGCCCTGATGTACATGCGCAGTCACCTTCACGATGTCATCGGCCTTGAGTCCATGCTGCTGCATCAGGGTCAGCAACGCATCCGCGGCCGGATGCGTGTGGCGGCACGACGCATGGAATTTGAATGAAGTCTCCGCCGTCGCCCAGCGCGTACCCAGACCGTCGGTCAGCCAGCGCACATCGGCATCACTGGACATGCCGGCGGCCATGCCCTGTCTGCCTTCGAAAATTTCACGCGCGCCGGTAAAACCATCACGGGCAATGTATGCCGCCATCAAACCGTCGGCCGCCGCTTTCGCGGTATGCAGTTGTTTCGAATCTGCCGCGTCGCGCAGGAATTCCCACAGCCCTGCGGCCATGGTGCCGGCGGAACCGAGGCAATGCTGCATCCTGTCGGCATCGAGTTTCAGCACATGCGCCACACCGGCGGCGGCGGCGAGCTTGCCTGCGGTGCCGGTGGTATGGAACACCTTGTAGTGCGAACGGCCAAGGAATTCGCCGACGCGCACGCCGCATTCATATCCGGCCACTGACGCCGCAATCAACTCCTTGCCGGTGGCACCGACATCCTGCGCCGCAGCCAGCACGGCAGGAAACACCACCGTGCCCGGATGCAGCACCGAACTGTTGTGCAGATCATCCTGCTCGACAAAATGCGATGCGGCACCATTGACCAGTGCCGCAAAAAATGGCGATGTGCGCTTGCGTGTCAACAGGTTCTCGGCGGAGCCGTCCTTCGGCCCCATCGCCGCGGCAAACCCATCGATGGTGGACACTGGTCGCGCGCCCTTGCCCGCCAGTGCCGACGCGAACCAGTCGAGAAACAGGTCTTCGGTACGCGCGACCACGGACTGCGGCAGGTCTTCGTAACGGATTGCCGACAAAAAATTACTGAGGGTCTGCGACGGACTGGCGGCAAGCGCCGCAGCCTTGTGGGTGGTCATAGGCATGTTGGACTCCGGGATCAGACGCCATTTTAATGGAAACGCCGATACCGGATCCCACCAATACATCCCGGCGAACGCCAAAGCGCGGGATCAAGTCCGGGCCGCCGGACGCACGGACTGCGTACAGCCTATTCGAAGCCTTTGATCTTGATGATGGCCCTGGACGCCGGCGAGGAAAAATGGGCAATCAGCGCCCTGGCTGCATCCGCCGCGCTGCTGTCTGCCGTCACGGCAGCCGCAAAAGAGGTGTAATTCTGGATCGGAGCCGGTAGCGGCCCGACCAGATCTATACCGTGCTCAGCGACGATTTCACTCATCTGGTTGAAACCGATGTCGGCCTCGCCGCGGGTGATGCCGGCGAAACGGTCGGCCACCACCAGCAGCCGGGTCTTGGGCCTCATTTCCTCCGCCATGCCGAGCCGTTCCAGCAGACCGGTCATGTAGATGCCGGTCGGCACACCGAAACTCGGATTGACATAGCCGATCGATTTCGCCTCAGACAGGCTGCGCTTGAAAGCTTCGACCGAACTGATGTCAGGCCGCGGTGCGCCCTGGCGCACGAAAACACCCAGGCCGACCTTGCAGATGTCGGCCCTGCTGCCGGCGAGCAGCTTGCCCTGGCCCTGCAGCTTCTCGAGCAGCGGCACCGCGGTCATGACTACGTCCACGGCTTCCCCCTTTTCGACGCGGCCCGCAATCGCACCGGCCGTGCCGTAGGACACCGTGACCTTGTGCCCGGACAGTTTTTCAAATTCCGGAATTAACACGACGGCCGCGGGCTCGAACGCAATCGGGGACAGCAGCTTGATCTCTGCCGCACCGGCAACCGTAACAGCCAGACACAGTCCAGCGGCGCTCAAGAAACGAATGAGGTGGGTCATCATGGAATCTCCGTATGTGCCTGCATTATTTCTTCGGCGCAAAGGCCGGATCAAAGAAACGCGTGGCCGTCGGACCGCTCCCCGTGATCTGCACCACGACGCCCTCTTCCTTGATCACGGAAAAGTGGGTCACGTTCGCCGGCTCGGTATGGTAGCTGCCCGCGGGCAGCGCCTTCAGTTTCGCCGGCTCGAGCTTGTCGCCGTAGCCGACGTACCAGGTGCCGGAAATGACGGTGTAGGTGCGGTCGTCAGGATGGGAATGCGACTGCGAGGTGCTGTTCGGTGGAAATTTGACCCGCTCGACGTACGGACCAGGTTTACTTGAGTCGCCGATGAGCGGCGCGATCTCGTGCCCGGGCACGCGCCCCGGTTTCCATTTCAGTTCCTCGGTGGTAATCCTGATTGCACCGTCAGGCAAGCCATCTGCAGCCCAAGCACTCCACACAGTCATACTGAACGCCAGAACCAGAACCAGATTGGCACGTTGCACAGTTCCCATGATTGCTCTCCATTATTGATATCAGTTGCCACCCAAACCATCAGGACAGCATCCAGGCATGAGTCTTGTTCTGTTTTGGGTAATCCTGCGGCTCAGGCGTACGCGCAAGAACAGACGGCACCATTGTCCGAAAGCCGCGAATACAGCGAAATTGTCCCCGCGGGCTAGCCCGAAAGGGCCGGTCCGGGCGCAGGGTGTTCGTGTAGACTTTGGCCACTGGAGACGCGCCGTTGAAGATCCTGGTCGTTGACGATCACCCCCTGGTCCGCGAGGCCATGGCCCAGTTGGTCATGCAATTGGGCAATCCCATCGAAGTGCTGGAAGCACCGGATTGCAGTAGCGCTCTGATCCTGGCGCGCGCACATCCCGATCTTGATCTGATTCTGCTTGACCTGAATCTGCCAGGCCTGCGCGGCATCCCTGCGCTGCAGCGCTTCCGCCAGGACCATCCCACCATGCCGGTCGTTGTCGTATCGATGTTTCGCGACCGCGATACCGTCACGGATGTGATGCGTAATGGCGCGGCCGGATTCATTCCCAAGGCTTCAGGCCGCGAAACCATCGTCAATGCCCTGCGGCTCGTGCTGGCCGGATCCGTGTATGTGCCACCAGAGATGGCACTCAACGAAGTGTTTTCCGAAGACGCGCTGCCGGTCGGTCTGCGCAGCCACGCAAAGTCGGCGTCTGGCATCGGCCTCACTGTACGCCAGGGACAGGTCCTCGCACTGGTGATGAAGGGACTGGCCAACAAGGAAATCTGCCGTGACCTTGGCCTCGCCGAACGCACGGTAAAGGCGCACCTGACTGCAGTGCTCAACGCATTGAAGGTGACCAGCCGTACTCAGGCGGTAATTGCCGCCAACCGGCTCGGACTGGATGCCGAGGGATTGCTGGCTGGGTCCGGCGGCAACGACAGTTGACGCCCCGATCGGCCGTGCCGGCCGCGCCACCGCGTACCCGTCAACGCTAAGCGGCTCCCGCGCTGCCCGCCACATGCAGCAGCAACGCACGCAGCCGTGCGGCATTCAGCGGTTTGTGCAACAGGTACAGGCCCGCGGTCACAGTGACTTCGCGCAGGGCCTGCGTCACATCGGCGCTGACGACCACCGCCGGTATGTCGTGGCCCGCCAGGCGGCGCAGCTCGCGCACGAGCTCCGTGCCCAATGCGCCCCGGCCCAGCCGGTAGTCGCAGATGATCAGGCGCGGCGGCGCAGATTCGGTCCACAGCGCCAGCGCCTCGGCCGCACCGGCGGCCGAGCGGACCTCGCAGCCCCATTGCACCAGCACCCCTTCCGTGGCCTCGCGCGCCACCGGGTCGTCGTCGATCAGCAGCACCGGAAACGCCGTGAATTGCACAGTACCGTGCATCGGTGACGGCGCTGATTCGCCCTGCCCGACTTCCGCCGCCAGCGGCACATCCAGCGCAAACACGGACCCGCGTTCCGGTATGGAGCGAACGCTGACCGGCAGGCCGAGCAGTCCGGCAAGACGATGCACGATGGCCAGCCCCAGCCCCAAGCCTTTGGATCCCGTGTCCGTCCCGCCGGGCAACTGGTAAAACTCCTCGAAAATATGCTGTTGCTCCCCGGCAGAAATACCGATGCCGGTGTCCCACACTTCGATGCGCACACCGGAACCGCGTCGCCGGGCGGTGAGGATGGCGCCACCCTGTTGGGTATAACGAACGGCATTGCCACACAGGTTAAGCAGGATGCGTTCGAGCAGCACGGGATCCGTCTTCACCCGCAGTCGCGTCGGCCGTATGCGCAGCCGCAGCCCCTTGTCACGCGCCGCGAGCGCAAATGCCTGCTCCATGCTGTCGAACAGCGGCTGCAGCGCGAACTCCGCCGGCTGCGAGGCCACCGTGCCTGCATCGAGCTTGGAGATGTCGAGCAAGGATTCAATCAGTTCCGCAATGGCCGTGCTCGAAGCCGATACCTTGCCGATGAGGCGGCGCACGGCGACTTCGTCATGGGTCTCCTCCAACTGTGCGACGAACAGGCCAAGCGCATGCACGGGTTGCCGCAGGTCGTGGCTCGCCACGGCAAGGAAGCGCGTCTTCGCGCGGTTCGCTTCCTCCAGTTGGCGCGTGCGCTCCTCGACCTTGCGTTCGAGGCCGGCGTAGGACTCGCGCAGCCGCTGCGCCATCCGGTTGAACTGGTCCGCCAGACCCTCCAGCTCGTCTCCGGTGCGAATCTCCACGCGCTCATCGAGCCGGCCTTCGCCAATGCGCTGGGCGCCGCTCTCGAGCATCCGGATCGGCGCCGTCATGCGCCGTGCCAGTACCAGGCTCGCCGCCACCGCGCACACGATCCCGGCCAGCAACAGGGCGGCCGTGCGCGCCAGGGAACTGAACATCGGGGCGAACGCCACGCCGAGTGGCTGCTCCACGATCACATGCCAGCCCGGGGGATCGATCGCGGCATGGGCAGCGATCGTGCGCGGCCCGTCCGCCACGCGGGCAATCACGGTGGCTTGTACATCCGGCGATGCCGCAACTGGCGCCAGGGCCGCGCGTACCTGAGGCAGGTGCATCAGACTGGTCATGCGCAGCGCCATCGCCGCGTCCGAATGCACGATGAGGCGACCCTGCGCGTCAACCACATAGGCCTTGCTGCCTTCGCCGAGGTGCAGCCCCGCCACGACGTCCGAGGCGAACTTGAGATTGATGTCCGCGATGACCACGCCGTCGTCGCGCCGGGTCCCGGGTACGGCGATTTCGAGATGAGGTTCAGACTGCCGGCGGAAGCGGATCTCGCCGTACGCGGTCCCGCCGGCGCGGACCACGATCACGGCGGGTTCGGCCGAGCGGTCGATGTCGCTGCCCACCACGTCGTGCGCCAGCCGCGACACGCGCACACGCTCATGGCCGGCCGCATCCAGCCAGGCCGCATCACTGATCGAGGGCGCAATGCGCAGCAATCGCACCAGTTCGATATGGCGCTCGCCGAATTCCGCTGTACCACCGCGCCCGGAAATCGCCGCCCCCTGCACTTGCAGCTGCACTATCTGGATGAACTGTCCGATGCGTGCCGCTGCAGCCCGTGCCTTTTCGCGCTGCAGGTCGTCGATCAGCGCGCGCGTGTCGCGGTAAGCGAAGTAGACGCTGATCCCGCCGCTGACCAGCACTGCCAAACTGAGTAGCAGAGCCAGGTACAGCGTGTAGCGGCGAAACAGGCTGCCACGGGGGGTGCCTGGTGCAGCCACCGGACTCCCCTCAGGCATGACCGTCCCCGACCGTTGGCGACATCTGCGCCTTCTCCTTTTACTCGATGACCCGGTCTGCTCTCAGCAGCACGGACTGCGGTACGGTGATACCCAGCAACCTGGCAGTCTTGAGATTGACCACCATCTCGATATGCAGGGGCAGCTCGACCGGCAGTTCTTCCGGTTTTGCGCCCTTGAGTATGCGATCGACGAATGTGGCGAGCCGGCGAAACGATTCCCGCACATTGGCCCCGTACGACATCAGGTTGCCTTCCTCGGCAAACTGCGCCCAGCCGGAGACCGCGGGGATGCGGTGCCTGATCGACCATGCCGCGATGCGCGCGCTGTTGCTGATGATGCTCTGGATGGGAAACATCACCACGGCCTCGCAGCGTGACTTCGGAATGGTGGCCAGCGCCTGATCGAGCTGCGCCGCACCCGCGGCTTCGAAATATTCGACGTCCAGTCCGAGCGCCGTCGCCGCAGCCTCCGACGCGCGCCGCTCTGCCTGGTCGCCAGGATGCTGCGCGTTGGCCACGATGGCGATGCGTTTGATGCCGGGCATTGTCGCCTTGAGCAGTTCGATACGCTTGCCGACGAGTTCGAGCGCGAGGAACGAGATGCCGGTGAAATTGCTACCGGGTCGGGCAAAACTCCTGACCAGCAGCGCCTGCACCGGGTCGCCGCTGAAACCGAACACCACCGGGAGAGTTGTTGTGACACGGCGCACCGTCATCGCAGTGGGCCCCAGCGTCACGATCACCTGCGGCTTCGTCGCCACCAGTTCGGCCGCCAGCGTCTCGATGCGCGCAGCGGAATGCTCGCCCCAGCGCGCATCGATGGCAAGATTGCGGTCTTCGCTGTAACCCAAGTCGCGCAGTCCCTGACGCAAGGCCTCCAGTAGCGGCGCACCCTCCGCTGCCGTTCCCGGGGCAATCCAGCCCAGCCGAAACAATGTTGACTGCGCTAACACTGGAAATGCCACAGCTATCGCGCCCGTTCCTGCTATCGCGCAACAGAATTGGCGACGTTCCATCATCTATCCAATTTTTTCGGCAATACGCGGGCGGCGCAGCAGTCATGCAAATGACATGGGGCGCATAAAGCCGCTTGAACATCTGGACTCTGCGCCCTATTCATGGAGACACTGTAGCATTTTACGGAAGCTCTGCCGCCCCCGCCGCGGCAATGCTAAGCTCGATTGACCCAAATTCAACCCCGGACTTCCCAAATGGCAAAACGCAAATCCATACGCACCGACATCGCATGGAGCGCGGTCGACCGCATCACCGTCAAAGGCCACGACCTGTGCAGTGAAATTCTCGGCAAATTGTCGCTGGGCGACATGGCCTTCCTTGAAATTACCGACCGCCTGCCGACGCCACGCGAATCGGTCATGTTCAACGCCATCGCGGTGACGCTGGTCGAGCATGGCCTGACGCCCAGCTCAATTGCCGCGCGCATGACCTACACCGGCGCGCCGGAGGCGATGCAGGCCGCCGTCGCCGCAGGTCTGTGCGGGCTGGGCAGCGTGTTCGTCGGCAGCATGGAAACAGCGGCACGCATGTTGCAGGAAGCCCTGCCCGACCCAACCGTCGATGCCGATCTCGACCAGCTCGCCATCCAGATCGTTGAACGTTTCCATGCGCGCAAGCAGATCGTCCCCGGCATCGGTCACACGCTGCACAAGCCGGTGGATCCGCGCGCGCCGCGGCTGTTCGCGATTGCCGCCGAACAGGGTTACGACGGCCCCTATGTGAAGCTGATGCAGAAAGTCGGGACACAGGCGGAGAAGGTTTACGGCAAATCACTGCCGGTCAACGCCACCGGCGCCATCGGTGCGATTGCCAGCGAACTCCGGCTGCCGTGGAAAATCGTCCGCGGCATCGGCGTGCTGGCGCGTGCCATCGGCCTGGTCGGCCATATCCTCGAGGAAATGAAAAACCCGATGGCGTACGAGATCAAGCAAAGGGCGGAAGAGGAAGCGACGGCGCATCTGCGGAGTTAACGAACCTGTCGCAGTCTGAAAGCATGAGAGCGCGATTGGATTCCAAAAAAAACACCATCAAGTCCGGCGAACAGCCCGCCCCGCGGAAGGCCGGCACGCGGCAGGTCGTGGCCACCCTGCTCTGGGGAATGTGCATGATCGGCAAGAAAGGCACCTGGGAGCGGGATGGCGCGACAGTCACACTGCCGCAGATCGTCGTCGGCGCCGTGATTGCCACAATCGTGGTGATCGCAGTATTGGTGCTGCTCGTGCGCTTCGCAACGGGATGACGCATCCGTTTACTTCGCTACGCAGTGTCTTTAGGCATTCCTGGCGGTGCGATCAAGTGGCGCAAGGTGATGATCCGGCCGCTTTAACCCGGCAAGAAAACAAAAAGGGGCGCGATGCGCCCCTTTTTTGTGCCTGCAAAAACAGTTGCCGTCCTTATTTTTTTGCTTCGTTCGCGGCATCCTGGATTTTTTCACCGGCTTTCTCGATTTGCTCGCCGGCTTTTTGCACCGCATTGTCGAGTGACTTGCCGGCGCGTTCCGCCGGGCCCTCTTCCTTCTTGCAACCTGATAAACCCACCATCAGGACACCCATCGCCAATACGATCGCGGCGCTCTTTTTGAAATTGATCATTTCCATCTCCGGTTATGGTCTGCAATGGTTTGTTCGAAGCTTTATCCGACAGGCTCAAGCCTTAGAGCCATCTTAACCGGTCTCCAGTATGAAATCCGGGATAATCCCGAGCCTCCGGTAACGGCGCAGCGTTGCTGCCGGCAGCTTGCTGAAACTGCGGACCACCTTACGGCAGCCGGTTTCGCCGCAGTCGCATTTCATTTTCCAGACGTCATCCGCGCCGAGCAGCGTCGAGTAATCGTGCGTGACTTCAGCGCCGGCGACGATGGGCCGGATGGCTCGCAACAGCAGCCGGTGGCCGGTTTTGACGATGCCGGCATTGGGATTGCAGGAGTGGTTGGCATAGGCACCGATTTCGCCTTCGGGATCAAGGTAATGATCGGCGTCGTAGCGAAAACAGTTTTCACCGCGCCGGGAATCGGTATCCCAGTAGTGCCACACCTGCTCACCCGTGACCACCTTGCCTTTAATCCGGCAGATCGTGACACCCGGGGAGAACGCCTTTAGCGCAACAATACCTTTGCCGTTACGGACAGCGCGGACAGCGAGCGTCTTGCTGAGTGGCATGATGAACCGCCTGTTGGATGAACTGACGCAGCCATCATAACTGCTGCCGCGTTATTTGCCGGCGGTGTTGCTCCTGCACCGACGTATCAGATAATCCACCGCGCGATCCAGCGTCAGCAGTTCGCCGTAATCGCTCTCGGGTATGTCGATGCCGAGAATTTCATGGAGCCGGATGATCACGTTCAGGAAATCGAAGGAATCGAGGTCGACCTGCTGGCGCAGCGGCTGGTCCGGCCGGATGTCGGCGGGATCGACTTCGGGCGCGATGGCACCGATGGCGTCAAAAATTGCCGCCCGCAGCTGCCCGCGATCCGGCGCGCTCATGGCATTGCATCCAGTTTTTCCGGCGCCTGCAGCAGCCGGCCGAGTGCCGCCAGGAACAGTGCGCCGCGGTGGCCATCGCTGACGCGATGGTCGGCAGCCAGCGATGCGGTGAGCACCTGGCGTGCAGCGACCGTGCCCGCCGTGACCCATGGCCGTTCGCTGATTCTGCCCAGGCCCACGATTGCCACCTGTGGCGGATAGATCACGCCGAACACCTGCGCCACGCCCTGCTCGCCAAGGCTGGTCAGCGTGACGGTAGGATCGGCCATTTCCGAACTGCGCAAGCGGCCACCGCGCACACGGGTGATCAGGCCGCGCAGTGCCGCCATCAGTTCGTCACAATTCTTGCGGTCGGCGTCGTGGATCGCCGGCGCCACCAGGCCACCGTCACGCATCGCAATAGCCATGCCCAGGTGCACCGCGGATGATGGCCGGAACGCGCCATCCATCCAGAAGCCGTTCAGTTCCGGCACTTCGCGCAGTGCCAGCGCGACAGCTTTCATCAGAGGCACTGCCGGCAACAGTCGCTCGCTGACTGTGCGTTTGGCATTTTCCGCGACGAGCCAGGTCAGCAGCGCTGTGACGTCAATGTCGGTCGCAAGGTAATAGTGGGGAATCTCGCGCTTTGAGCGCGCCATCGCAGTTGCGATCGCCTTGCGCATCTGCGCGCGCCAGTCACCGGCAGCTGCCTCCGGCGGCGCGGCCGACGCCGCAGCTGCCGGTTTCGCAGTTGCTGCGGCACGTTCGATATCGGCACGTGAAATGACCCCGTCGGCTGCCTGTGCCTGCACTGTGGCAAGGTCGACGCCAAGCTCCTGCGCCAGCCGCCGTGCCGATGGCGAAATTCTCTGACGGTCGGCAGCAGATTTAGCAGCGGACGGCACCGGCGCCGTGACTGCCGTCGGTGCGATCGCCGATGGGGTGGTTGCCGGCGGGGCAGCTGCCTTGCCTTCACCGCGCAGCAATGCCAACACCTCCCCTACTGGAATTTTTGCGCCCGGCTGGGCGACCAGTTGGTCGACGATGCCGTCCTCCCAGATCTCGACATCGATCGCACCCTTCTGGGTTTCGACGACGGCAACCACCTGACCGCGCTTCACGACATCGCCGGGCTTGATCAGCCACTCGACCAAGGTACCGGCATCCATGTCCGCCCCCAGCGAGGGCATGCGGAATTCAGGCATGACGGCCCATCGTGCGCAATGCGGCATCGACGATGCCGGCGACCTGCGGAATCGCCGCCTCTTCGAGATGTTTCGGATACGGAATCGGCACTTCCACGCCGCAGACGCGCGCCACCGGCGCGTCGAGGTCAAAAAACGCCTCCTCCATCACCCGCGCCATGATCTCGGCGGCTAGGCTGCCGCTTTTCCAGCCTTCGTCGATAATCACCATGCGGTGGGTTTTCGCCAGCGAGCCGAGCACCGTCGGCATGTCCAGCGGCCGCAGCGTGCGCAGATCGATGACCTCTGCCTGCACCCCCTGCGCGACCAGGACCTCTGCCGCAGCCAGCGTCTTGCCCAGCGACCCGCCATAGGTCACCAGCGTCAGATCATTACCGGCACGCCGCACCACAGCGCGGTCGATGTCGACGGGCCCGGCATCCGCCGCGAGCTCGCCTTCGAGGTTATAGAGCAGCGCATTTTCGAACATGATCACCGGATCGGGATCCATCAGTGCCGTCCACAACATGCCGCGCGCATCTTGCAGCGTCGCCGGCGTGACGATGCGGATGCCCGGGATGTGCGCGTACCAGCCCTCGAAGCTGTGGGAATGCTGCGCGGCCAACTGGCGGCCCGCGCCGGTGGCCATGCGGATCACCAGCGGAATGCTGAACTGCCCACCCGACATGTGGCGCAGCGTGGCGGCGTTGTTGACAATCTGGTCGAGCGCCAGCAGGCTGAAATTACAGGTCATGACTTCGACAATGGGCAGCATGCCGTTCAACGCGGCGCCGATGCCCGCACCGACAAATCCCGATTCCGACAGCGGCGTATCGCGCACGCGGTCCTCGCCGAATTCGGCGAACAGCCCCTTGCTCACCGCATAAGTGCCGCCGTAGCGCCCGACATCCTCGCCCATCAGGAACACGCGGGTGTCGCGGGACAGCGCATCCCTGTGCGCTGCGCGCAGCGCTTCGCGATAGGTCGTGCGCACGGTCGCCGATACGTCGATCATGCAGACCTCGTGGTGTAAACGTCGCGCGTCAACTGCGCCACCGGCTCCCAGCTGCCAGCCTCCGCGTAAGCCACGGCTGCGGCGATCTCGTCTGCGACCGCGGTTTCCAGCGCGGCGAGCTGTGCATCAGCGATTGCACCCGCTGCTTTGAGTCGGCCGGTATAGCCGGCGATCGGACAGCGCTTTTTCCAGGTCTCGACTTCCTGCTTGTCGCGATAGAGCTCCGGGTCAAACATCGAATGCGCGCGGAAACGATAGGTCCGGAATTCGAGGAATTGCGGCCCGCCGCCTGCCCGTACTTCTGCCACTGCGCGCACGGTTGCTGCCATCACCGCTTCGACATCCATGCCGTCGACCACCTGCGCTGGCACCTTGTAGCTGCGGGCTTTTTCGCACAAGTCGGTGTCGGCCTCCGAGCGCGCAAGCGCAGTTCCCATTGCATAGAGGTTGTTCTCACACAAAAACAGCGCCGGCAGTTTCCACAAGGACGCGAGATTCAGCGCTTCATGGAACTCGCCCTCGGCCACCGCGCCTTCGCCAAAGAAGCAGGCGGTCACCCGTGGCCGGCGCATCATCCGGTCAGCCAGTGCAAATCCGGCCGCAAGCGGCAAACCACCGCCGACAATGGCATTGCCGCCGTAGAACCGCGCCTGCGCATCGAAGATATGCATGGAGCCGCCGCGCCCATGCGAGCAGCCCTCGTACTTGCCGTACATCTCGGCCATCAGCGCAGTGGCCGGTATACCCCGCGCCAGCGCATGTCCATGTTCGCGGTATGTCGCGAGCACGGCATCGTCGGGCTGCAGCGCCTGCATCGCGCCCGTCGCCACCGCTTCCTCGCCGATGTACAAATGCAGGAAGCCACGGATCTTGCCGGCACTGTAAAGCTCGGCGCATTTTTCCTCAAAGCGGCGGATGCGCAGCATTTCGTGCAGCAGCCGGACGCGGTCTGCGGCATCCGGCATCACGCATTCCCCTCGAGCGTGGACGTATCCCCTTCCGGCAGGCCGAGTTCGCGCGCCTTGAGCAGCCGGCGCATGATCTTGCCGCTACGGGTGTGCGGCAATGCCGGCAGGAAATCGATTTCCTTGGGCGCCACCGCGGCGCCTAGGCGCTTGCGCGCAAAGCCCAGCAGTTCACGGCGCAGGGCTTCGCTCGGTTCATGACCCTGCTTCAGCGCGACAAAGGCCTTCACGGTCTCGAACTGCACCGGATCGGGTTTGCCGATCACGCCGGCCTCGGCGACCGCCGGATGCTCGGTCAGTGCGCTCTCGACCTCGAACGGCCCGATCAGGTGGCCGGACGATTTGATCACGTCGTCCGCGCGGCCGACAAACCAGACATAGCCGTCGTCATCCTGGCGCGCGAGGTCGCCGCTCAGGTACCAGCCATCGACAAAACACTTGCGATAGCGCTCCTCGTTGCCCAGATAACCGCGGAACATCGACGGCCAACCTGCACGCAGCGCGAGCTCACCTTCTTCGCCCGGCCTGCACACAGCGATGCGTCCCTCGGCAGTCTGGCGTACGACGGCAGCCTCCACCCCCGGCAGCGGCCGCCCCATCGAACCGGGCTTGATGGCCATCGCCGCATAGTTCGCAATCATGATGCCGCCAGTCTCCGTTTGCCACCAGTTATCGTGTATCGGCAGACCGAATGCCTCGATTCCCCACAGCACGGCCTGCGGATTCAGCGGCTCACCCACGCTGGCGATGAAACGCAAGGCCGGGAATTCATGGCAGCGTACGGCCGCGGTGCCGCCCTTCATCATCATGCGCACCACGGTGGGCGCGGTATACCAGACACTGACCTGCTCCTGGCGCAGGATCGAATACCAGCGCTCGGCGTCGAAGTCGCCCTCGTCAACGATGCTGGTCACGCCATTGGTCAGCGGTGAGATGATGCCGTAGGACATGCCGGTGACCCAGCCGGGATCGGCCGTGCACCAGAACACGTCTTCCGGATGCAGGTCCAGCGCCAATTGTCCGGTGACATGATGTGCGACCACCGCACCATGCACATGCACCGCGCCCTTGGGCTTGCCGGTGGTGCCGCTGGTGAAATGCAGCAGCGCATGGTCATCCGGCGAGGTATTTTCGACCTGGAAATCCGCGCTCGCCGCAGCCAGCAATTTGTGGAAATCGAGGGTGTCCGCCACTGTCGTTTCGGCATCGCCATCGCCGACCAGCAGCACCTGCCGCAGCCTGGGCAGGCGCTCACGCAGGCCGGCGACTTTTTTCCGGTACAGGCTTTCGGTCGTCACCAGCACGTCGGCGGCGCCGATTTCCAAGCGAGTATGGATGGGCTCCGGTCCGAATGCGGAAAACAGCGTGCAGGAGACACCGCCGCTTTTCAACGTGCCCAGCACACTGACATAGAGTTCCGGAATACGCCCCGCCAGCACGAACACCCGGCTGCCCGGACCGCAGCCCAGACCGCGCAGGACATTCGCAAACCGGCTGCTCAGATCGCGCAGGTCGGCGTAGGTATAGTCGCGGCGCGTGCCGTCCTGGCCCAGCCAGCGCAGCGCCACGTGCGTTGCGCGGCTGCCCGCGGCATGACGATCGACGGCTTCGTAGGCGATATTGATGCCGCCGCCCGGCAGGCCCGACAGCGCCGCACGGGCGTCGGCCCAACTGAACTGGGCACAGGCTGAAGCATAGTCTCGCAGATTCGGCGGGCAACGCCCTGCTGCCGGTTGCTTGCTGATGACCTCTGGTATCACGCGCATGACCTCTTTCACGCTGCAAGGTAGGCCAGACCGTTCCGCGCGATATTGACTCAGATCAAGTCTGGTGACCGTAGCCTCAATCGGCCCGGATATTGCCCGCCTTCGCCACCTTGGTCCAGTTGGCGATTTCGGTGGCAACGAATTTGGCGAATTCGCCCGGCGTGTTGCCGACCACGATGCCGTGCTGCGCCTCGATGCGTTCGCGCACGTCGGGCAATTTGACGACCTTGGCTGTTTCGGCGCTGATGCGGCTGAGGATGGCTTTGGGTGCCTGCGCCGGTGCAACCAGGCCGAACCACGAGGTCGCATTGACGGCCGCGTAGCCGGCTTCGCTCATGGTCGGGATTTCCGGAAATGCGGCCGCCCGTTTGGCGCTGGTCACCGCCAGCGCGCGGACCTTGCCGGATTTCACCTGCGGCACGGCCAGCGTCAGTGTCGGGAACACCATGGTGATCTGGCCACCGAGCAGGCTCACCATCGCCGGTGCGGCGCCCTTGTGCGGCACATGCAGCAAGTTGACACCGGCAGCAAGTTTCAGTTGTTCGCCGGCCATGTGCAGCGGTGTGCCGACGCCGCCCGAACCGAACGTCAGTTGTCCCGGTTTGGACTTGGCGAGCGCAACGAGTTCCCCGACGCTGTGCGCGGCAACCGACGAATGAACCACCAGCGCGTTGGGCACACTCATGATCAGCGAGATGGTCGCAAAATCCTTCTGCACATTGAACGGCAGCTTGCTGTAAATCGCGGGAATGATGCCGTAGGTGGTGTCCGCCATCAGCAGCGTATAGCCGTCGGGCGAGCCCTTGGCCACCAGATCGGTACCGAGTATCGAACCCGCACCGGGCCGGTTGTCGACAACGACGGTCTGGCCCAGCAGTTCGGTGAGCTTCGGTGCGGTAACACGCGCAGTGAAATCCGTGGTGCCGCCCGGCGCATAGGCCACGACCATGCGGATCGGCCGGGACGGATATTCGGCGGCCCATATATTCGTCGACATAAATATTAATAAAAACAATATGTTACGCATTACCCCTCCTCGCTATCGAAGGTTTTTCTGTTCCTACAAGTACTGATTCATGCACCCAGCACCCCACGGATCTGTTCCAGCGCCGCCGGATCTTCGATGGTGGTGAGATCGCCGGGATCGCGTCCTTCGGCCAGCGCCTGCAGTGAGCGTCGCAGCAGCTTGCCCGAGCGTGTCTTCGGCAACAGGTTGACGAACAGCACACGTCGCGGCCGCCCGATGCCACCGAGCTGGTGATCCACGGCTGCCATGATTTCCTGTTCCTGCGCGGCACGACCAGCTTCGGTATCGATTTTCGATGCATCCTTCACCACCGCAAACGCCAGCGGCATCTGCCCCTTCACGGCGTCTGCGACACCGACCACCGCAACTTCAGCGATATTGGCATGCGACTGTATGGCTTCCTCGATTTCGCGGGTACCAATGCGATGGCCTGCCACATTGATCACGTCATCGGTGCGGCCGAGGATGAAGGTATAACCGTCGGCGTCGCGTACGCCCCAGTCGAAAGTGGAATACAGCAATCTGCCGGGGAAAGTGCGGAAATAGGTTTCGACAAAACGCGCATCATCGCCCCACACCGTGGTCATGCACCCCGGCGGCAAGGGCGGTGTGATGGTCAGCACACCCTTCTCGTTCGGTCCGGCTTCGCCGGCATCGGTTTCGCGCAGCAATTTCAGGTCATAACCGTAAACCGGAAAACCCGGGCTGCCGTATTTGACCTGCGCCGGCTCCACCCCCGGCGCCAGTGACAGGATCGGCCAGCCGGTTTCGGTCTGCCAGTAATGGTCGATCACCGGCTTGCCCAGCGCATCGTGCAGCCAGCGGTGCGTGGGTTCATCCAGCGGTTCGCCGGCAAGGAACAGGTGGCGCAACGATGACAGGTCGTATTTTTTCAGGTACGCCGGATCCTGCTTTTTCAATACCCGCGCCGCGGTCGGCGACGAGAACATCACGCTGACTTTTTTGTCGGCGACGATTTTCCACCAGATGCCGGCATCGGGCCGGATCGGGAGCCCCTCATACAGAATCGTCGTCATGCCGTGGATCAGCGGACCGTAGACGATATACGAATGACCGACCACCCAGCCGACGTCAGACGTGGTGAACATGGTTTCGCCGGGCTTGCCGCCGTAAATGCGTTCCATCGAACTCGCCAGTGCCACGGCATAACCACCGGTATCGCGCTGCACGCCCTTCGGCTTGCCGGTGGTGCCGGAGGTATAGAGGATGTACGACGGTTCGCCGGATTCCAGCCAGGTCACAGGCAGCTGCGCACTGGCATGCTCGCGTGCCAGCGTTGCGTAATCGAGGTCACGCCCCGGCACCGGCTGCCAGTTTTTGTCGATGCCGCGGTTGACCACCAGGACCTTCTGTGGCGGATGCTGCGCCAGGCGCACGGCTTCGTCGACCAGCGGTTTGTAATGGATGGCTTTGCCGGCGCGCAACCCGGCATCGGCGGTGATCAGCAGCTTCGGTTTGGCATCATCGATGCGCGTCGCACAGCTCGCCGCGGCAAAACCGCCGAACACCACGGAATGCACCGCACCCAGCCGCGCGCAGGCCAGCATCGCAAACACCGCTTCGGGAATCATCGGCATGTAGAGCAGCACGCGGTCGCCGCGGCCCACGCCCTGCGCGGCAATCACCGCAGCCATCACATTGACCGCGGCGTGCAGCTCGCGGTACGTATAACTTTTTTCAGTATCGGTTTCGGTGGAAATGTAGACCAGCGCCGGTTGATCGCCGCGCGTTGCCAGGTGGCGGTCCAGCGCGTTATGACAGAGGTTGGTCAGCCCGCCGACAAACCAGCGCGCAAACGGCGGCCGGCTGTAATCCAGCACCTGATCGAAGCGACGGTGCCAGTGGATGCGCCGCGCTTCTTCAGTCCAGAATGACTCGCGGTCCGTGATCGACCGGCGATGCAGATCGGCGTACGCCCCCATATCCCCTCCTGACGTTGGCACGGCCCCGTGGTTTTAATGTGGGATCCGCGCACAGGGTCATTATGACCCGCGAGGTCTTACAACATCCTGACCACGGCCCGACCGCGGATTTCACCCTTCAGCATGCGCTGGAAATACCCCGGCAGTTCGTCCAGCGTGATGGTGTGGGCGATGTCGGCGAGATGCCGCGGCTTGAGGTCGCTCGCCAGCCGCGCCCACACGCGGCGGCGCATGGCCATCGGCGTCACCGCCGAATCGACACCGATCAGGCGCACGCCGCGCAGGATGAACGGCAGCACACTGGTTTTGAGTTCGATACCGCCGGCGTTGCCGAAACTGGCAATCAGTCCCTGCGGCTGCATGGTGCGCGTCAGCCACGCCAGTTGTTCGCCACCGACCGAATCAAAAGCCGCAGCCCACAACGGTTTCTCCAGCGGCCGCGTACCGAAATCAATGGTCGCACGATCAAGAATTTCCGCAGCGCCGAGTTTGCGCAGGAAGTCATGCTCCGCTGTCTTGCCGGTCACCGCGGTGACCGAGTAGCCCAGCGCCGCCAGCATGTCGATGGCGAGGCTGGCTACGCCGCCAGTGGCGCCGTTGACCAAAACCTTTCCATTGTTCGGCGCCATGCCGTTCAATTCGAGCAGCTCGACGGCCAGCCCGGCGGTATAACCGGCGGTACCCAATGCCATTGCATCAAACAGCGTCAGCCCTTTCGGCAACGGCACCACCCAGTCGGCGGGCACGCGGCACACTTCGGAAAATCCGCCGTCATGCGCCACGCCCATGTCGTAACTGGTGCAGATGATTTCATCACCGACCTTGAACCGCGCATCACTGGAACTGGTGACCGTACCGGCTGCGTCAATGCCGCCGATCAGCGGATAGTTGCGGATGATTTTGCCGCCAACGCCGGTAGCGGCCAGCGCATCCTTGAAGTTGACGCTGGAATAGGCAGTCTTGAACACCACTTCGCCGTGGCCGATATCGGTCACCGCGGCGTCACTGACACGGCCCTCTATCTTGTTGTTTTCATTGAATATTCTAAAGGATTTGCAGTGTGCCATGGGCGCTCACGGTAAATGGGGTTGGGACAGGTACTGCCGCGTCTGCATTTCCGTCAACCGGCTGGCCAGCCGCTCCTTCAGAGATGCGTTGAGATGCGCCTGGAAACCGTCGCTGTCGGCTGCATCCGCTACCAGTTCATCGACCGGTACCGCAGCCGCCAGCATCAGCTTCACCCGCCGATCATAGAACTCATCGACCAGCCACACAAACCGCCGCAACTGGTCGCCATCGGCTTCAGTGAAGCGCGGCACGCCGGAAATCAGGATAGTGTGATAACGCCGCGAGAGTTCGATGTAGTCGGGTTTGCCGCGTGGCCCCGCGCACAGCTCGGGAAAATCAAACCAGGCAATGCCCGGCGCCTGCCGTCGCACACGGATCAGCCGGTCTTCAATGTCCAGCGGTGCATTGTCATCGGCACCGCCGGCAATATGCCCGAAGGCCTCATCGATGCGGCGTTCGGCATCAGCGCCGGTATGGTAAGTACCGGCTTTTTCCAGTTCGCGCAGCCGATAATCAGTGCCGGCATCGACATTGACCACCGTCATGCGCTCGAGAATCAGGGCTATCGCTGGCATGAACTGGTTGCGCTGCAGGCCGTGCAGATAGAGCTCCTGTGGTGCGAAATTGGAGGTCGTCAGCAACACCACACCTTCGGCCATCAGGCCTTCTAGCAGGCGCCGCATCAGCATCGCATCGGTGATGTCGGTGACATGGAATTCGTCGAGGCACAGCAGCCGCACTTCGGCTGCGATGTCGCGCGCCACCAGCGCCATCGGATCCTCGTTGCCCTGATGGGCAAACAGCGACTTGTGGATTTCCTGCATGAAGCGGTGGAAGTGCACGCGTTTTTTGCTGACGTCGGGGACGTAGGCAAAAAAATTGTCCATCAGGAAACTTTTGCCGCGGCCGACCCCGCCCCACAGGTATACACCGCGGATGATGCGCTTGCGGGTCAGGAAACTGAACAGGCCGCGGGACTGCTGGTTGTGCAGATTGGCATGCACCCGCTGCAGCTCGCGCGCAGCGGCGAGTTGCGCGGCGTCCGGCATGAAGCCATGTTCCGCGGCGCGCTGCCGCAGGAAAGAGACGAAATCGGCGGCTGGCAACGGGCTCTCCGGCACCAGCCGGATTACAGGTTCAGCGTCCGGTTATCGACGGCCAGCGCCGCTTCCTTCATCGCTTCTGACAGCGAAGGATGGGCATGACAGATCATCGCGATGTCTTCGGACGAGGCACCGAACTCCATCGCCACTACAGCCTCGGCGATCAGTTCGGAAGCCATCGGCCCGATGATGTGCACGCCGAGGATGCGGTCAGTACGCTCATCGGCAAGGAATTTGACGAAACCCGTCGTGTCACCCAGCGCACGTGCGCGACCATTGGCCATGAACGGAAAGGAGCCGGCGCGATATTTGACGCCGTCCTGCTTCAACTGCTGCTCGGTCTTGCCGACCCAGGCAATTTCCGGCGAGGTATAGATCACCCAGGGCACGGTATTGAAATCGACATGGCCGTGTTTACCGGCAATACGCTCGGCCACTGCAACGCCCTCTTCTTCGGCCTTGTGCGCCAGCATCGGCCCGCGCACCACGTCCCCCACCGCCCACACCCCCGGCAGATTGGTTTTGCAATCACCATCGACCGCGACAAAACCACGCTCGTCGATCTTCAGGCCGACGGCATTGACATTCAGGCCATTGATATTCGGCACACGACCGATGGAAACGATCAGTTTATCAACAACCAGGGTCTGCGCCGCACCGGCACTGTCGGTGTATTCAATTGTCACATTCTTTTTCGCAGTGATCTTGCCGACCTTGACGCCGGTCTTGATGTCCAGACCCTGCTTGGTGAATACCTTTTGCGCCTCTTTCGCAACCTGCTCGTCCACCGCGCCGAGGAAGGCCGGCAGGGCTTCGAGCACCGTGACTTCAGCGCCCAGCCGCCGCCATACGCTGCCCATTTCCAGGCCGATCACGCCGGCGCCAATGACGCCGAGTTTTTTCGGGGTTTCGGCGATCGCCAGCGCGCCGGCATTGTCGAGCACCAGCTTGTTGTCGAAGGGCATGTCAGGCAAGGCACGCGGGTTGGAACCCGTCGCGATGATCACGTGTTTGGCGGTCAGCACTTCCGCGCTTTTGCCCGACACCTGGATCTGCCAGGCGCCCGAGCCGCCACCGGCAAAAGCGCCCTTGCCGTGGAAAAAAGTGACCTTGTTTTTCTTGAACAGGTAGAGGATGCCGTCATTGTTTTGTTTTACAACTTTATCCTTGCGCGCGAGCATTTGCCCGACGTCAATCGACAGTCCCTTGACCTGGATGCCGTGGTCGGCAAAGGCATGGCCGGCATGATCGAAATTTTCCGACGACTGCAGCAGCGCCTTCGACGGTATGCAGCCGACGTTGGTACAGGTGCCGCCCGGCGCGGGTTTGCCCTCGGGCGTGCTCCACTCGTCGATGCAGGCGACCTGCATCCCCAGTTGCGAGGCGCGGATCGCTGCAATGTATCCGCCGGGACCGGCGCCGATGACTACGACATCAAAATTTTTTGCCATTTATTACCTCAAAAACAAATTTTTACCGCCAAGACGCCAAGAACGCCAAGAGAGTCAAAACCTAACTCCTGTTATTGAGGTTGGGTTTTCTTGGCGCTCTTGGCGTCTTGGCGGTGAGAAGCTTTTCGCCCTCGCGTCTTGGCGGTGAAAGGGTTTAGATATCCAGCAGCAACCGCGCCGGGTCTTCCAGCGCTTCTTTCATCGCCACCAGCGACAGTACCGCTTCGCGGCCGTCGATGATGCGATGGTCGTACGACAGTGCGAGATAGTTCATCGGCCGGATCACTACTTGGCCGTTCTCGGCCACCGGACGGTCCTTGGTGGCATGCACGCCGAGGATCGCACTCTGCGGCGGGTTGATGATCGGCGTCGACAGCATCGAACCGAACACCCCACCGTTGGAAATCGAGAAGGTGCCGCCGGTGAGTTCCTCGATGGTCAGCTTGCCGTCCTGGGCACGCTTGCCGAACTCGGAAATCTGTTTCTCGATGTCAGCGAGGCTCAGCTGGTCGCAATTGCGCAGGATGGGCACCACCAGGCCGCGCGGACTGCCCACCGCGATGCCAATGTCGTGGTAACCGTGATAGACGATGTCATTGCCGTCGATCGATGCATTGACCAGCGGATATTTTTTCAGCGCATGCACCGCCGCCTTGACGAAAAACGACATGAAGCCAAGCTTCACGCCATGCTCTTTCTCGAACTTGTCCTTGTACTTGTTGCGCAGTTCCATCACCGGCTGCATGTTGACCTCGTTGAACGTGGTCAGGATCGCCGCAGTGGATTGCGACTGCACCAGGCGCTCGGCGATGCGCGCGCGCAGTCGCGACATCGGCACTCGCTGCTCCGGTCGTTCGCCGAGGTCGCCAAGATCAACGGTGGGCATCACGCGTGACGGTGCGGCCGCTGCGGCGGGCATCGGTGCTTTTGTGCCGCCCTCCGCGGCCTGCAGCACATCGCCCTTGGTGACACGACCACCGCGACCCGTGCCGCTCAAGGCGCCGGTATCGATGTTTTTCTCTGCAGCCAGTTTCTGCGCTGCAGGCATCGCCGGTGCGCCGGCTGCCGGTGCTTTGGCTGCTGCCGGAACTGCTGCTGCGGGTGCCGCTGCAGCCGCTGGCGCGGCCGCCCCCGCCTCAGGCTTGGCGTCGGTGTCGATGGTGGCAATGATTTCGTTGCTGGTGACCAGACCGCCATCGGCCTTGACGATTTTCACCAGCACGCCGGCCTGCGGCGCAGGCGTCTCGAGCACGACCTTATCGGTCTCGATATCCACCAGGTTCTCGTCACGCTTGACGTATTCGCCGGTTTTTTTGTGCCACGACACCAGTGTCGCCTCGGCCACTGATTCCGAGAGTTGGGGCACTTTCACATCGACGAGCATGATGACTCCATAAACTATTGATTT
>CAMCYP010000028.1 GCA_945885345.1 Bordetella parapertussis | reverse complement strand
GCCGGATCGTGGGTATCACGGAAACAGACATCAAACTTAAGGAAATCGTTCAAGACAGCGGCGGCAACTGGGAAGAAAAAGACCAGGCGTTGATGCTGCAAGAACAGGAGACTAAAAAATGATCCGATTTTTCAAGTTAATGACCCGTGCTTCCGGACTGGTCGCCGCAACAGGCTTTGCCCTGATGGCAACGACCGCCCACGCCCAGAACAGCATCGAAACCATCAGCGTATCGGGGCAACAGGGCGGTGTGACACTGGTCAAGATCATGTTGAAAAGTGCCCCGGCTGCAGCTCCCGCCAGTTTTGCGGTTAATAATCCGCCACGCATCGCCTTCGATTTCCCGAATACCACCAACGGCTCCGGCAAAAACGTGCAGGAAGTCGGGGAAGGCGATGTCCGGCGTGTCAATATTGTCCAGGCCGGCGATCGCTCCCGCATCGTGCTGGAAACCGCGCGGCCGCTGGGTTATGACGCGAAAATTGAAGGCAACGCGATCATGATCACGCTGGGCGGAGCAGCTTCGGCAAACACGGCGGCAACAGCACCGATAGCACAGACTTTTGCCCAGGCCAAACCCGGTGACGGTAAACACAGCTTGCGCGACATTGATTTCCGCCGCGGACGCGCCGGCGAAGGCCGGGTGATGATAGACCTGTCGGACAATCAAGTCGGCATCGACCTGCGGGCCCAGGGTCGCTCACTGATCATCGACTTCATCAACACTGCGGTGCCGAAAAACCTTGAACGCAAGCTGGATGTTGTCGATTTCGGCACGCCGGTCGATACCATTGAAACATTCACCCAGGGCAGCAACACGCGCATGGTCATTACGCCGCGCGGCGCCTGGGAACACTCGGCTTATCAGACCGACAACAAGTTCATCCTCGAAGTCAAAAAAGTCGCAGACGATGCTAACCGGCTGGTGCAACCTGGATTTGCCGGCGAAAAGCTGTCGCTGAACTTCCAGAATGTCGAAGTGCGCGCCGTCCTGCAGGTCATTGCGGATTTCACCGGCCTCAATGTAATCACCAGCGACACGGTCGGCGGCAGTCTGACGCTGCGCCTTAAAGATGTACCCTGGGATCAGGCGCTGGACATCATTCTGCAGAGCAAGGGTCTGGACATGCGCAAGACCGGCAACGTGGTGTGGATTGCGCCGCGTGATGAGCTGGCTACACGTGAGAAGCTGGCGCTGGAAGCCCGTGCACAGATTTCCGACCTTGAACCACTGCGCACCGAAAGCATGCAGGTCAATTACCAGAAGGCGGCGGAATTCCAGAAGCTGCTGTCGGACCCGACGCAAAAAATCCTGTCCAAGCGCGGAAGCGCAGTGGTCGATGTGCGCACCAACACGGTGTTTGTGCAGGACACGCCAACCCGTCTTGAGGAAATCCGCAAACTGCTGAAGCAGATCGACATTCCTGTTCGCCAGGTGATGATCGAGTCACGCATCGTTGAGGCCAATGACACGTTCAGCCGCAACCTTGGTGCGCGACTTGGATTCAACGACTCCACCGCCCAGGGTTTCCGTATCGGCAATAACGGCAGCAACACCAATGGTCTTATCGGGGGCAGCCTCGCCAACAGCGCTGCATTAACAGGGCAAAGCACCACTGCCGGCACCTTCAACGACGGCCTTTTTGTAAATCTGCCGGCACAGGGCCTGTCCGGCGCCAATCCGGGCGTGTTCTCGTTCCTGCTGTTCAACGACGCCAAGACGAAATTCCTGAACCTTGAACTGTCGGCACTGCAGGCTGACGGCAAGGGCAAGATCATATCTAGCCCGCGTGTGATTACGGCCGACAAGATCGAAGCGACCATTGAACAGGGCACGGAGATCCCGTACCAGCAGGCAACCTCCAGTGGTGCGACCAGCGTGTCGTTCCGCAAAGCCACGCTTTCGCTGAAAGTCAAACCGCAGATCACGCCGGACGACAATGTGATCATGAATCTGCGCGTCAACAAGGACAGCGTCGGCCAGAACACCTTGTCAGGCCCGGCCATCGACACCAAGCAGGTGGTGACCGAGGTTCTGGTGGAAAACGGCGGCACTGTGGTCATCGGTGGTATTTACACGCAGGATGAACGGTCGACGACGACCAAGATACCTGTGCTTGGCGACTTGCCGTATGTTGGTTTTTTGTTCAAGAACAACCAGCGCGTTGATGATCGCCGCGAACTGCTGATCTTCATTTCGCCGAAGATTCTGAAGGACGGCGCGTCGCTGCGCTGACCAGGCAACAATCGGCAAAAAAGGGGCGGCGCCGTGGCGCCGCCCCTTTTGTTTTGCAAGACCGATCTCACCAGGCAACGCTTGCTAGAATCACGCCATGTCCCAGCAACACAACATCCAGTCTCCCGCCACCAACCCGCAGAACATATTTCTGGTGGGGTTGATGGGTGCCGGCAAAACCTCAGTCGGCCGCATGCTCGCCAAACGAATGAACAAGGATTTTTACGACGCTGATGCCGAAATCGAACGCACCACGGGAGTCAAAATCCCGGTCATTTTCGACATCGAGGGCGAATCCGGATTTCGTGCACGCGAGGAAAAAGTGATCGAACGGCTCACTGCCCTGCACGATATTGTATTGGCAACCGGCGGCGGCGCAATATTGTCGTCGGCAAACCGTACCTGCCTCCGCCAGCACGGCCGCGTCATTTACCTGCGCGCAGCACCCGAGGACCTGTGGCGGCGTACTCGCCGTGACCGTAACCGGCCGCTGCTGCAAACAGCAAATCCACTGGCAAAGCTGAAAGAACTGCACGCCCAGCGCGATCCCCTTTATTCCGAAGTGGCGGATCTGGTGGTCGATACCGGAGCACAAAGCGTGGGTAACCTGACCACGCACATCCAGCAACTGCTCGCCGGTTTGACACTGGACACCGGCCGGAATCAGGCCTGAGGACTTCGAGACATGCCCGCACAATCTCCGCTGACATCACTGACGGTCAATCTTGCTGACCGCAGTTATCCGATACACATCGGGCCGGGCTTGCTAGCGCGCGGGGAATTGATCGCGCAGCACCTGCCCCAGCGCAAGGCTGTGATCGTCACCAATACTGTTGTCGCACCGCTGTACCTGCAGGCGCTGCAAGCCAGCCTGGCGCAACAGCAGGTGGCAGTGCAATCCATCGTGCTGCCCGACGGCGAAGCGCACAAGGACTGGCGCACGCTGAATGAGGTGTTTGACGCCCTGCTCACACACCGTGCGGAACGCAAGACCACGCTGATCGCGCTGGGTGGCGGAGTCATCGGCGATCTCACCGGTTTTGCCGCAGCGGTATTCCAGCGCGGCGCGCCATTCATCCAGGTTCCGACCACCCTGCTGGCTCAGGTCGATTCTTCGGTCGGCGGCAAAACTGCGATCAACCACCCTCTCGGCAAAAACATGATCGGTGCGTTTTACCAGCCGCGGGTGGTCATCGCGGATACCGATACGTTAAAAACACTGCCCGATCGAGAACTCTCGGCCGGCATTGCCGAAGTCGTCAAATATGGGCTGATCGGTGACGCCAGGTTCTTCGCTTGGCTGGAAGTCAACATGGATCGCCTGGTAACGCGCGATCCCTCGGCACTGACCCATGCCATCGAGGTTGCCTGCCGCAACAAGGCGGTAGTGGTTGCCAGTGACGAGCGCGAAGAGGGCGTGCGTGCCATGCTGAATTTCGGCCACACCTTCGGCCATGCGATCGAATCCGGCCTCGGTTACGGCAAATGGCTGCATGGCGAAGCCGTTGCTGCCGGCATGGTGATCGCAGCGCGGGTGTCGCAGAAAATGGGGCTGGTGGATGCTGATGGCGTCGCACGCACCATCGCATTACTGCGTCGCGCACGATTGCCGGTGCAGGGTCCGACACTGGGCATTGATCGTTACCTGGAATTGATGGGCCACGACAAAAAAGTTGAGGGCGGAAAAATACGATTCATTTTGTTGCGCAGCATTGGCGACGCATTTATCAGCGATGCGGTGCCGCGCGATGTGCTGAACGCGGTGCTGGGCGGGGAGGGTGTTGATGGCTGATGACAAAGTCCCTTATGCAGCGGGCCCGGCGAATTCGCGCGGCCGGCGTTTTCGTGAGCCTGCGCCGCGCGGCCGCTCGGAATACCAGCGCGACCGTGATCGCATCATCCATTCCACTGCATTTCGACGCCTCGAATATAAAACACAGGTGTTCGTCAATCATGAAGGTGACCTGTTCCGCACCCGCCTCACGCACAGTCTGGAAGTCGCGCAGATCGGGCGTTCGGTGGCGCGCCATCTGCATCTTGATGAAGACCTGACCGAGGCCATCACGCTGGCGCATGACCTGGGCCATACGCCCTTCGGGCATGCCGGACAGGATGCATTGAACGCCTGCATGAAACCCTACGGCGGTTTTGAACACAATCTGCAATCACTGCGCGTGGTCGACCTGCTGGAGCAGCGCTATGGCGCTTTTGACGGTCTCAATCTGACGTTTGAAACCCGCGAAGGCATACTCAAGCATTGCTCGCTGAAAAACGCCCGCACCCTGGGCGACATCGGCCAACGCTTCATCAAACGCCAGCGCCCCGGCCTCGAGGCCCAGATCGCCAACCTGGCCGACGAGATCGCCTATAACAATCACGATATCGATGACGGCCTGCGTTCCGGACTGCTGGACATGGAACAGCTGTCCACTGTCGCGATTTTCCGCCGTCACCAGCGCGCGGTCTTGCACGAATTCCCCAAAATCGAAGGTCGGCGCCTGGTGCATGAAACCGTGCGCCGCATGATCGATACCCTGATCACTGACCTCAACCGGCAAAGCGCCGCCAACATCCGCGAGTTGGCACCGGAGTCCATCGCCGACATCCGACGCGCGCCGCCGATGATCCGCTTCTCCGATCGCATCCGTGACGCGCAGGCTGAACTCAAACGCTTCCTGCACACCAACCTCTACCGTCATTACCGGGTATCGCGCATGAGCAGTAAGGCGCGCCGGATAATTTCCGATTTGTTTCAGGCATTTATGAACGAGCCTGGATTGCTGCCCCCGGAGTTTCAGGTACGCGCCCAAGAAGACACCCCCCGCGCCATTGCCGATTACATTGCCGGCATGACCGACCGCTATGCCATCGTCGAGCATCGGCGTCTGTTTTCTATCGACGTCAGCTGAGTTTTTTTAGCGGGTTTCCACCGCGCTGACGGTTGAAGCAACCCCTTGATGCAGGTAGACTTATCCGGTTTCACTCTGTTTTTCGCGTATGGATCGCCAAGATTTGTGGCGCCGCAGCAAAATAGTGCGTAAGCTGTTGATTATAAATATGTTTTAATGAGGCTCGCCATGGCTCACCCAAATCTGCCGGAACCCCAGGGTCTGTACAACGGAGACCATGAACATGACGCCTGTGGCGTCGGTTTTGTTGCCAATATCAAAGGCAAGAAAAGTCACGACATCGTTGACCAGGGCCTGACCATCCTGCGCAATTTGACACACCGTGGCGCGGTGGGTGCTGATCCCAAAGCCTCGGACGGCGCCGGCATCCTGATCCAGATTCCGGATACTTTTTTCCGCGAAGAGATGGCCAAGCAGGGCGTCAAACTGCCACAACCCGGCCAATACGGCATTGGCATGGTGTTCCTGCCGCGCGAACCGGCATCACGCATCGCCTGCGAATATGAAATCGAACGCGCGATCAAGGACGAAGGACAAATCCTGCTCGGTTGGCGCGATGTGCCGGTCGACAGCGAAGATCTCGGCGAGTCGGTCAAAAAAGTCGAACCGGTGATCCGCCAGGTGTTCATCGGACGTAGTTCGGCGATCCGTGTCACCGATGCACTCGAACGCAAACTCTATGTGATCCGCAAAAGCGCAGGCCACGCCATACGCGCACTGAACCTCGCCCACGGTACCGAGTTCTGGGTACCGTCGATGTCGGCGCGCACCATCGTCTACAAGGGGATGCTGCTGCCGTCGCAGGTCGGTACCTATTACAAGGATCTGCAGGATCCGCGCGTGGTATCGGCACTGGCGCTGGTGCATCAGCGTTTCTCGACCAACACCTTCCCGACCTGGGATCTCGCGCATCCCTTCCGCATGATCGCGCACAACGGCGAAATCAACACCGTGCGCGGCAATGTGAACTGGGTGCGTGCGCGCCAGGGCGCCATTTCCAGCCCGGTGCTCGGCAATGACCTGAACAAGCTGTGGCCACTGATTTACCCGGGCCAGTCAGATTCGGCGTCGTTCGACAACGCGCTGGAACTGCTGGTGATGGGCGGTTATTCCATCGCTCATGCGGTGATGATGATGATTCCCGAAGCCTGGGAAGGTCACACCCTGATGGATCCCAGCCGCCGCGCGTTTTACGAATACCACGCGGCGATGATGGAACCGTGGGACGGTCCCGCGGCCATCGCGTTCTCCGACGGCCGCCAGATCGGCGCCACGCTCGACCGCAACGGACTGCGGCCGGCGCGTTACATTGTCACCGATGATGATCTGGTGATCATGGGCTCGGAATGCGGCTGCCTGCCGATCCCCGAAGAAAAAATCATCAAGAAGTGGCGTTTGCAGCCGGGCAAGATGTTCCTCGTCGACCTTGAAAAAGGCCGCATCATTGATGACGAAGAACTGAAAGAATCCCTGTCTTCGAGCAAACCGTACGTGGAATGGATGGAGCGCATCCGCGTCAAACTCGATGACGTCGAAAGCCAGAAAGCGCAACCGGAGCGCAGCAGCGTACCCTTGCTCGACCGCCAGCAAGCCTTCGGTTACACACAGGAAGACCTGAAATTCCTGATGATGCCGATGGCCGCCAATGGCGAAGAACCCATCGGCTCCATGGGCAACGATTCGCCCCCCGCCGTTTTATCTAATAAAAACAAGAGCTTATATCAGTATTTCAAACAGCTCTTTGCGCAGGTCACCAACCCGCCGATCGATCCGATCCGCGAAGAACTGGTGACTTCACTGGTGTCATTCATCGGCCCGAAGCCCAACCTGCTCGGCATCGATGAAATGAATCCGCCGATCCGCCTCGAGGTCAGCCAGCCGGTGCTCGACTTTTTCGAGATGGAAAAAATCCGCAATATCGAAAGCTACACCGACGGCAAATTCAAATCCTGCGAACTGGACATCACCTATCCGGTAGCCTGGGGCAAGGAAGCCATTGAAGCCCGTCTCGCCAGCCTCGCTGCACAGGCGGAAGACGCGGTACGCACCGGTTATTCAATCCTGATCATTTCCGATCGCAAAGTGGATCGCGAGCATGTTGCGATTCCTGCCCTGCTGGCGTTGTCCGCCATCCATCATCACCTCACCGACAAGGGTCTGCGCACCAGCGCCGGCCTCGTCGTCGAAACCGGATCGGCGCGTGAAGTGCATCACTTCGCGTTGCTTGGCGGTTACGGTGCCGAAGCCGTGCATCCATACCTCGCACTGGAAACCGTACTGCAGCTCGCCGAAAGCGGCCAGTTCGGCGCCAGCGTCGACGGTTACAAGGCGATCAAGAATTTCGTCAAGGCCATTGGCAAGGGCCTGCGCAAAGTGATGTCGAAAATGGGCATCTCGACCTACATGTCTTACACCGGCGCGCAGATTTTCGAAGCCATCGGCCTGTCGCGCCCGTTGATCCAGAAATATTTCACTGGCACTTCATCCAACGTCGGCGGCATCGACCTGTTTGACGTGGCGGAAGAAGCGATTCGCACCCACCTCGGCGCATTCAGCGGCGATCCCGTGCTCGCCGGCGCGCTGGATGCCGGCGGCGAATACGCCTGGCGGGTACGCGGCGAAGACCACATGTGGACACCGGACGCCATTGCCAAGCTGCAGCACGCAACGCGCGCCAACAACGCGGCGACCTACCGCGAATACGCGGACATCATCAACGACCAGTCGCAGCGGCACATGACCTTCCGCGGCCTGTTCGATTTCCGCTTCAACCGCTGCACACCGGTGGACATCACCGAAGTCGAACCGGCCGTGGAGATCGTCAAACGTTTCTCCTCCGGCGCGATGTCGCTGGGTTCGATCTCCACCGAAGCACATGCCACGCTCGCCGTCGCGATGAACCGCCTCGGCGGCAAATCCAACACTGGCGAGGGCGGTGAAGATCGCAAACGTTACGCCCCGATCAAGGCCGGTGAAACCATGGCCTCTCGCCTCGGAGCCGACCGCGTCGTGCGCGATATCCCGCTGCTGGCGGGCGACTCGATGAAATCGAAAATCAAGCAGGTGGCTTCGGGCCGTTTCGGCGTCACTGCGGAATACCTTGCCAGCGCCGAACAGATCCAGATCAAGATGGCACAGGGCGCGAAACCAGGCGAAGGCGGCCAACTGCCCGGCCGCAAGGTCTCCGAGTACATCGCCGAAATCCGCTACTCGACGCCAGGTGTCGAACTGATTTCGCCGCCGCCGCACCACGACATTTATTCGATCGAAGATCTGGCGCAGCTGATCCACGACCTGAAAAACAGCAATACCCGGGCTTCGATCAGCGTCAAGCTGGTCTCCGAAGTCGGCGTCGGCACGGTAGCCGCGGGCGTGGCCAAGGCCAAGGCCGATCATGTGACGATCTCCGGCCATGACGGTGGCACGGGAGCCAGCCCCTGGTCGTCAATCAAGCACGCCGGCACACCGTGGGAACTCGGCCTCGCCGAAACCCAGCAGACGCTGGTGCTGAATCGGCTGCGCAGCCGCATTGCGGTACAGGTCGATGGCCAGATCAAAACCGGGCGTGACGTGATCATCGGCGCATTGCTCGGCGCCGACGAATTCGGGTTTGCCACTGCACCGCTGGTCGCTGAGGGCTGCATCATGATGCGCAAATGCCACCTCAACACCTGTCCGGTGGGCGTAGCAACACAGGATCCGGTGCTACGCCGCAAATTCACCGGCAAGCCTGAGCACGTCATCAATTACTTTTTCTTCGTTGCCGAAGAAATCCGCGCGCTGATGGCCAAGCTGGGCATCCGCAAGTTCAATGACCTGATCGGACGCGCCGACCTGCTCGACATGCGCAAGGGCATCGAACACTGGAAAGCCCGTGGTCTCGATTTCAGCCGCATATTCCACCAGCCGCAGATCGGCCCTGAAGTTTCACGCTTCCACACCGAAGCCCAAGACCACGGACTCGACAAGGCGCTGGATCACCGCCTGATCGAACTGGCGGCGCCTGCACTGGAACGCGGTGAAAAGGTCACCATCGAAATGCCGATCCGCAACATCAACCGTACCGCCGGCACCATGCTCTCCGGTGAAGTGGCGCGGCGTTACGGTCACGAAGGCCTGCCGGACGACACCATCCGCGTACGTTTTGCCGGCTCGGCCGGACAAAGTCTGGGTGCCTTCCTGTCGCACGGCATCTCGCTGGAGCTGATCGGCGACACCAATGACTATTGCGGCAAAGGCCTGTCCGGCGGCCGCATCACCGTGCAGCCATCACCGAAGTTCCGCGGCGATGCCCTGCGCAACATCATCACCGGCAACGCCGTGCTTTACGGTGCCATCGCCGGGGAAGCCTATTTCCGCGGCGTCGCGGGCGAACGTTTCGCCGTGCGCAACTCGGGTGCACACACCGTCGTCGAGGGCACGGGTGACCATGGCTGCGAATACATGACCGGTGGCACGGTCACCGTGCTCGGCGCCACCGGCCGCAACTTTGCCGCCGGCATGTCGGGCGGAATCGCCTACGTCTACGACGAAGACGGCACTTTCGCCTCCTACTGCAACACGGCGATGGTCAAGCTGGAGCCCCTGCTCAGCGAAGCCGAGCAGGATGCCAAGGTGTCGCGCGATATCTGGCACATGGGCGAATCCGACGAGACCGTGCTGCGACGGTTCGTCGAAAACCACGCACGCCTGACGGGCAGCACCCGCGCGCAGCAGATTCTCGCGGATTGGCCTGTCGCCCGCAGCAAGTTCATCAAGGTGTTCCCGAACGAATATCGCCGGGCACTGGGCGAACTCGCGGCAAAAGGGAAAAAGATCGCTGCCTGATTCACACGCAAGCGACACGGTTCGGGAGTTATTTTTTGCCCTCACGGGCGTGATGTTTCAGGGATTGCACAGTCATGGGAAAAGTAACCGGATTTCTGGAATTCGAACGTCTGCACGAAGCCGCGGACCAGCCGCAGGAACGCCTCAAGCACTGGCGTGAATTCGTACACCCGTTGACCAGCGAAGCCGCCGGCATTCAGGGCGCGCGCTGCATGGACTGCGGCACGCCGTTCTGCATGAGCGGCTGCCCGGTCAACAACATCATCCCCGACTGGAATGACCTGGTGTTCCGCCAGAACTGGCAGCAGGCGCTGGATACCCTGCACTCGACCAATAATTTTCCCGAATTCACCGGCCGTGTGTGCCCTGCACCCTGCGAAGCCGCCTGCACGCTGAACATCAACAGTGCGCCGGTCGGTATCAAGTCGATTGAACACGCAATCATCGACAAAGGCTGGGAATCAGGCTGGGTCGTGCCGCAACCGCCGGTGAAGAAAACCGGCAAGCGTGTCGCGGTGATCGGTTCCGGTCCTGCCGGACTCGCCTGCGCACAGCAGCTGGCGCGTGCGGGCCACGATGTCGTGGTATTCGAAAAAGCGGACCGCGTCGGCGGTCTGCTGCGTTACGGCATCCCCGATTTCAAAATGGAAAAGCACCTGATCGACCGCCGCATGGCACAGATGCGTGCCGAAGGCGTCGAGTTCCGCGTCAGCCAGGAGGTCGGCGGCGCAGTGCCTGCAAAAAAACTGGCCGATGAATTCGACGCCGTGGTGATGTCCGGCGGCGCGGAACAGCCACGTGATTTGCCGGTGCCCGGCCGCGAGCTCGATGGCGTACATTTCGCGATGGATTTCCTGCCGCAACAAAATAAAGTTGTTGCGGGCGACAAAATCAGCGGCCAGCTCAAAGCCACCGGCAAACATGTCGTGGTCATCGGCGGTGGTGACACCGGTTCCGACTGCGTCGGCACATCGAACCGCCATGGTGCTGCATCGGTGATGCAGTTCGAGTTGCTGCCGCAACCGCCGGAACAGGAAAACAAACCCCTGGTCTGGCCGTATTGGCCGGTCAAGCTGCGCACCTCAAGCTCGCACGAGGAAGGCTGCCAGCGCGACTGGGCCGTGGCAACCAAACGCTTCGAAGGCAAAAACGGCAAGCTCGAAAAGCTGATCGCCGCGCGGGTGGAATGGAGAGACGGCCAGATGCACGAGTTGCCGGGATCCGAATTCACCATCAAGGCCGATCTGGTGTTGCTGGCCATGGGCTTCACCGGACCGCGTCAGGCCCTGCTCGATCAACTGGGCGTGGCCAAGGACAACCGCGGCAACGTCAAGGCGGATACCGACAAATACCAGACTTCCGTCAGCAAGGTATTCGCCGCCGGCGACATGCGCCGCGGACAATCGCTGATCGTATGGGCGATCCGCGAAGGTCGTCAGTGCGCCCGATCCGTCGATGAGTTTTTGATGGGAAGCACTGAGCTTCCCCGCTGATGCCGGCACCAAAAAACGACACTCTGCTGCGAGCGCTACTGCGGCAGCCGACGCCATACACGCCTGTCTGGGTCATGCGTCAGGCCGGACGTTACCTGCCGGAATACAACGCGACGCGCAAACGTGCCGGCAGTTTCCTGGCGCTGGCCAAGAATCCCGATTTTGCAACCGAAGTCACGCTGCAACCACTGGCGCGATTCAATCTCGACGCAGCCATCCTGTTTTCCGACATCCTGACCGTGCCCGATGCAATGGGTCTGGGACTGTATTTCGCTGAAGGTGAGGGTCCGAAATTCGAGCGCCCGCTGCGTGACGAAACGGCGATCCGCAAACTGGCCGTGCCGGATATTGGTAGCAGCTTGGGGTATGTGCTGGATGCTGTGAAACAGATCCGCGGCGCGCTGAACAATTCGGTACCGCTGATCGGTTTTTCCGGCAGCCCGTACACGCTGGCCTGTTACATGATCGAAGGCGGCGGCAGCGACGATTTCCGTACCATCAAGAGCATGCTCTATGCGCGGCCCGATCTGCTGCACCATGTGCTCGACATCAACGCCCGTGCAGTGATCGCCTATTTGAATGCGCAGATCGAAGCCGGCGCACAGGCCGTCATGGTATTCGATACCTGGGGCGGTTCGCTGTCCGATGCCGCCTACCGTGAATTTTCGCTGGAGTATCTGCGCCGGGTGATTGCCGGCATCCATCGCGAATGGGATGGACAACTCATCCCCAACATCGTCTTCACCAAGGGCGGTGGGCTGTGGCTGGAAGACATTGCCGCCATCGGCTGCAATGCCGTGGGCCTCGACTGGACCGTCAATCTCGGTGCCGCGCGCCGTCGCATCGGCGACAAGGTCGCGTTGCAGGGCAATCTCGATCCAGCCGTGTTGTTCAGCAACCCCGCGACCATCAGCACCCAGGTCGATGCCGTGCTGCGCCAGTTTGGCAAAGGATCAGGGCATGTCTTCAATCTGGGCCATGGCATTTCGCAGTTCACCCCGCCGGAGCATGTCGCCGCACTGGTCGACGCCGTGCACGAGCTGAGCCGGCAGTACCACTGAGCCCGCCAGCCGGCATAAGATGCAAAAAGCTTATGCACAGCAAGGAGTTAGCAGGTCATGGCCACGGTCCGTACTGAGCTCCAGCACCAGCATAATTATATAAGTATTTGATTTTATTAAATTTTTTATAAAGTTGCGCCTGTCGCGGCACCGTGGCAAGGTCACCGGATCAAATAAAAATTCCGTCCGGACGGATTTGATCAACAAGCTTATCCACAACCTCGAATCCTGAAAAACTCTTGCAGGCAAACAAGTTGGCGGCTTTTCCGATATTCCTGCTGAACTCCCTGCGCTAACTTTTTCATCCTGCCAAAACCCCCGTGATGAGCTTGATCCGTGTTGCGCTTGATGTCCCGGTCGCGCGTTTGTTCGATTACCGCTGCGACGAGCGCGCAGCGCAGGTCGGCGCGCGAGTGCTGGTACCTTTCGGCCGGCAAAAACTGATCGGCATCATTGTCGCAAAACCGGACAGCAGCGATGTGCCGGACGCCAAACTCAAGCGCGCCATCACCGTACTCGATGCCGAACCGCTGCTGCATCGTGCTGACCTGCGCCTGCTTGAATTCGCGGCCGATTATTACGTGCACCCGCTGGGTGCGGTGATCATGGCCACGGTGCCGGCTGCGCTGCGTCGCGTGCGCAGCCGCGAGGAAACACCGGTGGCTTACGCGCTGACTGCAGCGGGAGCCGCCACAGATGTCGCAACATTGCCGCCACGTGCACGCGCGCAACGCGATCTGTTGGCGCTGCTGCAAGACAAAACGGTCATTGAACACACCGCCATTGCTGCGCTGGGTACTGCAGTACGCACCGCACTGAAGACCTTCATCGCACAGGGCTGGGTGCAAACCACCACGCTGGCGCCGGAAAAACCGGCTGCGATGCCGACCCCCTCTGTCGGTCCGGCGCTGACCGCCGAGCAAGAGGCTGCAGCCAGGGCCATCATCGCGGCACTGGGGACTTACCAGCCCGTACTGCTGTGGGGCATCACCGGCAGCGGTAAGACCGAGGTTTATCTGCACGCCATCGCCGCCGCGCTGGCTCGCGGTACCCAGGTGCTGCTGCTGGTGCCGGAAATTGCACTGACACCACAACTTGAATCACTGGTCATCGCACGGTTTCCCGGTGTTGCGGTGGCCACGCTGCACAGCGGTCTCGCTGACAGTGAACGCGCCTTGCGCTGGCAGGCCGCGCGCAGTGGTCGCGCGCGCATCGTGCTCGGCACACGCTTGTCGGTGTTCACGCCATTGCCGGACCTCGGCCTGATCATCGTCGATGAAGAACATGACACTTCATTCAAGCAGGGCGAAGGTTTTCGTTATTCGGCACGCGATCTGGCGGTCGTCCGCGCCAGCCACACCGGTGTGCCGGTAGTGCTCGGTTCAGCCACACCGGCGCTGGAAACTTACCGCAATGCCATTGACCGTCGCTACCAGTTGCTGACACTAAAAGACCGGATCAATGCCCGGCCACCGGTGATTTCCTGCGTCGACTTGCGCCATGAAAAAACCATTGACGGGCTGTCTCCCCGGCTGATCGCGGCCATCGGCAAGCGCATCGCACGTAACGAACAAAGCATGGTGTTCATCAACCGCCGTGGTTATGCGCCGGTGCTGATGTGCAGCAGCTGCGGCTGGATGTCCGACTGCAAACGCTGCTCGGCAAAACTGGTGGTGCATCTGCGCGACCGCCGGCTGCGTTGTCACCACTGCGGCCATGACAGTGCCGTGCCCACCGCCTGCCCGGAATGCGGTGACGCCGATCTGGCGCCGGTCGGGCAGGGCACGCAGCGCATCGAAGCCGCGCTGGTTAAACAATTTCCGCAGGCGCGTATCTTGCGCGTTGACCGCGACACCACGCGACGCAAGGAAGCCTGGCAGAACATGCGCAGCCGTATCCGTGAGCGCACGGTCGATATCCTCGTCGGTACCCAGATCCTCGCCAAGGGCCATGACTTCCCGCACCTGAATCTGGTCGGCGTGGTCAACGCCGACGGCATGCTCTACAGCAACGATTTTCGCGCGGCAGAGCGGCTCTACGCCTTGCTGACCCAGGTCGCGGGACGCGCCGGTCGCGGTGACCAGCAGGGCGAAGTACTGGTGCAAACCGAGTTTGCCGACCATCCGCTGTATGCGGCGCTGCGCGACCAGGATTTCGACGCTTATGCCCGCAGCCAGCTGGCAGAACGACGGCAGGCGGGATTCCCGCCTTATGTGCATCAGGCGCTGCTGCGTGCCGAAGCGCGCACCGTGGACCTTGCCTTGCAGTTTCTCGAACAGGCGGCACGCAGCGCCCGCCGCCTCAAACCGGTGGTCACGATTTACGACCCGGTGCCCGCCAACATGATGCGCAAGTCCGGTCGCGAACGCGCGCAGCTGCTGGTGCAATCACCGTCGCGCAGCGATTTGCGCGCTTTCCTCAATGTCTGGCGCCCGCATCTGGCGGAAACCGCCAGCACCGCGGCGCGTTGGTCGCTGGATGTGGACCCGGCGGAATTCTGAGCCGGTGGAAGAAGGCCTCCACAGAGGAGCGCCATGTTAGAATTCGGCACTTTTTCGCAGATCAAAATCCGTCGTAATGCAGCGCCGTGCATCCCTTCGGCACCGGCTGCCTTGCGCGATGCCACCATCCCGAAATGACCACCACCCCCACCGACGCCAGAACCCTGCTCGCCGGCCTGCTGCGGCAGGCACTGACGCAGGTGGTGCCCGCGGGCACCGCCGCCGGTATCGTGCTGGATCGGCCCAAACAGGCGCAGCACGGCGATTTCGCCTGCAACATCGCGCTGCAGCTGGCGAAGGAACTGCGCGGCAATCCCCGCGCCATCGCCCAGCAACTGGTTGCCGCACTGCCCGCGTCGCCCGATCTGGAAAAAGCTGAGATTGCCGGAGCCGGCTTCATCAACCTGTTCCTGACGCAAGCTTACAAACAGCAGGTGGTCGGCCGCGTGCTCGACGCCGCTGAAAAATACGGCAGCAGCGCTTGCGGCCAGCGTAAAAAAACCCAGATCGAATTCGTATCGGCCAATCCCACCGGTCCGCTGCATGTCGGCCATGGCCGCGGCGCGGCGTACGGTGCCAGTGTCGCCACCATCCTGACCGCGGCCGGGTTTGATGTGTCGCGCGAATACTATGTCAACGATGCCGGACGCCAGATGGACATCCTGGCATTGTCGACCTGGCTGCGTTATCTGGAACTGGGTGGCGAAACCGTCAGCTTCCCACCGAATGCCTATCAGGGCGATTATGTGCGCGCGATGGCGGCGGAACTGCACACGGCCGACGGTGCGCGCTATCTCAAACACTGGAGCGAGGTCGCAGCCGGTGCAGCCGATGTCGCCACCGATCCGGAAAAACACCTCGACGACCTGATCAACAACGCCAAAAACCTGCTCGGTGCGGACTATGAGCGCGTGCATCGCCATGCCTTGAAACGGCAGCTGGACGACTGCAAAAACGACCTCGAGGAATTCGGCGTCACCTTTGACCAGTGGTTCTCCGAGCGCTCGCTGTACACCTCGGGGCAGGTTAACCGCGCAGTGACCGAATTGGAAAAACGCGGGCATCTTTACGTCAAGGACGGTGCGAAGTGGTTTCGTTCCACCGATTTCGGCGATGAAAAAGACCGCGTAGTACAGCGCGAAAACGGCCAGTTCACCTATTTTGCCAGCGACATCGCCTATCACCTCGAGAAATTCAGCCGCGGCTTCGACGTGGTCATTGATGTCTGGGGCGCCGACCACCACGGCTATATTCCGCGGGTGAAAGGCGCACTACAGGCGCTGGGCCTGGAGCCGACGCGGCTGAACGTGGCCCTGGTGCAGTTTGCCGTGCTCTACCGCGACGGCCAGAAAGTTTCAATGTCGACGCGATCCGGTGAATTCGTCACCTTGCGCGAATTGCGCCACGAAGTCGGCAATGATGCCGCGCGGTTTTTCTATGTGTTGCGCAAAAGCGACCAGCACCTTGATTTCGACCTCGACCTCGCCAAGGCGCAGAGCAACGACAACCCGGTGTATTACATCCAGTACGCGCATGCCCGGGTCTGCAGCGTGCTCGAACAATGGGGCGGCGATGCTGCGACCCTGCGCGACGCCGACCTGACACCGCTGGCATCCACGCACGAAGCCGGATTGCTGAAAAGCCTGATGGAATACCCGGACATCATTGAAAGCGCGGCGCGCGAGCTGGCACCGCATATGGTGGCGTTCTACCTGAAGGATCTGGCCGGCGAATTCCACAGTTATTACAACGCCGAGCGCTTCATCGTCGAAGATGCCGCCTTGACGCATGCCCGTCTGGCACTGGCACTGGCGGTGCGACAGGTGCTGCGCAACGGCCTCGCCCTGCTGGGTGTGGGCGCCCCGGAAAAAATGTAAGATTACGAAGTGAGCCGGGACTACAAAGGCAGTGAACGCAAGGGCAGCTCCCGCAGCAGCGGGGGCTCGCTGTTCATCGGCATCCTGATCGGGCTGGTGCTGGGCTTGGGGATTGCGCTGGCCGTGGCCTGGTACATCAACAAGATGCCCAATCCTTTCCAGCCCAAAACGCCGACAGCCAAATCCGAACCAGCGAAAACCGCGGAACCGGCAAAAACACCGGATAAGGGCGGGAAACCTCCCGTCGAAGGCAAGCCGCGCTTTGATTTTTACAAAATACTGCCCGGCGTCGAAGAGCCGGCGACCGACCAGCAACTGCGTGACGCCAAGGGCGCCACCAAGGAATCCTTCTATCTGCAGGCCGGCGCTTTCCAGAACGCGCCCGACGCCGACAACCTGAAGGCCCGGCTGGCCCTGATCGGCATGCAGGCGACGATCCAGACCACGACCCTGCCCGACCGCGGGGTCTGGCACCGCGTGCGCATCGGACCCTACGCCAATGTCGAGGAACTGAATCGCACCCGCGATACTCTGAAGAAGAACGGCATCGACACCACGTTGATCAAAGTGCGCGACGCCGACAAATAACGCCGTCCACTGGAGTCTGTCATGCAATCCATCCGTTTTATCCAGCGCACACTGCTGGCCCTGGGCCTCAGCCTGCTGGTTGCCTCTGCCCATGCCCAATTGACCGCCGGAAAAGACTATTCCCTAGTCAAGCCGCCACAGCCCACGGAAACCGGCAACAAGATCGAAGTGCTGGAATTTTTCTGGTACGGCTGCCCGCATTGCTACAACCTGCAACCGTCGATGGAAGCCTGGCTCAAACGCAAACCGGCGGATGTCGAACTGCGGCGCATACCCGCAGTATTCCAGGATTCCTGGGTCCCGCTGACCAAGGCGTACTACACCATTGAAACCATGGGCCTGGTCGACAAGCTGCACCAGGAAATGTTTGCCTCGCTGCACAAACAGCGTCTGCCGCTGGTTAATCCGGAGTCGATTTTCGACTGGGCCGCGACCAAGGGTGTTGACCGCAAAAAATTTGCTGACATCTACAACTCCTTCGGCATCAACGGCCGCACCCAACGCTCGATCGAGCTGACCCGAAAATACGACATTCCCGGCACACCCGCGCTGGTCATCGATGGCCGGTTTCTGACCGCGCCATCACGAACACTGAAAGCCGACCACAGCGTCGACTATGACCGTTTTTTCCAGGTCGTTGACGGCCTGATTGCCGAAGCGCGCAAGACCAGAGGGGCAAAATAAGCCATGCTGCGGGGGTCGGCGAAGCTGATCGCCTGTGTGTTCGCGCTGCTGATCGCCGGTACAAGTGCCGCGCAGCAACCTGCGCCGACATCACCACAATCGGCAATACAACAGCCTGCACCACAGCACCCGGTACGCGCCGACATCGATTACCGGGTGATCAAGCCGCAGCCCACGGTTGCCAACGGCATCGAAGTCATTGATTTTTTCTGGTACGGCTGCCCGCATTGCTACAACCTGCAGCCGGCGCTGGAACGCTGGATCAGTCGCAAACCCGCTGACGTTACGCTGCGCCGCATCCCCGCCGTACTGCGTGACAGCTGGGCGCCACATGCACGCATTTATTACACGCTGGAAGCGCTGGGCGAAGTGGCGCGGCTGCACCAGCGTGTCTATTACAGCTACCATGTCGAGGAACTCGCTCTGAGTAAACCCGAAGTGGCATCTGATTGGGCCGTGCGCAACGGCATCTCCCACGAGCGCTGGGACGAAGCCTACAATTCCGCCGCTGTACAGCGCAAAGTGGAAGAAGCTGCCAGGCTGAGCCGGGCTTACAGCGTTGCCGGCACACCCTCGCTGGTCGTCAATGGCCGTTACCTGACGTCCAGCAGCATGTCCGAATCGATGAACGGCCTGATTGAGATTCTTGACGGGCTGATCGATAAAATGCGTCGCGAAGCGGCGTTGCGCTGAGCGCCGCGTAACCACGGCTTGATGTCCGGCTTGTCCCCCGGTTCTGTCGTTATCACCGGTGCTTCCTCGGGACTGGGTGCGGCACTGGCGCGGCGTTATGCCGGCAACGACACACGCGTCGGGTTGATCGCGCGCCGCAGTGCCGAACTGGAACAACTGGCGCAGGAATTTCCCGGACATTGCGCAGCACAGATTGCCGATGTCCGTGATTCAAGCGCCATGCGCCAGGCAGCCAGCGCATTGATTTCCCGGCATGGTCTCCCTGATATCGTCATCGCCAATGCCGGCATCAGCATCGGCACGCTGACTGAATTGCCCGAAGACGGGCAGGTATTCCGCGACATTTTCGACATCAACGTCATCGGCATGGTGAATACCTTCCAGCCGTACATTGCCGCCATGCGCGAGCGTGGTCATGGCGTGCTGGTCGGCATCGCCAGTGTTGCGGGTTACCGCGGATTGCCGGGCGCCACGGCCTATTCAGCCTCCAAGGCAGCGGTCATTGCCTATCTGGAAGGCCTGCGCGTGGAATTGCGCAGCAGCGGCATCACCGTGATCACCATCTGTCCCGGTTACATCGCCACCGCGATGACCGCAGGCAATCCGTACCGCATGCCCTTCATCATTTCTGCAGAAACTGCTGCAGAAAAAATCTGCGCTGTTATCGCCAGTCGAAAAACCTTTGCTGTGCTGCCGTGGCCGATGGCCATCGTCGCGCGCCTGATGCATGTGCTGCCGCGCTGGATCTACGATCCACTGGCAGCCAGGGCCGGGTATAAGCCGCGCCGTAAAACCTGAAAACAGCGACAAGCTTTATTCGACCGTAACGGACTTGGCGAGATTGCGCGGCTTGTCGACATCGGTGCCGCGACGCAGCGCCGTGTGATAAGCCAGCAGTTGCAGCGGCACCGTGTGCAGAATCGGCGACAGCAAGCCGGCATGGCCAGGCATCTGGATGACATGCACACCGTCACTGGCAGAAATACGCGTGTCCTGGTCGGCCAGCACATACAACTCACCGCCGCGCGCGCGTACTTCCTGCAGATTGGACTTTAGTTTTTCCAACAGCGCATCCCTGGGCGCAACCGCCACCACCGGCATGTTGCGGTCGACCAGTGCCAGCGGCCCGTGCTTGAGCTCGCCGGCGGCGTAGGCCTCGGCGTGGATGTAGGTGATTTCCTTCATCTTCAGCGCACCTTCCATGGCGATCGGGTAGTGAATGCCGCGGCCGAGAAACAGCATGTGTTCCTTGCCGGCAAAAATCTCTGCCCACTTTGTAATCGCCGGTTCAATCTGCAACACCTCGGTCAATGCCGCCGGCAGGTGACGCAGCGCATGCAGCAGTTCCGCTTCATGGTCGGCGCTCAGCTTGCCGCGCTGCCGGGCCAGTGCCATGGTCAGCAACACCAGTGCTGCCAGCTGCGTGGTAAAGGCCTTGGTCGATGCCACGCCGATTTCAGGGCCTGCCCGCGTCAGAAAACGCAGTTCGGAGGCACGCACCAGCGCAGATTCCGGTGCATTGCAGATCGCCAGGCTGTAACGATGGCCACGTGCCTTGGCATACTGCAGGGCCGCCAGCGTGTCCGCAGTTTCCCCGGATTGCGAGATGGTCACCACCAGCGTATCCGGATCGTTCACGCTTTCGCGATAGCGATATTCGCTGGCAATCTCGACATTGCACGGCAGTCCGGCCACTGCTTCTATCCAATAACGGGCGACCATGCCGGCGTGATAGCTGGTGCCGCAGGCGAGTATCGTCAACCCTTTGATTTTAATGAATATTTTATCCGCGCCCGCACCAAACAACTGCGGCACTACAGCGCGCGCGCTGGTCACCATTTCCAGCGTGTTGGCCACCGCCATCGGCTGCTCGAAGATTTCCTTCTGCATGTAATGCTGGTACGGACCGAGTTCGACCGCTGCGGCCGTCAGCGCGGTGATCTGCTCGCGGCGCGCGACAGCCTTGCCGGCACCATCAAAAATGCGTACGTGCTCGCGCGTCAGCTCGGCGCAATCACCTTCTTCCAGATACACCACACGCTGCGTAACCTGCACCAGCGCCGATGCATCCGATGCCGCGAAGTTTTCACCCTTGCCCAGGCCCAGCAGCAGCGGTGCGCCCATGCGGGCGACCACCAGTCGCACCGGATCGGCTTCGTTGATGACCGCAATCGCATAAGCACCGATCAGTTCATGCACGCTGTTCTGCACCGCCTGCAGCAAATCACCGCTTTGCTGCAAATGCAGATTTACCAGATGGGCAATGACTTCGGTGTCGGTATCGGATACGAATTGATAACCAAGGCCACGCAACTTCTCGCGCAGTTCGTCGTGATTTTCGATGATGCCGTTATGCACCACTGAGACGCCGCCCGAGACATGGGGATGCGCGTTTTTTTCCGACGGCGCACCATGGGTCGCCCAGCGGGTATGGGCGATGCCGATGGCACCCGCGACATGGTTCTCCTGCGCCATGTGCTCCAGCGTCGCAACGCGCCCGGTACTGCGTATCCGCTGCAGTTTACCGTTGATCACGGCAACGCCCGCCGAATCATAGCCGCGATACTCCAGGCGCTTCAGGCCTTCGATCAGGATGGGCACCACATCGCGTGCCGCGATAGCGCCGACGATTCCGCACATGCGCTAGTTCCGCCTCGTTGTGCGCTTGCTTGCTTTGCGCGGCCGCTGCCAGCCGGCGCGGTATTCCTGGGTCTTGGGATTGATCGCCAGCCCCCCGGGCGGAACGTCTTTCCACAGCGTCGTACCGGCGCCCACCGTAGAGCCGCGCGCCACCCTGACCGGTGCCACGAGCTGCACGTCAGAGCCGATGTGTACATCGTCTTCGATCACCGTGCGGTGTTTGGCCGCGCCGTCGTAATTGCAGGTAATGGTGCCTGCGCCGATGTTGACGTTACGACCGACGCTGGCATCGCCGACATAGGACAGATGATTGGCTTTGGAACCGTCACCGATTTCGCTGGCCTTGATTTCGACAAAATTGCCGACATGCACTTCCGCACCGAGGTGCGTGCCGGGACGGATGCGCGCATAGGGACCGATGCGGCAATGCGCACCGATCTCGGCGCCATCGAGATGGCAAAACGGTTCGATTCGGGTGCCGGCAGCTATGGTCACGTTTTTCAACAAGCAATGCGCGCCGATGCTGACGTTGTCGCCCAGCGCAATCTCGCCTTCAAATACACAATTGACATCGATCTGCACATCACGACCGCAGTGCAGTGTGCCGCGCAGATCAAAGCGCAGCGGATCGATCAGCGTCACGCCGGCATCCAGCAGTTCCGAAGCCTGTTGCCATTGCCAGGTGCGCTCCAGCTGCGCCAGCTGCGCGCGACTGTTGACGCCCTGAATTTCACCCGCGTCCTCCACCTTGAAGCCCGTCACCGGCACGCGATCCTTGACCGCCAGCGCAATGATGTCGGTCAGGTAATACTCTTTTTGCGAATTTTTATTCTTGATCTGCGACAGCCACTTCGCCAGCCGCGCCGTGGGCAACGCCATGATGCCGCTGTTGATTTCGCTGATGCGCCGTTGCGCGGCAGTGGCATCTTTTTGTTCGACGATACCGGTCACGCAATCGGCCTTGTTGCGCAGAATGCGGCCATAACCCGTCGGATCATCCAGTTCAGCCGTCAGTACTGCGACACCTTTGCCGGCCGCCTTGAGCAGATCCTGCAGGGTCTCGGGATGCACCAGCGGTACATCGCCGTACAACACCAGCGTCAGCGGTGCTTTGGTCAATTTAGGCAACGCCTGCTGCAGCGCGTGGCCGGTACCCCGCTGCGGTGATTGCAGCGCGTAGACCAGATCCTCTCCGGACAGCGCAGCCTGCACCAGATCACCGCCATGGCCATGCACGATGCAAATCTGTTCCGTATCGATGGCGCGCGCGGCAGCGACAACATGGGCGATCAGCGGTTTACCGGCCAGCGGGTGCAGGACTTTCGGCAAATCGGAGTTCATCCGTTTGCCCTGGCCGGCGGCGAGTATGACGACTTGGGAGCGCATCGGAAAATTATCGCATAAACATCAACTTGCACGCGTTGCCATCTGCGCAAACAAAGAAAAAGGGCGGCTGGAAGCCGCCCTTGTCATGCGCAGTGCGCAGTAAATTCAGCGTTTGCCGCGCAACTTGCGGATGGCGGCGAGCTGCGCCGCCAGTACTGCCAGTTCGGCTTCGACGGTCGCCACTTCCTGTTTGCCCTGGGCGTTTTTGCGCGCTTCCTCAGCTTGTTTCAAAGCCTCGGTGGCTTTGGCTTCGTCAAGATCTGCGCCGCGGATCGCGGTATCGGCCAGCACGGTGACCATTTTCGGCTGCACTTCCAGCACACCACCGGCAACAAAAATGAATTCCTCGGCGCCACCGCCCGCCGGCTTGATGCGCACTTCGCCGGGTTTGATGCGGGTAATCAGCGGGGTGTGCCGCGGATAAATGCCGAGTTCGCCCGCTTCGCCGGGCAGCACGACAAACTCCGCCTCGCCGGAATAGATCTGCTCTTCCGCGCTGACGACATCGACGTGCATGGTATGAACCGCTTCGGCCATGGTTATATTTCCTTAACCCGAATTTCTGACCCGTTACTGCAGGGTTTTTGCCTTTTCGAATGCTTCCTCGATACCGCCGACCATGTAGAAGGCCTGTTCCGGCAGCGCATCGCATTCGCCGCTGACGATCATCTTGAAGCCTTTGATGGTGTCTTTGAGCGACACGTATTTGCCCGGCGAGCCGGTGAACACCTCGGCAACGCTGAACGGCTGCGACAGGAAACGTTGAATCTTGCGTGCGCGCGACACCGCCAGCTTGTCTTCCGGCGACAGTTCGTCCATGCCCAGAATCGCGATGATGTCGCGCAGTTCCTTGTAGCGCTGCAGCGTCGCCTGCACCGCACGGGCGGTGTTGTAGTGATCTTCGCCGACGACATGCGGGTCGAGCTGGCGCGAGGTCGAATCCAACGGATCCACTGCGGGATAAATACCCAGCGACGCGATGTCACGCGACAGCACCACGGTCGAATCCAGGTGGCCGAAGGTGGTGGCGGGCGAGGGATCGGTCAAGTCATCCGCCGGTACGTACACGGCCTGGATCGAAGTGATCGAACCGACCTTGGTCGAGGTGATGCGTTCCTGCAGGCGGCCCATTTCCTCGGCCAGCGTCGGCTGGTAACCCACCGCCGACGGCATCCGGCCGAGCAGCGCCGACACTTCAGTACCGGCCAGCGTGTAACGATAAATATTGTCGACGAAAAACAGCACGTCGCGGCCTTCGTCGCGGAAGGCTTCGGCCATGGTCAGACCGGTCAGCGCCACGCGCAGACGGTTGCCCGGCGGTTCGTTCATCTGGCCGTAGACCATCGCCACTTTGGATTTCGACAGATCATCCTTGTTGACGACGCCCGCATCCATCATCTCGTGATAGAAGTCATTGCCTTCGCGGGTACGCTCACCCACGCCGGCAAACACCGACAGACCCGAGTGCGCCTTGGCGATGTTGTTGATCAGTTCCATCATGTTCACGGTCTTGCCGACGCCCGCGCCGCCGAACAGGCCGACCTTGCCGCCCTTGGCGAAGGGGCAGACCAGATCAATAACTTTAATTCCGGTTTCCAGCAGGTCCTGCGACGGCGACAGTTCTTCGTATGTCGGCGCCGTGCGGTGAATGGACATGGTCTTTTCAGCTTTGACCGGACCGACTTCGTCGATCGGGCGACCCAGCACATCCATGATGCGTCCCAGCGTCGCCGGTCCGACCGGCACCATGATCGGCGCTTTGGTGTTGGTCACCATCATGCCGCGGCGCAGGCCGTCGGAGGAACCCAGCGCGATGGTGCGCACCACGCCGTCGCCCAGCTGCTGCTGCACTTCCAGCGTCAACGCGCTGCCGTCCATCGTCAGCGCGTCATAAATATGCGGCATCTGGTCGCGGGCAAATTCGACGTCGATCACCGCGCCGATACACTGAATGATTTTTCCCTGGCTCATGGTCAATCCCTAAATCAAAATGTCGTCAAACAATCAGACCGTCGGCAGCATCAAACCGCTGCCGCACCTGCAACGATCTCCGACAGCTCCTTGGTAATCGAAGCCTGCCGCGTCTTGTTGTAAATCAGTGTCAACTCTTCAATCACTTTGCCGGCGTTGTCCGAAGCCGCCTTCATCGCCACCATGCGTGCCGATTGCTCGGAAGCCATGTTTTCGGCCACACCCTGGTAGATCAGTGCCTCGACATAACGCGTCAGCACCTGGTCAAGTACCGCCTTGGCATCCGGCTCGTAGATGTAATCCCAGGAGCCTTCCGGCGCGCCCAGTGCATCACCCGACAGCGGCAGCAGCTGTTCGACCACCGCTTCCTGCTTCATGGTGTTGACGAACTTGGTGTAAACGATCAGCAGGCGGTCGAAACGGTCCTGCGTGTAGCCGTCGAGCATGATCTTCAGCGCGCCAATCAGTTTTTCCATCTGCGGCTTGTCGCCGAGACCGGTGACCTGCGCCACCACGTGGGCGCCGAGCCGCTGCATGAAGCCGAGGCCTTTGTTGCCGAGCGCGCATACTTCAATTTCTTCGCCCAGCGCTTCCCATTCCTTGATCTTGTTCAGCGCCAGCCGCAGGGCATTGGTGTTCAAACCGCCGCACAGCCCCTTGTCGGTGGTGACCACGATCAGGCCGATGCGTTTGACCGAATCACGCGAAACGAGAAAGGGATGACGATATTCCGGATTCGCGTGGCTGATGTGCGCGGCAACATTGCGGATTTTTTCGCCGTACGGCCGCGACATGCGCATACGATCCTGCGCCTTGCGCATTTTCGAAGCCGCAACCATTTCCATCGCCTTGGTGATCTTGCGCGTGTTTTGCACGCTCTTGATCTTGGTGCGAATTTCCTTCGAGCCGGGCATGTTATAAGTGTTTGATTTTAAACAATTATTTTAAGAGTAGCCAATGGCTTAGTAAGAGCCATTCTGCTTCCAGTCCTTGATCGCAGCCGTCAGCTGCACTTCATCATCCTTGGACAGGTCTTTGGTGTCTTCAATGCGATTGACCAGATCACCGAACTTGGCCTTGATATAGTCGCGCATCGAACGTTCCGCCGCGAGTGCTTTCTTGACGTCGACATCGTCGAAATAACCGCCGTTGACGGCAAACAGCAACAAAGCCATTTCCCACACCTGCAGCGGCTCGTACTGCGGCTGCTTCATCAGTTCCGTCACCAGACGACCACGCTCCAGCTGCTTGCGGGTGGCTTCGTCGAGGTCCGATGCAAACTGCGCGAAGGCCGCGAGTTCGCGATACTGCGCCAGCGCCAGGCGCACACCGCCGCCGAGCTTCTTGATGACCTTGGTCTGCGCTGCACCACCAACGCGCGACACCGAAATGCCGGCGTTGATCGCGGGACGGATACCGGCGTTGAACAAATCGGTTTCGAGGAAGATCTGGCCGTCGGTGATCGAAATCACGTTGGTCGGCACGAAAGCAGTCACGTCACCCGCCTGGGTTTCGATGACCGGCAATGCGGTCAGTGAACCGGTCTTGCCTTTGACCGCGCCCTTGGTGAAAGCTTCGACATATTCTTCGTTGACGCGCGCCGCACGTTCCAGCAGACGCGAGTGCAGGTAGAACACGTCGCCGGGATAGGCTTCGCGACCGGGAGGGCGGCGCAACAGCAGCGACACCTGACGGTAGGCCCAGGCCTGTTTGGTCAAATCGTCATAAATGATCAGCGCGTCCTGGCCGCGATCACGGAAGTATTCGCCCATGGTGCAGCCGGAGTAGGGCGCGATGAACTGCATCGCCGCAGATTCTGAGGCCGTTGCAGCAACTACGATGGTGTATTCCATCGCGCCATGTTCCTCAAGCTTGCGCACCACGTTCTTGACTGAAGAGGCTTTCTGGCCGATCGCAACATAAATGCAGATCAGGTCCTTGCCCTTCTGATTGATGATGGCGTCGATCGCCACCGCGGTCTTGCCGGTCTGGCGGTCGCCGATGATCAGTTCGCGCTGGCCACGACCAACGGGCACCATCGCATCGATCGCCTTCAGGCCGGTCTGTACGGGCTGCGACACCGATTTACGCGCAATCACGCCCGGCGCTACTTTTTCGATCACATCCGTCATCTTGGCGTTGATCGGGCCTTTGCCATCAATCGGTTCGCCGAGCGAGTTGACCACGCGGCCGATCAGTTCGGGACCCACCGGCACTTCGAGAATGCGGCCCGTGGTCTTCACGGTGTCGCCTTCTGAAATATGTTCGTAGGCGCCCAGAATCACCGCGCCGACTGAATCGCGCTCAAGGTTCAGCGCGAGGCCGAAAGTGTTCTTCGGAAACTCCAGCATTTCGCCCTGCATCACGTCGGCAAGACCATGGATGCGGCAAATACCGTCGGTTACCGAAATCACCGTGCCCTGGGTGCGCGCTTCCGCGCTTCCGCCCAGATTCTGAATCCGGCTCTTGATGAGTTCACTGATCTCGGAAGGATTGAGTTGCATGTATTACTCCTAGTGGGTAAGCGCGGTGGCCATCGCATCCAGCCTGCCACGCACCGTTGCATCGATAACTTTGTCGCCGACGACGATTTTCACGCCGCCGATCAATTGCGGATCAATCTCGACTTTTGCCGTGATTTTCCGCTTGAATTTGGTTTCCAGCGTCACCACCAGCGCCTTCACCTGCTCGTCGCTGATCGGCAGAGCTGATATCACGTTAGCTTCGAGCGTGCCTTCATACTCGCGCTTGAGACTTTCGTAGACACCGCGGATATGCGGTGTCAGTTCGAGGCGGCCGTTCTGCACCAGCACCTGAATGAAGTTGCGCGCTTCACTGGCTTCGAGTTTGTCGCCAATCACGCCCAGCACCAGCCCTTCCAGCTGCTGCGCACTGACGTTCGGATCGCTGATTACGGCCTGCACGCGGACATCGGCAACCACCGCGTCAAGATTGGCCAGCGCGTCCGACCACTGCGCCAGCGCGTTTTTCTCACGGGCGAGTTTGTACACCGCTTCAGCGTAAGGTCGCGCGATGGTTACCAGTTCGGCCATGGTTATCCGTATTTTTCCGTATATTTCTTACAATTTCTTCTTACAGTTGACGCTGCATGGCCGCGAGCATCTCGGCATGCGCCTTGGCATCGACTTCGCGCTTGAGGATCTGCTCGGCACCGGCCACAGCGAGCGTGGCAACCTGTGTGCGCAACATTTCCTTGGCGCGCGAGACTTCCTGTTCGATCTCGGCCTTGGCGCCGGCTACCAGCCGGTCGCCTTCAACTTTGGCCGTGGATTTCGCTTCTTCGATCATCTGGCTGACACGTTTTTCGGCCTGCGCGACGATCTCGCTGGCGCGACCACGCGCCTGGGCGATTGCCGCATCAGCATCCTTTGCTGCGCGATCCAGCGACTGCCGGCCTTCTTCGCCGGCGGCCAGTCCGTCTGCAATCTGCTTCTGACGGGCTTCCAGCGCGCGGGTCAGCGGCGGCCAGACAAACTTGGCGCAAAACAGGATGAAAACGAAAAACGTGATTGCCTGCGCAATCATCGTGACGTTCAGGTTCATGTCTTTCCCCTACGGACAGCGGTTCGTAACAACCTTACCTTGCTTACTTAGTTCAGGCTTGCGAGCAGGGGATTGCCGGTGGCGAACCACAGTGCGAGGCCGACGCCGATAATGAACGAAGCATCGATCAGGCCCAGCAGCAGGAATACTTTCGCCTGCAGTTGCGGCATCAGTTCCGGCTGGCGCGCAGCGCCCTCGAGGAAGCGGCTGCACATGATGCCCACACCGATACATGCGCCGGCGGCGCCCAGGCCGATCATCAGACCGATACCGATGCCGGTATACGCCTGGATCATCGCAACAAGTTGCAGCTTATCCATCAGAATCTCCTTTTAGAACTATCAAAAAAAACAATTGCTTGGTTAATGACTTTCGTGCGCCATCGCCATGTAAACGGCGGTGAGCATCATGAAAATGTAGGCCTGCAGCACAACAATCAGAATGTGGAAAATCGCCCAGCCCAGCGCCAGTACGCCGCCGAACATCGAGCCGACCAGACCGGTCGCAGCCCACATCCAGAGCAGCATGAAAATGATTTCACCGGCATAGATGTTGCCGTAGAGCCGCAGCGAGTGTGACAGCGGCTTGGAAATGTATTCAACGAGGTTGAATAGAAAATTGAAAATCCACAGCAGGGGATGGCTACCGAAGGGCGTGCAGAACAACTCATGCGTCCAGCCGCCGATACCCTTGACCTTGACGTTGTAGAACAGCATCAGCAGCCACACCGACAGCGCCAGCGCGAAGGTGGTGTTGATGTCGGAAGTCGGCACCGGCTTCCATTCATGCTGGTGCAGTACCTTGCTGGTAAATCCCGCGGCCAGATCCACCGGGATGAAGTCCATGGCATTCATCAGCAGCACCCAGACGAATACCGTCAGGGCCAGCGGGCCGACAAAAGCGCGGTTGCCGTGGAAAATACCTTTGACCTGGTCATCGACGAATTCGATCAGCATTTCGACGAAAGCCTGGCGTTTGTTCGGCACACCGGAAGTCGCGCCGCTCACCACCCACCACAGCAGGCCGAAACCGATGACGCCCAGCACCAGCGACGTCATGAACGTATCAAGGTGCAGCGTCCAGAACGGGCTGTCGCCCAGGGAAACCGTGCGGTTGGTCAGATGATGACCAATATAGCTGGTCGGCGTCAGTTCCTGTCCTGCGGCCATCTCTGCTTGTCCCTGAACCTTGTTTATTCTTTAACCAAGATCGCCATCCGGAATACGATGACCGAAATGGCGAACGCTATGAAATACGCAGGATGCACGACGTCTTTGTAGGACGTCAGTACCCATCCCATCTGCAACACAATCAAAATGATACGGGCGGCTTCGGCCCGGAACAGCGCACGTAAGGTATTACCCGCGGTCCTGACCCTGCTGCCTGACACCAGCACCGCGTAAGCCAAATCCGCGATCTGGTTGGTGATGCCTCCCAGCACCGCAGAAACCGCGCCATGCACACCCAACAACAGACCTGCCAACAACCCCAGCACCGCTGTGGCATAAATCTGCCAGCGCATTACGGTGCGCATGGGCTTGCTGTCGATGCGTGCTAACACCCGGACGGCCCCTGCAAACCGTGGAATTTTAATGGTTAGTCCGCTATGGCGTCAAACCATTCTGCGCCGCAGCATTACCGGCTCTCGCGGGTCAGCCGCGAAATCAGCCCGTCCAGCTGGTCGAGACTGCCGTAATCGATGACCAGGCTGCCTTTGCCTTTGCGTTTAGCCTTGATCTGCACCCGGGTGCCAAGCTTCTCGGCCAGACTTTCCTGCAGGCGCAACACATCGCGGTCCGCGACCGGGCGGGTGCGGGTTCCGCTGTGCGTGGTCAACATAGCCGCGACGCGCTGTTCAACTTCGCGCACCGACAGCCCCTTGGCGGCGGCCTCATTGGCCATTTCGACCTGGCGCACCGCCGGTAAAGCCAGCAGGGCGCGGGCATGGCCCATTTCAATGCGGCCTTCGCCGAGCAGCGTTTTGACCGGCGGCGCCAGTTCCAGCAGGCGCAGCAAATTGGTCACTGCGGCACGCGACTTGCCGATGGCGTCGGCCACCGCCTGGTGGGTCAGCGTGAATTCGTTGATCAGGCGCTCGATACCGGTGGCTTCCTCGAGCGCATTGAGGTCTTCACGTTGAATGTTTTCGATTAGCGCCACCGCCAGCGCCTGCTGGTCAGGCACATCGCGCACCAGCACCGGCACACTGCTCAGTCCGGCAATGCGTGCCGCGCGCCAGCGTCGTTCGCCGGCGATAATTTCATGGTTGCCACCGCCCACCGGCCGCACCAGGATCGGTTGCATGATGCCCTGGGCCTTGATCGAGGCGGCCAGCGCATTCAACGCTTCCTGATCCATGCGTGAGCGCGGCTGGTATTTGCCCGGCTGCAGTGCAGCAATCGGCAAGGTGGTGACGGCATCCGGGCTGCTATTGCGCGACGGTGCCGTATCGCCACCAAGCAGGGCATCGAGGCCGCGCCCCAACCCTTTGGGCTTAACCATAATTATCCTTTAAAATCAAATACTTATATTTATGTAGCTTTAGCGGTACGGTTCAGCATTTCACCAGCGAGAGCCAGGTAGGCCTGCGCGCCTTTCGACGTGCGATCGAATTCCAGCGCCGATAAACCATGGCTGGGCGCCTCGGCCAGTCGCACATTGCGCGGAATCACCGTGCGATACACCTTGTCGCCAAAGTGCTGCATCAGCTGTGCAGAGACCTGTTGTGCCAGCGTGTTGCGCGGGTCGTACATGGTGCGCAGCAGGCCTTCGATTTCGAGATCGGGATTGAGGCGCTCACGCACGCGTTTGATGGTGCTGACCAAATCTGACAAACCTTCCAGCGCGTAGTACTCGCACTGCATCGGAATCATCACCGCCTGTGCAGCCGTCAGTCCGTTTACCGTCAGCAGGTTCAGTGCCGGCGGACAATCGATCAGGATGAAATCGTAATCAGCGACGACCGTCTGCAATGCGTCCTTCAATCGTGTTTCGCGGTGATCGATGTCGACCAGTTCGACTTCGGCGCCGGCGAGTTCGCGATTCGACGGCAACACGTCGTAACCTGCTGCTGCGCGCTGACGCACTTCGGCAATCTCATTTTCACCGAGCAGCACGTGGTACACCGTCATCGGCAAACTGCGCTTGTCGATGCCGCTGCCCATGGTCGCGTTGCCCTGCGGGTCGAGATCGACCAGCAACACGCGACGATGCGTGGCCGCAAGGCTCGCCGCCAGATTGACGCCGGTAGTGGTTTTACCGACGCCACCCTTCTGGTTGGTAATGGCAATAATGCGGGTCATAGCATCATGCCGGCTGCAGTACTGCAGCGTGGCGCTCCGCGCCCAGACCCGGCACGTTCAGTGGCACTACATTGCGCAACTGGAATTCCTTGGGCACCTGTGCCAGTTCCTCATGCGGATAAACACCTTTCATCGCGACAACTACGCCGTTTTTGGCGCACAGCTTTCCGGCCAGCGCCAGAAATTCCGGCAAGTCGGAAAAAGCGCGCGACACCACGGTGTCAAACGGCTGCGTTGCCGGCCAGCTTTCGACGCGATCACACACCACATCGACATTGGCCAGTTTGAGTTCGATTACCGCCTGGCGCAGAAAGGTGGTTTTTTTATGATTGGAATCGAGCAATGTGAATCGCCATTCCGGCTTCGAAATTGCCAGCGGAATGCCGGGCAGTCCGGCGCCGCTGCCGACATCCAGCACCTGCGGGCCACGCACATGCGGCAACACCGACAACGAATCGAGCAGGTGATGCGTCAGCATTTTCGCGGGCTCGCGCACGGCAGTCAGGTTGTAGGCCTTGTTCCATTTTTCGACCAGCGCCAGATAGTCGAGCATGCGCTGCTGTGCCTCAGGCGTGACATCCAGTCCCAGCGCTGTGATGCCCGCGGCCAGCTCGCCGGCGAGGCTCATGCGCTTTTCTGCAATGCGTTGTGGCTACGTTTCAGATGTACCAGCAGCACCGAGATGGCCGCCGGTGTGATCCCGGAAATGCGCGAAGCCTGGCCGATGGTTTCGGGTTTGGCGCGATTGAGTTTTTGCTGGACTTCAATCGACAGGCCGCGTACCTGCGCGTAATCAAGATCCGGCGGCAGACGCAGATCATCCTGTTGTGCGCGGTGGGCGATTTCCGTGGTTTGACGCTCGATGTAGCCCTGATACTTGGCCTGGATTTCCACCTGCTCGGCGACTTGTGCATCGGCAACACCCGGACCTGCGCCCGGCAGCGTCATCAGTATGTTGTAAGTGATCTCCGGTCGCCGCAACAAGTCCGTAAGTGAATGCTCACGTTCCAGCGGTTTACCGAACAATTGCGTCGCTTGTTGCGCGGACAGAATCTGCGGATTCACCCAGATCGATTTCAGCCGTTCCTGTTCCTGCGCAATGGCATCACGTTTGCGCGCAAACGCTTCCCAACGTTGATCGTCAACCACGCCCAAACCACGTCCGGTTTCGGTCAGGCGCAAATCGGCATTGTCTTCACGCAGGGACAAACGATACTCGGCGCGGCTGGTGAACATGCGATAGGGCTCGGACACGCCACGGGTGATCAGGTCATCGACCAGCACGCCGAGATAGGCCTGATCCCGCGTCGGTGACCACGCCGCTTTGCCGCTGGCCTGCAGTGCGGCGTTGATACCTGCCAGCAAACCTTGCGCAGCGGCTTCTTCATAACCCGTGGTGCCGTTGATCTGGCCGGCGAAAAACAATCCGGCGATGACCTTGGTTTCCAGTGAAGCTTTCAACCCGATTGGATCGAAATAATCGTACTCGATGGCGTAACCCGGCCGCGTGATGTGAGCGTGTTCCAGTCCCTGAATCGAGCGCACGACGGCGAGCTGCACGTCGAAGGGCAAACTCGTCGATATGCCGTTGGGATAATACTCGGTGACCGTCAGGCCTTCCGGCTCGAGGAAAATCTGGTGCGATGATTTGTCAGCGAAGCGATGGATCTTGTCTTCGATCGACGGACAGTAACGCGGGCCGACCCCTTCGATGACGCCGGTGAACATCGGCGAGCGATCCAGTCCGCCGCGAATGGCATCGTGCGTGCGTTCATTGGTATGCGTGATCCAGCACGGCATCTGCGCCGGATGCTGCTCGCGCCGGCCGAGAAATGAAAACACCGGCGCCGGATCATCACCCGGCTGCTCGGTGAGTTGCGAAAAATCGATGCTGCGGCCGTCAATGCGCGGCGGCGTGCCAGTTTTCAGCCGGCCCACCGGCAGTTTCAGTTCACGCAGTCGCGCCGCAAGACTGACCGACGGCGGATCACCGGCACGACCACCCTGATAATGTTCGAGGCCGACATGAATCAGGCCGGACAAAAATGTCCCTGCAGTCAACACTACGGCCTGTGCTTCAAAACGCAGCCCGATCTGGGTCACGACACCAGTCACCCGATCACCCTGCACCACCAGATCGTCGACGGCTTGCTGGAATACCTGCAGATTGGCTTGTTGCTCGATGCGGCCGCGGATGGCGCGGCGATACAACACACGGTCAGCCTGAGCCCGAGTGGCCCGCACCGCAGGCCCTTTGCGCGAGTTGAGAATGCGAAACTGGATGCCGGCTTCATCGGTCGCCGCCGCCATGGCCCCACCCAGCGCATCGATCTCCTTGACCAGATGGCCTTTGCCGATGCCACCGATGGACGGATTGCAGGACATCTGACCCAGGGTTTCGATGCTGTGCGTCAGCAGCAGCGTGCGGCAGCCCATGCGTGCGCTGGCGAGCGCCGCTTCGGCGCCGGCGTGGCCGCCGCCAATGACAATTACATCAAATTTTTCAGGGTATTGCGTCATTTTCGCCGCGCTGCCGGGAAACCCTGAAGCACTGTAGGGTCGGGCGCGAATGATAGCGTAATTTTGCTGTGCAGCGAAGGGCTGGACGGCAGCTGCAGGGGATGTTTCACGTGAAACCAGGATCCGAAACGGCGGTTACCGGCCGGGCAGTGTTTCACGTGGAACACTGCTCGGCTTACTTGCCGATACAGAATTTCGAGAAGATTTCGCCCAGCAGGTCATCCGGGGTGTATTCCCCGGTAATACCGCCCAGCGCCTCATGCGCCAGCCGCAATTCCTCGGCATACAGCTCAAGGCGATCCGATACACCGACCGCTGCGGCCAGATGGCGTTGTGCCGTCTGCAAGGCATCGATATGCCGCGTCCGGGCGGTAAACACCCCCTCCCCGGAGGGATGCCAGCCGGCCTTATCCCAAATCGCCTGCTTCAGCAATTCCAGGCCTGCGCCAGTTTTTGCAGAAACCCAGACCTGCTCTTCCTCACCTTCGGATTCCCGCACAGCTGGGTGACGAACCAGATCGATTTTGTTTTTCACCCGGATACGTGCCAAGCCAGCTGGCAAGCGGTCGATGATTGCGCGATTGGTGCCGTCATTCTCCTGCCCGGCATCGGACACCAGTAGCGCCAAATCGGCCTTTTCAATCATCGCCCAGGTCCGGCTAATGCCAATGCGCTCGACAGCATCCGTGGTTTCACGCAACCCGGCAGTATCGATGATGTGTACCGGCAAGCCGTCGATGTCGATTTGCTCGCGAACCGCGTCCCGGGTCGTTCCCGGAACCTCGGTGACTATGGCCACCTCTTCACCAGCCAGGCGATTGAGCAGGCTCGACTTACCGACATTGGGCTCGCCGATCAGCACTGCCTGAATGCCATCGCGCAACAGGCTACCTTGGCGGGTTGCCGCCAGTGTTGCATCCAGTTGTTCGCGAACTGCGGACAGCTGCTGCTGCGCACGACCAGCCGTCAGGAACTCCACCTCTTCTTCAGGAAAATCCAGCGTCGCCTCGAGCAAAGTGCGCAAGGCGATGATTTTATTTGTAAGTTGTTGTATTAATTCAGAAAAATTTCCTTGCAGGGAACGCAAGGCGGCGCGGGCGGCCAGTGCCGTTGAAGCCTCGATCAAATCAGCGACGCCTTCAGCCTGGGTCAGATCCATGCGCCCATTCAGATAAGCGCGTTCCGTGAATTCTCCCGGTCGCGCCAACCGCGCACCCAGTTCCAGGCAGCGCTGCAGCAGTTGCCGCATCACCACCGGTCCGCCGTGTCCCTGTAATTCCAGCACGTCTTCGCCGGTGTAGGAATGCGGGGCATCGAAAAACAACAGCAGCCCTTGATCCAGCGGCTGGCCTGCGGTGTCAAGGAAAGTGGTCAGCAGTGCGCGGCGTGGTTCGAATGCGCGTGGTGTCAGTCCCGCGGCAAAGCGCGCGAGTTGTGATCCTGATATGCGGATGACGCCGATACCGCCACGCCCCGGTGCAGTGGCGATTGCCGCGATGATGTCTCTATGAATCATGCGCGGCGAGTATAGCGCCGCGCATTGATGCCGACGCTCAGGCCTTCGGTTTGACCGACTTCGTCGCGCGCTCCATGGACCGGGTAATGTGCCATTGCTGCGTGATCGAAAGAATGTTGTTGACCAGCCAGTACAGCACCAGGCCCGCGGGGAAGAAGAAAAAGAAAATGCTGAATGCCACCGGCATGATTTTCATGACCTTGGCCTGCACCGGATCCGGCGGTTCCGGATTGAGCCGGGTCTGGATGATCATGGTTGCGCCCATCAGTATGGGCAGGATGTAGAACGGATCAGCAACGGACAGATCCTTGATCCACAGCGCAAACGGCGCCTGGCGCATCTCGACACTGCCAAGCAGCACCCAGTACAAGGCGATGAACACGGGAATCTGCACCACGATCGGCAGACACCCGCCAAGCGGATTGATTTTCTCGGTCTTGTAGAGTTCCATCATCGCCTGCTGCATGCGCTGGCGATCATTGCCGAATTGATCTTTCAGCCGCTGCATTTTCGGTGCCACGACACGCATTTTGGCCATCGAGCGATAACTCGCTTCCGACAGCGGATAAAACACCAGCTTGATCAAAATTGTCAGGATGATGATGGCCACGCCCCAGTTGCCGGTCCAGCCATGGATCAGCTGCAGTACCCAGAACAGCGGCGCAGCAATCACCGTCAACCAGCCGTAATCGACCGCCAGATCCAGTCCGGGCTCCAGTGCCGCGAGTTTTTTCTGGTCTGTCGGACCAGCATACAGCGGCATGGCCAGTGTCGTGCTGGCACCGGGGGCCAGTGTGCCCACGGGAATGATTACACCGGCGGCATACAGATCCTGCGGCACCTGGCGGGTATAGAACTCCCGCGGCGCCCCGTTCTTCGGCAGCCACGCGCCAAGAAAATAATGCTGCAGCACGCCGATCCAGCCATCATTGCCATTCTTGGTATAAGAAACCTTGCCTTTGTCGATGTCGCTGAACGTAACTTTATGGAACTTATCCTTCTCGGTGTATACCGCGACACCGGTATACGTTGGCACCATTTTTGAGTCACCATCCGGGAGTTTCGAGTCGCGCACCAACTGGAAATAGGCAAACGCGTCTACTGCCGCCGTGCCGGTATTGGTGACTTCATGCGCTACATCGATGACATAGCGGTTACGGTGGAAACGATAGATTTTCGCAGCCTTCGCGTCACCAGCGGCTTGCAGTCGAATTTCCAGATCGGCGGCACCATCCGCCAGTTTGTATTCCGCGGCCTGCGCGCTATATACGGTCTGGTGGTTCGGCAGGTTGCCACCGATCAGTCCCGATTGCGCGATGTAGACATGTTCACTGGACCGTGAAAACAAAACGAAATTTTTCGTCCGATCCAGCGTACCGCCATGTTTCAGCAGCTCGAGGCGAACCAGATCGCCTCCGCTGGTGCTGATTTCCGCGCGGTAAAGGTCGGTTTCAACTTTGATGATCTGTCCGCCGCTTGAAGCGACAACAGTCGGCGGCGCGGACGGATTTTGCAACAGTGCGGCGCCAGGCGCCGGTACGCCGGCTGCGGCCGGCTGGGCCGGCGATGCACCCGGTGTCGGGGTCGGCGTTACCGAGGCCGATACTGCCGTGGCCGCGGGGGACTGATGATCACGCTGCCAAGACTCATACAGCAGGAACACCGACATGGTGAATACAAAGAAGAGAACCAGCCGTTGCGAATCCATAAGCTTTTTTTCTCTGCCGAGCCACTGCGCTTATTTTTTGCCCGGTCCGAGCAATCCGCGCAGCAACTCCTGCAATTCCTTGAACAATGCCGCGTTATCGCTGCTGCGTGGGCTGCCCCGGAGCTGTACGACCACATCCAGCGCATCAAGCTCTGCCGCCAACTCACGATGCACGATTCTGATCAGGCGCTTCACCCGGTTACGATCAACCGACCGGGGTGCCGCCTTCTTGCCGACGATCAATCCGAGTCGCGGCCCGTCTCCGGCATTGGGCAAAGCCCGGGCCAGGAAACATTTGCTGCCTGACCGGCGTCCGCCGGCGAGAACAGCTTCAAACTGCGCCGCTTTGGTCAGGCGTATAGACCGTGCGCTACTGCTTTTGTTGCAAACTGCGGATTTGATCAAACGCTGAGGCGGGCACGGCCTTTGGCACGGCGCGCACGGATAACTGCGCGGCCTCCGCGCGTTTTCATGCGCACACGAAAGCCATGGGTGCGTGCACGGCGCGTTTTTGACGGTTGGTAGGTGCGCTTCATGGTCGATCCTAAATATGGTCTTCGGGAAACCCGTTATTAGACATCGACATGGCGTTGCCTGTCAATCTGCCGGTGGAGCCGCCCATAACCGCACCATCACGCCAAAACACGTCGCAGTCTTTGTTGCAGCCGGTAATAAGGGGTAAAATCGGGGGTCAATTTCCCTGCTTTTTCGCCAACCACGCCCGCTGCTATACCCGATAGGGACGAATGAACGATTTCTGGCAACATTGTCTCGCGTTTTTCGCAAAAGAACTCGGGCAACAGCAATTTGTCACCTGGATACAGCCGTTGGAGTGTGCCATCACCGGCACTGTCGTTACGGTAACGGCTCCCAACCGTTTTGTGCAGCGCTGGGTCAAAGACCGCTTTCAGGCAAAAATGCTGGAGATTGCGCGCGAGCGGCTGGGTGACAGCACGACGGTCGAACTCATCCTTGCCGAAAAATCGGCGCGACCGGTCGCGGTGTCCGTCGTACCGGCAGAACCGGCGGTCTCCCGACCGGTACCCCCGGTACGCGATGTTTCCAGGCTCAACCCCGGCTTTACGTTTGATACCTTTGTCACCGGCAAAGCCAATGACCTCGCACGCGCTGCCGCCCGTCAGGTCGCGGAAAAACCCGGGGCTGCATACAACCCCCTGTTCGTTTACGGCGGCGTTGGCCTGGGTAAAACCCATTTGATCCATGCCATCGGCAATCACCTCCGGGCCCATGCGCCGGAGAGCAAGATCCGCTACATTCACGCCGAACAATATGTATCCGACGTGGTGAGGGCTTACCAACATAAAGCCTTTGATGATTTCAAGCGCTACTACCACTCGCTGGATCTGCTGTTGATTGACGACATACAGTTTTTCAGCGGCAAAAATCGCACGCAGGAAGAGTTCTTCTATGCGTTTAATGCGCTGGTTGAAGCACACAAACAGGTCATCATTACCTGCGATACCTATCCCAAGGAAATCTCCGGGATGGAAAACCGGCTGATTTCGCGCTTCGGCTGGGGGCTCACGGTCGCCGTTGAACCGCCTGAACTCGAGATGCGGGTGGCGATCCTGCTCAAAAAAGCGGAAGCCGATGGACTGACCCTCGACGAAAACGTGGCTTTTTTCATCGCCAAGCACATTCAATCCAATATCCGTGAACTGGAAGGCGCACTCAAGCGCGTATTGGCCTATTCCCGCTTTACCGGGCAGCCCATCACAGTGGATCTTGCGCGCGAAGCCCTGCGCGATGTGCTCGCCTCACAGAACCGCCAGGTCAGTATCGAAAACATCCAACGCACTGTCGCCGACTATTACAAGATCAAGGTCTCAGAGATGTATTCGAAAAAACGTACCCGGAATGTGGCGCGTCCGCGGCAGGTAGCCATGGCACTGGCCAAAGAGCTGACCCAGATGAGCCTGCCCGACATCGGCGAGGCATTTGGCGGACGGGACCATACAACGGTACTTCATGCCTGCCGCAAGATTGCCCAACTGCGCAGCACCAGCAATGAAATGACCGTAGATATCAGTTCATTGTTAAAAGTACTTCGCAATTGAATAACTATGTATTGTTTGTGCATAACCAGACAAAAAAGAAAATTGCCCTTTTTTCATCCCTTTTTGTCCACAGGCCATCATCAATAAATACAGAAGATCAAAAACAGAATTTTCGTTTTTAATTCAAAGCACAGACGCAGCTCTCAACAGAACAAAGCCTTTTCTATTAGTTACTATTAATTTAATTAAAGAAAATCACTAATATGAAACTCGTGCAATTATCACGTGATGCGCTGTTAAAACCGCTGCAGGCGGTAACAGGAATCGTTGAACGGCGTCATACGCTGCCGATCCTGTCCAACGTGTTGATCGAGCGAACCGCTGACAGCCTGCGCTTCGTCGCCACCGACCTGGAACTGCAAATTGCAACTTCCTGCCCCCTCGATAAAAAAGCCGGGGAACCGCTGGCCGTCACGGTATCAGCAAGAAAGCTGGTTGATATTCTTCGTGCGTTGCCGGATGACAGCGAGGTTGCCCTGGAAGTAGCCAATAACCGCCTGCAGGTCAAAGCCGGCAAAAGCCGCTTCAATCTGCAAACCCTCCCGGCAGCGGATTTCCCGGCTCTTGCGGATCCCGGCAACCCGCAAAGCAGTTTTCAGATATCCCAGGGAGTGGCGCGCAAGTTGCTGGGACTGGTGCAATATGCGATGGCACAACAGGACATCCGGTACTACCTGAACGGGCTTTTGCTGATTACCGAAGACAAGGAAATCAAGGTTGTGGCTACTGATGGGCACCGGCTCAGTTATGCGGTGACCGGACTCAAGGACAAGCAGGACAAGAGCGAAGTCATCCTGCCAAGAAAAGCCATACTGGAATTGGCGCGACAACTTGCAGAGGGTGACGAACCCCTGGATATTGCGATTCATGCCAACCAGGTCCGTTTCCGTTTTGGCGATGTCGAACTGACGACCAAGGTCATCGACGGTAAATTCCCGGATTATCAGCGGGTAATCCCGACGAACTACGAAAAAGGCATCAGCCTGGACCGCGATGAACTGCAGCGCGCATTGCAACGGGCGGCCATTCTGTCCAACGAAAAATTCCGCGGTGTGCGCTGGATGCTGACCAAGGACAGCTTGCGTATCTCCTGCAGCAACAACGAGCAGGAAGAAGCCCAGGAGGAACTGGAAGTCGAATTTGGAGGGGACCCCCTGGACGTAGGCTTCAACGTGACCTATCTGCTGGATGTGCTCAGCAACGTGCCTCCCGGCAAGGTGGTGTGTTCCTTCGGTGATGCAAACAGCAGCATGCTGATTACGCTGCCCGGACGCGATGATTTCCGCTATGTCGTCATGCCGATGCGGATCTGAGAAAGCGGCAAGACCAGGCTTGAACTGAAGCACTGAAATCAGCACGAAAAACAAGGACGAAAAGAAACGCAATGAGCGAAAAAGAACAGCGCACCGGCAATGAATACGATGCAAACAGCATCAAGGTCCTCAAGGGTCTTGAAGCGGTGCGTAAACGTCCGGGGATGTATATCGGTGATACCAGTGATGGCACCGGCCTGCACCATACGGTTTTTGAAGTCGTGGATAACGCGGTTGACGAGGCGCTGGCAGGGCATTGCGATGAAATCACCATCATCATTCATCCCGACAACTCGATCAGCGTGGCCGACAACGGCCGCGGCATTCCCACGGAAATTCACCCCGACGACGAGGAAAAGCGCTCGACCGCCGAAGTGGTGATGACTGAATTGCATGCTGGTGGCAAGTTCGACAGCAACTCCTACAAGATTTCCGGTGGTCTGCACGGCGTTGGCGTGTCCGTGGTCAACGCGCTGTCGGAATGGCTGCGCCTGACCATCCGCCGCGACGGCAAGACGCACCAGATGGAGTTCCGCATGGGCGAGGCCGTGGCGCCGCTGAAGGTGACCGGCAAAAGCGAGCGCCGTGGCACTGAGGTGCATTATCTGGCGAGCAAGGAAATTTTCGGTACCGTTGATTTCCATTACGAAATCCTCGCCAAGCGCCTGCGTGAACTGTCCTTCCTGAACCATGGCGTGAAAATCACGCTGACCGACCAACGTTCGGGCAAAGAAGAAAAATTCGCGTTCAGCGGCGGCGTCAAGGGTTTCGTCGAATACATGAACCGCGCGAAAAGCGTGCTGCATCCGAATATTTTCCACATCCAGGGCACCAAGGACGGCATTACCGTCGAAGTCGCCATGCAGTGGAACGATTCCTACCAGGAGTCAATGCAGTGTTTCACCAACAACATCCCGCAACGCGACGGTGGCACCCATCTCACCGGTCTGCGTGCGGCCATGACGCGCACACTGAACAATTACATCGAGTCGACGGAGCAGGCGAAAAAAGCCAAAGTTGAGACCAGCGGCGATGACATGAAGGAAGGATTGACCGCAGTACTGTCGGTCAAGGTTCCGGAACCCAAGTTTTCCTCGCAGACCAAGGACAAGCTGGTGTCCTCGGAAGTGCGCCCGGTGGTGGAGGAAATCGTCGGCCAGAAGCTGATGGAATTCCTGCTCGAGAAACCGAACGACGCCAAGATCATCTGCGGCAAGATCGTCGACGCAGCCCGCGCTCGCGAAGCTGCACGCAAGGCCCGCGAACTGACGCGTCGCAAGGGGGTTTTGGATTCTTTCGGTCTTTCCGGAAAACTTGCGGATTGCCAGGAACGCGATCCCTCGAAATGCGAGCTGTATCTGGTTGAGGGTGATTCCGCAGGGGGCTCAGCCAAGCAGGGCCGCGACCGGAAAAACCAGGCCATCCTGCCGCTGCGCGGCAAAATCCTCAACGTCGAGAAAGCACGTTTCGACAAGGTGATTTCATCAACCGAGATCACCACGCTGATCAGCGTACTCGGTACCGGCATCGGCAAGGACGAGTACACCCCGGACAAACTGCGTTATCACCGCATCATTATCATGACCGACGCGGACGTTGACGGCTCACACATCCGCACACTGCTGCTGACCTTCTTCTACCGGCAGATGCCGGAGCTGGTTGAACGCGGGCACATTTATATTGCGCAACCGCCGCTGTACAAGGTCAAACACGGCAAGCAGGAGCGTTATCTGAAGGACGAGCACGAGCTGAAGCAGTACCTGTTGAAGCAGGCGCTGGCCGAGGCCGAGCTGTATACCACGGTCGGTGCGCAGCCCCTGTCCAAGGACGCGTTGGAGGAGGTGGCCAAGCATTACCTGCTGGCGGAAGCGGTGATTGAGCGCGAAAGCCGGATCATTGATTCGGAAGCACTGCATGGATTGCTGAATAATCCGGTAACGCTGGATCTTGGTGACGAGGCGTCTGCGCAAAAAAGCGCAAAAGAACTCGCCAATCTTTACCGGGATGCCAAGAACATCAGGATTGACGCGGTGTTCGACGAGAAAAGCGAAGCGTACACACTGCGCATTTCACGCACCCAGCACGGCGTTGCCCGCAGCAGCATGATCGATGTGGATTTCCTGAACAGCGGCGATTACGCGCAAATCAGCAAAACGGCGCAGATGCTGCACGGTTTGCTCGGTGAGGGCGCCTATATCAAGCGCGGCGAACACATGCATCCGGTCGCGGAGTTCCGCGAGGCGATCGACTGGATCCTGGCGGAAGTGCAGCGTGGCATCGGCATCCAGCGCTACAAGGGTCTGGGTGAGATGAATCCGGAACAATTGTGGGATACCACGATGGATCCGAAAACCCGCCGTCTGCTGAAGGTGCAGATTGAAGATGCGATCGGGGCCGACGAGATTTTCACCACGCTGATGGGCGATGCGGTCGAGCCGCGCCGCCTGTTCATCGAAACCAACGCACTGGGTGTACGCAACCTCGACGTTTGAGCGAGGGTCGTTGCGGGCAAAAAGTTACGGCCAATGCCATACAGGCATTGGCCGTAATCATTTGTTTTAATTGATTATTTTTTGCTGCGTGCAACGCGCTTTTTAGCTGGTACGGCAGCCGCTGTTTCGGTTTTGGCTGTTGCAGCAACTTTTGCCCTGGCCGGTTTGACAGCCTTGGCCGAGACATCGGCATCACCCTTGGCGACACGCGGCGCAAATTCAAATCCCACCTTGCCGTCCGGCTGCTTGACCAGGAATGCCTTGAAGCGCCGGCCGTTGCGGTTGGAGAAAAATCCGTCGAGCAAGTCGGTGCGTCCGGTAGACAACAGTTTTTCCATCTGCTCACGCTGGATTTCCTGGCGCAGGATGACTTTGCCAGAACGGAAATCACATTTCTTCGCCGGCGTGTTTTCGCACAGGTAATTCATGCCGTGCTCGTAGACCTTGCCCTTGCATTTCGGGCACGGACCCAGCGCCTGCTGTCCGCTGAAATCGATTTCCTCTGCCTCGTCATCATTCCCCTGCCCGAAATCAAACTCGAGTTTGAGGTTGTTGCTTTCCTTGTCCGGGACGATGCGCAGGATGGCGGCAAACGGCCGGCCCATTTTTGAACGGAAACCCTGCAGCGGACCGATCGTGCGTTCGCGCAGCAATGTTTCCACTTCATCGATTTCGAATTGGCGACCACCCGGTATTTTGGTGATGGAGAACTCGCAGGCTTCGCAAGCGAAGCGCCGGTAGTTTTCCTTGACGGTGCCGCCGCAATGCGGGCACGGCGTCTGCAGTGTCGCGTAATCGCCGGGAATGGTTTCGTTGTTGTATTCCTTGGCGCGTTTGACGATACGCTCGGTGATGGTGGCGATTTCCTTCATGAAGGATGCGCGCTTGAGTTTGCCGCGCTCCATCTGCAGCAGCTTGTATTCCCATTCCCCCGTCAGCTCCGGTTGTGTCAGTTCGCTGACACCCAATCCGTTGAGCAGCGTCAGCAACTGGAAAGCCTTGGCGGTCGGAATCAGTTCGCGGCCTTCGCGGACCATGTATTTTTCGGCGATCAGGCGTTCGATGATCGCGGCGCGGGTTGCCGGTGTGCCCAGGCCCTTTTGCGCCATCGCATCACGCAGCTCGTCATCCTCGATCAGTTTGCCGGCGCCTTCCATCGCGCTCAGCAGGGTTGCTTCCGAGTAACGCGCCGGCGGCCGTGTTGCCAGCCCGATCGGATCCACGGCTTTGACCGGCGGCTTTTCGCCTTTGGCTACGGCTGGCAGATTGGCGCTTTCCTGCTGCTCGTCTTTGCCGTAAATCGCCAGCCAGCTCGGTTTGACCAGGATCTTGCCCTCGGTCTTGAACTGGTGCGACGCGACTTCGGTGATGCGCGTGGTGACCAGGTATTCCGCCGGCGGGAAAAACACCGACATGAAACGCCGCACGACCAGGTCATAAATCTTCTGCTGCACTTCGTTGAGGTTTTTCGGCGGTTGCGGCGTCGGAATGATCGCGAAGTGATCCGAAATCTTGCTGTTGTCGAAAATGCGCTTGTTGGCTTTGATCCATTTGCCCTTGATGATTTCCTTGGCAAACGGTCCGAATCCTGATTCATCGGCGAGAGCTTCCAGCGTGGTCTTGACCGTTGCCATGTAATCTTCTGGCAAGTGCTTGGAGTCAGTCCGCGGATAGGTCAGCGCCTTGTGCCGCTCGTACAGTTCCTGGGCGATCGACAGCGTGGTCTTTGCTGAAAATCCGAATTTGCCATTTGCTTCGCGCTGCAATGAGGTCAGATCGAACAGCATCGGCGACAATTGCGACGACGGTTTGGATTCTTCGGTGACCGTACCGGTTTTTCCGCGACAGGCTTCGGCAATTTTTTCTGCGGCTTTGCCGTCCCACAGGCGGCTGTCGCGTTTTTCTGCGTCGTTTTCGTCGCGTTTGAATGCCGGATCGAACCAGCGCCCTTCGTAATCACCGGCCTTGGCACCGAATGTTGCGCGCACTTCCCAGTAATCACGCGGTACGAATTTGCGGATTTTTTGTTCGCGGTCGACGACAATCATCAAGGTCGGCGTTTGCACCCGACCGACGGTGGTCAGGTAAAAACCGCCGCCCTTGCTGTTGAAGGCCGTCATCGCGCGTGTGCCGTTGATGCCGATCAGCCAGTCAGCTTCGCTGCGGCTGCGCGCAGCATCAGCCAGCGGCTGCATTTCATCGTCGCTACGCAGCTTGGTGAACCCTTCGCGGATCGCTGCAGGCGTCATCGATTGCAGCCACAGCCGCGATACCGGTTTGTTGGTCTTGGTTGCCTGCGCGATATAACGGAAAATCAGTTCGCCTTCGCGGCCCGCGTCGCAGGCATTGATCAGCTTGGTGATGTCCTTGCGCTTCAGCAGCTTGGCCAGAACTTTGAGCCGGGCTTCGCTTTTGACGATCGGATTCAGGTCGAAATGCGGCGGAATGACCGGCAGATTGGCGAATGACCATTTGCCGCGTTTGACTTCAAACTCTTCGGGAGCCGCAATTTCCAGCAAATGGCCGACCGCGGACGACACCACATAGTCGTCGTTTTCGAAGTACTCGGCATGCTTGGTGAACCCGCCCAGAACGCGCGCGATGTCGCCGGCGACCGAAGGTTTTTCCGCGATGATGAGCGTTTTCGCCATGTAAACCGTTGAATTTGCGGATTAATACCGCTGCAGAGGTGGCGCCGGACTGCCGCGCCGTGGAAAAGAGCGCCCGATGATAAGAACAATCCCCGGTCAGCGCAAGCCGGGTTGCCGTACCTTATAAAAGGGATGGGCGAGCGCGTTGGGCGCAGAGCGGTCAGGCGCGCATGCCTTCAAGTCATTGATTAAGCGGGCGTTGCATAATCACCAGGGCGTGCTCATGTGCGCCAGCAACGCTTTTCAAAAAAATCTCAGGACAGGCGCTGCCAGCGTCCCCCGGGCAGGCTTTCAAGCAATCCGGCCAACTCGAGGTTGGTCAGCGCGGTGTTGAGCGCATCGATGGCGAGCCCACTGCGTTGTTGCAAGGTGTCGATATCCACCGGATCGAAGCCGATATACGTGAGCAAGGGGTGGGTCTCTGCGATATCCCCAGACGCGACTACAACCTGTCCCACAGGCTGTGACAAGCCCAGTTCTTCCAGTACATCCTGTGCCGATTCCACCAGCTTGGCGCCTTGCTTGATCAGCGCGTGACAACCTTTGGCCAGCGGCGAATGTATGGATCCGGGAATTGCAAAAACTTCCCGGCCCTGATCCGTGGCAAGGCGCGCGGTGATCAATGATCCGCTGGAGATTGCGGCTTCGACCACCAGACAGCCTTTGGATAATCCGCAGATCAAACGATTGCGTCGCGGAAAATTGGCGGCCAGTCCCGGTGTGCCCAGTGGAAACTCCGAAATCAGCGTGCCGTCCGCGGCAATGCGGTGGGCCAGGTCGCGATTGCGTGCCGGGTACACCGTGTCGAGCCCGGTGCCGACGACGGCAACGGTTGAACTGCTGCCGCCGAGCCCGCCGCGATGCGCAGCCGCATCCACGCCCAGCGCCAGGCCGCTGATGATGGTGAGACCTGCGTTGCTGAGGGCGCAGGCAAATGCTTCCGCGTTGGCGAGTCCCTGCGCCGTGGCGTTGCGGCTGCCGACGATGGCAAATCCGGGCCTGTTCAGCAGATCCAGCCGGCCCTTCACGTAAATCAGCGGCGGTGGATCAGGAATTTCCAGCAAGGCCTGCGGATAAGCCGTATCCGCCAGCGTGATGATGTGATTGGCAGGATCGTCGAGCCAGGATCCCAAGGCGCTCCAGCTTGCCGGATCGGCGCCGCCATTACGGATGGCGATGGCAATTTTTTCACCGACGATGTTGCTCAGCTCGCGGTGACTGGCGGCCAGGATATTTGCGGGTGTGCCCAGCGCGAGCAGCAGCTTGCGCTGGGATTGATGTCCCAGCCCCGGCAGCAGACTCAGGCGGAGCCAGGCTTCCAGATCCGCGTCGACGGACATTGGAGAATACCGACAGCGGGAGACGGCTCCCGCTACGGCAATCAGGGATTGATTACGTAATCGGAGACAGTGACCGGACGGCTGGCTTCCATCACCAGCGCGAATGACGCGCGGTCAAAGGTACGGAACACCATCACCAGACCGTAGCGCTGGTCGGGCAGTTGCGCGATGTCTTGATTGGTGATCGCTTCACCCCGCTGTGTCAGGGTGGCACGCGGCGGAATCGTTTCGCTGTAATAAGTACGCGGCGCGTCACTGCCGGTGGGACCACCACGGCCAAACAGCGGTGCAGTGCGCTGGCTGTAACGTGCGCTGGTCTGACTGCGTTCGATGGCGAGTACGGTACCAACCTGCAGTCCGTCCCTGCTGCCTTTCGACAAGGTCACGATGGATAGCGGTCCGGTTTCCTGCAGGCCGCCATAAGTCGAAATGATGCGGCCCTTGACCGGCGATTTCGGCGGTTGTGGCACATAGGCGAACACCGGCGTTTGTTTGCCCAGTGGCAGGAGGCGGTCATTGCGATAGATTTCCTGCACGGATTTGGTGATTTCTATGGTCGCGACATTGCCATGCTGACGTACTTGGGCGTCACCCAGGTAAACGGCTTCGTAACCGAGGATCTGGTTGTTCTCGGGATCAATCAGCGGATCGCCGCGGCGGAAAATCTGCCACTGGTCACCCTTGTCTTTGGTGATGCCCTGGACGAAGGCGCGGTCGCCGGGTCCCAGCGTGACACGGTCATCGGCGGTGGCAACGATTCTGGGTGCGGCGTCGAGTTCGTTTTCACCGACAACCATCGGCTTGGACAGGAACGGCTCAATCACCGAAGGCAAAATGCTGGGTACGGCACTGCTCGGGCTCGGTTCGCTGCGGACTTTGGGTTCCAGTTTCGTCGTGTCTAGCGAAACCAGGCTCAGCCGCGGTTCACCGCTGCTGCGGTCCAGCACGATGGTGTCACCAGGGTAAATCAGGTGAGGATTCTTGAGCTGCTCCTGATTCATTTTCCACAGCTCCGGCCAGCGCCACGGTTCCTTCAGGTAGCGTCCGGAAATGCTCCACAAGGTGTCCCCCTTCTGCACCGTGTAACGCTCGGGGGCGTTATCTTGCATGGCAGCAGACTGGGCCGCGACCAATGCCGGAGTTATCAACAAAATCAGGGATATAATTGCTTTTCGCATGTGGAGCCCCACCTTAATGTGAGCGTCGCCGGCGTACTCGTGCAGAAACCGCAGCCGACGTAAGAGTTTGGTTTAAATTCTGCATCTAG
>CAMCYP010000027.1 GCA_945885345.1 Bordetella parapertussis | reverse complement strand
TCGGCAGGTTACGGACTTGCGCGCGGTGAGGACTGGCCGCAACTGCTGGCGCAGCGCCTGCAACAGAAAAAAACGGATTATACGGTCGTCAATGCCAGCATCAGCGGCGAAACCACCCAGGGAGGCGCCAATCGCATCGACAATGCCTTGAAGACCCACCATCCTGCTGTCGTCATCCTTGCCCTCGGCGCCAATGACGGCCTTCGCGGCTCGGATCTCAACGCGATGCGGCGCAATCTCGAACGCATGATCGATGCCGCGCAGCGCAGCCATGCGCGCGTCGTTCTCGTCGGAATCCGCATACCACCCAACTACGGCCAGACTTACACTGAAAAGTTCCAGGCAACCTTCCGTGAAGTGGCCAAGGCGCGGCGCGTGCCGCTGGTGCCTTTCCTGCTCGAGGGTTTTGCCGAGAAACGCGATTATTTCCAGGCTGACGGGCTGCACCCTGTGGCAGCGGCACAGCCGATGATTCTGGATACGGTGTGGAAGTCGCTGGCTACACTGCTAAAAATTAAATAAAAACAAATACTTATATAACATTCACAGCGGGGGTCCCGGCGACCAGCCGGCCAATGACGGCGGCATCGGCGAAGCCCTGTGCCTTGAAAATGTCCATGACAGCGGGCGCCGCATCCGCCGCGCAAGCCACCAGCAAACCGCCGCTGGTCTGCGGATCGGTCAGCATCCGACGCTGCAAGGTCGTGTCGCCCGCCGGCATGTTCACCTGATCGCTGTAACTGTTCCAGTTGCGCTCCGAAGCGCCAGTGACATACCCAGCTTCGAGCAGATGGCGCGCAGCAGACAGTATCGGTATTTGCGACCACTGCAGTTCGGCGGCCAGTCCGGAACCACGGCAGATTTCGAGCAGGTGGCCAAGCAGGCCGAAGCCGGTGACGTCGGTCAGCGCATGCACGGCCGGCATGTCAGCGAGCTCAACGCCGGGAGTATTCAGTTTTGTCGTGCTCTCCAGCATCTGCGCATAGGCCTTGTCCTTCAGTTCGCCTTTTTTCATCGCCGCGCTCATGATGCCGACGCCCAGGCCCTTGCCGAGGATCAGTACATCACCGGCCCGGGCGCGATCGTTGCGCTTGATCTTGTCGGGATGAATCAGGCCCAGTGCGACCAGGCCGTAAATCGGCTCCGGCGAATCGATGGAATGACCGCCGGCAATCGGAATGCCCGCCGCCGCGCACACCGCGTGGCCGCCAGCCGTAATGCGTTGCGCGACTTCCATCGGCATCTTGCCGACGGGAATGCCGAGCAGCGCCAGCGCCATGAAGGGTTTTCCACCCATCGCATAGACATCGGAAATCGCATTGGTCGCGGCGATGCGGCCGAAATCGTACGGATCATCGACGATGGGCATGAAAAAATCCGTCGTTGCGATGATGGCTTGTGTATCGTTGATGCGATACACCGCCGCGTCGTCACTCGACTCCGTGCCGACCAGCAGATCCTTGAAGACCTGCGCCGGCGAATTGGCCAAAACCTCGCTCAGCAACGCTGGCGTCAGTTTGCAGCCTCACCCACCGCCGTGCGAAAACTGGGTCAGGCGCAGGGCTGCGGGGTCGATGGATTTGTCCATTTTGGCTTGTTGGAAAAGGTGATTAGTGACTGGTAACTGGTGATTAAGTAATTGGGTGATTAGGTGATGGGGTGATGGGGTGATGCTTGGGCGGCGGCTGTCTGGATGCGATAATGCTGCACCATGGCTGAAGCAACAGATCAACATCTCGAAAAAGCGCGCGCATCAAAAGCACGCTTAACCAGCACGGTCACCGTAGCACAACTCGATCAGTTTGACGAGATCATCGACGTGCGCTCCGAGGACGAATTCGCCGAGGATCACATTCCCGGCGCGGTCAATTATCCCGTCCTCAACAATGCGGAGCGCGCCGAGGTCGGCACCATCTACAAGCAGGTTTCCTCCTTCGACGCCAAGAAAATCGGCGCCGCACTGGTCAGCGCCAACATCGCACGACACCTGCGCGAACAGTTGCTCGCGCGCCCGCGCGAATGGCGTCCCCTCGTCTATTGCTGGCGCGGCGGCGGCCGCAGCGGTGCCCTCGCCCATGTGCTGGGCCAGGTCGGCTGGCGCACCGGCCAGCTCGACGGCGGTTACAAAAACTATCGTCGCTCAGTCATCGCTGAACTGCAGACGCTGCCGTCACGCTTCCAGTGGCGCGTGGTCTGCGGCATGACCGGCACCGGCAAAAGCCTGCTGCTGCGTGCGCTGCGTAGCCAGGGCGCGCAGGTGCTCGACCTTGAGGAGCTCGCTGCGCATCGCGGGTCGGTATTGGGCAACCTGCCCGACGCGCCGCAGCCGGCACAGAAAATGTTCGAAAGCCTGGTCTGGCATGCGCTGCGCCACTTCGATCCCGAACGTCCGGTGTTCGTCGAATCAGAGAGCAAAAAAATCGGCAGGCTGCGCGTGCCGGAGAAGCTGATCGACGCGATGTGGCAAAGCAGTTGCGTGGTCATCGAAGCCGGCATGGCCGTGCGTGTCGAACTGCTGAAGGACGAGTACGCGCATTTCCTCGGTGATGCCGCCCTGCTCAACACGCAGCTTGATTGCCTGCGCCAGCTTCACGGCGGCACGGTGATCAATGACTGGCAGGCCCTGGCGCGGAACGAGGCCTGGGATCAATTAACCGCAGAGCTGCTGGTCCGGCACTACGATCCGGCCTATACGCGCGCCATCAACCATCACTACCCACGGCTGCCGCAGGCCACGCGGTTTGTGCTCCCGGCCCATACAGCGGAAGCCATGGACCGGCTGGCGCGCGAAGTATTGGCGGAGACTCCGGCAACCGTCGGTTAAACCGCAACGGCATCGGTTTGTACCGGCTGCCGCACCGGCCATGCGGTGGCCTGCGGGGTTTGCGCAAACGCCGCGCCGCGGCCCACACCGCAATATTCGAAACCCAGCGCGCGGATCTGCTGCGGATCGTACTGGTTGCGGCCGTCGATGATCAGGCGACCGCGCATGCGCGCCTTCATCGCCTCAAAATCCGGTGAGCGGAAGGGTTTCCATTCCGTCGCCAGCACCAGCGCATCCACGCCTTCCAGCGCGGCATAGGGATCTTCCGCGAACTGCAGCGCACCCGAAACCAGCCACGCCGCCGGCAACTCCTCCCGCGCCCGCGGCATGGCCACCGGATCATGCGCCACCACCCGCGCCCCGGCCGCCAGCAGGTCACCGATGATGGTCACGGCGGGTGCCTCGCGCAGATCATCGGTATTCGGCTTGAAAGCCAATCCCCACACGGCAAAGCGCCGGCCCTGCAGGCGGTGCCCGAAGCGCTCGGCGACCATTTCCGCTGCCCACAGTTTCTGCGCATCGTTGGTGCGGGCCACGGCCGTCATGATGCCGGGTTCCACCCTGGCCTGGCGCGCCATGTCGATCAGCGCGCGCACATCCTTGGGAAAGCACGAACCGCCGTAGCCGCAGCCGGCATAGAGATAGGAATAACCGATGCGCGTGTCCGAGCCGATGCCGCGGCGCACACTTTCAACATCCACGCCCAGCGCATCGCACAGCCGCGCCATTTCGTTCATGAACGAGATCCGCGTCGCCAGCATGGCATTGGCCGCATACTTGGTCAGTTCCGCATCGCGCAACCCCATCACGATCAGCCGCTCGTGCTGGCGTACAAACGGCGCATACAGTCCGCGCATGACGCGTTCGGCACGCTCGCCTTCGACACCGAGAATCACGCGATCCGGGCTCATGAAGTCATGCACCGCCGTGCCTTCGCGCAGGAATTCGGGATTGGCCACCACTTCGTGCGAATACGCGAGGCCGCGCTGTGCCGCGGTGCGGTCGAGGATGTCACGGATGCGCTGCACGGTGCCCACCGGCGCCGTGGATTTGTTGACGACGATGCAGCCGGCCGGCATGTGCTGTGCAATGTCGGCAGCAACCGCCATCACGTATCGGGTATCAGCGCCGCCATGTGCCAGCGGCGGCGTGCCGACGGCGATGAACACCACGCCGGCCGCGGCGATGGCCGCGCCCGGATCATTGCTGAATGACAGGCGCCGCTGCTGCGAATTACGCTGCACCAGCGACTCGAGACCGGGTTCGAAAAACGGCAGGATGCCCAGTCGCAGCTGCGCAATTTTTCGCGGATTACTGTCCACACAGGTCACCAGGTTGCCCATCTCCGCCAGGCACGCGCCGGTGACCAACCCTACATATCCGCATCCCATTACGACAATATTCATGACATCAGCTCCGCTGCAATTGGAAATTGCAGGGCCGCGGCCCCGCGAGCACTGATGCTCGCAATACAAGGTTGCCGCAATAAGTCAGGCACATGAAGCATTCGCTGCAATGCCGCCGCCCCGACTGCCGCAACAAGCTGTTGCACGACGCGAAGTTTTGGGCCAAGATATCTGCAAGTTGACTACCGCAATCCACAGTCCCACCAGCGTGCCGGCATGACCGATCAGCCCGCACCGGATTTCGAACTCCCCGCGACGGGAGGCAAGACTTTCAAGCTGCGCGCCCTGCGCGGCCAGTCGCTGGTGCTCTACTTCTACCCCAAAGACAACACCCCCGGCTGCACCACCGAAGGCCAGCAGTTCCGCGACCTGCATCCGCAGTTCGTCAAAGCCGGCTGCGCGGTATACGGCATTTCACGCGATACCCTGAAGTCGCACGAAAACTTCAAGGCCAAGATGTCTTTCCCGTTTGAACTGCTCAGCGATGCGGATGAAACCGCCTGCAAGCTGTTCGACGTGATCAAGATGAAAAACATGTACGGCAAACAGGTGCGCGGCATCCAGCGCAGCACTTTTGTCATCGACGGTAACGGCATGATTCGCCGCGAGTGGCGCGGCGTGAAAGTGCCCGGGCATGTGCAGGAGGTGCTGGAATTCGTAAAAACCCTGGCCTGACCTCCCGGGCTTCAGCCACCGCGCGCGCGCACTGCGTTCCCGCATTTCGTTCTATTCGCTGTTTTCCTTCATCCCGCCCCCCTGGAGGCCCATGATTCAGCGCAAGGCTGCACCCTCGTCCGCCGTCGTCACCCGTATCGCCAGCGCCACTACCAAGCTGTTCGTGCTCGACACCAACGTGATGATGCACGACCCGACCAGCCTGTTCCGCTTCGAGGAACATGACATCTTCATCCCGATGGCGACCCTCGAGGAACTCGACGGCAACAAGAAAGGCATGTCGGAGGTGTCGCGCAACGCGCGCCAGGCCAGCCGCTACCTCGATGAACTGGTCAGCGCCGTGCAGGGTGATATTTCCGGCGGCATCCCGATGGAATTGCACGGTGACAAGGGCGCGACCGGCCGGGTGTTCCTGCAGACCGAAGCCATCAACAGCGAACTGCCGGCGAGCCTGCCCAGTGGCAAGGCCGACAACCAGATCATCGGCGTGGTCAAACATCTGCAGGAAGTCCACGCCAAGCGACAGGTCATCCTGGTGTCGAAAGACATCAACATGCGCATCAAGGCGCGTGCGCTGGGCCTTGCCGCCGAGGATTATTTCAACGACAAGGTACTCGAAGACACCGACCTGCTCTACACCGGCATCAGCGCACTGCCGGCGGATTTCTGGGACACCCACGGCAAGGACATGGAATCCTGGCAACAGGCCGGACATACCTATTACCGGGTGCACGGCCCGCTGTGCCGCAGCCTGCTGGTCAACCAGTTCGTCTATCTCGAAGGCGACCAGCCGTTCCAGGCCCAGGTGCGCGAGGTCAGCGGCAAAACCGCAATCCTGCAGACGCTGAAGGACCACAGCCACCAGCGCAACAGCGTGTGGGGCATCACCGCGCGCAACCGCGAGCAGAATTTCGCGATGAATGCGCTGCTCAATCCCGACATCGACTTCATTACCCTGCTCGGCCAGGCCGGCAGCGGCAAGACGCTGATGACGCTCGCCGCGGGCCTCGCGCAGACGCTGGAGGAAAAGCTGTTCTCGGAAATCATTTTCACCCGCGTCACCGTGCCGGTGGGCGAAGACATCGGCTTCCTGCCCGGCACCGAAGAGGAAAAAATGAATCCGTGGATGGGCGCGCTGGAGGACAACCTCGACGTGCTCAACAAGACCGATGACGAGGCCGGCGAATGGGGTCGCGCCGCGACCCGCGACCTGATCCGCTCGCGGATCAAGGTGAAGTCGCTGAACTTCATGCGCGGCCGCACCTTCCTCAACAAGTTCCTGGTCATCGACGAGGCGCAGAACCTGACGCCGAAACAGATGAAAACCCTGATCACCCGCGCCGGGCCCGGCACCAAGGTGGTCTGCCTCGGCAACATCTCGCAGATCGACACGCCGTACCTGACCGAGGGCAGTTCAGGGCTGACTTACGTGGTGGACCGGATGAAGGGCTGGCAGCATGGCGGCCATGTCACGCTGATGCGTGGTGAACGTTCCCGGCTGGCGGATCACGCGGCGGAAGCACTGTAAGCCGCGTGGGGTAATCAGCCCTTCCCGTTCGTCCTGAGCCCAGGACGGACGGGCTGCGCAGAACGCGGCCGGTCAGGAATAAGGATCGCTGCCGCCGGCGTAGTTTTCGAAACGGGTATGGCGGCCGACGAAGGTCAGGTCGACCTTGCCGACCGGGCCGTTACGCTGCTTGGCAATGATGATCTCGGCAATGCCCTTGCGCGGCGTGTCCTGGTTGTAGACCTCGTCGCGGTAAATGAACATGATCACGTCGGCATCCTGCTCGATGGCACCGGATTCACGCAGGTCCGACATCATCGGGCGCTTGTCCTGACGCGACTCGACGCTGCGGTTCAACTGTGACAAGGCAATCACCGGCACCTTGAGTTCTTTCGCCAGGCCTTTCAGCGAGCGTGAGATCTCCGCCACCTCGGTCGCACGGTTTTCCTCGCGCCCGCCGCCGGAGCCCGACATCAGCTGCAGGTAATCGATCACGATCAGGGACAGGCCGCCAACCTGCCGGTGCAAACGCCTTGCGCGTGAGCGGACCTCCAGCACGTTAAGACCCGCGGTGTCATCGATGTGGATCTCGGCATCGTTCAGGCGCCCGACCGCGTCCACCAATTGCGGCCAGTCGGATTCCTCGAAGTTGCCCGTGCGCAGCCGGTGCTGGTCAAATTTGCCGACGGAGCCGATCATCCGCAACGCCAATTGTGAACCGGACATCTCCATGCTGAATACGGCACAGGCTTTTTTCAGATTCAGTGCGACGTTCTCGACGATGTTCATGGCCAATGCGGTCTTGCCCATGGACGGCCTGGCTGCAATGACCGTCAGTTCCCCCGGATGCAGGCCGGATGTCATCTTGTCGATGTCGATGTATCCGGTGGCGGTCCCGATCACATCATCCTTGTTCGGCCGGTTGTAGAGCATGTCGATGCGCTCTACGGTTTCGGTCAAAAACGGATCAATCTTGCTGAAACCCTGCTTGGTTTTCGCTCCGGCCTCGGCAATCTGGAATACCTTCGCCTCGGCTTCGTCAATCAGCAGCAAGGCATCCTTGCTGCTGGGCGTATAGGCCGAGTCGGCAATTTCGGTGCCGACGGCAGCGAGCTTGCGCAGGATCGAACGCTCACGGACGATCTCGCCGTAACGGCGGATGTTCGCCGCGCTCGGCGTGTTCAGCGCCAGTGAGCCGATGTAAGCCTGACCACCGACCTCCGCCAGCTTGCCGCTGCGTTCGAGGATCTCGGCGACCGTCAGCGCATCCGCCGGCCTGTTGTGTTCGATCAGCTTCGCGATGTGTTCGAAAATCGTGCGATGGTCGGCGCGATAAAAATCGGCTTCGTTGACGACATCGGCAATGCGATCCCAGGCCGCGTTGTCGAGCAACAGTCCGCCAAGCACCGATTGCTCGGCCTCGATGGAATGCGGTGGCGCACGCACCGCATCGAGCTGCGCATCTTTGGAGATCGGGGTGACGAGTTGCACCATCTTGACGGAACTCAGTTAACCTATTGTTTTTAAACGATAATTTAACTATCGTCGATGGCGAGGACGGGATCCTGCAAACGCTGCATCAGCCCGCGATCAGTTCAATGTACAGAAAAAAAAGGGCTGTCGCCAGCCCTTTTTCTTTGCCACAAAAAACGCTTTCTATTCAGGGGCTACGCCGCATCCCCGAGCACCGATACGGTGATCGATACGATCACATCGGTATGCAGCGCCACTTTCAGCGGATAGTCGCCGATGGTTTTCAGCGAACCTTCCGGCATGCGGATGGACGCCTTCGGCACATCAAAGCCGAGCTTTTTCAGCGCGTCCGAAATGTCCGAGTTGGTGACCGAACCGAACAGCTTGCCGTCGACGCCGGCCTTCTGCGTGATCTGCACCATCAGGCCTTCCAGCTTGGCGGATTTTTCCTGGGCCTGGGAGAGGATTTCGGCCTGCGCTTTTTCGAGCTCGGCGCGGCGCTTTTCGAATTCCGCCATGTTGACGGTCGTCGCGCGCTTGGCCTTGCCCTGCGGGATCAGGAAATTGCGGGCATAGCCGTCCTTGACGCGGACCACATCACCCAGCGTACCCAGGTTCGTAACTTTTTCGAGCAGTATGACTTGCATGTCTGGCCTCTCAGTGCAGGTCGGTGTACGGCAGCAGCGCCAGGAAGCGCGCGCGTTTCACCGCAATCGACAGCTGGCGCTGGAAACGCGCCTTGGTGCCCGTGATCCGGGCCGGGATGATCCTGCCGTTTTCGTTGATGAAGTCCTTCAGGATGTTGATGTCCTTGTAGTCCACCTGCTTGATGCCTTCAGCGGTGAACCGGCAGAACTTGCGACGACGAAACAGGGCGTTGCCTTTTTTGCGGCCGTCCTTGCCCTTGCCTTTACCCTTGAACTTCCCTTTACCACCACTTCCGCCCAATCTAGGCATATCGTTTCCTTTCTAGCTCAATTCCATGTTCGTAACATGCAGGACCACTTGCCTGCTCATGCGATGCTTGCGATTCAGGAACCCCTGCACCGTAACCTGACAACCCTGGCGCATTTGCGCGACGCGGTTTGCCAGATCTCCCGTGGCCTTGGCCGGCATGTCGAATTCAACCTGGCGCTGGTTGCCTGCCTCGGTCTGACTGGAGGCATGGGCCAGGATGAAATCAACGACCGGCAGTCCGGCGGGTGTGTGGCGCAACGGATCAATCGCGGTCAGAGTTGCACTCAAGCTGACCGTGTTTCCGCTCACTTATTGCAGCCGACTCAGGCCGCACTCTCCACTGCCGCGGGCGCAGAAGCCGGCGCCGGTTTGGCATCGTCAGTGCTGACCGGGCGCGATTTCTCTTCGCGCATCATCACCGACGGGCCGGTGACGGCTTCGTCCATGGTGACGGTCAGGTGGCGCAGCACGGCATCGTTGAACTTGAATGCGTGTTCCAGTTCGAGCAGGGTTTCATTGCCGCACTCGATATTCATGAGCACGTAATGGGCCTTGTGCAGTTTCTGGATCGGGTAGGTCAGCTGGCGGCGGCCCCAGTCTTCGAGGCGATGCATCGTGCCCTTGTGGGCAGCAATCATCTGGCGATAACGTTCAATCATCGCCGGTACTTGTTCGCTTTGGTCCGGATGGACGATCAAAACGATCTCGTAATGTCGCATTTATAGTCTCCTTATGGGCTGTTGGGCCGCCCGCGATGCGAGCACGGTGCGGCAAGGATGGTGTTTTACAAAAATCAAGCGCAGCCATGAGCTGCGCGAGAGGGGCGGATTATACCGGAACCGCCTCGTGAATCAAGGGCTTGTACGACCTGAAAAGCCTGGAAAGGATCAATAAATGATCGCCAGGCCGGCGGTCAAGCGCTGTTCGTTGGTCTGGCGGGTGCCATGGGCCTTCAGGATCTGCGCCACGTCCATGCGCAGGCTGACGGTCTTGCCGAAGGCCATGCGCAATCCGACGCCGGTACTGGCCAGGTATTTGCCGCCCAGTTCACCCGGCAGTGTGTTATTGCGGGATACCGAGCCAAAGTCGTAGAACCCGACCAGCCGCGAGCGCCATTTATCGTTCAAACCGACTTTGTCGGAAAAATTGGGCGTGTAGAGTTCCACCTGGGTTGCATAGCCGCGATCATTGGCGGCTTCGCGCGGCAGGTAGCCGCGCACGGTATCCACACCGCCGATACCGAATTGTTCGCCCGGAACCAGCGAGTCCTTGGTGTACTGCCCCACGTAGGCAATCCGCCCCTGCCATTCATTGCGGAAGGCATGGCTGAAGCTCGTGCCGTAACGCAGGATCGTGTAATTTTCATTGGCGCCGAAACGGGTCGCCTGGAAATCAGTGGCCTTGCCGTCATTGCCGCCCGGAATATTTTTCGCCAGCGAGGCATTAAACGACCATTCGCTCGCGGTCATGCGCTTCATGCCGGCGTAACCGATGGAAAGCGGATGCACGGTAATGTCCGGCACAAAACCGATGCCGGCCAGCGTGACGTTGTTCTGATAGGCGCGATAATCGAACCCCAAGTACACCTTCTGTTCGACGTCACCCCATTTGGGCAGGAAATAGTTCCAGCGCGCACCATAGATCGAGCCCTTGCCGCTGACGTTGAACAAGCCGCCCACGGTGCCCGAACTCACGTCTGAATAACCGGCAAACAGGTCGAGCGAACTGTTCAGGTGGTAATAGGGAATGCGATAGCCGACACCGTAGATTGATACGTCACCCAGATGGTCAGGCGACGTAATGTATTGCAGTGACAGCGTATGGTCGCGATCGAACAGATTGGTGTGCTGGTAGCCCACGCCAAGACGCCAGTATCCGGTTTCGGAGGTGCCGCTGTTATCCAGCGTTCCCACCAAACGCCAGGGCTTGTCATCCTTGACGCGGACATTGACATCCACCACGCCTTCGCTGGCACCCGAGCGCAACAGCACATTGGTCTGTTTGACCGGATGTTCGGCGGCAAGCTGCAGATTGCGCGCGATCTCGTTGGAGTTGGGGGTCTCGCCTTCCTTCACGCTGGGCAAAGAGCGCCGCACGTTGGCCGAGCTGAAATGTTCGTTGCCTTCAACAACCACCTTGCCGATTTTCGGCTGGATGATGTTGAAGCGCACCACGCCCCGGGTGATGTCCTGTTCCGGCAGCGCGACCTGGATCACGCCGTAACCACGCTCCCGATAGGCGCCTTCCAGCGCTTCCAGCGCACGCTGGACATCGCCGAAATCCTTTTCCTTGCCGGTATGGGGCGCAACCAGGCGCTGAATGAGATCGGCACCAAGCACCGTGTCACCGGTGACTTCAAAACTCTGGATGGTGAATTTGGGCGGGGGCGTCACATCCTGTGCCGTGGCATTGCCGATGAAACCCAGCAGGGCAAACACACAACACAAGCAGCGAGTCACAATTGATGTATAAGTCATTGTTTTATAATACTTATTTAATTAATTGCGCCACTATCCCTGACTCTGCGCATGGCCGGAACCCACCGGACACACGCATGCCCCTTGTTTATGCGCCAAATTATCGCAGGTTTTTGTGATTTTTCCACGGTTTCAGGCAGCTGTGACAACCGAAATTGCAAAAAAAACCCCTGACGAACCATCAGGGGTTTCTTCGTGTCACGCCAGCGCTACCGACAAACCGGCGCGTCCTTCTTCTTGTCTTCCTCGGTTTCCTTGAATATGTTCTTGTCCTTGTCGGGGTCGGGCGGTTTGGTCGATTCGCCCATCGCGACGATCAGGGTATCGGTCGGAATGTTCAACGTCGCCCCTCCACCGTAAGTGACCAGCAGGTTGGTACCGAGGATGGCCGGGCTTAAGTCAGCAAGGAAACCCGTCAAGGTCAATTCGTCATACACCACGCCTTCGATGCCGTTGACGAAATATCCGCCACTGGTCAGCATCGGGAAGGTCAGGTGTATGGTCGTTGGCGCGTCAGCTTCGATGGTGCCGGCATTATCCATGTTGACGACGCCACCGACGGTCATGAACACATCCGGACTGCCAAGAATATGGCTGTTATCCACGTTCACATTGCCACCGGTGGTGATGTAGGTGTTGCCATAGCCTTCAATGTAACTGCCGTTGGCCAGGCTGATATTGGCACCGCCAAGCCCCACCATCCCGCTGCTGTAGACGCTGGCACCATTGATCAGCGACACGTCGCCGGCCGCGGCGACCACCACCGACTTCGTGCCCGGCGTATTGCCGCCACCGACAGCGCTCAGGGTGTCGTAGGATCCGGGGAAAAGCGAAGAATCCATGACGATATTGCCGCCAGCAACCATCAGGATGCCGGCATCGCCGCCAACCGCATTGCTGCCACCGCCGTACACCCGCCCTTCGGCGCCTTCGAACTGGATGTTGCCGCCGGCAAGGATCGTCAATCCCGCAGCGCCGCCCTGGCCAGACCCACCGACATATCCGCCACTGGCCGTGATCATGCTGTTGCTGACCGTCAGCCCCCCTCCTGCCTGGATCTGTATGGACGCATTTCCGCCATTGACAGTTCCGCCATACGCATACGCGCTGCCGCCGGAAGCATAAATCCCCGCATTGGTAATGGTGGTCAATCCGGCGGATCCGATGAACACCACGCCATTACCGCCATTGCCCGTGGCGGAATAATAAGGAGAACCGCCATTCGCATTGATGGACCCGCCGTAACTGCCGTCAATCAGCACGTCACCGCCGGTGGACTGAATGGTCGTATTGGCATTCCCGCCATTGCCGCTGTAGCCGGAACCCCCATGGGTATAGACGCTCGCGCCTGAAATCGTCAGTCCTCCGCCAGACTTGACCAGCAGGTTCGCATTGCCACCCGTGGTGCTGTAGCCCTCGCCGCCATCTGCGTAAATGGTGGCACCAGGCGTCACATCCAGCGTGCTCGATGAGTTCAGCTCGACTGAAGCATCACCGCCACGACCGCCAACACCGCTGCCGTAACTACCGTCTCCGCCATAAGCCTGCACCTGTCCTGAAACAGTCATATTTCCGGTCGAGGTCAGCGCAATGGTGGCATTACCACCTGCACCGCCAATGCCAATGTTCCCGGTGCCGCTGCTGGCACTGCCACCCGATCCACCATGGGCCTGGACCTGCCCAGTAACGCTCATGTTCCCGGTCGAGGTCAGTGTGATGGTCGCATCACCGCCGCGCCCGCCTGCAGCACTACTCTCGGTGCCACCCGACCCACCATAAGCCTGCACCTGCCCGGCAACGTTCATGTCACCGGCCGAGGTCAAAGTGATGGTCGCATTACCGCCGCGCCCCCCCACATAACCGTAACTGCCGCTACCGCCGAATGCTTGCAGCGATGCTCCTGCTGCTACGTTAAGACCGCCGCTGCCAGCACTGAGCAGCAGGATCGCATTGCCGCCATTGCCGCCATTGCCGCGCATGCCAGGCAAGCCAAGCGCGGTGCCACCTCCATTGCTGCCGGAAGAGCCGCTACCGCCGTATACGGAGATATTTCCGCCATAGGCAACGTTGATCGCACCACCACCGGTGGCACGTATATCAAGCAGTGCATCAGCGCCATGGCCACCATTACCGCCATTGCCACCATTGCCACTGTATCCATAACCACCGTTGCCACCGGAAGAGCCGCTACCGCCAGACACCGTAATTGAGCTGCTGGACACCACAATGTTGCTGCCATTGGCGGTCAGCCAGGCATTGGCTGTTCCGCCATTTCCGCCATTACCGCCATTCCCGCCAAAAGCGCTGCCGCCGCCACCGTTCCCGCCCGATCCGCCTTCGCCACCAGTAACGGCAATCGATCCTCCAGTAATGATCTCGATATTGCCACCGCCGTTGGTGACGAAAGTTGCATTCGCAATTCCACCATTGCCACCGACCCCACCATTGCCGCCGTTAGGATTGCCCTCGACACTACCGCTACCACCATAACCGCCATTGCCGCCATCGCCACCGCGGACATTAACCGAACCAGTATTTTCCACACGAATAAGACCGCCACCATTCGCAGTCACCGTCAGCGCGGCATCACCGCCATGTCCTCCATTGCCGCCACTGCCACCGCTGAAGTTGTTACCAGCACCGTTGCCGCCTTGACCACCCTGCACGGTCAGGGTACCGCCATTAATTGTAGTACCGCCTGCTCCGGACGTGGTCAGCGTCATGACAGCATTGCCGCCATTGGCACCGCCACCACCACTACTGAATGAGTAAGCGCCGCTTTGGCCGCCCTGCGCAAGCACCGACACACCATTAACATTTATGGTGCTACCACTCATTGTGACAGTCGCATTGCCGCCGGCCTGGCCTTCGCCGCCGTCGCCGCCGCGCGCATAAACCGGCTGGATAACCGTCAGCGAGCCGCCCGCCACCTCAACGTTGATTGTTGCATTTCTACCGTTACCAACCGATGAATTATCGACGGTGATACCGTTCACCAAACCCACTGATCCGATCGTCAGATTGCCGGAATTCCTGAACGCGAACTGTCCTTTTCCTTCGCCAGCCAGGACACCCACAATATTGGTCGCACCCGGATTCGCCAGGTTGACGCTGCCCCCCGGACTCTTGGCGAGCAGGCCTGCCGCTTCGATCGAGCCGCCAGTGTTCTGGAGAATGTCACCGCCGGCGAGGAGCTGGATTTCGCCCGCCGTTTTCACCGGTGCGTTCAGCGTAATGGCCCCTGTGCCCGTAACAATGCTGGGGCTTGTGGAAGGGGTGACGCCATCCCAGCCGGCGTACAAGTTGATGCCGCCAGTGCCGGTGTTCCTGATCTGCTGGTTGACGGTGATATTGTTTTGTGCCGTCAATGTCAGGCTACTGCCGTACGCCCACGAAACGGCCTCATCCACCGTGATGTTGCCCACACCACTGGGATTCCCTTCTCCACCGTAGAACGAGGACCCGCCATAGGTGTCAATAACAACAGAGCTGGAACCCAAGGCAGTCTGCAATGTTGCAGCCGAAATGTCCGTGCCGATAATGATGTCGAGGGGGTCAATCAGCCAGGTACCGGATTGCCCGCCGTTGCCACCCTGCGTTGTAATCACTGCAGAGTCAGCAACCTGAACCCTGGCAGCAGAAGTTTCAATGAAGCCGCCGTTACCCGCCGTCGCCGAAGCGTCGATCTTGCCCGCCACCTCGGTGACACCATCCGTCATGCCCGACAAGGCAATGATCTGTCCGCCGTCGGTGCCGCGCGCGCTGGTCAGGCTGCCTGCCTCGAGCGTAGTTTTCTTCGTCGACTTCAGGACAATGCGGCCGCCCTCAGAGACCGCACTGTCAGCACTGATCGTGCCGCTTTGCGTGATCAGTCCGGCATAGATGCCGATGCGTCCGGCTTCGGCCGTGATCGTACCGAGGTTACGTGCTTCATTGCCCGGCGCGACGATTTCCACGCGCAGGTCCGGCGTGCCCGGATTCACCAGCTCAACGCTGTTGCCCGCGGCCAGCACCACTTCGCCATTCGGGCTGGCGATCAGGCCATTGTTGGTGACAGCATTGCCGATCAGGTAGACGCTGCCGCCGGTGATACTGCCGTTATTCACCACACCCAGTTTGTCGGCGCCGGCACCGTCGGTGAATTTCATGCGATTGTTCAGGAAGTCGTCATCGCTCATCTTCAGCGTCGATGCCACCAGGCCGGCGACGTTGATCTGCGAGCCGGCACCGAACACGATGCCGTTGGGATTGAGCAGGAACACGCGACCATTGGATTGCAGGGCGCCGAGGATCGCCGAGGGATCCTGGCCGGTGACGCGGTTCAGCACCGCTGACAGCGCCGAGGGCTGGATGAATTTCGTCAGCTCATTAACATCAATCGAAAACGATCCCCAATTGATGATGGATCGGTTGGCATTGGTAGTAATCGTAAGGGCGGATGTTCCCAATCCTTGAATCTGCTGAATACCCGCGATCGGAATCGGATTCGTCGGATTCGCCAGCACCTGACCGCTGAAGCAGGCCGCGACCGCAAGCGCTACTGCGGTAGGACGAATGAAATGTGGATGCGCACGGTTCGCGGACTGAATCCGTTGCGGAGCATGCTTCGCCATAAAAAACCCCCTGAACATATTTTGTCCGGCGGCATGCGCGGTTGGGCATTGCAACAGCCATTCCCCACGGCCGTCCGAATACTGTGCAGATTATAGGTGAGAAATCCGCGCCAGCGCGAGGGTTTAGAGCAAGTTTTTACAGCGCCTTGTGACAATTCGCACGGATCATTGCTACCACCCCTCTTGCAGTGCTTCCAAAGGGAATTCCAGACCCTGCTGGCACCACAGCGTGCTGATTTGGTGCAAGGCTGTGTCGGCACGGTGCATCCAGGCCGGATGACGGTCGAGCTTGCGCTTGGCGTGAAAATCCTCGACCGGATCGCTGCGTCCCAAACGCCCCGCCAGCGTCTGCGCCAGCCCCATCAGGCGCGCCTTGCCATAGGGCACCACCGTCCATTTCTGCTCCCGGGCCAGGCCGGTAGTGGCCAGTTGCTGGTGGTAAAAAGTCCAGTAACGGGCATAGGCCTCAAAATAATCCATCGCCGCCACGCGCTCAGCCGGCGTGCCGCCAGTAATCAAGTCGCGCTGCGCCCATTCTTCGATATTGCTGCGGGTCTGGAACAAGCCGTTCGCGGCCAGGCCGCCGGATTTTTCGTAGGTCGATATGCAGGCCGCCAGCGGATGACGCAGGGTGATGATGTATTCGGCGTCGGGCCCGAATAGCGTGCGGAAAAATCCGCCCTGATAGGCCGCCTTGGTTGCCTTCTTCGGCACCACAATCTTGCCGCTGGCGGGCTGCGCACCGAAATAGTCCTCGACCATCGCCAGGTACTCGGCACTCTGCTGCAGCATGTTGGTATGGCTGTTGTAACGGTCACCAAAATGAAATGGCGTTGCGTCCGGAAAACCGTCGTGCGCAATGATGTTCGGCACCCTGTCAGGATCCATGCCGATAGAGCGAAACAGCTGCTTCGTCAGGTAGGTGCCGCCATGGCGCGGGCAGCCGACGACGAGAATAAAACGGAAGCGGCTGTGGAACTCAGCCAGCTTGGCCTCATCGCCAATCAGGAGCGCGGTGAACAGCTCATAGGCGCGAAAAATGACCTTCTGCCCCAGTGGATGCGCCAACACTTCCTCGGCGACACCACGCGCGTGCTCCAGGCGTTTGCCGAATTCCCCGGGCACCAGATTTTCCGTCACCTGATCCTGCCACGTTGCGTCCGCCGCTCGTGCGTGGATGCGCCGGTACAGATAATCGACGAAGGCCGGGGATACTGGCAGTTGCTGGTCGGTCAGTTTGATTTCAACGCCCACAATAACCTCAGTGATGAATGATGAGTTATGAGTGAGGAGCCGGCACGGCAATGACCATGCGCCGCGCCATTACGGTAATGCGCGCCGCTGGCGTCTTGCCTCAGCCAGACAAATCCCCGCCGACACCGATACGTTGAGGCTTTCGACACTGCCCAGCATCGGAATTCGCGCCAGTTGATCGCAGGTTTCACGGGTCAGCCGGCGCATGCCTTCGCCTTCGGCACCGAGCACCCAGCCCAGCGCGCCTTCGAGTTTGACGCCGTAGAGATCATGCTCGGCGCGCTCGTCGGCACCGACCAGCCAGATGCTGCGTTCCTTCAATTCGCGCATGGTGCGCGCGAGATTGGTCACCATGATGTACGGCACGGTGTCGGCGGCGCCGCTGGCGACCTTGGCCACCGTGGCATTGAGTCCGACCGCGTGGTCTTTCGGCGCAATCACCGCATGCACGCCCATGCCATCAGCCACGCGCAGGCAGGCGCCGAGGTTATGCGGATCGGTCACACCGTCGAGCAGCAGCAGCAATGGCGGTTCCGTCAGTTCATCGAGCACATCCTCGATGTGCGTGGGCATGCGCACCGCCTCCACCCGCGCCGCAACGCCTTGGTGCCGCGCCTGCCCGGTCATGCCGTCGAGACGTTTGGCATCGACCAGCATCACCCGCGCGCCGCGCGCCTCGGCCAGCGCCAGCAGGTCTTTCGCCCGCCGGTCATTACGACTGCCGTCGAGATAAATCTCGCGCACGACACCCTCTCGCTGGCGCAGGCTGCTGGTGACTGCGTGAAAACCGTGGATCAGGCGCAATTCGCTCATACCGCAGTTACTCTATAAGTTATTGATTTTATTGTATATTTTATGCGGCTATCCCGCCAGCACAAAATCGATGCGAGCGGCATTCAAATCAACCTTGGCAATCTTCACCCGCACCCGATCACCGAGGCGATAGCGTTGTTTCGTACGCTCGCCCATCAGTTCGTGTTTGCCGGCATCGTACTTGAAGTAATCCTTGCCCAGATCGGAGATGTGCACCAGCCCTTCAACATAAATGCCATCGAGCGCGACAAAGGCGCCGAACGCAGCGACACCGGCGACGCTGCCCATGAACACTTCACCGACGCGATCGCGCATGTAATAGCACTTCAGCCACGCCGTCACATCGCGCGTCGCTTCGTCGGCACGGCGCTCGGTCAGCGAACACTGCACGCCTAACTCCCCCCAGTCACCCGGTTCGTATTTTTTGCCGTTGAGCACCGCCTTGATCGCGCGATGCACCAAGAGATCCGGATAACGGCGGATCGGCGACGTGAAGTGGGCATAGGACTCGTAAGCCAGGCCGAAATGGCCATTGTTTTTCGGCGTGTACACCGCCTGCTTCAAGGAACGCAGCATCACGGTCTGCAGCAGTTGTTCATCCGGGCGGCCTTTGACCTTGGTCAGCAGCTTGGCGTAATCCGAAGCATGCGGCTTGTCGCCACCACTCAACTGCAAGCCGAAACCTTTGAGGAAATCGCGCAGGGCCTCAAGCTTTTCCGGCGTGGGACCTTCATGGACGCGATAGAGCATCGGATGTTCATGGCCATGCAGGAAGGCCGAAGCGCAGACATTCGCTGCCAGCATGCATTCCTCGATCACGCGATGCGCATCGTTGCGCACTACCGCCACGATGTTTTCGATCTTGCCTTTGTCATCGAAAATCATCTGTGTTTCGGTGGTTTCGAAATCGATGGCACCGCGTTTTTTGCGCGATTTCGCCAGCTGGTGATACAGCCGGTACAGCGCTTCCAGGTGCGGCACCAGCGCCTTGCGTTTCTTCGCCGCGGCACCCTTGGGATCTTCAAGGATGGCGGCGACTTCGGTATAGGTGAAGCGCGCATGCGAGAACATCACCGCCGGGAAAAACTTGTATTTTTTGATATTGCCGTGGGCGTCGATCTGCATGTCGCAGGCCATCGCCAGCCGTTCGACATCCGGATTGATCGAACACAAACCGTTAGAGATTGCTTCCGGCAGCATCGGGATCACCCGCCGCGGAAAATATACCGAATTACCACGCGCGCGCGCCTCCTTGTCCAGTGCATCACCGGCCTGCACGTAATGGCTGACATCGGCGATCGCTACCACCAGGCGAAAACCACTGCCCTCGGGCTCACAATACACGGCATCGTCAAAATCCCGCGCCGTTTCACCGTCGATGGTGACCAGCGGCATGTCGCGCAGATCCACGCGACCGCGATGATCGGTGCTGCGCACCGTTTTCGGCAGCTTCGCCGCAATCGCTTCGGCCTCAGGCGGAAATATCCACGGCAGCGCATGTTTGCGCAGTGCGATTTCGATTTCCATGCCGGGGTCGGCATAGTTGCCGAGGATCTCGACCACGCGTGCCAGCGGCTGTGCCTGGCGCCCCGGCTGACTGATGATTTCAACCGTCACCACCTGCCCGAGTTTGGCCTTGCCCGCCTCGCCCGCCGGTACCACGAACTCCTGGCTGATGCGTTTATCCTCGGCAGCGACAAAGGTCACGCCGTGTTCGACATGCAGACGGCCGACAAACCGCGTCTGGCCGTGTTCCAGCACCTCGACGATCTTGCCTTCCGGGCGGCCACGGCGGTCCATGCCGCTGATGCGCGCCATGACGCGGTCGCCGTGCAGCACTTTCTGCATTTCACGCGGCCCGAGGAACAGGTCCGGGCCGCCGTCTTCGCGTTGCATGAAGCCGAATCCATCCTTGTGCCCCAGTACGCGACCGCGGATCAGGTCGAGTTTTTCGGCCACGCACAGATCGCCACGCCGGTTGCGCATGATCTGGCCGTCGCGCTCCATCGCGCCGATGCGGCGGCTGAAAGCATCGCTTTCGCGTTTGCCGATGTCGAGTTGCCTGACCAGATCTTTCTCGTCCATCGGCACGCCGGCCTCGACCAGGACTTCGAGGATCAATTCACGGCTCGGCACCGGGTGTTCATAACGTTCTGCTTCACGCGCCATGAACGGATCACGGGCACGCCTCGGGGCTTGCCCGGAGGGGGTGTTTTTGGAGGTATTTTTTTTAGGTTTTTTCATTTGAATTAATAGCTTTCATGGGCTAGAATCCCGCCCTCGCCCAGATGGCGGAATTGGTAGACGCACCAGCTTCAGGTGCTGGCGGGTAATACCGTGGAGGTTCGAGTCCTCTTCTGGGCACCAAAGTTGTTAGTGATGGCCGCGGAGTGATGGTTGATAAACTCATCACTCCGCGCTCCACACTGTCAGTCGAAGAACTCAGTCAAACGGATTACGGCGAACGATGGTGTGTTCGCGATCCGCTCCGGTGGAAACAATATCGATCGGCACCCCGCACACCGCTTGCATGCGGTCGAGGTAATTGCGCGCGGCCAGCGGCAGTTCGTCAAAACGCGTGATGCCCACCGTGCTGTCTTTCCAGCCCGGCATTTCTTCATAAACCGGCTGACATTCAGACAGCAGTTCTGCGCCGAAGGGCAGGATGTCGCGCGCAACACCGTTCATCTTGTAGCCGATACCGATCTGCACGCTTTCCATGCCGTCGAGTACGTCGAGCTTGGTCACGCACAGCCCCGACACGCCGTTGATCTGGATTGAGCGCTTCAGCGCCGCCGCATCAAACCAGCCGCAGCGACGTGGCCGGCCGGTGGTCGCGCCGACTTCATTGCCGCGGGTGGCGATCTGCCGGCCGATATCATCGTCGAGTTCAGTCGGGAACGGTCCCGAGCCGACCCTGGTCGTATAAGCTTTAGTGATGCCCAGTACGTAATGCAGGCTCTGCGGGCCGATACCCGCGCCCGGCGCCGCTGCACCCGCCACGCAATTGCTCGAGGTCACGAACGGATAAGTGCCGTGATCGACGTCGAGCAAGGTACCCTGCGCGCCTTCAAACAGCAGGTTTTTGCCGGCCTGCTGCGCTTCATACAGCAGGCGCGGCACGTCGGCGACCATCGGCTTGATGCGTTCGGCATAGGCCATGGTGTCGTCCAGCGTCTTCTGGAACGGCACGATATCGGCCTTGAAATAATTCTTCAGCACGAAGTTGTGGAAATCCAGCACTTCGCCCAGCTTCGCCGCAAAACGCTCGCGGTGGAACAGGTCCTGCAGCCGGATCGCGCGCCGCGCCACCTTGTCTTCATACGCCGGGCCGATGCCGCGCCCGGTGGTACCGATCTTGCCGGCGCCCTTGGCCGCTTCGCGGGCACGGTCCAGCGCCACGTGATACGGCAGGATCAAGGGGCAGGCTTCGCTGATTTTCAGCCGCCCCGCCACATCGACGCCGGCGGCTTTCAGCGTATCCACTTCCTCCAGCAGCGCTTCCGGCGAAATCACCACGCCGTTGCCGATATAACAGGCCACTTTGTCGCGCAGGATGCCCGAAGGAATCAGGTGCAATACCGTCTTTTTGCCGTTGATCACCAGCGTGTGTCCGGCGTTGTGCCCGCCCTGGAAACGCACCACGCCTTCCGAGCGATCGGTCAGCCAGTCGACGATCTTGCCCTTGCCTTCATCACCCCATTGGGTGCCGACTACCACTACGTTCCTGCTCATAACCTTATTGCCTTTTCAGCTGTAATATTTAATATATAAATCAAATACTTATATAAACTTTGTGATGTCATTAGTAATATTACTTCTTACTTGATTTTTTGTGCTGTCCAGCGCCCGTTGCGCCGGACCAGCACCCGCTCACAGTTCAATTCACCACGGAACCGGCTGTGCCCGGGAAGATCCTCAATGACCACCGTACCACGCGCCCGCAGCCCCGCTATGGAGCGCTGCAAAGCATTGTCCCGCGGCCGATACGGCGCCAGCACCCGCGACTCGCGCGATACACCGGCGCCAGCCGCCAGTTCGCGCAGGTCCATGCTGAATCCCGTCGCCGGCCGGGCACGGCCGAAAGCCTTGCCCACCTCGTCGTAACGGCCGCCCTGCGCCAGCGCATTGGGCCGCGCGTTGGCGTAGGCCGCGAACACGACACCGCTGTGATAGTGATAACCGCGCAATTCGCCGAGATCAAAGCTGCGGATGTGCACCCGATCGGCCAGTTGCTTCGACAGCGCCGACAGGTCGCGCAAGGCCGCCCGGATTTCCGGCAGCGCCGGCAGCACCTTGTGTGCGCGCACCAGCACTTCGGGCCCACCGTAGAGTTCCGGCAAGGCCGCCAGCGCGGCACGGGTGCTGCGATCCAGCTTGCGTGCCAATCCCGTGATCGCCGGCGCATCCTTGGCCTGCATGGCCTGGAACAGTTCGGCTTCCAGCCCGCGCGACACTTTCGCACGGCGCAGCAAGGCGCGGAAAACGGCAACGTGGCCGATATCGAGCGACACTTCCTTCACGCCCGCCAGTTGCAGGGCACGCAGCATCAGGCGCTGCACCTCGACATCACTTTCAATGCCGCGATGGCCGTAGATTTCAGCGCCGATCTGCAGCGGTTCGCGCGTCCGGTTCAGGCCGTCGGGCAGCGTGCGCAGCACGCTGCCGGCGTAGCACAGCCGCGTAATGCCATCGCGGTTCAGCAAGTGCGCGTCAATGCGCGCCACCTGCGGCGTAATGTCCGCGCGCACCCCCAGCATGCGTCCCGACAGCTGATCCACCAGCTTGAAGGTCTGCAGGTCGAGATCGTGCCCGGTGCCGGTCAGCAGCGAATCGACATATTCCAGCAGCGGCGGCATCACCAGCTCATAGCCATGCACCGCGAAATCATCGAGTATGCGGCGGCGCACCTGCTCGATGCGGCGGGCTTCGCCGGGCAGGATATCCTCAATGTATTCAGGCAGCAGCCAGGTTCTCATGGGGGGGCAGATCAAAAGCGCGTTAAACAGGGCCGGTCGGCGCAAAAACGCACATATTATAGAAGCTTGGGGACTCAACCACGCACGAAATAAAGCAGGAGCAGGCCTGCCAGTATCGAGCCCAGCCCGATGAAACGCAGTTGCCCGTCGCTCATTTCGATCAGCCGGCGGAAGGTTTCCCGCCACACCGCCGGCGCCAGAAACGGCAACGCCCCCTCGATCACCAGCATCAGGGCAACAGCCACCAGCAGATTGTCAGCCACGCGTGGAACCGGCGCCGCAGGCTGCCGGTGAACCCGGCAACCGCAATCGCGGCATGATCACTTGCCGCCGGTCTTGCCGCCGGATTTCAGGTATTTGAAGAATTCCGAATTCGGCTCAAGCACGAGCACATCGCTCTTGTTCTTGAAACTGGCGCGGTAAGCCTCAAGGCTGCGGTAAAACGCGTAGAACTCGGGGTTGATTTCGTAGGCTTTCGCGTAATTCGCGGAAGCCTTGGCATCACCCTCGCCCTTGATGCGCTGCGCTTCGCGGTAAGCCTCGGCGAGTATCACTTCCTTCTGTTTGTCGGCATCGGCGCGGATTTTTTCGGACTCTGCCGCACCGGTAGAACGCAGTTCGTTGGCGACGCGCTTGCGCTCCGCCTCCATCCGGCCGTAGACCGAGCCGCTGACTTCCTGCGGCAGGTCGACACGCTTCAGGCGCACGTCCAGCACTTCGACACCGATCTTCGAGGCATCCTCATTGGCTTTTTTGCGCATCAGATCCATGATCTTGTCGCGTTCGCCGGAGACCACATCATGCACGGTGCGATTGCCGAACTCGGCACGCAGGCCGTCATTGATGGTCTGCAGCAGACGCCGCTGCGCATTCATCTCGTCACCGCCCACCGAGGTGTAATAGTTGCGCACATCGGTGATGCGCCATTTGACGAACAGGTCGACCAGCACGTTTTTCTTTTCCGAAGTCAGAAAACGCTCGGGCTCTGCCGTATCAATGGTCAGGATGCGCACATCGAAAAAGCGCACGTTGTCGAGCAGCGGCACCTTGAAATAAAGGCCCGGCTCCTTCTGGATGGCGACGACCTCACCCAGCCGGAACACGATCGAATTCTGCCGCTGATCAACCACGAACATCGACATCGACAGCACCAGCAACAGCGTGGCGATGCCGATCAGGATCGGACCAAAATTGCGTTTCATCAGCGGGCCTCCCGATCACGGCTGCGGAAGGCTTCGCGACCGCGCGCACCGCTGTCAGCTGCCGCCGGCTCTGCCGGCTTGGTCTGCGGCACGGCTTCGGCGGGAACCACACCCGCAGTCGACATCTGCATCAGCTTGTCGAGCGGCAGGTACAGCATGTTGCCACCGCTTTTCTGGTCAATCAGGATTTTGCTGGTATTGCTCATGATCTGCTGCATGGCATCGAGATAGAGACGATCACGTGTCACCTGCGGCGCTTTCGAATATTCGGCGACCACCTGGCGGAAGCGTGAAGCATCGCCCTGCGACTGCTCGATCACCCGGCTGCGATAACCTTCGGCTTCCTGCATCAGCCGCGCGGCCATGCCGCGTGCCCGCGGAATCACGTCGTTGGCATAAGCCTCGCCCTCGTTTTTCTGGCGCTCGCGATCCTGGCTGGCCTTTACCGCATCGTCGAAAGAAGCCTGCACCTGCTCCGGCGGCTGGGCGTTCTGCATGGTGACCTTGCTGATGCTGATGCCGGTGCCGTAACGGTCGAGAATTTCCTGCATCAGTTTCTGCGCGCGCGCAGCCACATCGGCGCGGCCCTCGAAAATGACAAAGTCCATGCTGCTGCGGCCGACGATTTCACGGATGGATGTTTCGGCGGCCTGCAGCACCGAATCTTCCGTCCCGCGATTATTGAACAGGAAATCGTTGGGGCTTTTCAGGATGTACTGCACCGCGAACTGCACGTCGACGATGTTTTCGTCGTCGGTCAGCATCAGCGATTCCTTCAGCACCTTGCTCTTGACGTTGTTGCGGTAGCCGACCTCGACCGTGCGCACCTGCTCCACGTTGACCACTTCAGCCGACTCCACCGGATACGGCAAATGCCAGCGCGGACCCGGCATCGTCGCCTCAACAAACTTGCCGAACCGCAGCACCACGCCGCGCTGACCTTCGTTGACGATGTAGAAACCGCTGGCAATCCATACCACGACAATCAGCGCAGCCAACAGTCCTGCACCACCACCCAGGGCACCCGCACTGGGGCCGCCGCCCGGCATGTCACCATTGCCGCTGCCGCCGCCCTTGCCGCCGAGCAAGCGGTTCAGCTTGCGATTGAGGTTGCGCCAGATCTCGTCGAGATCAGGCGGCCCCTGGTTGCCGCCGGGCTTGCGGCCCCACTGCGGATCGTTCAATGACAGCAGCGGTGCCAGCATACGGGCAAGGCCGGCACTCAGGCGCTCGCGCAAAGTCTGGGAAGTTTCAGTCATTGGCCAGAAAATTGGATAGGCAAAAATCAGAGGGCATCAGGCTGCAACAGGTTGGCTTGGGCTCGCGGCTGCGAGCGCATATTCCCCGATGGCTTTGCGCAGCAGATCGACTCCATCCCCTGTCAGCGCACTCAACCAAAGGCGGGAAATTCTAGCACACTCATCGCGTTCGACCCGGGCCGGCAGCCCGCTGCGATCGATCTTGTTGTAGACCATGATCTGCGGCACTTTGTCGGCGCCGATTTCGGCGAGCACGGTGTTTACCGCAACGATCTGCGCGTCACGATCGGCGCTGCTGGCATCCACCACATGCAGCAGCAGATCGGCCTGTATGGTTTCTTCCAGCGTGGCCTGGAAAGCCTCGACCAGGGTATGCGGCAGGTGGCGGATGAAACCGACGGTATCGGAGATCACGACTTCTGCGCCCGCGGCGCCACCAAGACGGCGGGTGGTCGTATCCAGTGTCGCAAACAGCTGGTCCGCGGCATAGGCATCCGCCTTGGTGATGCGGTTGAACAAGGTCGATTTACCGGTATTGGTGTAACCCACCAGCGATACCGAAAACACATGGGCACGGGCGCGTGAGCGGCGCTGGGTCGCGTGCTGGGCCCGCACCTTGGCGAGCTTTTCCTTCAACACCTTGACGCGCTTGCCGAGCAGCCGGCGATCAGTCTCCAGCTGGGTTTCGCCGGGCCCGCGCATGCCGATACCGCCGCGCTGCCGTTCCAGATGGGTCCAGCCGCGAACCAGCCGCGTCGACAGATGTTCCAGTTGCGCCAGTTCGACCTGCAGCTTGCCTTCATGGCTGCGCGCACGCTGGGCAAAAATGTCGAGGATCAGACTGGTGCGGTCGATGACCCGGCACGACAGCTGGCGTTCGAGGTTGCGTTCCTGGATCGGGCTCAGCGCGTGGTTGAAAATGACCACCGAGGCGCCGGTTTCCTGCTGGATGCGACCGATTTCCTCGACCTTGCCCTTGCCGGCATACAGCGCCGGATCGGGGCGGTCGCGGCGCCCTTTTACAACCGCACGCACATCGACACCACCGCTGCGCGCCAGCAATTGCAGTTCTTCCAGGCTTTCCGCGTAATCGGGTTCGCCGAGATCGAGTGCGACCAGTACGGCCTCGGTGCTGTTACCCGAGCTGCCCGGGCGATCAAACATCAATAAAATAAATCAATAAAATCAATTACTTATCTATATCGTCCGGCTGCAGGCTGACCGCGCGAGCCGGCACGACAGTCGAAATCGCATGCTTGTAGACCATCTGGGTTACCGTATTTTTCAACAGCACCACGTACTGGTCGAATGAATCCACCTGTCCCTGCAATTTGATGCCGTTGACGAGATAAATGGAAACGGGGATATGTTCCTTGCGCAAAGCGTTCAGGAACGGGTCTTGTAGCAGCTGCCCTTTATTACTCATGGCACCCTCTGGGTTGTCGTTATTGGAAGACCACTTTAGCTTAATTAGTCAAGTCTGGCCATAGACTTAGCTGCGGACTTGGTTGCGGACCAGCCACCAAGTCAACCGCGTTTTGCATCGTCTCTGGCAAACGGGTTACGCCCGGCTTTGAATTCTACTTTCAGCGGCGTACCTGTCAGTTTGAACGCGTCGCGGAAAAATCGTTCCAGATAACGGCGGTAGGTGTCCGGTACCCGATCCAGCGCCGAGCCGTGGATGATGATCCGCGGCGGGTTGTGTCCGCCCTGATGGGCATAACGCAGCTTCGGCCGCACCAGGCCGTGGCGCGGAGGCTGCTGCTGCTGGACAGCCAGCATCAGCATCCGCGTCAGCCGCGGCGTCGACAGCTTCGCCATGGCAGCGGCATAAGCGTCATCCACCGAGCGCAACACCGCCGCGACGCCTTGCCCCTGCAGCGCGGAAATGAAATGAAAACGCGCGAAATTGAGGAAGTTCAGCTTGCGGGCCCCGTCGCGTTTCACCTGCTCACGATGTCCTTCGTCCAGCCCTTCCCATTTGTTGACGGCCACCACCAGCGCCCGTCCGGCTTCGAGGATGAACCCTGCGATATGCGCATCCTGCTCGGCAATTTCCTGGCTCGCATCCAGAACCAGGATGACGATGTTGGCGTCAGAAATCGACTGCAGCGTCTTGATCACCGAAAATTTTTCTGCGACCTCATCGACCTGGCCGCGTTTGCGCATGCCCGCAGTGTCGATCAGCGTATAACGTTTGCCGGCGCGTTCGAAATCGATATAAATCGAATCCCGTGTGGTGCCGGGTTGATCAAAGACCACCACCCGCTCTTCTCCAAGCAGGGCATTGACCAGCGTCGACTTGCCGACATTCGGTCGTCCGACGATGGCGATTTTCGGCTGCTGCTCTTCGCTCTTCGACTCGCGCTCGGGCTGCGGAAAATCCGCGAGTACGATATCCATCAGATCGCCGACGTGTTCACCATGCTCGGCCGAGATCGCCAGCGGATCACCCAGACCCAGCGCATGGAAATCGGCGCTAGCCGACGCATGGTTCATGCCTTCGGACTTGTTGACGATCAGCCAGATCTTGCGGCCGCTGCGCCGCAGCTCCGCGCTGATTTCGCGGTCCTGCCCGGTCAGCCCAATGCGCGCATCGACGACGAACAGTACCGCATCGGCCTCATCCACCGCCTGCCGGGTCTGCCGCGCCATCTGGTGATAGATGCCGTCCTTGGCCACCGGTTCGAAACCGCCGGTGTCGACGACCAGATAGGGCTTGTCGCCGACACGCCCCTCGCCGTAATGGCGATCACGCGTGATGCCCGGCACATTGACCACGATCGCATCGCGGCTGCGGGTCAAACGGTTGAACAACGTGGATTTGCCGACGTTGGGCCTGCCGACAATGACAACTGTGGGTTTCATGATGGGAGCATGTCGAAAACCGCAGCCTTTTGGCCACGATATCCGGCAGCAATGATCCTTGTTATTGAATGCTGATTGCGAAGACGCCGCCGTTGCGCGTCTGCACCAGGAAAGTGGTCAGGTCGAGCGCCACCGGCGGCACCTGTATTGCACTGCCGTCCGTGGCAATGCGTGCAACGAATGCGCCGTCGTCGCGCGACAGCACATGCACATAACCCTGGAAATCGCCGACGATGATGTAGCGGCCCATGGCCAGCGGCGCGCTCACCCAGCGTCCGCTCAGCTTGTCCTGCTTCCACAGGCTGGCGCCACGATTGCGATCCAGAGCCTGCACTGCATTGCGGTCATCGGTGATGTAGGCGTTGCGCGCATCCAGCGCCATGCCGGCTATGCTCGACGCATCACGTGCCCACAGGGTTTCACCACGGATCAGGTCGAAACAGGCCACACGTCCCTGAAACGCCACCGCGCAGATCTGTGCGCCATCGACCACCGGATAACTGGTGATGTCGGTGACGCGTTCCAGTTCTGTCGTGCCTTTGGGTAAGGCCACCACCGCCTCCCAGCCGACAGTACCGGTTTCCAGGGAAATCGCCACCAGGCGCCCGCCGGGAAATCCTGCAAACACGGCGCCACGATGCACCACAATGCCGGCATAGCTGCGCAGCGCCAGCGACGGCAGCGCGCGCTGGTAGGCCCAGCGCTGTTTGCCATCGGCGGCATTCAAACCGTAAATGCGGCCATCTCCGGTACGCACCACCACTACGCCATCGGCACCCACCGGGGGCGACAGCACTTCGCCCGTCAACTGGGTTTTCCATACCGGCTTGCCGGAGGGCTCAAAGGCCAGCACCTCACCCTTTGCCGTTCCCGCCAGGATCAACCCGACGCCGGCCCCCACTCCGCCGGACACCGGCGTCGCGGCATCAAAACGGGTCTGGCTGGCACCGGAATTGGCAACAAACCCGGCAATCTGCCCGGATGCGCCTGTCGCGTACACGGTATTGCCGACCACCGCCGGATAAAAGGCGCCGCGGCCCGCTGCTCCGACACTGCCCTGCCAGACAACGCGCAACGTCGCCTGCGCCTTGAACTCCACCAGATCTGCCGGCTTCTGTTTGGGTGCGGAACCGAACCAGCTGTTATACGTGCTCGATACGGTTTGGCAGCCGGAGAACAACAGCGCAGCCGCCATTGCCGCAAACACCCGCAAGCGCATGGCGTGTATCACTTCGCCTCACCCACGGCGTCAAGTTTCAGCTGAATGATCTGACGCAAGGGACTGGCGGCATCACTCTTGTCCAGCGCCACCTGGTAGGCCGCACGCGCTTCCGGCCGTTTGCCCTGTGCCAGCAGCACATCACCTTTCACGTCGGCATAAAGACCGTCAAAGCTGCCGCCATGTTTGGTCTCCAGCAGCTTCAGCGCTTCATCCGGTTTTTTTTCATCGATCAGGATCCGCGCCAGACGCAGCCGTGCCACATCGCGCAATTCGTCTTCTTTAGCGTTGTCGATCGCCCATTGCAGTTGTGTTTTGGCAGCCGCCAGATCGCCGGTGTCAAAATTGCTTTTTGCCGCAGCGAGACTGGCGGGTGCAGCGTACGCAGTCGAACCGTAATGCTCAACAATCTGCGCGGCGATATCGCGAACCTTCTTGTGATCGTTGGCGCGTTCGGCACCCTGCAATTGCGTGAACAAGGCCACGGCCGAAGCGGCTTGCGAGTTACGGTAATAGTACCAGCCGCGGATACCGCCAACGACCAGCAGTCCGCCAATCACGGCCACCATGACCAGCTTGCCGTACTGCGTCCACCAGCTCTTGATCGCCGCCAGTTGCTCCTGCTCTTCCAAATCGTAAGCCATTGATTTACCTTGATTTTATGATTTCACATGCTTCCGGCAATGTGACCTGCCGTTGCTCCTGCTGCCCCTCGTCCGCACGCAGCGCTTTCACCGCCAACATTCCGACCTGCGCTTCGTTATCGCCGAGTATCACCGCATAACGCGCGCCGCTAGCATCGGCTTTTTTCATCTGCGATTTGAAACTGCCGCCGCCACAATGCAATACCACGGCAAGGCCGGCGTCCCGCAACCGCTCCGCAACCTGTTCTCCCCAAGGCACTGCCGCGTCGCCCTGACGCACGATATAGGCATCGGGCACCGCCTCTGCCACCGCAACCCCGGCTTCGGCCATCAGGGACAGCAAACGTTCCACGCCCATCGCAAAACCGCAGGCCGGCGCCGGTTTGCCGCCGATCTGCTCGATCAGGCTGTCATAACGGCCACCGGCGCAGACTGTGCCCTGCGCGCCAAGGCGGTCGGTGACCCACTCGAAAACCGTGCCATTGTAATAGTCCAGCCCCCGCACCAAGCGCGGATTAATGATGAAATCGACGCCGGCGGCACGCAGCGAAGCCTGCAGCCCGGCAAATGCCGCTGCCGATTCCGCATCGAGATCATCCGCCAGCTTTGGCGCCGCGGTGATCAGGGCCTGCATCTGCGGATTCTTGCTGTCGAGCACGCGCAGCGGATTGCTGTGCAGGCGGCGCTGCGCATCGGCGTCGAGTTCCCCGGCATGCTGTTCCAGGTATTTCACCAGTTTGCCGCGATACCGTGCCCGCGCTTCGGCTGAACCCAGCGAGTTGAGTTCAAGCCTGATGTCCTTGAGGCCGAGCTCGCGCCACAGCCGCGCGCACATCACGATATGTTCGGCATCGATGTCCGGCCCGGCAAAACCCAGCGCTTCAACGCCGATCTGGTGAAACTGCCGGTAACGCCCCTTCTGCGGACGTTCATGGCGGAACATCGGGCCCCAGTACCACAGGCGCTGCGGCCCCGGATACAGCAGGTTATGTTCGATCACGGCGCGCACACAGGAGGCAGTGCCCTCGGGACGCAGTGTCAGCTGCTCGCCGTTGAGCTCATCCTTGAAGGTGTACATTTCCTTCTCGACGATGTCGGTCACTTCGCCGATGGAACGCACGAACAGCTCGGTGCGTTCGAGGATCGGCATGCGGATGGCCTGATAACCGTAGGCATGTACCCAGCGCCGCACGGTATCTTCAAAAAATGCCCAGCGATGCGCATCCACCGGAAGCACATCATTCATGCCGCGCACGCCCTGTACGGTTTTAGTCATGGCTGAACCGGGATTCCATCAACGGGTCGCGCCAGCTTCGGCAGTAACTTCCGCAGCATTGGCGTACCGGTCGCGCACATACTGATCAACGATGCGCTGGAATTCTTCGGCGATATTCTCGCCTTTCAGCGTGACGGTTTTGACGCCATCGACAAACACCGGCGCCACCGGGTTCTCACCCGACCCGGGCAGGCTGATGCCGATATTGGCCTGCTTGCTCTCCCCCGGCCCGTTGACCACGCAGCCCATCACCGCCACATGCATGTCTTCCACCCCGGGATAAACCCCGCGCCATTGCGGCATCTGATCCCGCAAATAACTCTGAATGCGATTGGCGAGTTCCTGAAACACGGTACTGGTGGTGCGGCCACAGCCCGGACAGGCGATCACCAGCGGCGCAAACGAACGCAGCCCCATGGTCTGCAGCATTTCCTGCGCGACGATCACTTCGCGCGTACGGTCGCCGTTGGGTTCCGGCGTCAGCGAGACGCGGATGGTGTCGCCGATGCCTTCCTGCAACAGTACCGCCATCGCCGCGGTCGACGCCACGATCCCCTTCGATCCCATGCCGGCTTCGGTCAATCCCAGGTGCAAGGGGTAATCACAGCGCTTCGCGAGGTCACGATAGACCGCAATCAGATCCTGCACGCCACTGACCTTGCATGACAACAGGATGCGGTCATGCGCCAGCCCCAGTGCTTCGGCCTGCCGTGCACTCTCCAGCGCCGAGGTCACCAGCGCTTCGCGCATCACGACGGCGGCATCGCGCGGCTGCGCCAGCTTGCCATTTTCATCCATCAGTCGCGCCAGCAGTTCCTGATCAAGACTGCCCCAATTGACGCCGATACGCACCGGCTTGTTCAGGCGGCAGGCAAATTCGATCATGGTCGCGAATTGTTCATCGCGCTTCGAACCCTTGCCGACGTTGCCGGGATTGATGCGCAGCTTGGCCAGTGCTTCGGCGCAGGCCGGATGCTGGGTCAGCAGCCGGTGGCCGTTGAAATGAAAATCACCGACCAGCGGCACGTTGACGCCACGCCGATCGAGTTGTTCGCGGATCACCGGCACCGCGGCCGCAGCCTCGGCATTGTTCACCGTGATCCGCACCAGCTCCGAGCCCGCCCGCGCCAGCGCGGCAACCTGCCCCACGGTCGCGGCAACATCTGCGGTATCGGTATTGGTCATGGACTGCACGACGATCGGCGCGCCGCCGCCGACAGTGATGTTGCCGACCATCACCCCGACGCTTTTGCGCCGGGGGGCCGGGCCGTGGGATGGAAGACACTGCATCATGGATGATTCGGTCATTTACTCAAGCGTAAAACGCGCCACATCAACCCGTGTGTGCGGCGCCAGGTCAAAAGGTTGCCCGTTGTAAATCAGTCGCACACCGCGTGCATTGCCGATCACCAGACTCAACGGACGCCGGCCCTGCATGCGATATTCGGACCCCACCGGATTCAGTTGCGAATACAAGATGCGTTCATTGCGATCCCGCACTTCAACCCAAGAATCGGTTTCAAATACAAAATGTAATTCCGCCATGCCAGATTGCGGTTTTAAGGGCGCGGCTTCAGACACTGGCGTCGGCGTCGGTGTCGGTGTCGGTGTCGGTGTCGGTGTCGGTGTCGGTAGCGCAACGGGTTCGGGAGCTGCGGAGACTGCTACAGCTTCGGCCTGCGGCGGCTGAGACGCTGCAGGCGGTGCCACATCCCGGGGCGGTAACGCGGGCTGAACTACAACCATCCCGGCCGTCGGCTTCGGCGTCACCGCAGAGACCACCACTTCGGGTGGCGTGGAGAAAAAAGCCTCAAACAGCACGACAACAACGATGACCAGAGCCAGCGCCGAAGCGTAAAGCACCCAGTTGGTCCGCCCCTGCTCCGGAAACGGTATGTTGCGCGACAGCGGGATCGCGGCACTGGCCGGCGACGACACATGCGGTAGTTCGAGCTGGGACACCAGCGCCTCGGCATCCAGTTCCAGCAATCGCGCATAATTGCGCACAAAGCCGCGAACGAACACGGGGCCGGGAAGCCGGTCGTAGGCGTCGGCCTCCAGCGCCTCGACCTGCGTCGCCGACAGTTTCAATTGCTGCGCAACTTCGGCCAAAGTGAGATTGCGTGCCGCCCTGGCTTCCGCCAACGTACGGCCAGGGCGCAAACTGGTGGCGCCGCCCGTGGCCTCGACTGCGGCGTCTGCCTCGCTCATCAGTAACGACCGGCCTGCAGCGCAGCCGCCTCTTTCGAATCCGGGAAATTCTTGCGTAACTGCTGCGCATAACTGGCTTCCGCCAGTGCATTGCCCAGCTTGCGCTCCACGCGTAATCCCAGCCACAGCACGTCAGCAGTTCCCGGTGCCACCTGCGCCAGACGGCGCAGATAACCCTGCGCGGCGGCAAAATTATTGGCTGCAAAAGACAGCTCAGCCAACTGATAAAGGGCTTGCGGCTGATTGGGGCGCACCGTCACCGCGCGCTGAAAAAATTCCAGTGCCGCAACATCGTCGCCCCGCCGGCGCGCGCAGACACCGGCGTTGACCAGTGACCGTTCCGGTGTCTGATACAGCGGATTCTGCACTGCGATCAACAGGTATTTGATGCCCTCTTCCTCGCGCTTGCGCTGGCACAGGTAATTGCCGTAGTTGTTGTTGGTATCCGCGTCGCCGGGGCTCAGGCGCAATGCCCTGTTGAAATTTTCCTCGGCGCGTCGATCATCCTTGAGCGCAGCGTAAATCAGCGCAGCGACGTTGTAGATCGGCGGATAACTGGAATCGGCCTGTTGCGCGACGGCAATTTCCTCCAACGCAACACCCATGTTGCCAAGGTCAAAATATCCGGCGGCGAGCTCAGTATGGATACGCGCGCGGGCGCGAACATCGCTCTCATTGCCACTGGTATCAGAAGTCGGCTGGATGCGGGAATCCCCGATGTCGCCACCGGTTCCCGCACAACCGGAAATCCCGATCAGCACCGCCACTATCGATGCGCCCAGGGATACGCGCACCGCCATCAAGAGTCGAGTCATACCCGCTTCTCCTCCATACGGCGCAGTACGCGCCTTGTCTTGTCCTGCACTTGGCCGGCCAGCTGGCCGCAGGCGGCATCAATGCTGTCGCCGCGCGTCTTGCGTACCGTGGCCGTCAGGCCCGCCTGCAGCAGTACATCGCGAAAGGCAGCAACCGCCGCCGCACCTGAACGTTCGTAGCCTGAATCCGGAAACGGATTGAACGGTATCAGATTGATTTTGCAAGGCACCGGCTTCACGGTTTTAACCAGCTCCCGCGCCAACTCCACGCTGTCGTTGACTCCGGCGAGCATCACGTATTCAAAAGTGACGAAATCACGTGGCGCCTTTTCGATGTAACGCAGGCACGCTGCCAGCAGTTCTCGAATCGGATATTTGCGGTTGATCGGCACCAGTTCGTCACGCAAAACATCGTTCGGCGCGTGCAATGAAACCGCCAATGCCACCGGACAGGCTTCACGCAAGCGGTCGATGGCCGGCACCAGCCCCGAAGTCGACAGGGTCAGGCGGCGACGCGAAATACCATAGGCATGATCATCGAGCATCAATTGCATGGCCGTGACCACGCTGTCGAAATTGGCCAGCGGCTCACCCATGCCCATCATCACCACATTGGTGATCGGGCGCTCCACACCGAGCGTGGCAGACAGGCTGCGACTGGCATGCCAGAGCTGGCCGATGATTTCAGCGGCACCCAGGTTACGGTTGAAACCCTGCCGGCCGGTCGAACAAAAAGAACATTCGAGAGCGCAGCCTGCCTGCGAAGAAATGCACAAGGTGCCGCGGTAACGCCGGGCCTGCACACCTTCCTCAGGCGGTTCACCGTCGATATCGCCTTCCGGGATATAGACCGCTTCGATGGCATTGCCGGTGCCGACATTGAACAGCCACTTGCGCGTACCATCGGGGGCGGTGGTATCGCGCAGCACCTCGGGACCGGCAATGCCGGCAACCGCTGCGATCTGCTCGCGAAAACTTTTCGACACATCGGTCATCTGACCGAAATCGCCGACTCCGGCCTGATGCATCCAGCGCATCATCTGGCGGGCGCGAAAAGGCTTTTCCCCCATGTCTGCACACAGCGTCTCGAACTGATTGCGGTTCAAGCCCAGCAGATTGAGCAGCATGGGATTAGGGATTACCCTGAGTGATGCGCCGCTCAGCGCGAATAAACGTCGAGGGCGGGGAAAAAGTAGGCCACTTCCACCGCTGCGTTCTGCGCCGAATCGGAGCCGTGCACGGCATTGGCATCGATGCTGTCGGCAAAATCGGCGCGGATCGTGCCCTTATCCGCCTTCTTGGGATCAGTCGCCCCCATCAGGTCACGGTTCTTCTGGATGGCATTCTCGCCTTCCAGTGCCTGGATCATCACCGGCCCCGAAATCATGAAGGCCACCAGTTCACCAAAGAACGGGCGTTCCTTGTGCACCGCATAAAAACCTTCCGCCTGCTGGCGCGACAGATGCGTCATGCGCGCCGCAACGACACGCAGGCCGGCCTGCTCAAAACGGGCGTAAATCTGGCCAATGACGTTTTTCGCAACAGCGTCAGGTTTGATGATCGAAAGCGTGCGTTCGACTGCCATGAAAATCCCCTAAATTCCAGAGTTAAGAATAACAGGGGAGAATAGCACGATAACGTCTTGAATAAAAGACGTTTACCGGAAAATCACAGTCTGGGAACTGTGCCGGTCCATGCAGGCAGTCGGGCCGGATTTACCTCTGATGCCGGCTGTCGCAGGGGGAGACATCCTTCACCAGTTGTTGTCCTGGCAAAAATATCCCGCCTTCGCCCACCACCCCAGTCAATTCAAAACAGGAGTCCCGGAAGCCAGAGCGAAAGTATTGGCACATAGGTGATGATGACCAGGAAGATCAGCAGCACTGATAACCATGGCAAAGCTGCCCGAACCACCTCAAGGATGGACATCCCGGTAATGCCGGCAGTTACGAACAGATTAAGGCCCACCGGTGGGGTTACCATGCCGATCTCCAGATTGACGACCATGATGATCCCGAGGTGTATGGGGTCAATGCCAAGCTGGGTCGCGATGGGAAACAGGATCGGTGCCAAGATCAGGATGATGCCGGTCGGCTCCATGAAGGTGCCGGCAATCAGCAGCAATATGTTCACCACAACAAGAAACTGCCATGGCGCCATGCCCATGGAAACGATTTGCTCGGCTATCACCTGCGGAATGCGCTCCGTCGTGAGCACGTACCCGAACAGCAGCGCATTGGCAACAATGAACATCAGCATCACCGTTACCCGGGCTGACTCGACCAGCACCTTGGGCACCTGGCGCAATCCGATGTCGCGGTAAATGTATACGGCGACAAAAAACGCGTAAACCGCCGCCACAGCCGCCGCCTCGGTAGGAGTAAAAATTCCGCCGTAAATGCCGCCAAGTATGATCACCAGCAGCAGCATGCCCCACAGCGACTCACGTCCCGCCACTGTAATCTCGCGCAACGAAGCACGCGGCTGCCGCGGCAGATTCAGCATGCGTGCCCGGACGTAAATTGCAGCCATCAGCATCAGGCCCAGCACGATGCCGGGGATCACTCCGGCCATGAACAGTCTTCCGACCGACGTCTCGGTCGCTGCGGCATAGACCACCATGACAATCGACGGCGGGATCAGTATGCCCAGGGTGCCGGCGTTGCAGATCACCCCGGCTGCAAAATTCTGCGGATAACCAGCCCGTACCATGCCCGTAATCACGATCGACCCCACCGCGACCACGGTCGCCGGGGAAGAGCCAGAAACCGCCGCAAACAGCATGCAGGCGAGCACGGATGCCATCGCGAGGCCACCACGCAGATGACCGATGCAGGCGTTGGCAAAGCGGATCATGCGCTTCGCCACGCCGCCCGTGGTCATGAATACGCCGGAGAGAATGAAAAACGGGATGGCGAGCAGGGTGAACTGTTCCGAGGTCTCGAACAGCTTGAGCGAAAGCGAGGCCAGCGAACCGTGGCCAAAAAACATGATGGTCAGCACCGACGACAGTCCCAGCGCCACCGCAATCGGCATGCCAATCACCAGAAACACCATCAGCATCGCAAACAGCGCAATGGTGGTCATGGCCGGCCTTGCTGCGGGGATTCGTCCGTCACCGTCCGCAACTTCAGCGCATCCTTCGCCTCGTCACCAAGGAGATGGGTCGTTTTGCCGGCAAGTATGCGGTAAAACACCTGCGAAAAACGCAGCAGCAGCAGGCCAAAACCCAGAGGCAGCGCCACACGCGGCACCCACAGCGGAACCGGCATGTCCTGCGCCAGTATCCCGACTTCGTACATCTTGGTGACATAGCGCCAACTGCCGACAAATATGATCACCGAGTAAATGATGCACAGCGCAGCTGCCAGCGCAGTCACGATTCGGGCGATACGCGGACTGAGCACCTTCACCAGGGCATCAACGCCGATGTGCGTGCCGACGCGAACACCGTACGCCATGCCAAGAAAGATCAGCCAGGCGAACAGGAAGCTGACCAGTTCGAGCGCCCAGACGAAGCTGTAATTGAAGACATACCGTGCAATGACCTGCACGAAGGTGATGATTGTCATGAACGCCAGGAGGAAGGCAATCAGCCCCTCCTCCAGGCGCTCAAACCAGGCACCCACAGCGTTTCTCAGCCTGTTGCCTGAATTACTTGTTGGCGCTCTGTGCAGCCTGGATCAGATCCTTGCCGATATCGCCCTCGAATTTCTTCCATACGGGCGCCATCGCCTTGCGCCAGACGGCCAGGTCATCCTTGCTCAGCGTCTGGATCTTCGCCTTGCCGGCATCCGCAATGCGCTTGCGATCGCCTTCATTGATCTCACTCGCCAGCTTGTTGGAATACGCTGTCGCCTCGTCCATCGCTTCCGTCAGGCCTTTGCGAATATCGGCCGGCAGTCCGTCCCACCACTTGGCATTGGTAATCACCATGTAGTCGATCACGCCGTGGTTGGTTTCGGCGATGGTTTTCTGCACCTCGAAGAATTTCTGGGTGTAGATGTTTGACCAGGTGTTTTCCTGGCCATCAACCACGCCGGTCTGCAGTGCCTGATAGACCTCGCTGAAAGCCATTTTCTGCGGATTGGCACCAAGCGCACGGAACTGCGCTTCAAGCACGTCGGATTGCTGGATGCGGAACTTGAGCCCCTTCACATCATCCGGACGCTTCAGTTGCGCCTTGTTCGTGGACAACTGCTTCATCCCGTTGTGCCAGTAGCCAAGCCCCTTGATGCCCTTGCTTTTCATCGAATCAAGAAGTTCCTTGCCGACGGGTCCAAGCTGAAAACGATCAACCGCCGCCAGATCGTTGAACATGAACGGCAGGTCGAAAACCTGCAGTTTCTTGGTATACCGGTCGAACTTGGAAAGCGAGGTCGAGAGAATCTGCACGTCGCCAAGCAGCAGGGCGTCCATTTCCTGGGCATCACCGAAAAGCTGCGAATTCGGAAACACCTGCACCTGCACCTTGCCAGGCAGCTTCTTCTCCGCGAGCTCCTTGAACTTCAGTGCGCCCTGACCCTTTGGCGTCTTTTCCGCAACGACATGACTGAATTTGATGATGATGGGCTGTTGCGCCCAGGCCGCGGCCGAAAATGAAAGTACGAGCGCGCCTGCCAGTGCTGAAATAGTCTTCATGGTACCCTCCTAAAGGTAATCGAGACATGCCCTGACAGATACAGGGCATTCGTTTTTTCTTATGGCAAACCGGAACGAGTTCAGGTTAGCAAAGCCTCCGGAGTTTGGCAAACCTCGGCCATACACCATCCAATCCAGGCAAAAAACTCAGCAAGGAGTCCATAACGGCAAAAATCCCGGCTCACCGGGACGCGCCTGAAACTTCGCATCCACACCCAGCCCCGGCACTGCAGCAAGCTCGCCGTCGACATGAATAAACGGCAGACGCTCGCGCAGCCATGGCGGCAACGCCGCTTCCTGCAGCAGGTTACGCACGGTGCGCTGCCGTCCTCCCGCTGCCGGACGCAGCATTTCCCCGCCCTGCCGGATACGCACCTGCAGCAACGCTGACCGCAGCACAGCAGCCGCAATACCCTCGCCTTTGCGCCGCACCAGCCGCAACGAACCGCCCAGTTGCGGCAACGGCAGCGTGCCGCAGCCATCCCAGGCCACTTCGAATGACTTTGTCAGCCGTGATAATGGCCGGACGATGTGGAGTGCCCCCTGAAAACACCGCAGCTCGACACCACCCAGATCCACACAAACCCGCGCATCCCCGCGCGCAGTTGTTGCCTGCCGCAGCAGCTCATCCAGACGCTCCGCTTCCGGCATCACAACACCATTGCAGCGCAGGAAATAACGCAAGGCATTACGGGCGCGTGCCGGCGCCAGCCCTTTCAGCAAAGCCAGCGGCAATCTGCCGGCGTGATTGTCCGCACCCAGATCATCCACAGCGAGCACATCCAGCAATTCCGAACATTCCGCCTGGTGGCGCGCCGCACGCGCCAGCGTCCCCCGCACGCCCGGCAGTTTCGATTCGAGCAGCGGCAGCACGTCATGGCGCAGAAAATTGCGCAAATAGGCGCGATCCTGATTGCTTTCATCCTCGACCCATTGCAGGCCATGACGGGCGGCATAGGCTTCGATCGCAGCACGCGGCGTTTCCAGCAGCGGGCGCAACACTGCAGGCATCCCGAAAGTGCCCTGCCGCAACACCGGCATGGCGGAAAGGCCGCGCGGCCCGGCACCGCGCAATAATTGCAACAGAACGGTCTCCGCCTGGTCATCACGATTGTGCGCCAGCAACAACACGTCAGCGTCGCTCTCAGCAAACACAGCATATCGCGCAGCACGCGCTGCAGCCTCCGTACTGTTGCCGCGTGGCACATCGACTTTGGCCACACGCAGCTTCACGCCGAGTTCACGGCACCAGCGACGGCAAAACGCCGTCCAGCGCACCGCATCTGGACTGATCTGGTGATTGACATGGATCGCGGAAATGCGCGCCGGGGCAATGCGCAACCGGCGCAGCAGCACATGCAGCAGCACAACGGAATCGATGCCGCCACTCAGGCCCACGACAATGGTCGCGCCGCGGGGAATTTCCCGGCGCAGGATGGCACCAACATCGTCCGCCAGCCTGGTGTGCTTAACGGAATGCAACGCGCCGGGACTCATGGCGCATCAGCCATCTCAGCGGCTTTCCGTTTCCTTGAACTGGCCATAACCCATCAGCCGCTCAAAACGCGCCTCGGCCAGCTTGTCGAGCGACAGGTCGCGCAATTGCCGCCAGCTCTCCTGCAGCGCTTTTTTCAGCGACTGCATCATGGCGTCGTAATCGCGATGTGCGCCGCCCAGGGGTTCGGGAATGATCTTGTCAATCAGGCCCAGCGTTTTCAGCCGGGTCGCGGTGATGCCCAGCGTTTCCGCGGCATCCGGTGCGCGCTCTGCACTTTTCCACAGAATCGACGCACAACCTTCCGGCGAAATCACCGAATAGGTCGAATACTGCAGCATCAGCGTCACATCACCGACGGCAATGGCCAGCGCACCGCCCGAACCGCCCTCGCCGATCACCGTGCAGATCACCGGCGTTTTCAGTGCCGCCATTGCATAAAGGTTGCGGCCGATGGCTTCCGACTGGCCGCGTTCCTCGGCACCAACGCCAGGATAGGCGCCCGGCGTGTCGATGAAGGTGAACACCGGCACACCGAATTTTTCCGCGAGCTTCATCAGGCGCAGCGCCTTGCGGTAACCCTCGGGCCGCGGCATGCCGAAATTGCGGTAAATCTTGTCCTTGGTATCGCGCCCCTTCTGGTGCCCGATCACCACCACCGTCTGGCCGCCGAAACGCGCCATGCCGCCGACGATCGCCGGATCATCGGCATACACGCGGTCGCCGTGCATTTCCTCAAAATCGGTGAACAGGCTGTTGATGTAATCCAGCGTATACGGCCGCTGCGGATGACGTGCAACCTGCGAAATCTGCCAGGCATTGAGTTTCGAATAAATCTCTTTGGTCAGCGCTTGGCTTTTTTTCTGCAGCCGCGCGATTTCTTCTGAAATGTCCAGTGCCGAATCATCCTGCACAAAACGCAGCTCTTCGATCTTGGTTTCCAGATCGGCGATCGGCTGTTCGAATTCGAGGAATGTCGTTTTCATGGGGCGAAATGATACAGGACGTTATCGTGAAAGGTGAATGCGTGAAAAGTGAAGGAGAAAACCAGCGAATCGTGAAACCGCCGCCTGTTCACACATTCACTCCTTCACTCTTCACCGGATCTCAATACCAGGCCACATCATCGCCCCGGGGATCGTTCGCAGCCTGCGCTGCGCCACCATCCCGCGGCTGGAATACCGCCTGCAGATTACCCCACTTGCGGTTGGCCACATGCACCTGATGCCCCTTGGCTTCCAGCACACCGCGCCACGCTGCGGAGAATCCCTCGGGTTCAATTTCAATCCGGTCGGGCCAGTACTGATGGTGGTAGCGCGGCATTGCCACCAGTTGCTTTAAATCAAACTGCGGCCTGCGCAGATATTCCAGTGCGACCAGCAGCACCTGGCTGATGATGCGCGAGCCGCCGGGCGCGCCGAGGATCAGCACACCCTTGCCGTCTTCGACGAAGGTCGGCGTCATGCTCGACAGCGGGCGCCTGCCCGGCGCCACGCCGTTCGCTGCGCCGCCGCGCAAGCGGAAGCTGTTCGCGACATCCGCGCGCAGCGTGAAATCATCCATTTCATTGTTGAGCAAGACACCGGTGCCGCGACCGACTATGCCCGAGCCGAACAGCAGGTTGATGGTCAGCGTGGCGGCCACGCGATTGCCGGCTGCATCAACAATGGAAAAATGCGTGGTGTTGACACTGCCGGCACCCGTGCCCGTTGCGGCTGGTGCTGGCAACGCCGTGGCTCGATCCCGATGAATATCCGCAACATATTGGTTTAATTTATCTTTTTTCATTAAATCGGCTGCAGGCACCGCCGTCTGGTCCGGGTCACCGAGCAGTGCGCGGTCGCGAAACGCATGACGCATGGCCTCGACCACCAGATGCGCATATTCGGGATCCTGCACATCCGCCGCCGGGAAATGCTCCAGCATGCCCAGCACCTGCGCCAGGGCAATGCCGCCCGCGGAAGGCAAGGCGGCAGTGGTGATCGTCGCACCGCGATAACTGAAATGCACCGGTGCACGCTCAACAACGCGATACCCGGCGAGATCACTCATCTGCCAGACACCGCCTGCGGCATTGATCGCAGCAACCATCCCCTCCGCCACCGGTCCACGGTAAAAACCCGCGGCGCCCTCACTTGCGATGCGCTGCAGTGTCGCCGCCAGATCGGGCTGGCGCAGCACATAACCGGGTGCCGGCGCGCGGCCATTGTCAAGAAACAGCGCAGTCTCTTTGGTCGCGCGCAGCATGGCCTCGCGCAATTTGGCGATGCGCGCATAACGCCGGTCGGTTTTGAAACCCTCGCGCGCCAGTTGCATGGCCGGCGCCAGTGTCGCTGTCAATGGCAGCTTGCCATAACGCTGCGCCAGATGCTGCAGTCCGGCCGGTAATCCGGGAATGGCTGCAGCAGTGCCGCCGCGGGTGGTCGCGCCCGGCAGCGGATTGCCGGCAGCATCAAACAGATGCCGCGGCAGAATGCCCGCCGGTGCGGTTTCGCGCGCATCAATCATCACCTGGTGAGCGTCGGCTGCGCGGTGCAGCAGAAAAAAACCACCACCGCCCAAACCCGAGGAATACGGCTCAACCACCGCGAGCGCAGCCGCCACGGCGATTGCCGCATCAAAGGCATTGCCGCCTTGTGCCAGTATCGTTTCACCCGCAGCAGTCGCGAGCGGATGCGCCGAAGCAATCGCTGCGCGCGACCAATCGGCTGAATGAGCGACCGCCTGCACGCCAAAGCTGCAACACAGCACCAGCACCACGCCGATCAAACGTTGCATGCGGGTGAATGTACCGGCGATGTTCATGAACTCAGGGACCCAGATGCTGCGCAAAAAACGCGGCGGCGCGCTGCAGCGTATCCTGCAACGCGAGCCGGTTGGGCTCATGGCTTTGCTTGGTCTTGCCGGGATCATCGTAAGAATGGTGCGCCCCGTCATACCAGACGAATTCCACGGCAGCACCGCGGTCGCGAATTTTTTCCGCGAACGTCCGGCACACCGTAGGCGACACCTCGTCATCGTTCTCGGCCACCATGATCAGCAGCGGCGCATAAGGCGCGTAATCAGGTTCTGCCGCCGGCGCACGACAGCTCGGATACTGCGCAATCGCTGCACGGAAACCGCTGGTCGGCGTCGGGTTCTGCAATCCGGGAGGCCGTGGTCCAAGCGTGGCCAGCACCGTCATGCCGCCATTGGACCAGCCCTGCACACCGATGCGATCCGCAGCCACATCGCTGCGGCTGCGCAAGTACGCCAGCGCGCCATAGGCATCCAGCGGACGCACCGACTGCTCACTGACTTCCAGCGGCCGGCTGGCGTAGGAATGCTTGGCAAAACCATCACCAAAACCGCGCGGACCGAAACTGTCCACATGAATGGCGACGTAACCACGTGCCGCCCAGAAATTACCCCACATCCGGTGACGCATGGTCAACGCGCCCGCGTTGTGCTGACCACGCTTCAGCGATGAATAGGCGCCGGCGCGGCCATGCAGCATCACCACCGCGGGACGGCGTCCCGGCTGCGCGGGCGAAAACACATAACCAGTGAGTTTTGTGTGACCGTCGGCGCTCATGAAAGTCACCGTATCCGGCGTCGCCGCCAGTGCAGTCGCGCTCAGCCACGCACCGAGAATTCCCAATAACCAATTGTTTTTATTCATTATTTTTTGGCGACGGAACGCGCAGCGTTACAGCGTCGCGGCGCATCAATGTTGCGGCAATTCCCAGCAGCACGGCATCCAGCCAGAACACCGGCACCATGCCCAAAGCCGCACTCAGCGAACCAAAGACAAAAGGCACCAGCACTTCCGTACCCTTGTTGACCATTTGCCGCAGCCCCATCGCCTCGCCGGAACGCCCTGCCGGCGCGCGGTTGTAAGCGAGCATCATCGACAACGGGCTGCCGCAACCAAGGCCCATGCCCAGTACAAACGAAATTGCAAACAAGGTCGCAAAACCGGTCACAAACGGGAATACCAGGCAGACGCAGGTGGCCAGCACCAGCGACAGCGACAGCAACTGCTCCTCGCCCAGACGCTTCACCAGATGCGGCATCACCGAACGCACGACCAGCAACGCCAGACCAAAGGCGCCGAGGATCATGCCGATTTCCGATGCACTCATGCCGATGCCGTGACCGTAAATCGGCAGCAACAGGTTGTAGAGTTCCAGCGCGGTCTCAATGATGCCCGCGGTGATCAGCGCGCGGCGCAGCGACTGGTTGCGTACCAGGTCACCGACGCGGTGGGTCGCCTTCTCCGCCTTGCTGACTTTCGTCTGAGTGGTTTTCGGCAGCCAGCCGGACCACAGGCCCAGCAGCAAAATCGGCACCACCGGCAATGCCGCCAGCACCGCAAAAGTTGCGCGATGACCGATGGCATCGATCAGGAAGCCCGCCGAAGTCGGCCCTATCAGTGCCGTCATGCCGATGCCGAGGCTGAACCAACTGTAGTTTTTGGTGCGGTCCATGCCATCGGCCATCGCACCGATCAGGTGCTGCACGGTGACTGTGTAAAAAATGTAGCAAAAGCCGATCAGCGCAGCAGCAACATAAAGCGCTTCCAGCCGGAAAAACAGAAACGGTATCGCCAAGCCTGCGAGCAAGCCGATCGTGCCGTAGAGCATCGGCCGGCGGAAACCGATGCGATCCGAAATCTTGCCGGCATAAACCGACAGCAGCAGCGGAAACAGCGCATAGGCGGAAAACAGCATGCCGACGAAAAATTCGTTGGCGCCCAGTTCCAGCGCCGACAGCGACATCAGCACCTTGCTGCCCTTGTAGGCGGTGTGCGTCAGCACGCTGAGCAGGACAATACGAAAAATCGGGGGCACGTTCAGGGACACGGTTGTTTCCACAACGGATGCGATGCCCGGCCGGTGCAGCCAAATCGGGGAATCCGCATCACGGAATCAGAATTTTCTTGTTGAAGGAAAGCAGTGGCGTGTATTTTATCGCAACATCGAAGCGCAGCCCTGAACTCACCCACCGACTGGAATTCACATGACCATACAAAACATCGGCGTCGTCAGCCCCGGCGACATGGGCCAGGCCGTCGCCCAGACCCTCAAGAACAGCGGCTTTACTGTCCATACCGCACTCGACGGGCGCAGCGCGCGCACCAAGGCACTCGCCCGCGACGCCGGCCTCAATGATTGCGGCACCATGCAGAACGTCGTCGCCACCTGCGATGTGGTGCTGTCCATCCTCAATCCCGCCGCCGCTGTTGACAACGCACGCGCAGCAGCCGCAGCAATGCAGGCCACCGGCCGCCGTTGCGTGTTCGTCGACTGCAACGCGGTTGCACCGCAGACCGCCCATGAAATTGACGCCATCATCCGCGCTGCCGGTGGCGAATGCCTGGATGCCGGCATTATCGGCCCGCCGCCGCGCGGCAAGGCGAGCATGCGCATGTATGTATCGGGCCCGCAAGCCGCGCGGCTGATGCCGCTGTCCAGCGCCGGCATCAACATCCGCGTGATGAGCGAACGTATCGGTGACGCCTCCGCCATCAAGATGTGTTACGCCTCGTACACCAAGGGCGCCGTCGCACTGGGTATTGAAATGCTGATGGCAGCGCGGCGCCTCGGCGTCGATGCCGCACTCGACCGCGAATTGCAGGAGAGCGCTGCCGACAACCGTCAGTGGGTGCTGAGCCGCACCACGGTGATGCCGCCCAAAGCCTACCGCTGGGTGCCGGAAATGCTCGAAATCGCCAAGACTTTTGAAGGCGCCGGCATGACGCCGCGCATCCTGCTCGGCGCCGCGGACATGTACGAAATGATTGCGCAGACGGCCCTGGGCAAGGAATCACCGGAGGAAGCGCGCGCCAGGGGCCGTGACGGCCAGACTGTCGTCAACAGCCTGACGGATTTGACTTAGAAGAAAGAGCAGATCTTTTTTAACCGCCAATGAACGCCGATTAACGCAGATCAACCCGGCCCGACAGATTGTGCTGCCGGAAGCCTTGGATTTTATCGGCGTGCATCGGCGGTTAATTTTTTTGATGTTGTTTTTGATGTTGAACTTGAATGAGCGAACTCTAAACCCGGTACATCGAACGCCGGTCACGGCGGAACACAATGCATGGCCCGGGGCGGCCACCGCGGCTGTAGCCGGGGCGAATTTCGCCGCGCACTTCGAGCATGATTTCGCGGCGCACGACATGGATTTCCTCGCCACTGGCGCGAGTGACAAAAGTGCCGTTGATGCTGTGATCGACGAGATAGAACTGGGTGCGTTCGACGCGGATCGTCGCATGGCGTCGTGATACCAGGCTGTCAGTGACAACCAGTCCCGAGTCAGTTGCACGGCCGATGGTCAGCGTTGAATTCCAGTAATCGATGCGGCATTCGTGGTCACCGAGTGTCAGAACCAGGCTGCCGATATCCTGGGGAATCGTGCGTTCGATGTTCAAATTGACCTGGGTGCGTTCGGTCAGATCATCGCGCCACTGCACTTCGCAAACCGCCGTTTTGGCCAGCGTTGTTTTCAGCATCGCGTCAAAAATCGGCGTCATCGAGTCCTGGCGATCACGGGGCATGTCCTTGGCCGTCGCCTCGGCAATCAGGATCTGCCCCGCCGTGGCAGCATCGGCCAGATACGCGGCTACGTTGACGGTATCGCCATAAACATCCTCGGCGCCGATGACTACCGGGCCGGTATGCAAGCCTATGCGAATCTGCATCTCCTCGCCCGAAAAATTCATCCCGGCAATCACATGCTGCATATTGACCGCCGCCTCGACTGCACAATCGGCGTCCGGAAACAGGCACATCACTGCGTCCCCCAGCGTCTTCACCAGACGCCCCTGATGATACGGCAGCACCGCCTTCAGTTCGTTGAGAACGGCGCTGATGATGTGCAGCGCCGCCACATCACCGAGGCGGCGATACAGCGCGGTACTTTCGACAACATCGGCAAACAACACAGCCAGATGATCAGTTTTTTCCTGCATGCGAATCCACAGCTCCCTTAATGCCTGTCTTTACCATGGTTATTTTACGGAACAATGGCGGCAATGACAGCGAAACCCGTAACGCATCGACAACCCCCCGTCAAAAGCCCACAATCATCGGTAATTATTATCAAGGAATCGCTGTGAGCACCGCATCCGACACCAAAAACATGGCGCTGTTCTGCGACTTTGAAAACGTTGCCCTGGGCGTGCGCGAAGCCAGTTCCGCCGAGTTCGACATCAAGAAAGTCCTCGAGCGCCTGCTGCTGAAAGGCGACATCGTCGTCAAAAAAGCCTATTGCGACTGGGAGCGTTACCGCGACTTCAAACGGCCCATGCACGAAGCGGCGTTTGAACTGATCGAAATCCCGCATGTGCGCATGTCGGGAAAAAATTCTGCCGACATCCGCATGGTCGTCGATGCCCTGGACCTCTGCTATACCAAGTCGCACGTTGACACTTTCGTCATCATCAGCGGCGACTCTGATTTTTCGCCGCTGGTATCCAAGCTGCGCGAGAACAACAAGGTGGTCATCGGCGTCGGCGTCAAGCAGTCGACCTCCGACCTGCTGGTGGCGAATTGCGACGAATTCATTTTCTACGATGACCTCGCCCGCGAAAAAGCCAAGAAGCAGCAAAGCCGGAAAAAGCCTGCCGCCGCCCCCGCCGCCAAAACCGGCGACAAGGAGCCTGCCGACAAGGACGGCAGCAGCAAAAAAGCCGAGGCACTGGATCTCGTCATGGAAACCATCGAAGCGTTGTTCGCCGAACGCGGTGCCGAGGACAAGATCTGGCCCTCGATGGTCAAGCAGACATTGAAACGCCGCCAGCCCGGCTTCAACGAAAGTTATTACGGCTTCCGCACCTTCGGCAAACTGCTGGAAGAAGCGCAGGCGCGCAAGCTGCTCGTACTCGAGCCCGACGAAAAATCCGGCAGCGTCATCATCAAAAGCTTCAACCCGGATTACTGAACGTCCTGAATTACTGAACGTCCTCACCTGACTGTGGTCTCATGAAATCAAGGAGACCCATCTCATCATGGAACGACCGCAAGCCCCGTATATCCGCATCATGACCCACCCGCAGGCCGGGCTGCTTGAGCGCATCGTGTTTTTTGCGCTGGGCCTGATTATCCTGGTGGTCGCATTCTTTTTCATCGGCATCGCGCTGGTCGCCGGGGGCATCCTCGCCGGCATATTCCTGATTCGCCTGTGGTGGATCAAACGCAAATTGCAGCGCGCGGCACAGGACACTTATGTGGAAGGTGAATATACGGTCATTGAAACCGCGATCACCGATCAGCACCCGGCGCAGGAAAAATAATCACGCAGCGGAAAACTGCGATCCCTGACAGGCTGGCCCCACCCTCAGGGAGACTCTTAACTATTTGTTTTTAATGACTATTTTTTAACGGCCGCGACCTTGGCCTGGGTGCGGACGTCAAAGCGCTCGACGTTGACGATGATGCGTTCGTGAGTGCCCTCACCGATGCGCTCCACCGCGTCTTCAGCCCATACCCGGAACGTCAGTTTGCGGCCCTCGACCTTGATCACCTCGGCGTGCGCCACCACGCGCATGCCCACCGGCGTCGCCGCGGTATGGCTGACGTCGAGCCGGGTACCCACCGTCTGGTGCCCCGCCGGCAACAGACCTTCAACGGCATTCAGCGCCGCCTCTTCCAGCAGCATCACCAGCACCGGCGTTGCCAGCACCTTGATCTTGCCGCTGCCGACATGCGGCGCGGTATCGCGCGTGCCGACCATGATTTCGGTGGAGCCGTGCAGGCCGGGTTTCATGGCATCGAGACTCATGTGTTGCTTTCTTTGTGAATGGCTTCATTGCCGACGACAACAGCACGATGTTACATTGAAACTGAATCACCACGGGCTGATTACAGGCACCGGGCAACCACAGAGGAGCGTCACCCGCCATGCGCCTGGGATATTTCACGATGCCGCTGCACCCTGCCGAGCGTCCGCCCGCCGTCACGCTGCAGGAAGACCGCGAAGCCATCATCCTCGCCGACCACCTGGGTTTTTACGATGCCTTTGTCGGCGAACACCTGACCGAACCTTCGGAAAACGTCACCAACAGTTTCATTTTCCTGGCGACGCTGATCCACCACACTAAAACCATCAAGCTCGCCACCGGCACCTCCAACCTGTCGCATTCGCACCCGACGCTGATCGCCGCCCACGCTGCCATGTTCGACCACCTGGCACAGGGCCGCTTCATTTTCGGCGTCAGTCCCGGTGCGCTGCCGTCCGACGCTGAAGCGCTGGGCATGCTGACGGAAGACCGCAACAAACTGTTTGCCGAGGCGATGGACGTGATCCTCGCCATCTGGGAACGCGATGCGCCCTACGACATCAACCTGCCCGGCAACCGCTTCAAGGTCAGCACCGCCACCACGCAAAACGCCGCCATCGGCCGCGGCCAGATGTACAAACCGTACCAGCTGCCACGACCGGAAATCGTCGGCACCGTGGTCGCGCCCGGCTCAAAAGGCGTGATCGCCATGGGCGAACGCGACTTCCATCCGCTATCGGCGAATTTCCTGCTGTCGCAGTACCTGCGCTCGCACTGGGACAACTATGCCGAGGGGAAACAACGCGCCGGCAAGACGGCCGATCCGGCGGACTGGCGCATCGCGCGGACGATATTTGTCGCCGACGACGAAAAAACGGCGCGTCGCTACGCGCTGCAGGACAGCGCCAGCCCCTACCGCTATTACTGGGATCTGTTGCTGCGGAAAATGCTGATTTCGAAACGCCAGGCCATCTTCAAAACTCATCCGCAGCAGGATGACCGCGAACTGACGGTCGATTACATGGTTGACCAGCTGGTGATCTGCGGCAATCCGGACCAGGTCGCGGAACAAATCCTCGGCTTGCGCGAAGAAGCCGGTGACTTCGGTGAAATTGTCTATGCCGGCATGGACTGGGTGGATCCGGCGCTGGCCAGGCGTTCGATGGAATTGATGGCCGAAAAAGTGATGCCGCAGGTCAATGCGGCGATCGGCCGGTCACAGCGGCAGGCCGCCGCCTGACCGGCTTGATGCCGTTCAGCGCAAACGCAAACTGATTAACGTAAAAACTCGTCCATGTATTTTTTGTAATCCGCAGCGAACACCAGCGCATCCATATCCTTCCCGGATGCGATCTTGTCCTTGAGGTCGGCAGCAGCGCCGCCGCCGTAAAAATGCGCATACACCTCGCGCAATGCCTTCACTGCAGCCGCCACCGGCTGATGGCCCTGCAACAGCACACGGGCACCGGCTTTGGCAAATTCCTCGCGCGTCGCCGTCGTTTTTCCCGGGCCGACGATCACCGGCAGTTTTGAAGCTTCACGCACCGCTTTCACCTGCTCCGCGGTTTCGACGCCAATGATGAATATGCAGTCCACGCCAGTCGCGGCATAAGCCTTGACCCGCTCCACCGTTTTTTCGGTGCCTTCGACTTTCAACGCCGCGGTGCGGCCGGCAATCACCGTAGCCGGGTCACGGCGCGCGGCGACGGCGGCTTTCAGTTTGCCGACCATCTCGCCGACGGAAATCAGCTCGTCTTTGCCTTCGGGCTGGCCGTATCGGATCGGCAGCGACGTGTCTTCAATGCTCATTGCTGACACACCGGCGTGCTCCAACTCCTCAATCGTGCGCATCACATTCAACGCGTTGCCGTAGCCGTGGTCGGCATCGACCAGCAGGCTCAAGTCGCTGACGCGCATCATGCGCCGCACCTGGTCGGCAAAGTCGGTCAGCGTCAGCACGATCAGGTCGGGCGCAGCCAGCGTGGTATTCGACGACACGGAGCCGGCGAGGATACCGAGCTTGTAACCGACGCTTTCCGCCACGCGCGCGGACAGCGGGTCATACACGCTGGCGGGTGACAGGCACTCGCTGCCATTGAGAATGGCGCGGAAACGTTTGCGTTGTTCAGTGTGGCGCAGGTGGCTCATTCGGTTCTCCCTGTCGATGTGAAAAAGGCCCGCGATGTGGATCGCGGGCCTTGGTGCAACTGGCGCGGCCGGAGGGATTCGAACCCCCTACCCCTTGGTTCGTAGCCAAGTACTCTATCCAGATGAGCTACGGCCGCTCAAGGGGGCGAATTATAGCAAAAACCTCTGTGCAGTCACGCTCAATATCCGCGGACTCGGCTACTGGCCTCGCCGCAGCGCATTGGTCAGGGCCTGTTAATAAACATTTCATGAGTGCGACGGCGACGATTTGCCCACGGGACGCGAAGCGCCGAGCGCGGTTTGCCCGTTGGCAAATAAGCGAAGGCGCGACAATGGCCCGGGGCCAAATCGTCCCGTCCCTCCGGGTTGTGGCCAAAATCGCCACTGGCTGCGTTACTCGCCTTGCCCATATACTTGAT
>CAMCYP010000026.1 GCA_945885345.1 Bordetella parapertussis | reverse complement strand
CACCGTCATCATCCTGCTGGTGATGGATCCGCTGGGCAACATCCCGCTGTTTGTATCGCTGCTGAAAAAAGTCCCGCCAAAGCGCCGCAACCGCGTCATCGTGCGCGAATGTGTCATCGCCTTCGCCCTGCTGCTGTTTTTTGTTTTTTTCGGCCGCTGGTTCCTGGTCCTGCTCGGACTGTCTGACACCTCGCTCAACATCGCCGGCGGCGTGATCCTGTTCATCATCGCGCTACGGCTGATTTTCAAACATCCGGAAGGCGTGTTCGGCGCCGATGAAATCGAGGCCGAGCCTTTCATCGTGCCGCTGGCGATTCCGTCGATTGCCGGGCCTTCGGCCATCGCCACGGTGGTGCTGCTGGTGTCCCGCGCCCCCGATCGCATCGTTGACTGGATCATTGCCCTGCTCATCGCCAGCGTGATCACGCTGCTGTTGCTGCTCGCTTCAGGGCGCATCGCGCGCCTGCTCGGCACCCGCGGCCTGGCCGCCATGGACCGCTTGATGGGCCTGCTGCTGACCGCGATTGCCGTGGAAATGCTGCTCAAAGGCATCGAAAGCTTCGTGCACGGCCTGTAATCCCCGGGGCAGTGGTCAGTTTTGCCGAAAATCCCCGGAAAAAGTCTTGACAGCCGGATTCGACGGCATGTTGATATCTCGCGTCGCACAGCGCTCCGCAAGGACAAATAAAACCTCGCTGCCAATGTCAACAACTCATTAGCGCGTGCTTACGACTCAAGGGCAAACACGCGCTAAGTGATTGACTCAAATAGGCTTTTATCGGCCCTTTTTTACCTCGTATAACCATATGTTTTTAAAAGAAAAATTGGCATTTTCCCCGTGGCGTTTTTCAAGCAGTACTGATAGTGCCCGTTAACATCCCGACCCGCGGATTGCAACGGCCACCACAAGGCTCACCATTCCGGGGCATGCTGTAAAAAATCATTCACAATTTCTGTGGATATGTCTGTGAACAACCGCAAAAATCAGCGTATGAACCTGCGCCACGCCCGGGGCCGTATTAGATTGCCTATTTTTTCAGCATGCCAGCCCGCAACCGCAGCGAGTGGCGTGCATGCTGGACCGCAACGACCCTAAACACCATGTCCGGCGTCGATTCCAGCGCAGTTCCCGCCGAAGGCCCGTGGAACCCCGGGCTGCAGTCGCAGATCCCGCAAGACCTGCTGCCGCTGGCCACGCTGTATCGCCCGGAAAACGTGTTGACCACACTGCGCCAGGCGCGCGAACTCGCCGACCTGACCGGGCTCGCCGCGGAAGACCTGGTGGTGTTCCGGCCGGAACGGCTGGTGGTGCATGAACTGCTGGCGCAGGTCACGGCGGACTTCAGCATCGACGACGGCCAGAAAACCGAAGACCTCGGCATCAACTTCCGCCGCATCAGCGAAATCATCCTCACCCGCCATGTCGCACCGCACATGGCCGAAATCCGCGATGCGCATGGGGCATTGCGCACGAAATTGTTCAATGCCGTCGCCACCATGCTCGACTACGGTCTGCAGGACACGGCGGCCGCCACAGCCCCATCAGGTCGCGGATTCTGGTCGCGGCTGTTCCACACCACCACACCGGCGGTGGTGGAAGAAGCAGAAGCCAGCGACCTGCGTGCGATCCGCCGCTGGGATACGCAGGCGCAGGCCACCCGCGATCCGCTGCAACGCGCGGCCTGCCTCGCCCTTGCCCGCGTTGCCTCGGCGATGCATGCACGCCACGGCCGGATCTGGGGTGATCGCGGATTGATTGCGACAGTCGCCACCGACCTCGCCAGCAACGATTACGGCAGCGAGGAAATCGGTCGCCTGATCGAACCTTATGTACAACAGGCGGCACAGGCCGAAGGTTTCCGCCTGCTGCCGGCGCAGGCACAACCGGTGGTGATGAACACCAAGGGCGCTTCCGCCGCGGGCAAAAGCACCTTGCGCCCGCTGCAGCGTGCGCTGGCGGCGCGCATCGGCGTCAGCTGGGATGATTTCGCGCTGATCAGTCCGGATATTTTCCGCAAATTCCTGCTCGACTACGCGACACTGGGCCCGGCCTACAAGTACGCCGGCGCGCTGAGCGGCCACGAACTGCAAATCGTCGACCACAAGCTCGACCGCACCATGGCGCGCAAAGCGGAGCGCGGCGCGATGTCACACCTGCTGATCGACCGTTTCCGCTTTGACACCTTTGCGCCCGCATCGGACGTCGCCGGCAGCAATCTGCTGACGCGTTTCGGCAGCCTGGTTTATTTATTCTTCATGATCACCCCGCCCGATGCCACCGTCGAACGCGCCTGGCAACGCGGTCTTGAAGTCGGCCGTTACAAGGCGGTCGATGACCTGCTCGCGCACAACATCGAGGCCTACAGCGGCATGCCTGAAGTGTTTTTCACCTGGGCGCTGGCCGGCGACAAGAAGGTGCATTACGAATTCCTCGACAACAGCGTGGCACTCGGTGAACGTCCGCGCACCATCGCTTTCGGCTGGAACGGCGAAATGAACGTGCTCGACGTCAAAGGCCTGCTCGACGTCGACCGTTATCGCCGCATCAATGTCGATGCCAGAACTGCGCAGGAAGTACATCCGGGTGCCGCCGCGATGGCGCCGGAACACAACACGCGTTTTCTCGCGCAATGCGTCAGCCGCCTGCCGGCGGTGAATTTTGCCGACCGCAACAGCGGGCGGATTTACCTGCGCACCGAGAACGGAAAAATGGTCTGGACCGATCCGCCAATCCTCGCCGCCGCATTGACCGATGCCGAAACCTGCGCCGGCATCGCCGCCGTAGCCCCGCAGGCTTTGCAGTTCTCAACAGCACCGGCAACACCGCGCGTATTGCAGGACATCATCGGACAGGATCGCATCCATACGCTGGGTCAGTGGCGCGGAAACTCAATAAGTATTTGATTTTAAACATTTTTATTTAGATCATCGGGCAGATTACATCTCCTTACAAACGCTCACATTGTTGTCGAAGATTGCCGCCTAGACTTTGTTCCGTGACCAGCACTCACGAGTCACGACCAATGAACAGCAGGGGCAACCAGCAAGCGCGGAAAATTTGCGCAAAGGAGAACGACCATGAAACTTCTGACAACTGCAGTGTTATCGACGATGTTGTTCGCTGCCGGTCCGGCGCTGGCCGATCATGGCCACAACCGCGGCCATGACAAACATTACTGGAAGGAATCCAGACACTTCCAGCATCACGCCCCGCCGCGCTACGTAGTGCGCAGGGATGTGCATCACTACTACGCGCCATCGTACTACGCACCAGTCTATGCGCCGGTACCGGTTTACCGGCCGTCGGCCGGCATCCATGTCGTGCTGCCGAACATCTACATACCCCTTCGTTAACGAGAAATATCGAAAAAAAACGGCGGAGCCTGCGCTCCGCCGTTTTTCATCGCACTCTGCCCGCCACAAATTATTTTTTAACCAGCGCCTTCAGTCCAATCAGCGCATGACGATAACTCTCGATGCCGAAACCATAAACCGAAGCCTTGCACACCGGCTGGAACACCGACACCGTGCCGCGCGCCGTCGGATTGCTCAGATGCACTTCGATCACCGGGAATTTCATCTGCGCCACGGCCGCACGCAGCGGGCCGGTGACCATCGTGTAGCCGCCGGGATTCATCACGCAGCCGGCAATGTCGCTGTCGAAGGCTTCGCACAGTTTATTGACTACTTCACCCTCGACATTGGAATGAAAAAACGACACCTCGATGCCGAGTTCCTTCGCATAGCCGCGGATATGCTCTTCATACTGCGGCAGCGTCATCGGGCCGAACACCTCAAGCTGCACCTTGCCGCGCATGTTGAGGCCGGCGCCGTGGATGACCAGTACTTTCATTGTTTATACCCTTTTATTTTTAAACGACTATATCAATGCGGGAAAACGCTACCTCTTGAGGCATTTAAATGCGCCCCGATAGTAGATAACAAATCACCGAGTTCATCAGGTCGCCCCAGAATTACTGTCGCACCCGCCTCGGCAAGCTCATCACGGGATCCGTAACCCCAGAGCACACCAACCGGAAAAACATCGTTCTTCAGAGCGCCGATAATATCGTGCTTTCGGTCTCCAACCATTACCGTCTCGTTCGCTCTCAACGACTCTCTGCGCAGGATGTGCGTAATAAGTTCCGCTTTGTCAGTTCGCGTTCCATCCAACTCGCTACCATAGACCCCATGAAAATGACTCCGCAAACCAAAATGATCAAGTATGCGACCTGCAAACAAGTGGGGCTTGGATGTTGCCAGAAAAATTTTCGCTTCTGACTTCACTAATAAAGACAAGGCTTCTGGAATACCTTTATAAAGCTGGTTTTCGTAAAGGCCTATCCCCGTAAACCTCTCGCGGTAAAACGCGACTGCTTCATTGATGATCGCCTCATCACGCGAACCCAGCAACTCTGCAAACGCCTGTTGTAAGGGCGGGCCGATATGACGTGCGAGCATGGCGCGGGGCGGACTTGTTCGTCCAAGCGCTAACAATGCATGTTCAATGCAGGCTGTAATACCTTCGTAGGGATCGGTTAGGGTGCCATCAAGATCAAGAAGCACATTCACCATTCAGACTATCTCCCTGATTTTCGATCTAAAACGCAGCCGCTTTACTCGTCCTTGATGTTTGCAGCACGCACCACCTTGCGCCACTTCTCGATCTCGGCCTTGATGAATGCCGCGCTCGCCGCCGGCGTCGTACCGATCACCTCGGCGCTGTATTTGGCGAAATTCTGCTGCACCGACGGGGTTTTCAGAACCTTGTTCATGTCCTCGTTGAGCCGCGTGACGATGGCTTTGGGCGTTTTCGCCGGCGCGAGCATCGCGGTGAACGTCCCTGCCTCCACGCCGGAGACACCGGCTTCCTTCATCGTGGGTACGTCGGGCAGTTCGGGCGAGCGGCTGGCCGCGTTCACGCCCAGCACCCGGACCTTGCCGCCCCGGACATGGCCCAGTGCGGAAGAGATCTGGTCGAACATGACGTCGATGCGGCCACCGAGGAGATCAATGATCGCCAGGCTGGCACCCTTGTAGGGAATGTGGGTGAAACGGGTTCCGGTGATGCTCTGGAACAATTCGCCCGCGAGACGGCCGGTCGAGAAATTGCCCGAAGAGCCCATCGTCAGCTCGCCGCGGGATTTGGCGAAGGCGATGAATTCCTTCACCGTTTTTGCCGATGACGAAGCCGGCACCAGCATCACCACCGGCACGTTCGACGCCAGGTTGATGGCTTCAAAATCCCTCACCGGGTCGTAGCGCAGCTTGTTTGAAACCGCCGGCGCAATGGTCAGCAGGCCGGTCGAACCGAACAGCAGGGTGTAACCATCCGCCGGCGACGTGGCCACGATCTCGGCGCCGACAGCACCGCCGGCACCGCCGCGGTTGTCGATGATGATGCTGCGACCCAACAGGTCCGTCAGTCCCGGCGCGATGGCACGCATCGTCAAATCTACATTGCCACCGGGCGCGAACGGCACGATCACCCGCAATGGCCGCTCCGGCCAGGCGGCTGCGGCGCCCTGCCAGCAAGCCGCAAGCATCGCGGCCACCAGCACATCTACAATTTTATTTTTCATGGTTCTTCTCCTCGTTATTCGAATTTATCCCGTCAATCAGGCGCTCAGCGCCGCCACCACGCGATCGCGCGTAAACGGCATGTCGCGCAGTCGCACGCCCAGCGCATTATGGATGGCATTGGCAATCGCCGCCGACACGGGACCCTGGGTACCCTCGCCCGCGCCCACCGGCGGTGCTTCCGGCCGGTTGATCAGCGCGACCTCGACTTCCGGCGCTTCGACAAAAGTCAGGATCGGGTATTCCGTCCAGGTGCGCGTGGTCACCGCATGACGATCGAAATCAACGCGCTCCTTCAGCGTCCAGCTCACGGTCTGGATGATGCCGCCTTCGATCTGGTTGATCACGCCGTCGGGGTTGATCGCCTGGCCGACGTCGACCGCAGCCCACATCCGCGTCACGCGCACTTCTTCCGAAACCTGCACCTCAGCAACGACGGCAAAATACGCGGCGAGGTTCTTGTAACGCGCAAAGGCGATGCCGCGGCCGCGTTCACCATCGCCTTTTTCACTGGGCTGCCACTTCGCCATCTGCGCCGCTTTTTCGATCACGGCTTTGGCGCGCGCATCCTTCAGGTGGCGCAGGCGGAACTCCACCGGATCAGCGCCCGCCATTGCAGCCAGTTCATCGATAAAACACTCGATGGCAAAGGCGTTGGCATGGCCGCCCAGCGCACGCATCGCAGAAGTACGCAGGGGGGACTGGCGAATCAGGTGGTTGGTGATTTTCTGGTTGGGAAAATCGTACAGCGGCACCGCATTGCGATGACTGCCGCCGCCGGGCAGCGGCGGGTTACCGGGTTTGGCCGCGGGCAAAGGTTTTTCCAGGTGCCAGGCTGCCGTGAGATTGACACCGCCGCGTCCGCCGGGTCGCGTGCTGTGCGCATGGCTCCACAGTTCATGGCCCCAGTTGACGATATTGCCCTTGGCGTCGAGCGCCGCATTCATGCGCATGACCATCGGGCTGCTGAACGGCTCCCAGGCGAATTCGTCCTCGCGCATCCATTGCACTCGCACCGGTTTTCCCGGCACCGCACGCGCCAGCAGCGCGGCATCTAGCGTCACATCGTCAGCAGCGTTGTGGCCGTAACAGCCTGCGCCCTCGGCATGGGTGATGATGATGTCGTCCTCCGCCATGCCCAGCGCCTGCGCCATGTCACCGCGCAGCGGGAATATGCCCTGGCTGTGGGTCCAGATTTTGAGTTTGTCACCATCCTGCTGCGCAACAGCGCACGAAGGCGCCAGCGATGCATGGGCAAGGTAAGGCTTGGTGTATTCCGCGGTGAGTTGCTGAGCGCCGGCGGTTGCCGGATCGCCTTTTTCGTTGATGACTTCGGTTTCGGCAGCGAGTGTCTGCAGCAGGCGGGGATCGTTGTCGGGCAGCGGTTCACCCGCATCCCATTGCGCCGCACGCGCCAGCCGCCGCTCGGCGCGGATCGCCTGCTCTTCGCGCTCCGCGACCACGCCGAGGAAGCTGCCGTCGCGAACTACGGCCACCACACCCGGCATCTGTTCGATTTCTTTGGTAGCGATGCTTTTCAGCCGTGCCCGCGGACCCGGCGGCCGCGTGATGCGTCCGTGCAGCATGCCGGGCAGCACCATGTCCTGCACATACGCGGCCTTGCCGGTTATTTTGCCGAGGATGTCGACCCGCGCCAGCGATTTGCCGACGACGACATGTTCAGCCGGCAGTTTTTCGACGACATCAAAGGTCGCTTCACGTGCCAGCAGATCCGGCGTGGCAAGTTCCCAGTACGTCACCGATCCGCCGCTGCGCGCCGAGACAACGCCATCAGCCACGGTCAGGTTTTCCAGCGTGACGCCGAGTTTTTGCGCGGCCAGTGCCAACAGCAGATCGCGCGTTTCCGCCGCGACATGGCGCAGCGCGAGGCCGCTTTCCTGGATCGAACGGCTGCCGGAAGTAATGCCTTCGTCAGGACTGAATGCGGTGGTCGCCGGTGCGAGACGGATGCGATTGACGTTGATGTCGAGTTCTTCGGCGACCATCTGTACCAGCGCGGTGAGGATGCCCTGGCCGATTTCAACTTTGCCCGGCGTTACCGTTACGGTACCGTCCTTGTTGATGCACAACCAGCGGTCGAGCCTGCGGTTGATGTCTAGGCTGCCCGGCAGTTTGCGCGCGGCGGGATCTTTGGACTGGGCCATGGTCATGCCTTTCGCATTGCTTTGGCAGCGCGCTTGATCGCGCGCAGGATGCGACCGTGTGTGCCGCAGCGGCAAAGATTGCCTTCGAGTGCGGCGCGGATTTCGCCATCCGATGGATCCTTGTTCACATCGAGCAGTGCCTTCGCCGCCATCAGGATGCCGCTGGCGCAATAACCGCATTGTGCCGCCTGTTCCGCGATGAACGCCTGCTGCAGCGGATGCAGCTTTTCATCCGTACTTAGCGCTTCAACCGTGGTGATCTGTTTGCCGACCGCCGCCGACACCGGCATATCGCAGGACTGCACCGGTTTGCCGTCGATGATCACCGTGCAGGTGCCGCAGAGGCCGAGGCCGCAGCCGTAACGGGTGCCGACCAGGCCCAGGTCATTACGCAGCGCATAGAGCAGCGGCGTTTCGGCGTCTGCCTCTACAGTACATGCCCGACCATTTACCTGCAGTGTCGTAGTCATATTAAATACTTAATAAAATCAATTGGTTATAATTTTTCCGGCTTGCCGCTCAGCCACGCCGGGCCTATACTGCCGTTCCTTCTCCAGCCTCCGTTGCCGCACATGGAAGACCGCACCGAAACCGACGCCATCGAAGCGCGCCTCGCCGAACTCAAACTCGAACATCGCGACCTCGACGATGTGGTGCAACGACTGATGCTGACTCCCGTGCAGGACCAGTTGCAACTGCAGCGCCTGAAAAAACGCAAACTGCTGGTCAAGGATCAGATCGCCATACTGGAACGGCAGCTGACCCCGGATATTCGCGCGTAGTTACTGTTTACTGTTTTTTTATCCGGCACCACGTCAGCCAGATCATAAAGCCGCCGAGCAGCACAAACCAGATCAGCGACCAGCCGGCGATGGTCAGTCCAAGAAATTTCCAGCCCGCTTCTGCGCACTCCCCCGATCCGGCGAGTACGCTTTGCAGCATGCGCATCAGCGGAAACTGCTCCAGCATGTAGGACAGGCCCGGACCGCAGGCCGGCACCTGATCGGCGGGCAGGTTCTGCAGCCAGACATGGCGTGACGCGAGGCCGGTGCCGACCGCCGCGCAAACAAATCCCAGCACACCATACACAATGCCGCCGGTTTTACCGGGACCGTGCAGCGCCGCCACCAGAAACACCAGCCCCAGCGCGATGAACACGACGCGCTGGAATATGCACAGCGGGCAGGGATCCTGACCGGCCACATGCTGCAGATACAGGCCGAAACCCAGGAGCGCTGCGCAGATTGCGGCGCCGGCGATATAACCATAACGGGTATTCATCTTGTTCATCATGTTCATCATGTTCATCTCGTTCATCTCGTTCATCTCGTTCTGAAGGAATTCCTAAACGTAAGCCAGCAGGCGGCCACAGGCCAGCACGCCAAACCAGATCAGCAATGAAACCAATGCATGTATTTTAGCCGCTGCCGGCGTGGCGGTACCGCTGTCCCAGCCGGCGACGCCGCGGAATACGCCGGCATGGAACACCGCGGCATTGGTGGCCGCGCAGAACAGCAGCGACATCTTGATGACAAACGCCGTGTTGCTGATGAAATCCCCGGCGTGGGCAATGAACATCAGCAGCCCTGTCGGCACAATCAACAGCAACGCGCCGATGCTCCACGGCAGCGTATGGCGCGCCAGCGTACTCACCGGCAGCGATTTCGACAAGCCCAGCAGGCGCAGGTCGAGCACGATGATCGAGCCGACCAGCGTGACAAATCCGATGATGTGAACGATTTCAACGCCCGGATACAGCCACAACTCATGGCGCATCGCCAGCGCCAGCGGCAGACGCTCGATGGCGGCGAGGGGCGTACCCGGGTCTGTCATCGCAATTCGACAGTCCTGGCTCCGACGATGATGCGTTCGGCGCGCATTTCTTCAGGTTTGCTGCGTTTGGCATAGCCGACCACGGTCACCGTGCTGCCAACCTTGAGGTCCGCCGGCGGCAGGCCGCGCGCAGTCATCCGCGACGGCGGCGCCAGCACTGCAATCCAGGTTTTTCCCGGCGTGACCAGTTTGATGTGGCCGTGCGGGTGCTCGTAACCGGATTCAGCGATGGTACCGGTCAGCTTCAGCTCGCGGCTCGCGTCGTATTCGCTCCAGCCGTGGTGTGCGGCGGCTGGCGGGCTGAATACCACAACCAGCGCGAACAGCAGAACATTGATGCGAAACATGGCTGTCTCCTCACAGGTGTTGCAGAAGATTCCGGCGCGCTACTTTATACTTGTTGCATTATGCGAGTCACGCGCAGCATCGTCATAGACGAAACCGAACTGGTTGAGCGATTCATCCACGCGTCCGGCCCCGGTGGCCAGAACGTGAACAAGGTCGCCACTGCGGTGGAACTGCGTTTCGACGTCGTACACTCGCGCGGTTTGCCTGACAGCGTACGGGAGCGCCTGGTTGCACTCGCCGGCAAAAAACTCTCCGGCGACGGTATCCTGGTCATCGCCGCGCAGCGCTTTCGCAGTCAGGCGCGCAACCGCGCCGACGCCCGCGCCCGGCTGGCTGCGCTGATCGAGGCCGCGGCCACGCCGCCGAAGCCGCGGCGTGCAACCAAGCCCTCGCGCGCCGCGAAAAGACGGCGGCTCGATGACAAGCGCCACACCGGCACGCGCAAACGGGAACGCAGTGGCAGCGCCTGGGATTGATCAATAGCTCAACAATAACAATGGGTTAAATACCAGCCGCAAGTTCACGCCAAGGTCAAAAAAACGGCGCCTGCCTGTTACACTGCGCGGCCTGCGGGAATAAAAATGCCCGCGCATGCGTTTACCAAAGATTGTTTTGTTCAACCAACGGGAGCCCCCGCAATGAAACAGGTACTGCTTGCTGCAATCATCGGCACCTCTACCCTGCTCGCCAGCGGCAATGTCGCTGCACAAGTCAAACCGGAAGAAATCATCAAGTTCCGGCAGAGCGTCTATACCGTCATCGGCTGGCATGTGCGCCCGCTGGGAGCCATGGTCAAAGGCCAGATGCCCTACGATCAAGCCGAGTTTCTCCGCAATGCCGAAATCGTGGCCAAGATGAGCACGGTCGCACCGCACGCCTTCCCCGCCGGCTCCGATACCGGCGCCAAGACACGCGCCAAACCGGAAATCTGGTCGGATGCAGCAGGTTTCAAAAAGGTGATGGAAAATTTCCAGGCAGAAGCTGCCAAACTCGCGGAAGTCGCAAAGACCGCGACTTCAGTGGACCAGGTGCGCGGCCAGTTCGGCGCGCTGGGCAAAGCCTGCGCAGCCTGCCACGACAATTACCGTTCCAAGTAATCGTCAACGCTCATGAAAAAAGCCGCCCGAGGGCGGCTTTTTTCATCGCGGCAAGCGGTTCAATGCTTATTTATTCTAGTAACGGATCAGGAACCAGACCCCCACCGCGCAAACCGCCAGCAACACCACGGCAAGACCGGGGCCGCGCATCGGTGCCGGCGCCGTACCCGCCGGCAGGTGCTTGCGACCGGTAAACATCGGCTTGATCAGGTTCTCCGATTTGTAAAAGAGGTAATACAGCACCGCGGCGACATGCACGCCGATCAAGGTCAGCAGCACGTTGAAGTTGTACTTGTGGATGGTGGTCAGCCAGTCGCTCAATTCCTTGCTGACGTGTTTGAACAGCGGCCCCTCGTTGATGATGTCGTCGTTGGCAAAGAGCCCCGTGCCCGCCTGTGCCAGCACGCAGAGCAGGATCAGCACCACGCTGATGCCGCCCAGCGGATTGTGGCCGGCGAATTTCGCCGCGGTGCGCGACGGCAATGTCCTGACATAGCTGATCAGCGCACGCGGCCCGTAGACGAAATCGCTGAACCGGGCGTGGGTGCTGCCGACAAAACCCCAGAGGATGCGGAACAGGATCAGCGTCAGCACCGCGTAGCCCGAATACATGTGCCAGGTCATCCAGTCCATCTCGGCCGCCAGCCATGAAAATGCGATCAGCAATACCAGCGTCCAGTGAAACAGCCGCACCGGGATGTCCCAGACCGGCACCGCATCGACTCCACCCTGCTGCGCTTGCGCCATGGCGCGTCTCCTTAAACAATCAATGTGCTTTAAATACCGCCGCCGACACTATCACAGCACCACCATCTCTTTCAGCGTCACATAATCGACCTTGCCGCTCCCGAGCAGCGGCAGCGTATCGACCTTGACCACGCGCCGCGCTACCGCAAGATCCTGCGCACTGATCTGCCGCGCCGCCTGCTGCAACGCGATGCGGTCAAGCGCCGGATCCGTGGTCATCAGCACCGTGCTCTCGCCCGAACGGGTCATCTCGACCACGGCTGCATGCTTGTATCCGGGCGAGGCATGGTAGGCGATGGATTCGACGCGCTCCAGCGACACCATTTCACCGGCGATCTTGGCAAAACGCTTGACCCGACCGTGCACGGTGACAAAACCGTCGGCGTCGATGCTGACCACATCACCGGTGTTGTGCCAGCCCACGCCCACTTCGGAGCGCGGCGCCTGCATCACGCCCGGTGCGTCATGAAAGAAATAGCCCTGCATCAGGTTAGGTCCGCGCACGTGCAGTACGCCGCCCTGAAGTATGCCCGGCACCGGCACGATGCGGTACTCCATGCCCGGCAGGAAACGGCCGACGGTGCCGGCACAGAAGGCCATCGGCGCATTGAACGCCATCGCCGGCCCGCACTCGGTGGCGCCGTAGCCTTCGTGTACGCGCAGGCCGAATTTGGTGAACCACAGTTGCGCCACTTCCGGATGCAGCTTTTCGCCGCCGGAAATGACAAACCGCATACGGTAAAAATCGTAGGGATGGGCCTGGCGCGCGGAATTGCCGAGGACGGTGCTGGTACCGACAATGTAGGTGCAGTCCCGCGCATAGGCCAATTCCGGGATGGCCTTGTAATGCAGCGGATTGGTGTAGAGGAACAGGCGCGTGCCGGTGATCAGCGGCATGAGGGTACCGACGACCAGACCGAAAATATGGTACATCGGCAGCGCGTTCAGGTATTTGTCATCGGGTCCAAAATCGATCACCGCACGCAACTGCGCCATCGCGGCCAGCATGCCGTCGTGCGACAGCGCCACCCCCTTGGGCCGCGCCTCCGAGCCCGAGGTGAACAGCACCACTGCGGTGGACGCCGGATCCTGTGCCGGCAAGGCCCGGGCCGGCCGCAGCAGCGCGTAGATGATCCACAGTTTGTCAGACAGTGTCAGTGTTTCGCGCAGATCCTCAAGGTACACGATACGGCAGGCAGCAAGCCCGGCGAGTTGTGGCTCCAGCTTCGCTGCAGCCACAAAACTGCGTGAAGTGATGACGGTCCTGATCGTCGCCGCCACGCAGGCACCGCGCAATGACTCGACGCCGCTGGAATAATTGAGCATCGCCGCCACCCGGCCACGCGACACCAGCCCGAACACCAGGCACACCGTGGCACCGAGGTTGGGCAGCAGCACGCCCACCCGCTCCCCCGGCTCGGTGAATTTCGCGGTGATCCGGCCCATTGCCAGGCTGCCCTTCAGCAGGTCGGCATAAGTGCGCAGCTCGCCGCGAATGTCTTCAATGATCCGGGTGCGCCGGCCGTGCTGCGCGACCGCGCCCAGCAGCGCGCAGAACAGTGCGCGGCGCGGTTCGGCATCGGCCATGGCACGCTGCATCAGCATCTGCAGTTCATCATTCATGCGCTGCCGCCGGGTTCCGGCAACACCGGCCGCAGTCGCAGCCGGGCGGGAAAATCGCGTCGAAGGCTGGATCACCAGCGTCACCCGCTGCAGCCAGCGCTGCGGCCAGCGCGCGCTGGTCGCGGCCCAGCGCGTATGCAGCGTACCCTGGATACGCAGCGGAATGATGTCGGCATCGGCGCGCAGCGCAATCACGCCGGCGGCGCCGTACACTTTCATGGTGCTGCCGGTGGTCGTTGCCCGTTCCTGCGGAAACATGACCACGGTTTGCCCCGCACGCACGCTGCGCACCAGGCGCTTGATGACATCACCGCCGACGGCCGGTTCGGAGCAATCGGCAACGCGCTGCACCAGCGCGCTGATCCAGTGCCCTGCCAGCGCCTGCGGCAGCACGATCAGCGGCCGGCCCGGCAGGAACAGGGCCACCAGCAGCGGATCAAGCAGGGAATCGCAATTGGCCAGCACCAGCGGCCGGCCGCGCGTCAGCTGGCTGCCATGCCCGGTCACGGAAACCCGGAACAACATGCCCAGCAACAATTTCAGTATGGCGCGCAGCATGGCTGATCCGGTACCCGGCGATGTTTGTATGAGCTTGGAGTCAGCGCATGGTTGTAACGGCTAGTCATGCGCGAGTCAAACATTCCGCCGGGCTCCGGATGCAGGGCGGCGTCAGGACCCGCCCCCCGCCACAACCCCCTGATGACGCTGGAATCAAGGGATAAATACTCAATATAGGGCCGAACTTGCCGGCGCACCACTACCTGTAGATTGCAACATATTGTTTTTATTGGTATTTTTTGAAACCTCCCATTTTGTTAGATTTGCCTCTCCCCGTTTCCTGTCCTCTAATTCCAATCATGGAAGCAACTGACTTCCGCCGACTCATCCATTAAATAACCACAGGGGATCGCCATCATGGAAATGCAAGTACCTGCCGCAGTCATCGACGTCCACCACGCCGTCGTCCGCCCGGTGTTCCGCAACGACACCGAGTTCCGCTTCTCACCGCAACTACATGCGCACTTCGACCGGCCCACGCGCGCCCTGTGGTCGCGCTGGACCGCCGCGCCGCGGCCCTGCTTCAACCCGGGCCTGCTGTCGGACATCGATGCCTATTACAACTTCCTCGCTGACAGCGACGGACAGATCGACTGCGGTGATGCCTTTGAACCCATCGAATACGTGATCCTCGCCTCCGGCATGCCCGGTGTATTCAATCTCGGCGGCGACCTCGACCTGTTCCGCCAGAAAATCGAACGCCGCGACCGTGCCTCGCTGTCCGCCTATGGCCGCGCCTGCATCGACGTGCTCTATCGCAACTACCGCGGCCACGACCTTCCGGTGACCACGGTATCGCTGGTGCAGGGCGAATGTCTTGGCGGCGGCTTTGAAGCCGCATTGTCCAGCGATGTTATCGTCGCCGAAAAAAGCTCGCGCTTCGGTTTCCCGGAAATCCTGTTCAACCTGTTCCCGGGCATGGGCGCGTACTCCTTCCTCGACCGCAAGGTCGGGCAGCGCACCGCGGAAGCCATCATTGCTTCCGGAAAAATCTACAGCGCCGAGGAAATGCGCGAGTTGGGCGTCATTGACGTCGTCGCCGAGGACGGCGCAGGTGAAGCCGCGGTCAACGCACTGATCAAGCAGCGCAGCCGCTCCCGCAACGGCATGGCCGCGCTGGCCGCCGTGCGCCGCCGCGTGCACCAGGTCACTTACGAAGAACTGCTGGATGTGGTCGGTGTCTGGGTCGAGGCCGCGCTGCGCCTGACCACTCGCGACCTGAAACTGATGCAGCGGCTGGTCTCGCGGCAAAACAGCCTGCAGGAGCCCGTTGTAGTTCACTGAGCCTGCCTTGCACCCTGAAAACCGGAAAAACGCTTGAAAAAACGCCAGCCATCGGGCTCTGCTAGACTGCCCGCTAAACAGCCATCGCCAACCGGGAAAACCGAGACCGAGCGCATGTCCGACCACGATCACTACACCATTGAGCAGACTTCACAGCTGCTCGGCATTTCGGCGCAGAAGCTGCGGCGCTGGGATGAACAGGGCATTCTCGGTGCGCAGCGCACCGAGGGCGGCCACCGCCGCTACCCGCGGGAAGTGGTCGACCGGCTGGTGAGCGCCAATGGCGGTGCGTTTGCTGAAAAAACCTCGCGTGAACTGGCCAGCATCAAGAAAACACTCGCCGAAAAACGCCGCATCATCCAGTTGCTGATCGAAAGCGAAGGCCGCTACCGCGATCTCGTTGAAACCTCCCATGACCTGATCTGGCAGACCGATACCGAGGGACGCTTCACTTACCTCAACGCTGCGGCCCACGAAATTTTCGGCCTGGCGCCGCGCGACCTGATCGGACGCTGCTTTTTCAGCTTCGAGGCCAACGGCGCGCATGTGCCCAACCGCCGCTTCCTGTCGACCCTGCGCCGCAACGGCGAGGTGCAGAACCATGTGACCCACTTGAGCACCGCGCGCGGCGAAGACCGCTGGATCGGCATCAACGCGCGCATCACCCGCGATGAAACGGGCGAAATGCTCGGCATCCGCGGCACCGCCCGCGACGTCACCGAACAGCACCTGGCGATCCGTCGCGCCGAACATGTGGCGATGCATGACGCGCTGACCGACCTGCCCAACCGCGGTGCGCTGCAGCGGCAGATCGAAGCTGCGCTGCAGACCGGCCAGGCCGGCGCGATCGTGATGATCGACATGGACCATTTCAAACGCGTCAACACGGTGTTCGGCTACGGCGCCGGCGACCAGCTGGTGCTCGGCCTGTCCGGCGTGCTGCGCAGCGTCGCCCGTGACCGCAAAGGCGAACTGTTCCGCGTCGGCGAAGACCAGTTCGTACTGCATCTGCCCGAGGCGCGCCGCGAAGACGCGCAGGCCGCCGCGGCCATTGCGCTGGACGCAGTACAGAATTACCGGCTGGAAACAGCGCACAATCGCGTGGTATCCAGCATCACGGCTTCCATCGGCGTGGCGCTGCATCCGCTGCATGGCGACGACTGGGCAACGCTGCTTGCCGCGATGGATGCCGCAACACATCAGGCCAAGGACCAGGGACGCAACCGCGTCGTTTTATTCAATCCCGCTTCTGATGCCTTGCGCGCGAATCATCGCCGCACCCAGTGGTCGCGACTGATCGTCGAAGCCTTGGAGCAGGACGAAATCGCGCTGTACGTGCAGCCGGCCGTGGAACTGCGCACCGGGTCCGCGATGCACCACGAAATTTTCATGCGCATCCGCGATGAACGCGGCGCCTGGGCCGAAGCCCGGCAGTTCATGGGCAGTGCGGAATCGATGGGTTACGCCCCGGCGCTGGACCAGCGTGTGCTCACCCGCGTGCTGACCCACATCCACGAAAACAGCCAACTGCCGCGCCAACGCTATTCGGTGAATCTGTCGGCGGCATCGATTTCCGACAGCACCTGGGTGCGCGAAATGGTCGACATCATCAAAACCTCGGATGTGCCGGGCGAACGCCTGGTGTTCGAAGTCAGCGAAAAAGCGGCGATGGAAAACATCGACGCCACGGCGGCCTTCATCGACCAGTTGCGGCCCTTGGGCGCACGCTTTGCACTGGACGATTTCGGCACCGGCTTCAGTTCGTTTTATTATCTGAAGCGCTTCGAAGTCGACTACCTGAAAATCCACCGCAGCTTCACCCAGGATCTGCATGACAACGCGGAAAGCCGGGTGTTCGTCAAAGCGGTCAACGGCCTCGCCCGCGACCTGAAACGGCAGGTGGTGGCCAAGGGTGTCGAAAACGCGGAAACGCTGAAGCTGCTGAAGGAAGCAGGAACGCTGTACGCACAGGGCAAATTCCTGCAGCCGGTGACCCGGCTCAGCGAAGGCGGCGCAGCCACGCTTGCACGCAACCGCGAGCGCGCCTGAAAGTTCTTCCGCTTACAGACCCGGTTTGCGCCAGAAATAACGCCAGACAAACCCGGGATAGGCGAACACCAGGAACAGGCAGACAGTGATCGCGTAAAACTCCCAGCGTTGGGGATGCACCTGACCAACGCGGCTTTCCATCAGCCAGGCCGCGCCGCCGGCAATGCCGTACAGCACGACGAGTTCAAGCAGCCGCCAGCCGAAGGCCTTGCTGCCGTTGGCAGTCTTCTTCAAGAAAAAAATGCGCTCGGTGAAAAACGGCAGGTTGGCGAATACCAGTGCCAGCACCAGAAGCGCCGCGGTGCTCCATTCCATGAAAGTCGGGACCTGAAATCCGGGCCTAGATCGAAGCGCGGACGGCTTCGATGCAAAGCACCATCAGCGGCTGCGGCGCAATGCCCAGCACCAGCATCGCGAGGCCATTCACCGACAGCAGCGCACGCACATCACCCGATGCCGTCACCGGCGCAGGATCCAGCGGCGCATCGAAATACATCAGCTTGACGATGCGCAGGTAGTAGAAGGCGCCGATCAGCGAGAACACCACCGCGATCACCGCCACCCACCACCAGCCGATCTGCACCACGGCCTGCAGCACTGACAGCTTGGCGTAGAAACCGACCGTCGGCGGGATGCCCGCCATCGAGAACATCAGCAGCAGCATCAGGAAGGCATACCAGGGGCTGCGCTGGTTGAGGCCCTTGTAGTCGTCGAGGTTCTCGGCCTCGAAACCATCCCGGCTCAGCAGCAGGATGATGCCGAAGGAACCCAGCGTCATCAGCACGTAAACCACGACATAAAACATGCTGGCGCCGTAGCCGTCGATGGTGCCCGACAGCACGCCGAGCAGCAGGAAACCCATATGCGAAATCGTCGAATACGCCAGCATGCGTTTCAGGTTGGTCTGCATGATCGCGGCAAGGTTGCCGATGGCCAGCGACAGCACCGCCATGATCAGCAGCATCTGCCGCCATTCCTCAACCAGTGCGTCCGCCCCCAGCGCCTGTGCCAGCAGGCGCATCACGATGGCAAACGCGGCGAATTTGGGTGCTGAACCGATAAACAGGGTCACCGCGGTGGGCGCGCCCTGGTAGACGTCGGGCACCCACATGTGGAACGGCACTGCACCGAGCTTGAAGCCCAGTCCGGCGACAATGAACACCAGCCCGAATACCAGCACCGCCTGCGCGCGCACGCCCTCTGCGGACAATTGCGCGAGTTCGGTGATTTCCAGCGTGCCGGTGGCACCGTAGAGCATCGACATGCCATAGAGCAGCATGCCGGAGGCCAGCGCGCCCAGCACAAAATATTTCATGGCCGCTTCGGTTGCCTGCACAGAATCCCGTTGCAGCGCGACCATTGCATACAGCGACAATGACAGCAGCTCCAGCCCCAGGTACAGCGTCAGCAGGTGGTTGGCAGAGATCATCACCATCATGCCCAGCGTCGCAAACAGCGCCAGCGTGAAAAATTCGCCGCGGAACATGCCGCGCAGGGCACTGTATGACCGGGCGTAGACCAGGATGGTAATCACGGCCAGGCAGGTCAGCAGCTTCAGTGCGTCGGCCATCAGGTCGTCGACGAACATGCCGCTGAAGGTGTAAACCGGTTCGGCGTTGCCGGTGAAGAAGGTCAGCACCGCGCAGCCGGCCAGCGTGAACTGCGTCAGGCCATAGGTAAATACACGGTTGTCGTCACTGATGAACAGATCGGCGATCAGGATCACGCAAGCCATCACGAGCAGGAACAGCTCGGGATAGGCGGGCCACAGGGGGGTGATGTATTCCATAGTGTAGTGGCCTATTGCACCGGCAGTTTGCTGAGCGACACATGCGCCAGCAGTTCGTTGACCGAGACATGCAGCACCTCGGCAAAGGGTTGCGGCCACACGCCCATGACCAGCACCAGCACCGCAAGCACGCCCAGCACCAGGCATTCGCGGCCGTTGATGTCCTGCAGTTCAGCGACATGGTGATTGGCCACAGCGCCGAACATCACACGTTTGTACATCCACAGCGTGTAGGCAGCACCGAAAATCAGCGTGATCGCCGCGGCAAAGGCAAACCAGAAATTCACTTTCATCGCACCGAGGATCACCAGGAATTCACCGACGAATCCGCTGGTGCCAGGCAGACCGGCATTGGCCATCGAAAAAAGCATGAACAGCGCAGCAAACACCGGCATTTTGTTGGCGACACCGCCGTAATCGGCAATCTGCCGGGTATGCATGCGGTCATACAGCACGCCGACGCAGAGGAACATCGCGCCGGAAATGAAACCGTGCGAAATCATCTGGATCACCGCGCCCTCGACGCCCTGCGCGTTGAAAATGAATATGCCCAGCGTGACAAAACCCATGTGCGAGATCGACGAATAGGCAATCAGCTTTTTCATGTCGGTCTGCACCAGCGCCACCAGCCCGATGTAGACCACGGCGATCAGCGACAGCGCAATCACCACCGGCGCCAGGTGCAGGCTGGCATCAGGGACGATGGGCAGGCTCAGACGCAGGAAGCCGTAACCACCGAGTTTCAGCATGATTGCGGCCAGCACCACCGAGCCGCCGGTGGGCGCCTCGACGTGGGCGTCGGGTAGCCAGGTATGCACCGGCCACATCGGCACCTTGACCGCAAAAGCCATAAAAAAAGCAATAAAAACAATGACTTGTATGGACAGCGGCAGTGACACTTCGTAGAAGTCAATCAGCGCGAAGCTGCCACCCGCGGCGTTGTAGAGGTAGATCAGCGCGACCAGCGACAGCAATGAACCCATCAGCGTGTAGAGGAAAAACTTGGTCGCCGCATAGACGCGCTTGGGGCCGCCCCAGACGCCGATGATGATGAACATCGGGATCAGCGTCGCTTCGAAAAACACGTAGAACAGCAACGCGTCCAGCGCCGAGAACACACCGTTCATCAGGCCCGACAGGATCAGGAACGCCGCCATGTACTGCGCCACCCGCTGCTGGATGACCTGCCAGCCGGCGATCACCACCAGCACCGTGGTCAGGCTGTTGAGCAGGATCAGCAGCAGCGAAATACCGTCGATGCCGAGGTGGTACCAGACGTTGAAGCTCTCGATCCACGGCACGCGATGCACAAACTGGAAGCCGCCCGCCAGCGCATTGAAGCCGGTGTAGAGCGGTATGGTCACCAGGAAGCCGATCACCGCGCCGATCAATGCGATGATCCGCGCCGCCTGCGCATTACGGTCGCCGCCGGTAAACAGCACCGCGACGCCGGCGATGATCGGCGCCCAGATGGCGAGGCTCAGTAATGGCAGTTCGTGCATCATCCGTTGATTTTCTTTATTTTCAACCGCTATACGCCAGCGTCAGCAACAGCAGCACGCCGATGATCATTGCGAAAGCATAGTGGTAGATGTAACCCGACTGCAGCTGGCGCACCACCGAGGCAAACCAGCCGACCAGACGCGCCGAACCGTTGACCATCACGTTGTCAATCACCGCGATGTCGCCGCCCTTCCACAGGCCCGTGCCCAGCGCGCGCGCGCCACCGGCAAAGAACCAGTCGTTGAAGCGGTCGAGGCCGTATTTTTCCATCAATATGGTCACCACAAAGCCCCACTGGCGGCGCAGCTTGGCCGGAAGCTCCGGCTTCACAATGTAGAGGAACCAAGCCAGGCCGGCGCCAGCCACCGCCAGCCAGAACGGCAGCGTGTGCAGTGCATGGCTCATCATCGCGATGACGCCGTGAAATTCCTCGGCCAATGTTTCCATCGCGACATGCTCATGGCTGACCATGATCGCGCTGCCGAAATAATTGCCGTAAACGAAAGTCCCGATCAGCCAGCCGGCACAGATCGACGGGATCGCCAGCAGCACCAGCGGCACCCAGACCACGGCCGGGGATTCGTGCGGCGCATGGCTGTCATGGCCATGTTCATTGTGATCATCATGCGCGTCATGGGCGTGATCATCGTGCGCTGCAGCTACCGCCGCCGCTTCAGCATCGGCAGCAATGACGTCGGGATGGTGCGGATCGGCAAAACGCTCCTTGCCGTGGAATGCATAAAACACCAGACGGAAGGAATAGAAGCCGCCGACGAACACGCCCGCCACGGCCAGCGCATAGGCAAAACCCGCACCCGGCACGGTGGCGTGATGCAGTGCCTCGACGATGGTTTCCTTGGAGAAGAACCCGGCGAAGGGCGGCAGGCCGGCATTGGCCAGTGCGCCGATCAGCACTGTCATGTAGGTGATCGGCATGTACTTGGCAAGGCCGCCCATCTTGCGCATGTCCTGCTGGTGGTGCATCGCAATGATCACCGAGCCGGCACCGAGGAACAGCACGGCCTTGAAGAAGGCATGCGTGAACAGATGGAATATCGCCGCCGAATACGCCGAGGCGCCCAGCGCCATGGTCATGTAGCCGAGCTGCGACAGCGTCGAATAGGCCACCACGCGCTTGATGTCGTACTGCACGGTGGCAATCAGCGCCATGAAAAAGGCGGTGATGGCGCCAATCACCAACACGAACGACAACGCGGTTTCCGACAGCTCAAACAGCGGCGACATCCGCGCCACCATGAAAATGCCCGCGGTGACCATGGTCGCGGCATGGATCAGTGCGGAGATCGGGGTCGGGCCTTCCATCGAATCCGGCAGCCAGACGTGCAGCGGGAACTGCGCCGACTTGCCCATGGCGCCGATGAACAGCAGGATGCAGATCACGGTGATCAGCGACCAGCTGGTCCCCGGGAACAATTCGATGCTGTTGCCGGCAAGACGATCAGCACCGGCAAACACCGCGGCGTAATCCAGTGTGCCGAAATACATCAGCACCAGCGCGATGCCGAGCAGGAAGCCGAAATCGCCGACACGGTTGACGAGGAAGGCTTTCAGGTTGGCGTAAATCGCCGTCGGCCGCGTGTACCAGAAGCCGATCAGCAGGTACGACACCAGGCCCACCGCTTCCCAGCCGAAGAACAGCTGCAGGAAGTTGTTGCTCATCACCAGCATCAGCATCGAGAAGGTGAACAACGAGATATAGCTGAAGAAACGTTGATAACCGGGATCGTCGGCCATGTAACCGATGGTGTAGATGTGCACCATCAGCGACACAAAGGACACCACCATCATCATCGTTGCCGACAGCGGGTCGATCAGGAAGCCGATTTCAAAACGGATATTGCCCGACACCAGCCAGGTATAGACCGGGCCGTTGAAAATGTTGCCGCCCATCACGTCGCGGTAGACCAGGAACGACGTGACCAGGCACACCAGCATGCCGAAGATGGTCACGATGTGTGCGGCGCGGCGGCCGATGGCCTTGCCGAACAGGCCGGCGATGATCGCACCGGCGAGCGGCGCCAGCGGCACCAGCAGATAGAGTTTTTGCATCTCGGTCATGGTCGCATCAGCCCTTCATCCGGTTGATGTCTTCGACATTGATGGTGTTCAGGTTGCGGAACAGCACCACCAGGATCGCGAGGCCGATGGCCGACTCGGCGGCAGCAACGGTCAGGATGAAAAACACGAACACCTGCCCCGCCGTATCGTCGAGGAAATGCGAAAAAGCGATGAAATTCATGTTCACCGCCAGCAGCATCAGTTCGATCGCCATCAGCAGCACGATCACGTTTTTGCGGTTCAGGAATATGCCGATCACCGAAATGGCGAACAGGATCGCGCCCAGCACAAGGTAGTGCGACAGGGAAATCATGGTTGCCCTCCCTGCTCTTTCGAAACTTCTTTCGACGTCTCTTTCTGCACGGACGGCATGGACACAATGCGCACCCGGTCTTCGCGGCGCACATTGATCTGCGTAGCCGGATCGATGTATTTGCCGTGTTTGCGGCGGCGCAGGGTCAGCGCGATCGCCGCGACGATGGCGACCAGCAGGATCACCGCCGCCAGTTCAAACGGATAAACATAATCGGTGTAGAGCAGCCGGCCCAGCTCCTTGGTATTGCTGTAACCCGCCGGCGAAGACACCGGACGCGGCGCTTCGTCGAGACCGAAATACGGGCCGGCCAGCACCAGCGCCATCTCCGCCACCAGCAGCAGCGCCACCACGGCGCCGATCGGCAGGTAACTCCAGAAGCCTTCACGCAGCCGCTCCAGGTTGATGTCGAGCATCATCACCACGAACAGGAACAGCACCATCACCGCGCCGACATAGACGAGGATCAGCGCGATGCCGAGGAATTCAGCCTCAAGCTGGATCCAGATGCCGGCCGAGGTACAGAAGGCCAGCACCAGGAACAGCGCGGCATGCACCGGATTGCGTGCGGTAATGACACGCAGCGCGGCGAACACCAGGATCGCCGCAAAAAACCAGAACATGAAGTCTTGAAAGGTCATCTTGTTGTTTTACTGTTCTATCGCTCTAGCGATACGCGGCATCTGCCGCGCGATCCTTGGCAATCTGTTCTTCGTAGGCATCACCGATCGCCAGCAGCATCGGCTTGGTATAGATCAGGTCGCCGCGTTTTTCACCGTGGTATTCGAAAATGCGTGTCTCCACTATCGAATCCACCGGGCAGGATTCTTCGCAGAAACCGCAGAAAATGCACTTGGTGAGGTCGATGTCGTAACGCGTGGTGCGGCGCGTGCCGTCGTCGCGCTGCTCGGATTCAATGGTGATCGCCAGCGCCGGGCACACCGCTTCGCACAGCTTGCAGGCGATGCAGCGCTCTTCGCCGTTGGGATAACGGCGCAGCGCATGCAGACCACGGAAACGCGGACTCTGCGGAGTTTTTTCCTCCGGGAACTGCACCGTGATCTTGCGCGCAAAGAAATAACGCCCGGTCAGCATCATGCCCTTGACCAGTTCAAACAGCAGGAAGGTGCTGAAAAATTTGCGGATGGCCGTCATCATTTCCACCATATCCACAGGGAGGTCTGCATCCAGGCGCCGAGGATCACGATCCACACCAGGGTCACCGGAATGAAGATTTTCCAGCCCAGACGCATGATCTGGTCATAGCGGTAACGCGGAAAGGTCGCGCGGAACCAGATGAACGTGGACACCACGAGGAAGGCTTTCAGGATCAGCCAGCCGAAGCTGGACGCGCCGAGCACACCCCAGGATGCCGGGAACGGCGACAGCCAGCCGCCGAGGAACAGGATCGCGGTCAGCATCGAGATCAGGATCATGTTGGCGTATTCGGCGAGGAAAAACACCGCGAAGGTCATGCCCGAATATTCAACGTGGAAACCGGCGACGATTTCCGATTCGCCTTCGGCGACGTCGAAGGGCGCGCGGTTGGTTTCGGCAACACCGGAAATCACATAAGTCAGGAACAGCGGGAACAGCGGAATCCAGAACCAGCTGAACAATCCTGCCCCGCCCTGCTGCGCCTTGACGATGTCGCCGAGGTTCAGGCTCTGCGCGGCCATCAGCACGCCGACCAGGGCAAAACCCATGGCGATTTCATAGGACACGATCTGTGCCGCAGAACGCAGCGCGCCGAGGAAGGCGTATTTCGAATTCGACGCCCAGCCGGCGATGATCACGCCATAGACGCCGAGTGAGGTCATCGCCAGCAGATACAGCAGGCTGGCATCGATATTGGACAGCACCAGCTCCGGCGAAAACGGCACCACGGCCCAGGCTGCCAGCGCCGGCATGATCGCCATGATCGGGGCCAGTACAAACAGGAATTTGCTGGAGCCGGTGGGAACAATGATTTCCTTGACCAGCAGCTTCAGGCCGTCGGCGATCGGCTGCGCCCAGCCGCCGAGCCACGACAGACCAAAGAAGGTGGTGCGGTTCGGGCCAATACGGATCTGCATGAACCCGATGAGCTTGCGTTCCCACAAGGTCAGGTAGGCCACGCACAGCATCAGCGGCGCGACAATGACAACGATTTTCACCAGCGTCCACACGACTGACCAAACTGAGGGCCATAGCGGGCCGAGCAGTGTTTGCGGATAGGCGAGCAGCGAGTCGAGCATTACGCGGTCGCCTTCTGTGTCTGCGCCACGCGTTCAAGTTTCAGCGCAGCATCGCTTGCACCGAGTGCTGCGGTTTCCGCCCGCGCCAGTGCGAGACGCACACAATCATTCGGCAGTTTGTTGTCGATGGCATACGGCAGCGTCACTTCACCGCCGTCCTGCACCACGCGCACAAAATCACCGCCGTGCAAACCGAGTTGATCGGCCAGCGCGCGATTCATCAGCGCCACCGGGGCCTGCCCATCGCGGGTTTTCTGCAGACTGGGCGCGCGGCGCGCCAGTGCATCGGCGGCATAGATCGGCACTTCGGCGATCCTTGCAATGCCGCTGCCGGCCGTCGGCAGCGCGCCGAGGGCATACTTTAACTTATTGTTTTTATTGAATATTTCAGTTTTTCCGTGGAGCGCCTCGCGCTGCGCATCGTCAGCGCCGTCGTGCTCAAAACCGGAGAGACCCAGCAGGTTGCCGAGCACGCGCAACACTTTCCATGCCGGACGCGTTTCACCCAGCGGCTTCACGACGCCGTTGAAAGTCTGCACACGGCCTTCGGTGCTGATGTAAGTGCCGGCAGTTTCAGTGAATGGCGCAATCGGCAGCAGCACATGCGCGTATTCAATCGCGCCGTGCTGGAACGGGCTCATCGCAACCACCAGTTCCGCCTGCTTCAGTGCAGCAAGCGCCTGCCGCGGATTGTGCATGTCGAGTTCGGGCTCAACACCGAGCAGCAGGTAGGCCTTCAGTGGGGCTTCGATCATCTGTCGCGCATTTTTGCCTGCGACTTTTCCGTTCGGCACACAGCCCGCGACATAACCGCCAACGCTGTTCGCCGCTGCGCCGAGGAAGCCGAAGGGGCAGCCGAGGATTTCACCCAGCGCCTGCGCCAGTGCATGCAGCGCTCCGGCAGCAACATGTTGTTCAGCGAAGTTGCCGAGGAACACGCCCGCCTTCTCACCCGAGGCCAGGCTTTCAGCGATGCGTTTGGCAGCATCAGTCACCGTCACACCGACCACTGCGCCACGCACCGCTTCCGGCACTGCAACGTTTTTGATTTCGGCAGCCGCCTTCACCACCTGCGCCAGCGTCTGCGGCAACAGTGCCGGTGCGACGATGGCCTTATTGGCGACGCGCATCAGCAGATCATCATCAGCGGCGTGGATCAGGTTCAACTGCATCTGTTTTTTCGTCGACTGGCGCAGACGATGCGCGAGTAGCGGGTGATCCTTGCGCAGCGTCGAACCGACCACCAGCACGCGATCCAGCGTGGCGATGTCGGCGATGCTCATGCCCAGCCAGGGAATGCCGGTGAGCTTGCCATCGGCGCTGAAATCCGCCTGGCGCAGGCGAAAATCGACATTGCCCGAGCCGTAGCCGCGCAGCAGTTTCTGCAGCAGGTGCAGCTCTTCCAGCGTCTGGTGCGGTGTCGCCAGCGCGCCGATGGCTTCAGCGCCATGCGCGGCCTTGATGCGTTGCAGTTCTTTTGCGATGAATTCCAGCGCCACCGGCCATTCGACTTCCTGCCAGCTGCCACCCTGCTTCAGCATCGGCTTCGCCAGGCGTTTATCCGAATTCAGTGCTTCGTAGGAAAAACGATCCTTGTCCGACAGCCAGCATTCGTTGACAGCTTCGTTGTCGCGCGGCAGAGCGCGCATCACGCGGTTCTGCTTCATCTGCAGCGTCAGATTGGAACCGAGGCCGCAGTGCGGGCTGACCGAAGGCTTGCGCGTCAGCTCCCAGGTGCGGGCACTGTAGCGGAACGGCTTCGAAGTCAGCGCGCCAACCGGACAGAGGTCGATGACATTGCCCGACAGTTCCGAATCGACGGTTTTGCCGACGAAAGTGATGATTTCCGAGTGTTCACCGCGGCCGATCATGCCCAGCTCCATGATGCCGGCGATTTCCTGGCCAAAGCGCACACAGCGCGTGCAGTGGATGCAGCGCGTCATGTCCGTCGAGATCAAGGGACCCAGATTCTTGTTGGCGACAACGCGTTTATCTTCTTCGTAACGCGATTCACTGCCGCCATAACCCACCGCCAGATCCTGCAACTGGCATTCACCGCCCTGATCGCAAATCGGACAGTCGAGCGGATGATTGATCAGCAGGAATTCCATGACGCCCTTCTGGGCGTTCACCGCGGTATCCGTATGCGTCCACACCTTCATGCCGTTGGTGACGGGCGTTGCGCAGGCAGGTAGCGGTTTCGGCGCCTTTTCCACCTGCACCAGGCACATGCGGCAGTTGGCGGCGATCGACAGTTTTTTGTGATAACAGAAGTGCGGCACGTAGATGCCGGCCTTGTTGGCAGCATCCATTACGGTGCTGCCTTCGGGCACTTCCATCAATTTACCGTCCAGCTCAAGTTCTAGCATGGCACATGCTCACGAATCTCCCCTCTCCCATTGATGGGAGAGGGGGCGGGGGTGAGGGGCAATCGCACCGGGTTATACATAAGGTGCGACCAGGCACTTCTTGTGGTCGATGTGATATTGGAATTCGTCGCGGAAATTCTTGATAAAGGCGCGCACCGGCATCGCCGCGGCATCACCCAGCGCGCAGATGGTGCGGCCCTGGATGTTGTCGGCCACCTTGTTCAGCATGTCGAGGTCTTCGGGGCGGCCTTGGCCGTGTTCGATACGGTGGACCATCCGATACAACCAGCCGGTGCCTTCGCGGCAGGGCGTGCACTGGCCGCAGGACTCCTCGTAATAAAAATACGACAGCCGCAGCAGCGACTTCACCATGCAGCGCGTCTCGTCCATCACGATCACTGCGCCGGAACCGAGCATCGAACCGGCCTTGGCGATGGAGTCGTAATCCATGTCAGTGGCCATCATTACATCCGCGGTCAGCACCGGCATCGAGGAGCCGCCGGGGATCACTGCTTTTAATTTTCGCCCGTCGCGCATGCCGCCGGCCATTTCCAGCAGCTTGGGAAAAGGCGTGCCGAGCTTCACTTCAAAATTGCCCGGCCGCGCTACGTCACCCGACACCGAAAACAGCTTGGTGCCGCCGTTGTTGGGTTTGCCGAGGTTCAGGAAGGCCTCGCCGCCGTTGACGATGATCCACGGCACTGCAGCGAAGGTTTCGGTGTTGTTGATGGTGGTCGGTTTGCCGTAGAGCCCGAAGCTCGCCGGGAACGGCGGCTTGAAGCGCGGCTGCCCCTTCTTGCCTTCAAGCGATTCCAGCAACGCGGTTTCTTCGCCGCAGATATAGGCGCCGTAACCGTGGTGGCCGTGCAACTGGAATGAAAAATCGGTGCCGAGGATCCTGTCGCCGAGATAACCCGCGGCTCGCGCCTCATCCAGCGCCTCCTCGAAACGTTCGTAAACGTCCCACACCTCGCCATGGATGTAGTTGTAACCCACGGTGATGCCCATCGCGTAACCGCCGATGATCATGCCTTCGATCAGGCTGTGCGGGTTGTAGCGCAGGATGTCGCGATCCTTGAATGTGCCCGGCTCGCCTTCGTCCGAATTGCACACGAGGTATTTCTGCCCCGGGAACTGCCGCGGCATGAAGCTCCACTTCAGTCCCGTCGGAAAACCCGCGCCGCCGCGGCCGCGCAGGGCCGATTTTTTCAGCTCGTTAACAATTTGCTCAGGCGGAATTTTCTCGGCAATGATTTTTTTCAGCGCAGCATAACCGCCGCGCGCTTCGTAGTCCTTGAGCTTCCAGTTGCTGCCGTTGACACCCTTCATGATCACGGCGTCGGGGCCAAAAATATCCGTGGCAAACGGCGGGATCGGCAAGCCCATTATTTGGCTCCTTCCGTTTTAAGTTTGCCGATCAACTCATCAATCTTTTCCGGACTCATCGCGCACAGCATCAGCTTGTTGTTCTGCAGCAGCACCGGCGCATCACCGCAAGCGCCCATGCACTCGCCTTCCTTCAGCGTGAAGCAGCCGTCTGCGGTGGTCTCGTTGAAACCGATGCCCAACGCCTTTTTCAGGTGTTCCGCGGCATGGGTCGCACCCTGCAGCGCGCAGGGCAGATTGGTGCAGATGGTCAGCTTGTATTTGCCGACCGGCTTCATGTTGTACATGGTGTAGAAGGTCGCGACCTCGTACACAGCGACCGGCGGCATGCCCAGATACTGCGCGACAAAATCCATGGTCTCCGTCGCCAGCCAGCCCTTCTCGTCCTGGGCAATGGTCAGCGCCGCCATCACCGCCGAATCCTTGCGGTCCGGCGGATACTTGGCTACGGCTTTATCAATCTTCGCCAGTGATTCGGGGGATAACATCAGGGGGGCATTCATCGGTCACTCACCTGTCAATTTCCCCGAACACGATGTCCTGCGTGCCGATGATCGCCACCACGTCGGCAATCATGTGACCACGGGACATTTCATCCAACGCCGCCAGATGCGCAAAACCCGGCGCACGGATTTTCAGCCGGTACGGTTTGTTGGCACCGTCGGACACCAGATAAATGCCGAACTCACCCTTGGGATGCTCCACCGCCGCATAAGCCTCGCCCGGCGGCACGTGCATGCCTTCGGTGAACAGCTTGAAGTGATGAATCAGCTCTTCCATGTTGGTTTTCATCGACACGCGTGACGGTGGCGCCACCTTGTGGCTGTCGGCCATCACCGGGCCCGGATTCTTGCGCAGCCAGTCGACGCATTGCTTGACGATACGGTTGGACTGGCGCATTTCTTCGATGCGCACCAGGTAGCGGTCGTAACAGTCACCATTGACGCCCACCGGGATATCGAACTCCATGCGGTCGTAGACTTCATAGGGCTGTTTCTTGCGCAGATCCCATTCGATGCCCGAGCCGCGCAGCATCGGACCGGTGAAGCCCAGCGACAGCGCGCGCTCCGGCGACACCACGCCGATGCCGACTGTGCGTTGCTTCCAGATGCGGTTGTCGGTCAGCAGGGTTTCGTACTCATCGACATAGGTCGGGAAACGTTTGCTGAAATCCTCGATGAAATCGAGCAACGAACCCTGGCGGTTTTCGTTCAGGTTCTTGATCGCCGCGGCATTGTGGATGCGTGAAGCGTTGTACTGCGGCATCGTGTCCGGCAGGTCGCGGTAGACACCACCCGGACGGTAATAGGCCGCATGCATGCGCGCGCCGGACACCGCTTCGTAGGTATCAAACAGGTCTTCGCGCTCGCGGAAGCAATACAGGAACACCGTCATCGCGCCGATGTCGAGGCCGTGGCAACCCAGCCACAACAGATGATTCAGCAGGCGGGTGATTTCATCGAACAGCACACGGATGTACTGGGCACGCTCCGGCACTTCGATGCCGAGCAGCTTCTCGATCGCCATCACGTAGGCGTGTTCGTTGGACATCATCGACACATAGTCGAGGCGATCCATGTACGGCACCGACTGGATGAAGGTCTTGTGTTCAGCGAGTTTTTCGGTGGCGCGATGCAGCAGGCCAATATGCGGATCGGCGCGCTCAATGACTTCACCGTCCAGCTCCAGCACCAGGCGCAGCACGCCGTGGGCCGCCGGATGCTGCGGGCCGAAGTTCATCGTGTAATTTTTGATTTCAGCCATGTCAGCCCTTGCGGAAACCTTCGGAGTCCGCGTAGTTTTCCTCGCGGACGATGCGCGGCGTGATCACGCGCGGCTCGATGGTCACCGGCTGGTAAATGACGCGCTGCTGGTCGGGGTCGTAACGCATTTCGACGTTGCCCGACAGCGGGAAATCTTTGCGGAAGGGATGGCCGACAAAACCATAATCGGTCAACAGGCGGCGCAGGTCCGGGTGCCCGGTAAACATGATGCCGTAGAGGTCGAAGGCCTCGCGCTCGTACCAGTTCGCCGAAGACCACAGATCAAGCACCGACGCCACCACCGGGAAAGTATCGTCCGGCGCGAACACGCGCAGCCGCAGCCGCTGATTCAGCGCAATGCTCAGCAGGTGATACACCACCGCAAAACGTTGGCCTTGCCAGGCACCTTCGCCGTGGTCGCTGTAATCCATGCCACAGAGGTCGATCAGCTGCTCGAATTGCAGCGCATTGTCATCGCGCAGGATCGCGCCGGCGGCAAGCAGATGCTCCGCTTTCACCACGATGGTCACCTCGCCCAGCGCCGTGGTGGCACTGACCAGTTTGTCACCGAGCGCGGTCTGCAGCGCAGCGGTCAGGGTTTCGAGGCGGGTGGTCATGAAGGATTGGCTGGCGGCTGAAAACGGCTAACGGGAAATGGTGTTGGTGCGTTTGATCTTGTTCTGCAGCTGAATGATGCCGTAGAGCAGCGCCTCAGCGGTCGGCGGACAGCCCGGCACATAAATGTCGACGGGTACGATGCGGTCACAGCCGCGCACCACGGAATAGGAGTAATGGTAATAACCGCCGCCGTTGGCGCAGGACCCCATCGAGATCACCCAGCGCGGTTCAGCCATCTGGTCGTAGACCTTGCGCAGCGCCGGTGCCATTTTGTTGCACAGCGTGCCGGCGACGATCATCACGTCGGACTGGCGCGGACTGGGGCGGAACACGATGCCGAAACGGTCGAGGTCATAACGCGCAGCACCGGCGTGCATCATCTCCACCGCACAGCAGGCCAGACCGAAGGTCATCGGCCACAGCGAGCCGGTGCGCGTCCAGTTGACCAGGGAGTCTACCGACGTGGTGATGAAACCCTTGTCGTTGAGATTTTCGTTGATGGTTTCGATGGCGCCCATGGTTTACCTCGTGCTTGAAATACAGGGGCACGCACCGGCGCCTCCGAACTGTTTACGCAAGCAATACCCATGCGGGTGTCGGCGCCCGAAACCGCTCGCTTGACTGCCGATCCCCATCAAGATGGGGCCCCTCGTCAGGTAGCTCACGGTTTCACTCCCATTCCAACGCTCCTTTTTTCCATTCATAGATGAAACCTACGACCAGAATGGCGAGGAAAATCATCATGGAAAAGAACCCGAACAGGCCGATTTCCTGCAACACCACGGCCCACGGAAACAGGAAGGCGATTTCAAGGTCGAACAGGATGAACAGGATCGCGACCAGGTAATAACGCACGTCGAAACGCATGCGCGCGTCTTCGAAGGCTTCGAAGCCGCACTCATAGGGGGACAGTTTCTGTTCGCCGGGACGGTGTGACCCGACGACACGGCTGGCGATCCAGCCGGCGGCAACCGGAGCGACGCCGAAGGCGAGGCCTACGGCGATAAACATCAGAATCGGAAAATAACCTTCCAGCATCTGCTGCCTTCTGCAACGTTACGTGAAACTATGCGACCCGCACCGCGGGCGCCCCCTGCACTGCTGCACACCACTACCACTTCAATCTGGTGTCGACGGAGAGACTCGAACTCTCACGGCTTTCGCCACCGCCCCCTCAAGACGGCGTGTCTACCAATTCCACCACGTCGACTTATGTGTTGCTGTGATGATGCCGGCTACCCGGTTTCACCACCCCCGCTGACTTGCGTAACTTACTTGGGTATATCTCCAGCTTTGGTGTCGCCGGCGGCGGCCGGCGCTGAGGGCACCGGTACCACGGATGCTGGCGCTGATACCGGCGGTGTCGGAATCTGCCCGGGCAACGACTGTGCCGGCTGCTCCACCGGCTGCGTCATGATGCCCTTATCAACGGTTTTCTTCGACGAGAATATGGTCAGGCCGATGCTGGTGACAAAAAATATCGTCGCGATAACCGCCGTGGTGCGACTTAGAAAATTCGCGGAGCCGGACGAACCAAACACGCTGCCCGCCGAACCGCTGCCGAATGCCGCGCCCATGTCGGCGCCCTTGCCATGCTGCAGCAGCACCAGACCGATGATGCTCAGCGCTGCAATCACGTGTACCACCAGAATCACGACTTCCATGCCATTCCCACCTTAATGTTTCTGCGCCGCCGCCCGGCAGATCGCAGTAAATTCTTCAGCCACCAGCGCGGCGCCACCGATCAGACCGCCGTCAATGTCGGGCATCGCAAACAACTGCCCGGCATTCGCCGCCTTCACACTGCCGCCATACACAATACGCACCGCACCAGCCACTGCAGGATCCGCATCCGCCACCTTGCCGCGGATGAAAGCATGCACGGCCTGCGCTTCCTGCGGTGTTGCCGTCTTGCCGGTGCCGATTGCCCACACCGGTTCGTAGGCAATTACCGAATTCCGCAACGCCGCCACACCCGAAAGCTTGATCACCGCCTGCAACTGCCGGGCCACCACCGCTTCGGTCGTTCCGGCTTCGCGTTCCACCAGCGTTTCACCGACGCACAGGATCGGTATCAATCCCGCCTGCTGCGCCACTGCAAACTTTTCCGCCACCAGATCATCGATCTCACCGAACAGCGCACGCCGCTCGGAATGCCCGACGATCACATGGCTGCAACCCAGATCCTTGAGCATCGCCGCCGAAACACCACCGGTGTAGGCACCGTTGCCGTACTGACACAAGTCCTGTCCGCCCAGTGCCGTTTTCGAACCACCGAGCAACGGACGCACCTGCGACAGATAAACATGTGGCGGACAAACAACCGTTTCGACAGCGACAATTTCCGAAAGAGCCGGCACCAGAAGATGCAACAAGGCCTCGTTGGAGGCCAGATTGCCATTCATTTTCCAGTTACCTGCGACGAACTTGACCCGCATTTCCGGTCCAGCTTGAGTAAACCGTCGGATTTTACCGACTGCACCGAATCAGGTCAATTTGAACCGGCAGTTGTTGCGCCGCGAAAACCGGTTGAATTAAAAAGGATTTTCGCCGATTAAGCCAGCCGTGACCACGGCGCAAATGCGCTGCACCATCGCCGGCCTAGGTTGCTCCACATACAGATCCTCATAGGCCACCACCCGGGTAGCCCCCACGGCACGCAGCAATTCGCCCCGCTGCAGCAGAAAATCCGGGTTGGCGGGACGACCGTACGCCTCGTTGCCCTGCGCAAAAGTCTCGTAAATCAGCACCCCGCCCGGGGCCAGTGCCGCCATCAGCGCCGGAAACAGCGGCCGGTGCAGGTAATTGGTAACCACCACGGCGGCAAACAGCTGTCCGGCGTAAGGCCAGGGCCCCATCTCGATGTCGGCGCACAAGGCAGTAATGCCGGATTGCCCCGCCAGTGCGGCGATCGCCGCGGGATCACGGTCGACTGCTGCCACCGGATGGCCGTGCGTGGCAAAAAACAGCGCATGGCGACCACCGCCGCAGGCCACGTCCAGCACCGGACCGCCACGACCTACCAGCGGCGCCCAGCGCCGCACCCAGTCCGAAGGTTCTGCGACAAAGGCATGGGGGAGTTGCGGGAGATTCGGCGGTTCCATCAGCAAATGATAACTAACCGGTACGAACCACCGGTCTCAGGTCACGCGGACATTCTTGAATTGCCAGGGATCGGAAGTATCAACGTCCTCGACAAACGGATGGTTGCGTCCCTGCAGCGGCGTCCAGTCCGAATAGGCACCGACCACCTTGCCCAGATAGGGCTTGGCAAGCTCCAGCACGCGACGGTAATCCATGTCTTCGGGATCGATGATGCCGGCGTCCGGATTCTCCATCGCCCACACGATGCCGCCGAGCACGCCAGCCGCCACCTGCAGGCTGGTCGCATTGTTGTACGGCGCCAGTTTGCGCGCCTCGTCAATCGACAGCTGCGAGCCGTACCAGTAAGCACCCTTCTTGTGGCCCAGCAGCAGCGCGCCCAGTTCGTCGGTGCCCTCGGTGATCTCGTCGCGATACAGCCTGCGCTCTTCCTGCCCCACCCAGTTGCGTCCGGCCAGTTCGTGCACTGACAGCACGGTGTCATCACAGGGATGGTAGGCGTAGTGGCAGGTCGGCCGGTACAGCACCTGATCGCCTTTTCTGACGGTCAGGTAATCCGAAATCGAAATCGCTTCGCCGTGCGTAATCAGGAAACCGTGGAAGGCGCCGGCATTGGGTGTCCAGGTGCGCACTTTCACCGACGCGCCGGGACGATTCAGAAAAATCGCCGCCTTGCAGCCGTGGTCATGATGCTGCCCTTCCGGCGGAAAATGCTTTTCGTGCGAGCCCCAGCCCAGTTCACAGGGCTGCGAACCTTCGCCGATGAAACCATCGACCGACCAGGTGTTGACGAACTCGCCGGGACGTTTGCGCGGCAAGGCGTACTGAGTATCGCGCTCGGAGCAATGGATGCTCTTCACGCCCAGTTCCATCGCCAGTTGCGCCCACTCCGCTTTCGACCGCGGAATCGTGGTTTGTCCGAGAATGTCCTTCGCCAGGTTGACCAACGCCTGCTTCACCCAGTGCGAAATCAGCCCGGGGTTGGCGCCATGCGTCGGAATCACCGTCGGTCCGGTCGGGAATTTTTTACGCAGTTCCAGCACTTCCTCCCGCTGTCCGTAGTTGGAACGGCGGGATGCGGAAACTGATTGATCGGTGTAACCACCCGCCCAGGGCTCGATGCACGAGTCGGTATAGAGAATGCCGTGCTCGCAGCAAAACTCGATCAGCGCGGAACTCGCCACATCGACTGACAGGTTGATCAGCAGATCGCCCCGCTCCAGCCTGGGGCCGAGGATCGCGCGATAGTTTTCGCGCGTCAGGGGATTTATTTCGTAATGGATGCCGAACGATGCGGCTTCGGCGCGTCCGCGCTCATGCGCGGTGATGATGGAAATGCGCTCTTTCGGAATGTCGATGTGGCGCAACAGGAGCGGCAATACGCCCTGCGCGACAGAACCGAAACCGACGAAAACGATTTTTCCCTGGAATTTGAAATATTTTTGTTCTGCCATTTCATAAACTGGTGTTGTCGTTTTGCGGAACCCGGAGTCTAACAATTTTTGTCAACCACGCACAGCAAACCGGTGCTTACATGGAATAAGGCATGCATGCGCATCATTCCTGCGATGAGCCCGCAATCAGGCAGCAATCCGCGCTGGTCGAAGCGGACGCGCAGCATCACAACCATCCTTCAGGCGGACAGGCAGCCGGCATGCTTGGCGCGTGCCGCAATGTCCCGCCCCCACCGCGACGGGCAGTCCAAAGCGCGTTGTTTTCATTGCGCATTCCAAATCCGTCGCACCAATCGCGACAACGCCGGCACGGCCCAAATGAAAGCGTTTGCATTTGGCTGGCGCTTTGACTAACCTTGCCTTGCGCGCGACGCGGCTGCCGACAATCCGGATTACCGGCCGGTTTCCGCAATAAAAAAAACAGGCGTGCAACGCAGCCAACACCAAAGGAGATCGCATGACTACCGCTTTGATACAGAGAATTCTGCTCGCGGCCTGCATCACCACGACAGGCGCGCTTGCAGTTACCACGCAGGCAATCGCTCAGGAAAAATACCCTTCGCGTCCGATTGAATTTGTCGTTCCCTGGGGACCCGGCGGCGGCGCCGACCAGCTCGCACGAAAAATCGCGCCGGGCCTGGAAAAAGCGCTGGGCGTTTCGTTGCCGGTGATCAACGTCGCCGGGGCAACCGGGCAAACCGGTCTGGTCAAGATGCTGACCGCACCCAGTGACGGTTACTCAATCTCGGTATTCATTGCCGACACCATGGCGCTGCAGATGGACGCCGCGACCAAATGGAAACTCGCCGATGTCACGCCCGCAGCGATCATGATCCAGCAACCTTCGGCCTTTTTTGTTGCCGAAAACAGCCCTCTGAGAACCTGGAAGGATGTTGAGGCCGAAGCCAAAAAACGGCCGCTGAAAGTCGGTGTCACCGGTTTTGGCAGCGCCGACGATCTGCATGTCATCTACTTCACTGCCAAAGGCCTGAAAATGCAGTCTGTGCCTTTCGCCAAGCCGGCTGAGCGTTACACCTCGGTACTTGGTGGCCACGCCGATCTGGTGTACGAACAACTGGGCGACGTAAAAAGTTTCCTCGATGGCAAGCAGATGCGCCCGGTGGTGATTTTCGCCGACAAGCGGTTCCCGGCGTTCAAGGACGTGCCCACCGGCAAGGAACTTGGCTACGACATCATCATCAACCAGTTCCGTGCCGTGCTGATGAAGGCCGGCACCGATGCAACCCGCGTCAAGGCAGTATCCGACGCGCTGGCCAAGGTCGCCGGCACCGATGACTACAAGAACTGGCTGAAAGAGCAGTTTGCCGACGCCGACAGCTTCGTGCCCGCCGCTGCCGCCGCTGCGTTCATGAAAGGCGAACTCGACGCCATGCGCAAATACGCGCCGAAAAACTGATGCCGCCGCACCGCGTTGCTCCGCTCCGGCGGGGCAACGCGGGTTCCGCATAAGCAACGACCCTCAATGCCCATGCCGTTCCATGCACGCCTGCGCCAGCTTGCGCCCTATGCGCTGGTCAGCACTGTGGGGCTGCTCCTGTTCTACGTCGCCACGCAGTTCGATTTCCACCACCGCGCCGGGGTCCTCGGCCCGGATGCCTGGCCGAAACTGATTCTCGGGCTGATGATCCTGGTCTGCGCCTGCGAAATCGCGCGCATCGTGTTCACCAAACATCCTGGCCAGGATATTGGCGGTGCACTCGAAAATATTACCCATGGCATTGAGGCCGCGCCCGGAGAAAAATTGCCGCCGGCTGAACTGCCCACCGCCAGCCATCCGTGGCGCCTGCTCTCCGGTATGGCGGCCACACTGGGTTACGTGGCACTGGTGGGCACCACCGGTTTTTTCCTGACCACCTCTGCCTACCTTGCGGCATTCCTGGTCATCGGCGGCTACCGCGACAAAAAAATTACTGCCGCACTGAGCATCGGCGGTGCACTGCTGCTGATGTTCATATTCATGAAACTGGTTTACGTGTCACTGCCCATCGGCAGCGATCCTTTTGCGCAGGTTTCCATCCTGCTGATGCGGCTGATGGGCATCCGCTGAATGGACAACACACTCATATTGCTGGCGCAGGGTTTTTTACAGGTCATGCAACCGGTAAACCTGCTGTTCTTGGTCATCGGCATCGTGCTTGGACTGCTGGTGGCCGTGCTTCCCGGCCTGACACTGGTGATGGGCGTGGTACTGGCACTGCCGTTCACCTACAGCATGGCCGTTACGCCCGCAATCATCCTGCTCACTGCAATGTACGTGTCGGGCACTTATGCCGGCGCATGGACTTCCATCCTGTTCCGAGTGCCGGGCGAGCCCATAGACGTGCCGCTGCTGTGGGACGGCTATCCGATGGCACGCAAGGGCCAGGCCGCAAAAGCGCTGGGCTGGACGCTGATTGCCGCATTTTTCGGCGGCATGGTGGCAGCGACGGTGATGGTGCTGCTGGCGCATCCGGTGGCCAAAATCGCGCTGACATTTTCGTCGCCGGAATATTTCTCGATCATCTTTTTCGGTCTGGTCAGCGTCGTCTCCCTGGGCGGGGGTACGCTGGCCAATGCGCTGATCAGCCTTTGCGCAGGGCTCCTGCTCGCCACAGTCGGCGTTGACGATACCTACGGCGCACACCGTTTCACCTTCGGCATCCCGATACTCGCCGACGGCATCGATTACCTGGTAGTGATGGTCGGCGCCTACGGTCTGGGTGAAGTGTTCATGCGCATGGAACAGGGTTTTCGCTCGCCGCAACTGGACAAGGTCGGCGACATCCGCACCCGGCTCCCCGGCCTTGGCGAAGTGCTGGCGATGAAAGCCACGTTCATCCGTAGCGCGCTGGCGGGCATCCTGATCGGCATCGTGCCAGGTGCCGGCGCAACCGTTGCCTCGTTTCTGTCCTACGGCATTGAAAACCAGTACGGCAAGAACAGGCACAAGATGGGTACCGGCATCCCCGAAGGCATCGTCGCACCACAGGTCGCCGCAACAGCATCCGTCGGCGGCGCGATCATTCCTCTGGTGACCATGGGCATCCCCGGCAGCGGCGCCACGGCAATCATCCTCGGCGCCTTCCTGCTGCACGGCCTGCAACCGGGCCCGCAGGTGTTCCAGACGTCCAGCCATATCATCTATGCAATGTTTGCCTCGGTATTCGTCGGCATCGCGGTGATGTGCGTAATCGGTTATTTCGCCACCAAGTTCATGGTCAAGGTGCTCGACCTGCCGGAAGTCATCGTCTCGGCCTACGTGGTGATGTGCTGCCTGCTCGGCGCCTTCGCCGCACGCAACAGCCTGACTGACGTCTGGCTGATGGTGGTGTTCGGCATCGTTGGTTACCTGTTCGAGCGCTTCCGCTTTCCGATTACACCGATGGTGCTGGGCATCATCCTCGGTCCGCTAGCCGAATCCAGTTTCATGACCACCATGATCAGTTTCAACAACGACTGGACGGTGTTCTTCACCCGCCCCGTCGCCAGTGCAATCATGTGCGTCGCTATAATCACGCTGATCTACCCGCTGATTCGCCATTTGCGGCAGGCGGGCAAGCGCAGCTAATTCAGTCAGGGAGTCCGTATGTCCGCTGTTGAAACCCCGGCCGCATCCGCCGCCGCACAAACCATCGCTGCGCTGGTCGCGCGCGCGAGAGAAGCGCAGGCCGCGATCGCAAAATACTCGCAGGCGCAGCTCGACGAACTGGTCACCGCCGCCGGCTGGGCGATCATGGAACCGGGCCGCAACAGGATGCTCGCCGAAATCGCCGTGCGCGATACCGGCCTCGGCAACGTCGCCGACAAGATCAACAAAAACCACCGCAAGACCCTCGGCCTGCTGCGCGACCTGCAGGGTGCCGTTTCCACCGGTGTACTCGCCGAATACCCGGAGCTGGGCATCACCGAAATCGCGCGCCCGGTCGGCGTCGTTGCCGCGGTCGTGCCTTCGACCAATCCCGGCGCGACACCCGCCAACAACATCATCAACGCGCTGAAATGCGGAAATGCCGTGATCCTGTCGCCGTCGCCCAAAGGCTGTACGACGGCGGCGAAACTGCTGGAATTCATCCATGCCGAATTCGCACGTATCGGCGCCCCGGCTGACCTGGTGCAGACGCTGCCGCAACCGGTGACCAAGGAATTGAGCCAGGAACTGATGCGCCAGTGCGACCTGGTGGTCGTCACCGGATCGCAGGCCAATGTGCGTGCCGGTTATTCCAGCGGCACACCCGCGCTGGGCGTCGGCGCCGGCAATGTTGCGGTGATCGTCGATGAAAGCGCTGATCTCACCGATGCTGCCGAAAAAATCATGCGCTCGAAGATTTTCGACAACGCGACCAGCTGCTCGTCGGAAAACAGCGTAATCATCCACGCCGCGGTGTATGACCGCATGATCAAGGCCTTGACCGCCGTCGGTGGCGTACCGCTGACTGCGGCGGAAAAAGAGACGCTGCAAAAAACCATGTTCCCCGGCGGCAAACTGTCCCCCGCGGTCACCGCGCAAAGCGTCGCCAAAATCTGCGCCGTGGCCGGACTCACGCGTCCCGAACTCGTCAACGCGAAATGCCTGATGGTTGAGGAAGAAAATACCGGAAAGGCCGCCCCCTTCTCCGGCGAAAAACTTTCGCCGGTGATGACGCTCTACAAAGCGCGCGATTTCGACCATGCCTTCAAAACGCTGCGCGCCATCTACGACTATCAGGGCGACGGCCACTCCTGCGGCATACACACAAAAAATAATGAACAAATTCAAAGGCTTGGAGTTGAGATGACGGTGTGCCGGGTGATCGTCAACCAGGCCCACGCCATCGCCAACGGCGGCAGCTTCGACAACGGCCTGCCATTTTCGCTGACCATGGGCTGCGGCACCTGGGGCGGCAACAGTTTTTCGGAAAACCTCAACTACAGCCACTTCATGAACACCACGCGCATCGTGCGCGTAATCCCGCCGCGTGAACCGTCGGTGGACGATATCTTTGGCGACTACCGTAAAAAATACGGGGCCTGAAACCCATTTACCGCCAAGACGCCAAGAACGCCAAGAGAACCTTTAAACGAAAAGCAAAATATGAAAGTCCTCAAGGTTTTTGTTCCGATTTTGTTTTTCTTGGCGTTCTTGGCGTCTTGGCGGTTAAAAGCTTTTCTCGTCTTGGCGGTAAAAAGCCTTTATGCGCACCATCCGTCATTACGTTGATCGTCGCGCTGCGGAACAGCCTACCGCCACCTGGCTGATCGCGCCCGAAACCGGCGCAACCATGAATTACGCGCAACTGCAGCGCGATTCGCAGGACCTCACGCGCTTCCTGCTCGGCATGGGCATCAACAAAAGCGACAAGGTCGCGCTGATGCTGCACAACAGTTATCAGACCGCGCGGTTGCTGATCGGCGTGATGTACGGCGGCTTCATGGTCGCGCCGCTGAACCTTCTGGCCCAGCCCTCGCAACTCGCCTATGTGCTGGAACATTCCGACACCCGCGTGGTGTTCACCAGCGGGGAATTCGCCGAACGGCTGAAAACCGCACTCGCCGGCATCAACCGCGAAATCACCGTCATCGCGATCGATCCCGACGCGCAGGAAATTTTTGACCGGGCCGCATTGCCTGACGTAAAACTCCCGGAAGTCACCGAAACCGACGACGCGCTGCTGATGTACACCTCCGGCACCACCGGCAAACCCAAGGGCTGCGTGTTGTCCAACCGCAGCGTCTGCGCCGGCGGCGAATTCACCAGCGCCGCGCATGAACTGACGGCGAAAGATCGCGTGCTGTGCGCAATGCCGCTGTACCACATCAACGGCCAGATCGTGACCACGGTGGCGCCGCTGGTGCACGGCGGCAGCGTGGTCATGCCGCAACGCTTCAGCGTCAGCAACTACTGGGAGTTGGCAACAAATTACCAGTGCACCTGGATCAACGTGGTGCCGACCATCATCGCCTATCTGATGAATGCGCCGACACCCAAGGAAAAAAGCTTGGACGCATCACGCGTCAAGTTCTGCCGCTCGGCCTCGGCACCGCTGCCGCCGGAACTGCACCGTGCGTTCGAACAGAGATTCGATATCAGCATCATCGAAACCTTCGGCATGACCGAAACCAACGCGCCCTGCTTCACCAATCCGTACGATCCGGCAAAACGCAAAATCGGCAGCCCCGGCACCGCCTGGGGCAACGAAGCCAAGGTCATCGACCCCGCTACCGGTCGCGAACAGCCGCGCGGCACACCCGGCGAACTGATGCTGCGCGGCGACAACGTGATGACCGCTTATTACAAGGATCCGGAAAACACCGCCAAGACCCTGGAACCCGACGGTTGGCTGCACAGCGGCGACCTCGGTTACATGGACGAAGACGGTTTTGTCTTTGTCACCGGCCGCATCAAGGAACTGATCATCAAGGGTGGCGAAAACATCGCGCCGCGCGAAATCGACGAAGCGCTGCTGAAACACCCGGCCGTACTCGAAGCCGCGGCAGTCGGCATCCCCGACGCCAACTACGGCCAGGAGATCATGGCCTGCGTGATCCTGAAACCGGGTGTGGAATGTTCGGTGGAAACGCTGACGGCGTTTTCAAAACAGGAACTCGGGCCTTACAAGTCGCCGAAGATCATCAAGTTCGTTACTGAACTACCCAAGGGACCTTCGGGCAAAGTGCAGCGACTGAAGTTGCTGGAGAACTGAAATATGAACCGGCGGCGACAACCTCGGGAGATCAAGGCGTCGCTGCCCAGGTATTTTGTAAATATTTATTTTTAAATGAAAATTTAGAACGCGCAACAAAATGGACATAACCGCCGTTCATTTCGATGCATCGACAGGCTCAGCATCACCACGAACGGCCATTTTGTTACGCGCTCTAAGCAGCTGCGCGAATCCAGTCAGCCACCGTTGCCGGCGCCGGAATGCGCCCCGATGACAGCAGTTTGCCGTTGATCATCAGGCCCGGCGTTTTGAGCACGCCGCTGGCGATGATCTCCTGCATGTCGGTTACCTTGAGGATTTCCGCTTCGACCTGCACCAGGCCTGCGGCGGTGCGCACCACTTCTTCCAGTTTTTTGCAGTTGGCGCAACCGGAACCGAGAACCTTGATGGTGATCATGATCAGACTCCTTTCACTGAAGCTGCATTGCGGCCGGCGACCATCAGCAGCATCGCCAGTACTGCGACAAATCCCGCCAGCACCAGGGCCAGCATCCACAGCGAAACGCCATCGACCCAGGCGCCGTAGGTCATGCCGGCGCTGGCGCTGAACAGCGCGACCAGACCGACATAAGTCCAGGCCTTTTTGCGGCCAATGATCGCGGCGATGATTAGTATGCTCTGCAACGACAGCTCCGGGTCGGCCATCAGGTACGCCAGCAGCGGCCCGCGGTGCATGCCGAGGTCGAGGAACATGCGTGCGATCGGCACTTCGACCAGCGTCGGGAAATACATGAACACACCGAAGGTGACGCCGGCGAGGTTGCCGAGCACGGTGTTGGCGCCGGCCAGCGCCTCGATCCATTCCGGGCGGATCAGCACGCGGATCATGCCGACGACGAACACGCCGATCACCAGCAATGGAAAAATCTGCTTCACGAAGCGCCAGGACTCCCACAGCCAGTCGCGAACTGCTTCCGCTGCCAGGCGGTTGCGGACGATCCAGTACACTGCTGCCAGCATGGCGGCGACGCCGAAAAATTTGCCAGTGAGCCCGACACGCAGTCCGGCGGGCATGGCCTGCACCGAAAGCGAGGCCAGCAGCAGCGTTGCAGCAATCAGCGCCAGGCTCGCCCGGGTCCAGTGGTTGGCGCCGTCCTGGATGTTTTCCAGGCCGCGCCACGCGCTCCAGCCGATGGCGGCAAGCAGCGCGATCAGTGCCACGCCCTGGATCGACACGCCCTCCTCGCCCTTGTTCGCATCGTAAGGCACCAGTTGATTCAGGGTGCCCTGCCATGACGCGGCGGCAGTCAGCGGCAGGTCGAATTGCAGGTGGGCGCCGGTCAGGAAACCGAGCTTGAGCGTTCCTGCCAGCAGCAGCACGATCCACGCCAACAGCAACAGCAGCGCGCCCTGCGTCACGCCGGCGCCGCCATGATGGGCGAACAATCCGTCGGCTTCGATTTCATGCGCGGCATCGTCGGCGCGAAACACCATCGCCATGATCATGCCGATGCCGATGCCAAAGATCAGCGACAGGAACAGCCGGGCGAAAGCGAGATCGGGGCCGATGATGCCGCCGGTATAAACCAGCGCCAGGATGTTCGCCGCCGGCGCGAAAAACAGGAAGGTGATCGCCGGCCCCAGGCCCGCGCCCTTTTTGTAGATGCCCGCGAACAGCGGCACGATGGTGCAGGAACACACGGCGAGCAGCGAACCCGCCGCTGCGGCCGCCGGATAGGACACCGCCTTGCTCGAATTGCGGCCGAGGAAGCGCGTGATGGTCTCGGTCGGGATCAGCGCCGCCATCGCGCCGGCGATAAAAAAAGCCGGCAGCAGGCACAGCAGCACATGCGCCGCGAGGTAAGCGGCGAGGTTGCCCAGACCTCCATGCAGCACGGGCCAGACCGATGAGAACAAAAAGTCCATCAAAACAGGCTTTCGTCGAAACCGGAGAACCTCAACTTCATGCGGAGGATACCGCCATCAGTATGGCGGTTGCATGCCGGGACCGCTTGATATGGATCATGCAAACAGCATGGCTCGGGCTAGGGCGCCACGACCACCGGTGCAAAACCGCCACCCGGGGTGCGGAAATTGGTGGTCTGGCCCGAATAGATGCGCGCGGCGAGGAGTTGCACCTTGCCGGCGTAGGTGTACGCGCGGACATCGAACTTCAGGTCGGTTCGAACGCCGTCGACTGCCACCAGGCGCTCGCCCGGGGGCACCAATTCCTGCGCCACAAAATCGCCAGCGAGAATCTCGCCCCAGACCCGGCGCGTCAGCTTGTCGCCTCGGTAGGCCGCCTTAGCACCGTAACCAGCGAATGGTTTGAAAAAAAGTTGCCGGCGCCGACTCCACAGATCATCCGCGTTTTCTGCGGTGACCGTATATGTTCGGGGAATTGCGGCCTTGAGCGAATCACGAACAACCGCAGGCACCCCCCAGTTACTCAATAACCGGTCATCGCTCAGTGTGATCAGATTGCGCTTGTCCGCGTGCAGCGCATGGGCGCGCGGGTGCGGGGTCAGCACGACAGCACCCGCCTCGTAGGCCTGGCGCAAAGCCTGGTGGCCGGGCTCGGCAAGATAGAAATCGGTCAGCCGGTTGTAAACCATGCCGACAACACTGCCCTGGTGCCAGAGCCTGCCTTCCCGCCACTCGAACTCCTGCGGGTCGGCAATGCGCGCAGACAGGCCGTTACGCCGGAACATCTGCCGAAACAATTCGAACTCTGGCGCCAGGTACTGGGCGGCAGGCCCGTCATCGACGATAGCCACTTCGCCAGCCGGCGCACCGCCGCGTTGCAGACGCCACTCGGCCAGGAACATGTCGCAGAACTCCTGCTCCACCGCTGGCAATTCATGGCCCGGCGTATAGGCCCATTGCATCACCTCGCAACAGGCATGCTGGGCACGTGCCAGCGCCGCATTTAGCAGCGCGCCACCTGCATTGGTATTGATCTCGATCAGCCACGGCCCCTGCGCGCCAACGTGAAAGTCGTAGCCCATGAACACGCCGAGAGGTCCGAATGCGCTTCGCGCAATTCTAGGTGCCCGCGACAACGCCAGCTCCTGGTAGGCCGGCAGCGCAATGACCTGTTCGATGAGCTCCACCGTACGTGTAATGGTGTCCGCCATCGGGCGCGAGACAAATACCACCGTATCCGAAAACAAATGAGGCCGGGTCTGCCCGATGCTTTGCGCAATGCCGCTCAGCCCGGGATCGCTTTCCAGGCGCTGGCGCAACAGATCCTGATCCAGGGTACGACAGTCGCAACCATGATTCAGTTCGTCGGCGGCATTGCGCGTCGCATTGGAAGTCATGGGGTCCATGTCAGGTCATCAGATGTCGATTCACCCGTGCATAATCACCGCGGCGGCAATCCCGGATTGCGCATGCGCGGCAGCGTCAGCACCGCCACCAGCCCGCCTTCCGCGCGATTGCGCAGTTCGATGCTGCCACCGTGCAGTTCCACGACATTCTTCACAATCGCCAGCCCCAGCCCGGTGCCGCCGGTATCGCGGTTGCGCGAACCCTCGACTCGGTAAAACGGCTCGAACACTTTTTCCAGCTGGTCCGGCGGCAGGCCCGGGCCTTCATCAAGGATGCTGATTTGCAGCCGCCCGGCGTTGTCATCAATGACAACCCGCGCAGACTTGCCGTACTTGATCGCGTTTTCCAATACATTCGCCAGGCAACGTTTCAGTGCCTGCGGCCGCCCCGGATACGGGCCCGCGGCCGATCCGCTGATGGTCACCGTGCCCCCGGTCTCGCGCAGATCCGCCTGCAGACTTTCGAGCAAGGCCATCACGTCGACCGGCTGCACCGGCTCGCCGTTGTCCATGCCGCGCAGAAAATCCAGCGCGGACAACACCATGGTCTCCATTTCCTGCAGGTCGCCACCGAACTTGGCGCGCAGATCCGCATCCTCCAGCAGTTCCGCCCGCAAGCGCAGCCGCGTGATCGGCGTCTTCAGGTCATGCGACATCGCCGCCAGAACCTGGGTGCGTTCGCGCAGATATGTTGCAAGCCGCGACTGCATGGTATTGAAGGCACGTGCCGCGCTCGCCACCTCGGTCGGGCCGGTTTCCGCCAGCGGCGGGCGGTTGATGTTTTTGCCCAGTTCGTCCGCAGCATCGGCCAGCGTTTTCAGCGGCCTTGTCGCCCAGCGCACCGCCACCAGCGACACCGCGATCACCGCGGCCAGCAAAAGCGTGATGCTCAGCAACACGCGGTACGGCCAGTTCTCGGTCGCCTGCGGCTGACGGGCATCGAAGGTTGCCAGCGTGCCGTCCTGCAGCCGCACCTGCGCGACAAACGCAGGACCGCCGCCGGGCTGGCCACCATGGCGCATCATCGGCGGCCACCAGTCGTGATCATCGTCGCCGTTCGCCCATCGCCTGCCGTGTCCTTCTCCCCGCCGGGACACTCCCTCTGCCATGCCGACCACGACCGGCCGCTGATCACCGAGAAACTGCCGCAGCAGCGTGGTGAAGATCATCGCCCGCGCACCGGCATCAGTTCCGGCACCGGGGGCGGCCAGCGGGCCGCGATCCAGCGCCACCGTCAGCGGCGGCGCGCTGATGACCTTGGCGATGCGCAGGCGCTCCGCCGGCGTCAGCGTATCGAGCAGGCGCACGATGTCGGCAATGCGCTGCGCCGACTGCATGCCGCTGGCCTGAGCCAGCAATTCGCCGCGGTCGTGCATGTGCACGGCAAAACTTAGCAGTTGCGCAGTCAGCAGGCCACCCAACAGCACCAGCGTGAGGCGGCTGAACAAGGAACGCGGCAGCAGGCTCATCGCACACCCGCCTCGACATGCGCGGCAAATACATAACCCTGGCCGCGTACGGTCTTGATGATCGCCGGTTCTTTCGCATCCTCGCCGAGGCGCTGGCGCAGGCGGCTGACCTGCACGTCGATTGCGCGGTCATACGGTCCGGCTTCACGCGCCAGCATCAGGTCGATCAACTGGTCGCGGGTCAGCACGCGGTTGGGATGGTCAACAAATATTTTCAGCAGGCGGAAATCGGTGCCGCTCAGCGCCACCACCACACCGGCGGGTGAGGTCAGGTTGCGGGTCGCCGCATCCAGCGTCCAGCCGGCAAAACGGAACACGCCGGATTCCTCGTGCCGCAGGTTTTCCGGCAAAGCCCGCGCGCGGCGCAGCACACTTTTGATGCGCGCCAGCAGCTCCCGCGGGCTGAACGGTTTGGCGATGTAATCATCGGCGCCCAGTTCGAGGCCGACGATGCGATCGGTTTCCTCGCCGCGTGCGGTGAGCATGATGATCGGCACCCCCGAACGCGCGCGCAATTCCCGGCACAGCGTCAGGCCATCTTCGCCGGGCATCATGACGTCGAGGATGACCAGGTCAGGCGGGGCAGTATCCACCGCCGCGCGCAAGCCCCTGCCGTCGGCGAGGGCAGTGACGCGGTAACCCTGCTGCTGCAGGTATTCGCGCAGCAGGTTGCGGATTTCCGTGTCGTCATCCACCACCAGGATGTGGTCGGGGGCAGTCATGCGCTGTTTATACCGGAGGAGCGACCCGCCGGCCGGAAAAATTGTATCGCAGTGTATCAATGCGTTCCGGACTGCAAAGCAGCGATACCAAAAGCCCCTTGCCGGCAACAGTTGATTTACAGGCTAATGCGTTAATCAGGGCGTCAGGAAAGCCCGGAACCGCAGAACCGGACGATCAGGGGCAATCCGGCATAAACCACAACCATTGCAAAGGAAGAGACCATGAACAAGCTCAACAAAACCGCAATCGCCATCGCACTGACCCTCGGTGTTACCGCCGCCTACGCCCAGCCGGGCCAGATGCACGGCAACATGGAACACGGTGTGCAGGGCGGCCAGCACCAGGGCATGCAGCACGACATGAAAGACCGCATGCACAAAGGCATGAACCACGACGGCGACAAACACGCCAAACGTGGCGAAACCAGGGGCCATGGCAGCCACGGCGCGCAGTCGCTGGTCACTCCGGAAGAACGCAGCGCGATGCAGGAAAAAATGCGCGCCGCGAAAACCCCCGAAGAGCGCCAGCAGATCGCATCGGCCAACCGCGCCGAAATGCAGAAACGCGCCGCGGAAAAAGGCATCACCATGCCGGAACACCGTGGTCCGCAGGGCCGCAACCGCGGCAACGAAGAGCACAAGCACTAAGCCGCAACGGGAGGGGCGGCAACAGTCGTCCCTTCTTCTTTTCCGGAACAGAGGAGAAACAACATGAAACACAGCAGCCAGATCGCCATTGCCCTTGCTGCAGCGCTGGTATTCGCTGCAGCCACGGTATCCGCCCAATCCACCGGTTCCGGCATGAACCACGACCACGGCGCCGCAGGACATGGCCCGATGATGGGACGCGGCATGGGCCCAGCCGCAATGCTGACCAAACAGGACGCCAACTCGGCCACCGACATGGGGCTGGTGATGGACCTGGTGCACAACAATGCGAAAATAAACCGCACCGTGACCCTGCTGCCCGACGGCATCACAACCGTCACCGAATCCGACGATCCGAAAATAGCGCAGGCGATCAAGGCGCATGTCGCCAGCATGTCGGGCCGGCTTAAAGACGGCCGCGAATTCAACATTTTCAGCACGACGCTGCCGGTGATTTTCGACAACGCGGACAAGATCAGGTCCGTGGTCAAAATGACCGACAAGGGCGCCATCGTCACCCGCACGTCGACCGACGCCAAACTGGTGGCTGCCTTGCAGGCCCACGCCGGTGAAGTCACTGAGCTGGTGAACGAAGGGCCTGCTGCCTTCCATCGCGGCCTGAACGCGCGCATGGCCATGGGCTCCGGCGGTCCACGCGGCGCAACGACCCCTGCCACACCCGCACACAATCACTGAGCCCACCCGTGACAGCCGCAACATTTTCAGGAACTGAAATGAAATATCCGCTGCTCCAAAGCGCCATCCCAGCCGCCGCGCTCGGCCTGTTACTGCTTGCAAATCCGGCGGCAGCACAATCGCCGCACAGCCACGACCACAGCTTCAGCGGCGCCGCGCACTGGGCCAAGATTTTTGACGATCCGAAACGCGATGCCTGGCAGAAACCGCATGAAGTCATCCAGGCACTGAAACTGAAACCGGACGCAGTCGTCGCCGACATCGGCTCGGGCACGGGCTATTTCTCTGCACGCTTCGCGCACATGGTGCCGCAGGGCCGGGTCTACGGCCTCGACACCGAACCCGACATGGTGAAGTACCTCGCCGACCGCGCCAAACGTGAAGGCCTGAAAAACATCAGCGCGGTGCAGGCAAAACCGGGCGACCCGCGGCTGCCGGAAAAAGCCGATGTGGTCATCCTTGTCGACGTCTATCACCACGTCGAAAATCGCGAACAGTACTTCCGCGAGCTGCAGGCGTCACTAAAACCCGGCGGCAAGCTGGCGATCATCGACTTCCGGATGGACTCACCGGAAGGCCCGCCCAAAGCCGCGCGCATCGCGCCGGAACAGGTCAAGACCGAACTGCAACGCGCCGGCTACCGGTTGGCTGAAGAACACGGTTTTCTGCCAAACCAGTATTTCCTGGTGTTCCAGCCCGGGAAACCCTTATAAAGGGCCAAGGCCGCCGCCGCGTCCCCGCACTTTCCCGGCTCTTTTCCCGGCCTGAATTGATCCTTGTCAATACTCGAACCGGCGGCGACGTCAGACTTGGCTTTTCCGAACCTCAACGGATACCAGCAAGCATGAGCCTGATCCACGCTGAAGGACTCACCAAAACCTATCGCATCGGTGATATCGACGTCCCGGCCGTACGCGGCATCGACTTCACCATCGAGCCGGCATCGTTCGTCGCCTTTGTCGGCCCGTCCGGCAGCGGAAAAAGCACGGTGCTCAACATGATCGGCTGCCTGGATCACCCCACCAGCGGCCACATTTCGGTACTCGAAACCGATGTCGCATCGCTTGACCGGCGTGCCAGCGCAAAATTCCGCGGCAATCACATCGGCTTCATTTTCCAGGACTTCAACCTGATCCCGGTGTTCACCGCCTACGAAAACATCGAATACCCGCTGATCATGGTGCAGAACTGGCCGCCGGAAAAACGCCGTGCCCAGGTAATGGCCATGCTGGATGCAGTGGGCATGGCCGACCAGGCCAACAAACGGCCGGACCAGCTCTCGGGAGGACAAAAGCAGCGCGTCGCCGTCGCCCGCGCGCTGGTTTCGAACTCGAAACTGGTGCTCGCCGACGAACCCACCGCCAACCTCGACCACGACACCGCACGTCGCATCATCGAGTTGATGAAAAAAATGCGCGACCAGCTCGGCACCACATTTGTGTTTTCGACCCACGATCCGAAAGTCATGCGCGAGGCCGAAGTAACCTTCACCCTGGAGGACGGCCGGCTGGCCGCGAACGCGGGAGTCATCCATGCTTAAGCTCATCCAGCTCGCCGCGCGCAACCTGCTCCGCTACCAGCGCCGCACCCTGCTGACTTCCTTGCTGATCGTCATCGGCGTTACTGCTGTGCTGCTGTTCATGGCCATCAGCGGTTCGTTCAAGCAGTTGATGATCGGCCAGATCACCGATTCGATGCTCGGCCATCTGCAGATTCATCGAAGGGGATATGTGGCCTCAATAGAAAGTCTGCCACTGAATCTGAACATGGCACCGCAGGTGGTCGCACGGGTCAGCAAGGAATTGAATCAGGATCCCGCAGTGGCCGCGGTGTCTCCCCGCATCAAGTTCGGCGCCATGTTCAGCAATTTCACCGAGACCACCAGCCTGCGCATCAACGGCATCGATCCCGCGGCCGAAGCGGCCGTACTGCCGCTGCTGGCCGGCCGCCGGCTTGAAGGCAACAAAGATGGTGCGCTGGTCGTGCGCGGCGAACTGTTGATCCCGGTGCTGGTCGCGCGCGGCCTGAAGGTCAGCCCCGGCGATGCCGTCGTGCTGATCGCCACCAACCGTGACGGCTCGGTCAACGGCAAGACCTTCAAGGTGCGCGGTACGCTGGAGAGCGCCACCGGCCCCGGGGGCCGCGACGGCTACATCCACATCGATGACGCCCGCGAACTGTTGCGCATGACGGACGCCGAAGTCAGTGAAATTGCCGTGCGCCTCAAGGATCCGCAGCGGATCCAGCAGGCCAACGAACGCCTGCAGCCGGTACTGGCCGGCATCAAGAACAAGGCGGGCCAGAATGCGCTGGAACTGCATACCTGGGAGCGTCTCAGCCCGTTCTCGAACATCGCGAAAATGATCGATGTTCTCACGCTGGCCATCAAGATCATGCTGATCTCCATCGTGCTGGTTTCGGTAATGAACGTGATGGTCATGGCGGTGTACGAACGCATCCGGGAAATCGGCGCGATCGCTGCCATCGGCACGCCGCCAGGCCGGATCCTCGGCATGTTCCTCACGGAAGGGCTGATGCTGGGCACTGCCGGCACATTCATCGGTGTGGCGCTGAGCCTGGCTGCAATCTACGCTCTGAATATCTGGAAAATAACCTACAACTTCGGCCAGCAGCAGGGGCTGCTGCTGTCACCTTCGCTCGATGCATCCGATGTCATTGCCACCGCAGTCATTGTGATCGTGGTCGCGGGACTCGCGAGCCTGCAGCCGGCATGGAAGGCCTCGCGCATGGATCCGATCACGGCACTGCGCCATGTCTGACCACAAACACAACAACAAACGGGAAACCGCCATGAACCTCAAACGCCTGCTGCTCGCGCTGGCGCTGCTCTTCGTATTGCCGGCCATGGCAGCTGACGGCAACGAACTCCT
>CAMCYP010000025.1 GCA_945885345.1 Bordetella parapertussis | reverse complement strand
AAGGAGCTGCGTTCAGTGAAGTAATTGATCGAAGTATGCTGCAACTGACCCGGCGTCGCTACCGCTCCGGCTGGGCCTGTCTTCGCAAGCGCTCTATGCCCTTACGAAAAACTGAGCGTGGAGCGGGTGAAGGGAATCGAACCCTCGTCGTAAGCTTGGAAGGCTTCTGCTCTACCATTGAGCTACACCCGCCCGTCTCGAGCTTGCGTACGTCTAAGCGTTCGCCTCTTTGGTGGAGAAGGTTGGATTCGAACCTTCGAAGGCTGAGCCAACAGATTTACAGTCTGCCCCCTTTGACCGCTCGGGAACCCCTCCGAACGAAACCGACAATTATGGTTAGATTCTGCCGTAGTGTCAACGAAACTGGGCATGAAAAATGCTGGAGAAACATCGGCAAGCAGTGATCTGCCCCGACAAAGCGCAAATCCTCGTAAGCCGGGCCGGATCGCGGCAATCCAGCACCAGTGAATTGGCCACCCATGAAGCCTGGTTGTGACTGGCGGGACAGCTGCTGGCACTCCGATCCGGGGAACTGGACTACCGACCGTTTTTACGGCCCTGTTCGACGCTTAATGTGAGCGCATACTAACAATTTTACCCTGCCGCGGATGGTAAAATAGCAATAAAAACAATGTGTTAAATCAATTCCCACCAGAACCGCTGACACTGCTGCCACCACAGACGAACAAGGTCTGACCTGAGATATAACCGCTGTCCGGGCTCAGGAAAAAACTCACCGCCCGCGCCACATCCCTGGGTCCGCCCACCCATTTCACCGGGATGCTGTCGATCACCGCCTGGCGCTTGGCACTACCTTTGGGATGGCCGTTATCGAACAACTCGGTGGCCACCGGGCCTGGGGCAACTGCGTTGATCGTGATGCCATCTCCGGCCAACTCCAGGCAAAGCACCCTTGTCATGCCGACCAGTCCTGCCTTACCGGCAGCGTAGGCCAGGCGCTGGGTTTTACCCAAAATCGCCCGTGAGGAAATGCTGACAATGCGGCCGAATTTGGCCTGACGCATGCCCGGTACCAAGGTCTGGATCAGGATCATCGCGGCCCGGACGTTCAGCGCATAGACATGGTCCATGTCGTCGATCGTGGCCTGCTCCAGAGTCCCGGGCCGGTTGGCACCGGCATTGTTGACCAGATAACGCACGGGATACTTGGCGGCAACCTCTTTGGCCACCGCGGTCGCCGACGCAGCGTCGGCAAGATCAACCTCGTGATGCAGGATGCGCGCATGTTTGATGCGCGGCGGGCGGCGCTGCAAGGTCACCACGGTCAAGCCCTGATCCAGCAGATCCTGTGCAATCGCTTCGCCGATGCCGGAACTAGCCCCCGTCACTACCGCTACGCCGTCCATAATGTGCTCTCCTTGAGTTACGTTTTGCAGCGGCGATTATAGGGCTGCCCTGCCGACAGATGATGAAGCTGCGCGGCAATGCAATGTTATGCTGAGAGCCGACTCATGAATCCAGCGGTTTCCACACTGCGGGCCATCCTCAACCCGCGCAGCGTCGCCGTCATCGGCGCCTCGGGCGACCCCGCCAAATTCGGCGGACGGGTAATGCACTTCCTCGTCAAACACGGTTACCGCGGCCGCATCGTGCCCGTGCATCCGAGCGCCACCGAGGTGCTCGGCATCCCGGCCGTGTCCACACTCACTGCCGCCGGCGATCCCGTCGATGTCTGCATCCTCGCCCTGCCCGCTGCGCATCTGCCTGCCGCACTGGACGATTGCGGCCGTGCCGGCGCACGCGGCGCGGTGGTCATTACCGCCGACTTCGCCGAAACCGGTGCCGCCGGCGCGTCACGCCAGGATGAACTGCTGCAGATTGCCCGCAACCACGGCATGCGCCTGATCGGCCCCAACTGCCTCGGCTACATCAACCCGCAGCTGCAACTGGCGTTGACATCCTCGGTGGCCCTGGCGGTGGAACCGATGCCGCGTGGCGCAATCGGCCTCGCCAGCCAGAGCGGTTCACTGATGGCCTCTCTGATTTCGCATGCACAGGACCTCGGCACCGGCTTCAGCGTCGCCGCAACCGTCGGCAACCAGGCCGATGTCGAACTCTGCGACCTGATTGAATATTTCATCGAAGACGACACCACACGCGCCATCTGCCTCTATATCGAAGGCCTGAAAAACGGCACGCGTTTTCTCGAACTCGCGCGCCGCGCACGCACTGCCGGGAAACCGATACTCGCAGTCAAGGCCGGGCGCAGCGCCGCCGGGCGGCAAGTCACTCAGTCGCACACTGCCAGCCTCGCCGGTTCGTATGCGGTTTGGGAAGCTGCCTGCCGCGATTACGCCGTGTGCCTGCTCGACGATCCGGAAGCATTGATCTACTGCGCGGATTTCCTGATCCGCTTCGGCGCACCGGCCTTATCCACCGTTGCCGTGATGTCACCCTCGGGCGGCACCGTCGCCGTGACCGGCGACCGCGTTATTGCCACCGGCCTCATGCTGGCAGAGCCCGGTGCAGAAACTGCCACCGAACTGCGAAAGCTGCTGCCCCCCGGCCGCACCATCAATCCGCTGGATGTCGGTGGTCTGCCGCGGGCGAGCGGCCTCGACAGCGCGCTGACGGCGTACGAACTGCTGGCAAAAGATCCTGAGGTAGGTGCCATCCTGATTGCCGTCGCCACCACGCCGCAACTCGAAGACAAGGTGCGGCAGTGGGGGCGCGCCGCGCTGGCCGGCGGCAAGCCCACCGCAATCCTGCTCACACCCGGCACACTGGTCGACGGCGCGCGCCAGGCACTGAAAGAAATCGCCTGTCCTTATACCAACCGGCTCGATGACACGCTGCGCGTGCTGTGCGCCGCCATGGATTACGGAGCAGCGCTGCGCGATCCGCCACCACCCGCATCACCATCAAGCTTTGCAGCAACCGTACGCGCGTATGCGGCGACATTGCCCGACGGCCGGCTGACCGAGCCCGAAGCCAAAGCCATGCTGCGCGCCGGTGGCATCCACACCACGAACGATGTACTGGCACTCACTCCCGCCGCTGCAATCGAACAGGCGCAAGCCATTGGCTACCCGGTGGTATTGAAAGGCGTCTGCCGCGATCTCGTCCACAAAAGCGAAGCCGGCGCGGTCAAACTCGACATCACCGACGCTGACGGACTGCGCGCGGCATGGCGCGAAATTCAAAACGGCCTGGCCGCGCAGCTGCCCGGCGCCACGCTGGCCGGTTGCGTGGTGCAGCCGATGATCCGCGGCGGTACCGAACTCATCGTCGGCTGCCGCTGGGATGCGCAGTTTGGTCCGGTGGTGATCATGGGCAGTGGCGGCGTACTGGTGGAAATTCTCGGCGATATACAGATGGCGGTGGCGCCAATCTCGCCGGCCCACGCACAACGGCTGATCGCAGGTCTGCGCATCGCGTCAGTACTCGCCGGCGCACGTGGCCGACCTGCCGCAGACATCACCGCGCTCGCTGACACGATTGCAAAATTAAGCGAACTGGCTGCCGCGCTGGGCCCGCGCCTCACTGAGCTCGACATCAATCCGCTGCTGGTGCGCGACAGCGGCGCCGGCGTCATCGCACTCGACGCGCGTGCCACACTCGCCGCAGCAACCGCATAAATTCCAGGAGACCTTCATGAGCACATCCGTAGTCACGTACGAATCCCGCGACGGCGTCGCCATCATCACGCTGAACCGTCCCGAAAAACGCAACGCCATCAACAACGAGGTCGCGGCACAGTTACGCGCAGCACTCGAACGCCTGAACGACAGCGACGATCGTGCCGGTGTGCTGACCCATGCCGGTGCGCATTTCACCGGCGGCGCCGATATCAAGGGGCCGCCTGAGGATTTCCCCGGCTGCGTGCCCAATATCGGCGTGATGATGCAAAAACCACTGATCGCCGCGGTCGGCGGCTGGGTGGTTGGCGGCGGCGTGGTCATCGTGCAGATGTGTGATCTGTGCATCGCCGCAGATGACGCGAAATTCATGTTTCCTGAAGCCAAGGTCGGTTTCACCGGTGCCGCCATCGCCGGACTCGCCGCGCGCATCCCGCACAAGGTCGCGATGGAACTGATGCTGGTCGGCAACGAAATCACCGCCGAGCGCATGTACCAGGTCGGCCTGGTCAATCAACTGGTCAAACCCGGCGCGCAACTCGACGCCGCACTGGTGTGGGCGCGCCAGCTCGCCGACAATGCGCCGCTGGTATTGTCGGTATTGCGCGATTACGTCGGTCGCATCATTCCCAAAGGGCCGTCGGAACTCGCTGCGCAGGGTCGCGCGGCAATCCAGCGCATCCGCCAGAGCGCCGACGCGAAAGAAGGCATTGCCAGTTTCAAGGAAAAACGCAAAGCCAAATTCAGCGGAAAATAGTCAACAGAAACAAAATATTATTAATGAATTCCGCCACACTGCCCACGCTCAACACCACGGCTAGCTCCCCCGCGCCGGCATGGACCATCGTCGCCCTGATCACCATCGGCCTGCTCGTTGATCAGCATGTGCCCGTGTGGGGCCAGCATGCCGTCAGCCTCGTGACCTGGACGATGTTGCTGTACTGGCTGGCGCATTCCACGCCGGAAACACGCAGCAGCATGATGCTGTGCGTGGCCTACGCCACCGCTGGTGAAATTTTCCTGTCGCTGGGCTGGGGGCTGTACGAATACAGGCTGCACAACATTCCGCTGTTCGTGCCGCCGGCGCATGCGCTGGTGTTCGTGCTCGGCGTGGCGATCTGCAAACGCATGCCCGATTCGATCATCTGGGCGGTGCCAGTGGCCGCAGCACCGCCGGTGATTGCGCTGGCGTGGATCGGCGCCGACACCATGGGCCTGATCCTTTATTCGCTGCTGGTGCTGTGCATGGTGTTCAGCAACGGCCGCAAGCTGTACGCAGTGATGTTCATGCTGTCGCTGGGCCTGGAAATCTACGGCACTGCGGTCGGCAACTGGGTCTGGCTGCACGATGTGCCGGTAACCGGCTGGACCACGATGAATCCGCCGCTGGCCGCCGGCACCTTTTACTGCATGCTCGACATGCTGGTGGTGACCACGATGGACACGATGCGCCGCCGCAATACTGCGCTGGAAACCGCTTAGTTAAAAACTACCTAGCGGGATTTGGCCGCGCGCGCCGGTCGTTTGGCTTTTGCCGCCGGGGCCTTGCGATCGCGTGCCACCGGTGCCGGCGGCAATCCCGTGTGCTGGGTGCGGAATGACTGGTACTTGCTCGGCTTGCGCGCGCCCTCCGGCTTGAGTCCCGTGCCCGCCGGCTGGAAGGTCGGCACCAGCTGGTGTTTGCCGCTGCCGATCAGATCGCGCCGGCCCATGCGCCGCAGGGCATCGCGCAGCAGGGGCCAGTTCTCGGCATCGTGGTAACGCAGCAGCGCCTTGTGCAGCCGGCGCACCCGCAATCCCTTGGGAATGATCACGTCCTCGCTGTCGCGGGTGACCTTGCGCAGCGGATTTTTCCCCGAGTGGTACATCGCCGTCGCGGTCGCCATCGGTGACGGCAGGAAAGCCTGCACCTGGTCGGCACGGAAGCCGTTCTGCTTCAGCCACAACGCCAGCTCCAGCATGTCCTGGTCGGTGGTCCCCGGATGCGCGGCGATGAAATACGGAATCAGGTACTGCTCCTTGCCGGCTTCGCGCGAATACTTGTCGAACAGTTCCTTGAATTTGTAATAGGTGCCGACGCCGGGCTTCATCATTTTTGACAGCGGCCCCTCGCCGATCGCTTCCGGCGCGATTTTCAGGTAACCGCCGACGTGGTGCTGCGCCAGTTCTTTCACGTAATCCGGCGATTCGACTGCAAGGTCATAACGCACACCGGAGCCGATCAGTATTTTCTTGATGCCGGGCAGCGCACGGGCCCGGCGATACAGATGAATCAGCGGCGCGTGATCGGTATTCAGGTTCGGGCACACGCCCGGATACACGCAGGACGGCCGCCGGCACGCGGATTCGATTTCCTTGCTCTTGCAGGCCAGCCGGTACATGTTCGCCGTCGGCCCGCCAAGATCCGAAATCACGCCGGTAAATCCCGGGGACGTATCACGGATATGCTCGACTTCGCGGATGATCGAATCTTCCGAACGGTTCTGGATGATGCGGCCTTCGTGTTCGGTGATCGAACAGAAGGTGCAGCCGCCAAAACAGCCGCGCTGGATGGTCACCGAAAAACGGATCATCTCGTAGGCGGGAATTTTCGCCCTGCCGTACGAGGGGTGCTGCACCCGCGCGTACGGCAATTCGTACAAGGCATCCATTTCCTTCATGGTCAGCGGAATCGGCGGCGGATTGATCCACACTTCGCGGTCACCGTGGCGCTGTACCAAGGCACGCGCGTTGCCGGGATTCGACTCCACATGCAGGATGCGCGACGCATGCGCGTACAGCACCGGATCCTGCGCCACGGTTTCGTATGCCGGCATGCGGATCACGCTGCGCGCGCGGTCAATATTTTTGACTTCGCGGATGAAATGTACGACTTGCGCACCCCCTGCGGTGGGCGCATTTTTCGCCATATCGGCTTCCATCGCATACGGATCCACTGGCGGATTCAACGGCCCCGGCATGTCGATGCGCGTCGAATCGATTTCGATCCAGTCCGTCGGAGTCGCCGCGCGCACATAGGCGGTGCCACGGATGTCGGTAATGCTGTCGATGGTCGCGCGCGCCGCGAGGCGATGCGCAATATCCACGATCGCACGTTCAGCGTTTCCGTAAACCAGGATGTCGGCCTTGGCGTCGATCAGCACCGAACGCCGCACCTTCTCCGACCAGTAATCAAAATGCGCGATGCGCCTGAGACTCGCCTCGATGCCACCGATGACGATGGGCACATCGGAATAGGCTTCACGCGCGCGCTGACTGTAAACAATTACCGACCGATCGGGACGTTTCGCCGGCTCGGCATTCGGCGTATAGGCGTCATCACTGCGCAAGCGGCGGTCAGCCGTGTAACGGTTGACCATCGAATCCATGTTGCCGGCGGTCACACCGAAAAACAGCTTGGGCCGCCCCAGTGCGCGGAAGGCATCAACACTGTGCCAGTCCGGCTGGGCAATGATGCCGACGCGGAAACCCTGCGCCTCCAGCAGCCGGCCGACGATCGCCATGCCGAAACTGGGATGATCGACATAGGCATCACCGGTGACCAGGATGATGTCGCACTCTTCCCAGCCGAGCTGGTCCATCTCGGCACGCGACATCGGCAGGAACGGGGCCGTACCGAAGCGCGCCGCCCAGTACTTGCGGTGGCTGAAAATATCTTTCGGGCTGGCGGTGACGGCTTGCATGGGGCGCATTATAAGTCGCGCGCCCTGCAGCCGCGGTTATTCCTGTCCCTGGACGATTTTCCCCAGCGTCCGACCCGGCCGCCAGAGCCCGGGGGCTGCACGCTCGTATTGCGGTACATAAGACAATTCAACACCAAGACTGACGGCTGCATGCTGCGGCCAGCGCGGGTTGAACAGCATGGCCCGCGCCAGCGAAATGAAATCGGCCTGGCCATTGGCAATGATCGCTTCGGCCTGCTGCGGATCGGTGATCATCCCGACCGCGCCGGTGGTAATGCCGCATTCCTTTTTGACGCGCTCGGCAAAAGGCACCTGGTAGCCGGGGCCGACAGGAATCTTCGCATCGAGCACCAAGCCGCCGCCCGAAACCGTGACATAGGTGCAGCCTTCTGCCTTTAACGCACGGGCATAAACCACAGCTTCGTCGGGCGTGAAACCGCCTTCGGCGAAATCACTGCCGGAAATTTTTGCGCCCACTGCCCGCTCCGCGGGAAAAGCTGCGCGCACCGCACGGAAGACTTCCAGCGGATAACGCATGCGGTTTTCCAGACTGCCGCCGTATTCATCGCCGCGTTTGTTCGCCAGCGGCGACAGGAACTCCGACAGCAGGTAACCGTGCGTCGAATGGATTTCGATGAAATCAAGACCGATGCGCGTCGCGCGTTTTGCGGACTGCACAAACGCCTGCGTCAGTTGCTGCATCTCCGCCTTGCTCATCGCCTGCGGTGCAGGCCAGCCGGCGGCCAGTGGTACGGCCGAAGGCGCCAGCGTGGTCCACGCGCCTTCCTCCGGCTTCAGGAAGCCGTGGCCCTGCCAAGGACGATGCGTCGACGCTTTGCGTCCAGCATGGCCGATCTGCACACCAAGCAAGATGGGCGAAATGCCGCGCACGTAATCCGCGACACGCTTCATCGCAGCCTCATTGGCGTCGGAATAAAGGCCCACGCAATACGGCGTGATGCGCCCCGCCGGCGTGACGCCGGTCGCTTCGATCACCAGCATGGATGCGCCGGAAATCGCCAGCGAACCGAGATGCATCAGGTGCCAGTCGGTCATCGAGCCGTCGATGGCGCTGTACTGGCACATCGGTGCCACGGTGATGCGGTTGGGCAGCGTGTGATTGCCGATCTGCAGCGGCGTAAACAATTTCGATGTCATTCAAGCTCCGATCCGGTAGCCCACTCAGTTGCCACTCAGTTGCCACTCAGTTGCCAAAATATCCGATCACCCGCCACCAGACATAATTGAGCGGAATCAGCGCCACGATGCTGATCGCCGCCAGCGGCACGGTGACACGCATGGCGGTCTGCACCGACAACTGCGCGAGCTGCAGGCCGACCACCACCGGCGGCACCTGATAGGGCAGGATTACCGTGGAAAAACCGATGGCCGATGTCATCAGCGCGGTTTTCAGCGGCCAGCCCGTGGCCTCGGCAAAATGCCCGGCCAGCGGCGCCATCAGCGCGGGTTGCGACGGGTTGGTGGTGATCAGCCCGGCGAAGGTCGACAGCAGGCTCAGCACTGCGAAGTTGGCGACATCCGCGCCGGGTTCGAGCCGGAACAGTCCGAGTACCGCGTTGCCGATGGCGACGCTCAGACCCGTCTCGATCATCATCGCGCCGAGGCCGAGGATGCCACCGATGTAGAAAAAAGTGCCGAAGCGTACACGTTCCTGGAAGATGCTCACCGGCACCGCGCCGACACGCGGCATCATCGCGATCACCGCTGCCGCCAGCGCGATCCAGCCGGGGCGGATGCCGTGCAGAAAATCAGTGGCCCACAGTGCCAGCGACGCAAACACGATCACTGCCAGCCGTTTTTCCTCGGCGCTCATTGGCGGCAGTTCCTCCGCTGCCGCTCCCATCCGCGTTTCGGCCGGGCACAACCGGCACACCATGATGATGATCAGCCAGCCCTTGAGCAGACCCATCACCGGAAATTGCGCCCACAGGTATTCGGCGTAAATCAGCTGCACGCCATACAGCGTCTCCGCGGCACCGGCCAGGACCAGGTTCGGCGCATTGGCGGGAAGGATCGCTGTACCACACTGAAAGGTGGCGAGTATGGTTGCCAGCATCACGCCGGTGTAACCCATGCTGCCGCGCGTGAATCCATGACGCTCGGACACCGCAGCCATGATCGGCACCAGCAGCAGAATGCGCGCGACGGTTGCCGGCATCAGAAACGACAGTGCCAGCGACACCAGCACCGATGCCGTGACCAGTTTCCGGTAACTGAGCGTCTGCGTGCCAAGGGCAAGACGCGCGATACGTTCACCCAATCCGGTTGAGCGCACTGCCTCGGCAATCACCAGGCCGCCCAGCACCAACCACAGCGTACCCGATGCGAAACCGGAAAAAATGACCGTGGGGGCAGCCACCTGCAGCAGGATCGCCAGCGTGAAAAATATCAGTGCCACAAAATATTCCGGCAGTGAACCGATCGCCCACAGACCCATCACCAGCACCAGCAGTGCACCGGCGTGCATCACATTGGCCGTGACACCAGCGGGCGGCGGCACAAAATAAATCGCCACCGCCGCACTGAAAATCAGCGCGGTCAGCAGCGTTGCGAGTCTGGGCATCACAATAGGAGGACGGCGGTTACGCTCGAATATCTTATTAAGTATTTGTTTTTATTGATATTTTTACTTCTTGAATTTCGCCGCCAGCGCCTCGCTGCCGCGCGCCAGCATCACCAGGTCCGAACCCACGGCGACAAACAGATAACCCATGTCGAGGCAGCGCTGACCATCAGCCTCACCGACGAGGATGCCCGGCGCCTTGCCGGCTTTGGTGATGCGCTTCGCCGCGTCTTCCATGACCTTCCACACTTCCGGATGCTGCCAGTTGCCGAGATAACCCATGTCGGCAGCCAGATCATTCGGTCCGATGAAGACTCCATCGACACCTTCGACCGCGGCAATCGCCTCGATCTGTTTCATCGCAGACAGCGTCTCGACCTGCACCAGCACACACATCTCGTCATGCACGCGCTTGAAATAATCCTTGACCCGGCCATAGCGGTTGGCGCGCGTGCAACCCGACACCCCGCGCACACCCTGCGGCGGATAACGCGTTGCGGCCACCGCACGTTTCGCTTCTTCGACGTTCTGCACATAAGGAATCAGCAAGGTACGTGCGCCAACGTCGAGATAACGCTTGATCAACACCGTGTCATTCCATGCCGGGCGCACAATGGGTTCTGTAGTGCCGGCGAGCATCGCATCAAGCTGGTTCTGCACGATCGGCAGTTCATTCGGCGAATGCTCGGTGTCGAGCAGTACCCAGTCGAAGCCGGCATCAGCCAGCACTTCAGCAGCAATGGGGCTGCACAGGCTCGACCAGATGCCGATCTGCGGTTTGCCGGCCTTGATGGTTTTTTTGAACGCGTTGACGGGTAAATCCATGTTCGTGCTCCCTGTGTTTAATGATGTGAAGGTGTGAATGAGTGAGGAGGTGAATGGGGTACGCCGTCCCTGACAGTGACAGAGTTGTTGAAATCACACATATTCACTCCTTCACCCCTTCACTCCTTCACTGCCTTTAATGAATTACTTCTGGGTCCGGCGTCGGGTCGCCGTAGTGCAGCACATCCAGATCGCAGCCCTTGTCAGCCTGCGTGATGTGCTGCGAATAAATCGCGCCGTAACCACGGGTGTAATGCGGCGGCGGCTGCTTCCATGCCGCCTTGCGCTTCGCCAGTTCCGCGGCACTGACTTTCAATTCCAGCTTGCGTGCAGCAACGTCGAGTTCGATCATGTCACCGTCACGCACCAGCGCCAGCGGGCCGCCGACGTAGGACTCCGGGGCGACATGTAGCACGCAGGCGCCATACGAAGTGCCACTCATGCGTGCATCGGAAATCCGCACCATGTCGCGCACACCCTTTTGCAGCAGTTTTTTCGGGATCGGCAGCTGGCCCCACTCCGGCATGCCGGGACCGCCCTGCGGGCCGGCATTCTGCAGCACCAGCACCGAGTTCTCGTCGACCACCAGGTTCTCGTCATCGACGCGCGCATAAAGATCATCGTAGTTCTTGAACACAACAGCCGGACCCGTATGTTTCATCAAATGCGGTTCGGCCGCCGTCGGCTTGATTACCGCGCCGTCGGGCGCGAGATTGCCGCGCAGCACCGCCAGGCCACCATTGGCCGACAGCGGGTTGTTGCGCCTGCGGATCACGTCATCGTTGTAGATCTTCGCGTCCTCGAGATTTTCGCCCAGCGTGCGGCCGTTGACCGTGTTGCAGTCGAGGTTCAGCAGATCCTTCAGCTCCGACATCATCGCGCGCAGGCCACCGGCGTAATAAAAGTCTTCCATCAGGTATTTGTCACCCGCGGGCCGGATGTTGGCCAGCACAGGCGTGCGCTGCGCCAGCTCATCGAAACGTTCGAGCTTCAGCGGCACGCCGGCACGCCCGGCCATCGCCACCAAGTGAATCAATGCATTGGTCGAACCCGACAACGCATGCACCACGGTGATCGCGTTGTCGAAGGCTTTGGGCGTGAGGATTTCCGTCGGCTTCAGGTCATCCCACACCATTTCAACAATACGCCGCCCGCTGGCCGTGGCCATGCGCGCATGGTTGGCATCCGGCGCCGGGATCGATGCTGCAGCCGGCAGCGTCAGCCCCAGCGTTTCAGCGACCGAGGTCATCGTCGAGGCGGTACCCATGGTCATGCAGTGGCCGTAGGAACGCGCGATGCCCTCTTCAACCTCGCCCCATTCGCGTTCGCCAATCGTGCCAGCGCGCAGTTCGGCCCAGTATTTCCACGAATCGCTGCCCGAGCCCAGTGGCTCGCCATGCCAGTTGCCGCGCAGCATCGGTCCCGCAGGGACATAGATGAAGGGCAGTCCCATCGAGGTCGCGCCCATGATCAGTGCCGGCGTGGTCTTGTCACAGCCGCCCATCAGCACCGCACCGTCCACCGGATAACCGCGAAGCAGTTCCTCGGTCTCCATCGCCAGCAGATTGCGGTAAAGCATGGTCGACGGTTTCTGGAACGGCTCAGCCAGTGCAATCGCCGGCATTTCCAGCGGGAAGCCACCGGCCTGCCACACGCCACGCTTCACTTCCTCGGCACGGGTGCGGAAATGCGCATGACAGGGATTGATGTCGCTCCAGGTATTGATGATCGCAATCACCGGCTTGCCGGCAAAATCCTCGCGCGCATAACCCATCTGCAGCGTGCGCGAACGGTGGGCAAACGAACGCAGACCCTTGACGCCAAACCAGCGGTGACTGCGCAGTTCTTCGGGACGCTTTTTCTGGCGCGCCATCGGGACTCCTCCTGAAGTTTTGAATCCGGCCTGATCAGACCGAAATTTTGCTGTGTTTTCTATTCTAACCGAGCCGCCGCTGAGGCCTTGCGGTAGACTTTCGCCCTCACTGCAGACGCACACCACATCTTGGACGGTCTCATTATGGACACCATCAGCAGCAAACCCGGCACCCTCGCCCATAACGTCAAACGCCTGTCGCATCTGGATCTGCCGGGCGCCGGTCAGGTCTATGTCGAAGGCACGCACTGCACCATCGGCCACATTCCGAACAAACAGCAGCTCGGTACCACGATCCTCGACGTTGCTGACCCGAAGAATCCGAAAATACTGTCGCAGATATTCATCGACGACCCGGACTCGCACAGCCACAAGGCGCGCGTGATCGGCGACCTGATGATCATCAACAGTGAACGCAATATGACCGCCATCGGCCGCAAGGCCGATGAACTGCCCAAGCTGCGCGCCCGTCTGAAAGCCGAACTCGGACGCGACGCCAACCATGCCGAACTCGCAGCGAAACTGGGCGTCGCCGTCGCTGATATCCCGGCCGTGGAAGAAGCCGAACGCAATCCCTACGAGCGCGGCGGTTTCAGTCTGTATGACGTATCGAACAAGGCCAAACCGAAGCTGATTCATTTCCAGAAAACCCATGGCCGCGGTGTGCACCGCTTCGACATGGACCAGGATTACGCTTACATCTCCACCGAGATGCCGGGATTCCTCGGCAACATCCTCGTCACCTACGACATCCGCAATCCAGCCAAGCCGGAAGAAGTATCGAAATGGTGGATGCCGGGCCAGCACATTGCCGGCGGTGAAAAGCCGACCTGGTCCGGCCGCCAGCACCGACTGCATCACACGCTGCGCTTCGGCAATGAGCTGTGGGCCGGCTGCTGGCATGGTGGCGTGCGCGTGATCGACGTCACCGATATCCGCCAGCCGAAAACCACCGGCGCCTACAACTACCACCCGCCGTACCCGGAACCCTCGCACACCTTCATGCCGGTGCTGAAAAAACTCGACGGCAAGCGCATCGCCGTCGCCATCGACGAAGAAGACCACGCCCACGACGCCGAGGAAATGGCGCGCCGTCGCGGCCGCCCGCATGGCTGCCTGTGGGTATTGGATGTGACTGACCTCGAGAACATAAAGCCTGTATCGCTATTCGAAGTCAGCGAACTCGACAGCCCGTGGAGCCGCACCACCCCTGGCCGTTTCGGCGCACACCAGTTCCAGGAAAACTGGAAAGGCGGCGACACTCTGCTGTACTGTGCATGGTTCGCCGGCGGCCTGCGCATCGTTGACGTCGCCGATCCGTCGGCACCGCAGGAAGTGGGCTGGTACATCCCCGAACCCTGCGGCGGCAAACCCTGCCCGCAGACCAATGACACTGATGTCGATGACCGCGGTTTGATTTATCTCGTCGATCGCTACTGCGGCTTTGACGTGCTGGAGTTCAAGCGCAAATGAGCACCGCCGAAAACGAATTCCGCGTCATGACCTCCGGCGCCTTCACCGCCGCCTACAAAGCGCTGATACCGCAACTGCAAAAACTCACCGGCAAGACCATCGTCACTGTCACCACATCGATCGGCACCGGTGACACTTCCATTCCCAATCGCCTGAAGCGCGGTGAAGTGGCGGACATCGTCATCGTCGCCGAATCCGCGCTGCGCCAGTTCATCGCAGACGGTTATGTGCTGGCCGACGGCGCGACCATCATCGCGCGCTCCATGATCGGCTTCGCAGTACGCGCCGGCACACCTGATCCGAAGATCAGGACCGCCGACGACCTGCGCAAGGCGCTGCTCGCCGCCACGGGCATCGGCTACTCCGCCAGCGAAAGCGGCAAGTACTACACCACCGTGCTGGCGCAGCAACTCGGCATCGCCGATCAGGTGTTGCCGAAAAGCCGGCTGATCGGCGGCGGTGAACGTGTCGGTGCGGTGATCGCACGCGGCGAACTCGATTTCGGCTTCCAGCAAATCAGCGAACTGCTGCCGGTACAGGGCATCGCCCACATCACGCCGCTGCCACCCGAGCTGCAGAGAGTTTCCAACTTCATGGTCGGCATAGGCGCGAATTCGCCGGACAAAGCCGCCGCACGCAAAGCGCGCGATTTTCTGGCTTCAGCAGAAGCCGCAAAAGCCATTACGGACAGCGGGCTGGAACCTGCCGGAAACCCATAGGCAAAGGCAGCCGAAGCTGCCTTTGTCTGTCCCCTGGTGCGATGTATCTCGCTTACTGCGGCACCAGTTTGATGTCCCGCGCCACCTTGCCGTACTTGTCGTATTCGCTTTTCATCAGCTTGCCGAGATATTCCGGCGATTCAGTCCACACATCCAGCCCCAGGGTTTCCAGCTTGGCGCGCACATCCGGCTGCTTCAGGGCCAGGTTCATTTCCCGGTTGAGGATGACGATGACTTCCTTCGGCACCTTGGCCGGCGCGACAAATCCGAACCAGCCGCCGGAAGAGAATCCCGGAACGGTTTCGGCAACAGTAGGCAGGTCGGGGTAATTCGACGCGCGCGTCTCTTTCGCGATCCCGAGCAGACGCACCTGGCCGGCCTTCACAAAAGGATAAATCGCCGTAAACGAGCTGAATGCAGCATCGACCCGGTTGGCGAGCAGCTCCTGCGCCATGGACCCTATCCCCTTGAACGGTACGTGGATGTATTCAAAACCCACGGACGACCGGAAGAGCTCTGTTGCCATGTGCAGGAAAGCGCCCTGACCGTTGGTCGCAAACGTGACCTTGCCCGGATTGGCCTTCAGGTATTTGACGAGTTCTGGGGTGGTCTTGAATGGTGCGTTGTTGGCGGCCACCAGCGCCAGATAATTGGTCGCGACCAGTGCGATCGGCGAAAAATCCTGCAGCGCCTTGTACGGCACGTTTTTCATCGTGTGCGGAATCACCGACAGATTGCCACCCTGCCCGCAGGCGATGGTGTAACCGTCAGCGGGTGCGTGCGCTGCGAGATCAAGGCCGATCATGCCGCCGGCACCGGGCCGGTTGTCGACGACCAGTTGCTGGCCAAGATTCGCACTCATGTATGGCGCCATGACGCGGGCAAAAGTGTCACAGGGATCACCTGGCTGCTGTGGAACAATGACGCGTATTGCGCGGTTCGGGTATTTCTGGGCCAGCGCCGTACCCGTCACGCAGGCACATGCGATGAGCACCCAGATGATGCGGGCGGCATGATTCATGGGTTTCCTCCTGTTGATCCGGGCGTATTCTTTTTGTAATGCCCGTTCCGCACTCTAGCGCCGCTGGTGGCTGACGCGCAAGGGCCGATCCGCAACGCGCGGCCGGCCGCATGGCATGGGGGGGTCCGCCTCAAAAACAAAGGCAGCCGAAGCTGCCTTTGTTTTACTGCGACAACGTCATTACAGGCCGTTACCGATGAGGCCGCCGAGGATGGCGCCGATCACGGTGGTTACGCCGCGGGAATCACGGTCTCCGACCTGGCTGCCGATCACGCCGCCGATCACCGCACCGGCAACCGCGCCCGCCGGATTGGAATCGTCGTCGCGATAGCCGCCCCGTTGCTCGTAGTACGCCGGCGCCGGCGCGTAGGCATAGGCCGGCTCGGGGTAATAAACCGGGGCGGAACGATGCACGAACACGCGTTCGACCGGACGCTGCACAATCACCGGCTGCCTGACGATGACCGGCGGACGATACTGATGCTGATACCCCGGGCGCCGCACCTCGAAACGTTGCGGGGGCGCGTGGCGAAAATCCGCTGGTGATGCGCGCCGGGTGTCGACCACGCGCTCACCGCGCCGGAAGTCGCGATGGTCATCCGCCAGCGCGGGAAAGGCGGCGGTCAACGCAGTCACTGCAACAACAATCGTTGAAGCTGCAATCGTGGTTTTGTTCGCGTTCATGGCATACCTCCTTGTTGTGCTTGCCTGCTGCCATTAACGCATCGCCATCCAAGGCCGTAAACGAATCATGTGCAACAGTGTGTTGCCCTTGTAACCGCACCGTTACAAACCATAAATACTAATAAAATCAATTGTTTATAACAATCCTCACTCGATCCCCGCCGCCACGAACAGCGGCTTGCCCGGGCCGCCGAGGAACCTGACCAGCGCCTGCGCAGCATCCTTCTGCGTACCGGCACTCATCGGAACCGCAATGTACAACGTGTAGTTCTGGATCTCCGCCGGGAACGGACCAACCAGGATCAGGCCATGCTCTTTCTCAAGCAGGATCTCGGTGATCGGGCCGAAGGCAACCTCCTTGCCCTTGCCTTTCAGCGCATGTTTCATCACCTTGGCGCCCGTGGTGTAGCGCACGGCCTTGGCTTTGATGTCCTCGTAAATTCCCCACTTCTTCAGCAGGTTCTCAAAATAGATCCCGGTGGAGGCGGTGTTGAAAACGATCGATTCGGCTTCAAGCACGGCCTTTTTCACGTCATCGGCAGTGGCGATGGCCGGGACCGGCGCGCCGGGGCGCACCGCAACGCCGGAACCGACACGGCCGACATCGATGCCTCCGCTGTCAACCTTGCCCGCAGCCGCGAACTGTTTGACCGCCGCTGGCGGCGCAATGATGACGTCGAAAGTGTCGCCCGCCGCGACGCGTTTGCTCATCTGCGGCGTGGTGTTGAAAGTGATGCTGACCTTGTGGCCGGACTGTTTCTCAAACGCCGCTGCAGCAGCCTTCAATCCTGGCTCGATCGCACCTCCGCCGATCACGGTGATTTCGGCAGCGTTTGCTGCGGTAGCCAGCGCCAGGAAAAAACCCAGCAAGGCCGTCATTGTCTTGTTCATGCTGTGCTCCAAAATTATGGTCAGCAATGACCGTTGCAAGGAAATGATCCGGCCGCCCGCAAGCGGTTCATCGCAGCGGCGGCAGTTTGCCCTGCCACGCCCCGGGCAGACATTTCACCACCCGGGTGCGGCTGATGTGCCAGAACGCCGACAGCATCAGCAGTGCCGAACCGATCAACAGGGCCGTCAATGCCACATTGACGCCAACCGCACCGAACTTCTCGAGCACGGCGCTGATCGCGGCCAGCACGTAGACCAGCGCGGAAACCATCAATGCCCGCCGGTCAATGATCAGCGCGACCACCGCCATGACCACGTACAGCAGCATCACAACGAGGGCGCTGCCGGCCCCGACATCCCTGCCAAGCAGGCCGAACAGCGTGAACACCGGATGCACGATCAACGGTGCCGCGAGCAAATGCAGCCAGAATGCGACGTCGGCACGGCGAGTCTGCCGCAGCGGATCCGTGATGTCCCAGTACATTGCAAACACGAATACTGCGACGCCGGAGACAAACAGGATGCTGTTCATCCATTTAAACAGGTCCGGCGTGATCGCAAGCAACAATCCGATCACCATTCCGATCAGGGCGGCCGCGCCTGCCGCCACGGTAATCGGCACGTGAAAGCGCCGCCAGTGCAGCCACGTAAAGCCCGCGGCCACGGCTGCCGCAACTGCGATCTGCATGCCGAATTTTCCGCTAAAGATATTGCCGCTGGGCATCAACGCCCCGAAGATTCCGCCGGTAAAGGCCAGCAGAAACAGGATCGACGGCAGGGCCATGCGCCGCCTGCGGGTAAAAAATTCCGCAAGCCCCCATGCCGTTGCAGCAACCGCCGCACCGGTCAGGTGGCGCTCCATGGTTCCCGCAATCCAGCCCACGGCAACGAGGACCAGCATGCCGGCAATCGAGACGAAAATATCATTGAAGCTGCTGATGAGACGGAAATGCTCTTCGTCCACAACCGGCGTGGCGCGCGCCTTTTCCATGTGCGCGCGAAACGCGGCAACAGATTCAGCGCTCAGTGCGCCGGCGGCTACCGCTGCGTCCAGGTCTTCGTCACTGTACATGTGCGTCGCCGCCTCACGTTCCCGCTTCAACCGGGGATCAGGAAATTCCGGTTTCCACAAAAATCTTTTTGGCCTCGGCTGATGACAGCCGTTTCGCCAGTGTGACTGCCGCTGCCGGCGCCCCGATCATTGCTGCCGCGTCGTAACTGGTCATGTTCTGGATTTCATCGGGCAAAGGCGCCGCGAGTTTGACCTTGCAGCCCTTGTCCATCATCACCATCAATTCCGAAATCTGCGCCAGGCCCACGGCCTGCGCCGGGTGGTCGGCAACGTATTGCATGATGCCGGAGCCGGTTTTGACAATGACAAGTTTTGCGCCGAGCGCGTTGGTCAGGCCCAGTTTATTCAGCAATTTCTCGGAATAGATGCCACTGGAGGCCTCGTTACGCACCACCTGGCTGGCGGCGAGCAGCAGTTTTTTGAAAGATTCGGTGTCGGTAATCGATGGCATGGGCGCATCGGCATGAATCACCACGCCCATGCGCGAGCGGCCAAGAAAGCCGCGGCTGCCAGCGACAAGTTTGTTTTGTGCAGCAAATTCATCCAGCGCCGCCGGGGTTGCCACCACCACATCGGCAGTTTCGCCTGCGATGACGCGTTTGCGCACTTCGGGCACGGGGGTAAATTCGATTTCCACCCTGGTGCCGGTCTCCTGCTCGAATGCGGCTGCGACACGGGCAACGCCACGCTTGACGGCACCGGCACTGAGTATTTTGAGAGTAGCCATGGATTGGTCTTCTGTACTGTTATTTCAGTCGATGCCGGTAGTCGCCATTGCCGCGCGCGCCGCCGGTGTCGCCAGAAATTTTGTAAATTCGGCGGCGGCCGCTGCATTCGTACTGGCCTTGGTCACTGCCGCGTCATAAGCGGTGATGCTTTGCAGTTCATCCGGCAAGGATCCGGCCAGCGAAATTGCCACGCCCTTGTCGACCAGCTCGCGGATTTCCGGCAGCTGGCCGGCGCCGAGCAGGTTCTGCGCAGATGCCGCGACATGGTCCATGACCTTCACGGTATCCGGCTGCTTCACCACCTTGTCGGCAGCGAAACCGAGCTTTTCCAGCAGCTTCACCACGTAGTTTCCGCTGGACGCCACATTGACCACCACCGCATCCGCTGCAGCAATGGCGCGCTTGAAAGACTCCACTGTCGACAGGTCAGGTGCAGCGGCACCCTTGCGCATCGCCAGGCCCATGCGCGAACGGCCCAGGGTCACGCGGGTTTCAGCGGCGACCTTGCCCTGCGCGACAAACTCTTCCATCGCCGATTGCGGTGTGACGGCGATATCCACCGCCTCGCCGGCCAGCACGCGGTCGCGCACCGTGGGCGCGCCGATGAATTCCACCGTCATCTGATGACCGCTGCTTTTTTCAAATTGTGCGGCGAGCTGCGTAATGCCGCGTTTCACCGGTCCAGCGCCCAGCACTTTCAGTGAAGCCATGAGTATTCCGTTTTCCTGAAACTTTTTTAAATCAGGTGATTAGGTAACTAAGTGATTAAGTGAAAGACCATCCCCCACATCACCTAATCACTTTTAGTCACGCCCTTAATCCGCCCGAGCGCCGGAATCCTTGATGACCTTCGCCCACTTCGGGATTTCCGATTTGATGTAAGCCGCGAATTTTTCCGGGGTGCCGCCCTCGATGATCGCGCCCTGACTTTCGAGGAATTTGCTGACCTGCGGCTCCTTGAGCACGGCGTTGACCTCGGTGTTGAGTCTGGCCAGTATCGGTCGCGGCGTGCCCGCTACAGCGACCAGGCCATGCCAGGTCGATGCTTCGAACCCCGGCACACCGGATTCGGCGATGGTCGGCAGATTAGGCAGTGTATCCATGCGCTTGAGTGTGGTAACCCCCAGCGGCCGCAGGCGGTGGGCATCGATATAAGGCTTGACCGACAACGCGGTTGCAAAAATCAGCTGGCAACGACCGGCCAGCACATCGGTGATCGCAGGCCCCGCGCCCTTGAAGGGAATATGCACCATATCGGTTTTGGTCATGCTTTTGAACAACTCACCCGCCAGATGTGCCGCAGCGCCGCTGCCTGAGGAAGCGTAATTCAGTTTGCCGGGCTGCGATTTCAGGTAAGCAATCAGTTCCTTCACCGATTTTGCCGGCACATCCGGATGCACCACCAGAATGTTCGGCTGTGATGCGACCCACACCACCGGCACCAGGTCTTTCGACGGATTAAAGGTCATTTTTTTGTACAGCGAGGCATTGGCCGCCAGTACGCTGTTGTTGGCAATCATCAACGTGTAACCGTCCGCCGGACTGGTGGCGACGATTTCACCCGCCACGTTACCGCCCGCGCCGGGGCGGTTGTCGAAGACGAAGGGCTGGCCCATGCGCTCACCGAGTTTGCCGCCGATCAGCCGCGACAGGATGTCGCTCGGGCCACCGGGTGAAAACGCGATGACCATGCGCACAGCCTTGGTCGGATAGTCCGCGGCATGAACCGCAGGGGCCGTCAACGCAGCAGCGGTGGCGATCGCAGCGACAGCAGCAACGATTGAACTGGATTTCATGGATTCCCTCCTTTGTTTGATAGCGCGACGCGATACGCGACGCAGTACAACGGGCCCGCAAGCTTAACAACAGCCCCCTGCGCTGACAATGTAATCACGCCGTATTCAGGACAGTGCGGGAAGCCGGCTTGGGAGACTGCCGGGGCGATGCTATCCTATGCCGCCTGCTGAGACGCCGCGCCGGATCACTGATCAGGCTGGCAGCTCAATAAACAACGCATTTTTCACCATCCCCTTCGCGAGGTAGTCATTCATGAGCAAAACGCAACGCATCAAGGGCGTGCTCGCCCCCGTGGTCACGCCGTTCGACCAGGACCTCAACCCCGACACCGCGCGCTTCATCGCGCATTGCAAATGGCTGATCTCGCAGGGCTCCGGACTGGCGGCCTTCGGCACCAACAGCGAAGCCAACTCACTGTCGGTCAACGAACGCCTGGCGCTGCTTGACGCATTGCTGGCGGCCGGCGTTGATCCGCAGCGCATGATGCCGGGCACCGGCTGCTGCGCGCTGTCGGATTCGGTCAAACTCACCGAACATGCCGTCAAAGCCGGCTGTGCCGGTGTGCTGATGCTGCCGCCCTTTTATTACAAGGGCGTCAGCGATGAAGGCCTGTATCGCAACTATTCCGAAATCATCGAGCGCGTCGGCGACGACCGGCTGCGCATTTACCTGTACCACATCCCGCCCGTCGCCGTGGTCGGCATCACGCCCAAGCTGGTCGAGCGGCTGCTGAAAAAATACCCTACCGCCATCGCCGGCATGAAAGACAGCTCGGGTGACTGGAAAAATACCAAGACCTTCCTCGACAATTTTGCCAAGCAGGGCTTTGACGTGTTTGCCGGCAGCGAATCGTTCCTGCTCGCCAACATGCAGAACGGCGGCGCTGGCTGCATCTCGGCCACAGCCAACGTCAATCCGGGTCCGATCGACAAGCTCTACCGCGAATGGAAAAACGCCGACGCCGAAGCACAACAAAAGGCGCTTGATGTCGTGCGTGGCACTTTCGGCAACAGCAAGTACCTGATGATCGCCGCGCTGAAAGCCGGCGTCGCGCAGTACAGCGGTGACGATCAGTGGGTCACCGTGCGCCCGCCGCTGGTGGAACTGAGCAAGGAACAACGCACCTCGCTGGCCGCCGAACTGAAGGCCATAGCCTTCACCATGCCGGGATTAAAGTCGGCATAAAAATATCAATAAAAACAATGTGTTATAGATAATCATGTCCGTAAACACGCCCACCGCCGGTGCGCCATTGTGCGCGCCGCCGGATTTCCAGCCGCGCAAACCGCAAATCAAAATGCCGCCGCTGGCCTGCGATACGCATGCCCATGTACTCGGGCCTGCGGCGCAGTACGACTATTCGCCGGCACGCGTCTACACGCCGCCCGATTGTCTGCCCAAAGATTACCGGCACATGCTCGACACCATGGGCATTACCCGCGCAGTGCTGGTGCAGCCCAGCGTCTACGGCACTGACAACACGGCGATGCTCGATGCGATGAAAGCGGATCCGCAACGGCTGCGCGGCGTGGCGGTGGTTGATCCTTCAATCAGTGATGCAGCATTGAAAACCATGCACGCGGCCGGCGTGCGCGGCGTACGCATCAACATCGTCGACGTCAAGGATCGCAAGGCCGGTTCACTGCCGATGGACATGCTGCGTGCGCTGGCGACGCGCATCGCGCCGCTCAACTGGCACATGGAATTCCTGATGCACGCCGACGAGTTCCCGGATCTCGACCGCACGTTCGCCGATTTCCCGGTACCCATCGTGCTCGGACATCTGGGTTACATGAAAACTGCGCTGGGCTTGGACAACCCGGGATTTCAGGCGCTGCTGCGGCTGATGCAGGCGGGCAAGGCCTGGGTGAAACTGACGGGACCGTACCGCATATCCGGCGGGCCGATGCCGCATGCCGACACCGTGCCGTTTGCCCATGCACTGCTGAAAGCGAATATGGATCGCGTACTCTGGGGCACCGACTGGCCGCATGTGATGCACAAGGGCACGATGCCCAATGATGCCGACATGACCGACCTGCTGCTCGGCTGGGTGCCGGATGCCGCGCAGCGCGAGCGGGTGCTGGTCAGCAACCCCGCCCGGCTCTACGGTTTTTAGATCAGCGCATTTAAATCAATTTAATTTCTTTCATGTACTTCAGCACCCCGGGATGAATCATGTCCCGGGTCGGCGCTGCGGCCAGCGTGTTGGCCAGTGTCGATTCCTGCGCCTGGTCGAGCTTGGCGGCCAAGGCAGTGTGCCCTGTGTGCAGGGCTTTCGCCAGCCGGTAAGCCACATCATCCGGCAGTGATGCGCGCGCCAGCACAAACGGCCACGATCCCACCGAATTGACCGCGCCCTGCTGCCCCGGATAACTGCCTGCCGGCATCGTGGTCTGTTTCAGGAACACATGCTTGGCCTGGATGCGTTTGTTCTCTTCCGCGCTCGGCGAGATGAAACGCATGCCCTGGGGGTTTTTCGCAATGTTCATGAACGGCGGCCAGCCCACACCGCCGCCCCACATCGCCGCGGCCTCACCGCTGTTCACCAAGGGCGGGCCATCACCGGCCTTTTCCAGCAGCCGCGCGTCGAAATCCTTCTTGATGTCGAGGCCGAGGCCGTCCATCACATAACGCGCCAGCACCACAAAACCCGAGCTCGACGCGCCCCACACCACGGTTTTGCCGACGAGATCGCTGATGGTTTTGTACGGACTGTCGGCGCGCACCATGAACATGCCCGCCTGCGAATAGGTGGCGTTGATGATACGGATGTTCTTGCACGGTGCGCGGCCGATGCCGTTCACCGCCTCATAAGTGACTTCACCGGTCGCCAGCGCGATGTCGAGTTCGCCGTTGTCAATGCGACCGACGTTTTCACCGCTGCCCTTGGTATTGATCGGTTCGATGTCCAGCGTGGCATCGGCGGCATTCAGTGCTTCCGCATAGGGCCAGCCGTACGCCGGGAAACCGCCGCCCGGGGTTGCGGTGCCGAGCACCACCTTTGTTTTCTCTGCTGCCATTGCTGCTCCTCCCTTGATTTTATTTAACTTCGTTTTAATTATTTTCCGGCGTCAGAGTTTGACGCCCGTCGCTTCTTCCCAGTAACGCACGATTTCAGTCTGGTCGACGCCGGCACCGACCTTTGCGGCCGCATCGTTCCACAGTTTCGATACCGTTTCACCCAGCGGCACTGCGGCGCCGATGGCATGCGCGACATCGACGGCGATCCTGACGTCCTTGGCGATGAAACCCAGCGCCATGCCGGTGGCGAATTTGCGCGTCAGTACCTGCGGAATCACCTTTTTCTCGATCGGATGATTGCGCCCGGAACACATGGTTGCCAGGCCGTCGGCCATCATTTTCACGTCAAGGCCGAATTTTTTGCCGATGGTCAGCGCTTCGATGGCATTGATCAGCGCGCAGGCATTCACATAGTTGGCCAGTGCTTTCATCGCATGCGCCGAGCCGGTGGCGCCGCAATGCGTCACCGCACGGCCCATGGCTTTCAGCACCGGCGTGCACTGTGCCACCAGTTCCGCGCTGCCTCCCGCCATGATGTCCAGCGTCGCATCCCTTGCAAACACCACACCGCCCATCACCGGCGCGTCGATCATGTTGAGGCCGAGTTTTTGCAGTGCCGCCGCAGTCTGCTGTGTGCCGATCGGGTCGCAGGTACCCATGTCAATCAGCACTGCGCCCTTGTTCATCGAAAACGCCGCCCCGCCGGCATCCAGCATCACGGCACGCACGATTTTGTCATTGGGCAGCATGGTGATGACAGCATCCGCGCCGCGCGTCACATCCGCCAGCGATGCCGCAGCCTTGCCGCCATGCTGTGCAACGAAGGCCGCTACCGTTTCGGCGCGCGCATCGAACACCGTAACGTCGAACCCGCCCTTCAGCAGATTCGCCGCCATCGGATTGCCCATATTGCCGACACCGATGAAACCTATTTTTTTAATGGCTGCCATGCAATCTCCTCCAACCACTCGCCATTACCAGACCGCTCCTCTGGCCGTGATCGGCCACAAGGCTTCAACCTTGCCGCCGCGTACGCAGACATAGTGGTCATAAAGATTCACCGTCGGATCGCAATGCCCGGGAATCAACCTGATCTTGTCACCCAGCGCAAAACCCGGCGTACCGTTCATCTTGATCACACCGTGTTCGTCAGAGGCCTTCTGGAATTCGGCCTGCGGGAAATCGGCGACGCGCGGCATGCCGGAATCGACGCTGGACGCCTTGAGTCCGGCATCGACAATGGCGATATCGGGGCGCGTGCGGCTCATCACTGTGGTCCACACGAACAAACTGTGCTCGAAACGCGGAATGCCGCTTTCGGTCCAGTCGTTCTTCGCATAATCGGCATCCATGAAAATGTACGAGCCCACCTGCAGCTCGTCATAAACCCGGCTCGCCGCTTCAAACAAATAAGTACCGGTGCCGGCGCCGGTGACCTTGCCGCGCGGCAGTCCGGCTTTTTCAATCAGCGCCAGCGTTTTTTCCACGCTGTCGACGGCAGCATCAATCGCCGCTCGGCGTTCCTCAACCTTGCGCAGATGCTGCGCACCGCCCTGGTACGCCTGCAGCCCGGCATAACGCAGGTTTTTGCAGGCGGCGATGGCCTGCGCGATTTTCAGCGCCGGCTCGCCGGGTGCCACACCGCAGCGGTTGGCGCCGACATTCACTTCGACCAGCACGTCGATGGTGACACCGGCCACCCTTGCCGCAATATCGATCTGCGCAACATTGCCGGCGTCATCGGCACAGACGGTGATCTTCGCCTGCTTCGCCAGCGCGGCCAGCCGTTTCAGCTTGGTCATGCCGACCACTTCATTCGCAATCAGCACATCGGCCACACCACCCTCGACCATGGCCTCGGCTTCGCTGACTTTCTGGCAGCACACGCCGACAGCACCCAGCGCAATCTGGCGCAAGGCGACCTCCGGACATTTGTGGCTCTTGGCATGCGGCCGCAACATGATCTTGCGGCCGGAGATGGACTCATTAAGTCGTTTCAGATTGTTCTCGAAGGCGTCAAGATCGAGGATCAGTGCCGGCGTATCGACATCAGCCAGGGCCATGCCCGGCTGTGCCGGAGGAACGCGCGGCATTACGCCGTCTTGGGGCCGTGGCCCGGATCGTAGTGGCCGCCCGCCATGGTGCCATCAGCGGCCTTGCCGATGATGCCGTGCGACAGATCCTTGACCGCGAAAAACATCGCATCCTCTTCGGGCATGGCAATCGTGTAATGCACGATGTTTGCCGGAAAATACAGCAGCGTGCCGGGGCCGCAGATCTGCTCGGGACCGTCACCGACCTTCACCCGCATCATGCCCTTGACGATGTAGTTCCACTGCTCGTTGGGATGCAGGTGCGGACGCGAACCGGTGCCTTTTTCCTTGGTCACCAGCGCACACTGCATGCGCTCGCCCTCGATCACCGGCCCCATCGCCGTCGAATACCCGGTGCCGGCCTCGATCTTGCCCATCTCCATCAGCGGGAAAATGAATTTGCCATTGCCGCCTTTGACGGCGCCTTTGGTCTTGGTTTCTGCGGTATCAGCCACGATGCTGCTCCTAATTTTTTACAAACCCGTTCGGGCTGAGCCCGTCGAAGCCCCTGCCCTTCGACAAGCTCAGGGCGAACGGTATCGGTTATTCACCAATGATAAAAATCTCAGATGATCGGCTTCAGGCCGGCCTGTTCCGCGCCGTACGCGCAGCAGGCTTCGTCCTCGTCACCGGTGCCGCCGCTGGCGCCTGCCGAACCGACGACATTGCCCGCGGCATCCTTGATCAGCACGGCACCCGGCTGCGGCAGGAATTTGCCGTTCGCGGTCGCTGCCAGCGTGATCATGAAATTGGGGTTTTCCTTGGCACGCCCGGCCAGCGCGCGGCTGGATGCGCCCATCGCCACCGCCCCCCAGGCCTTGCCCAGCGCGACGTCGAAACGGAACATCGACGCATTATCCTGGCGCTGCACCGCGACGATGTGGCCGGAGGCATCAAGCACGACCACCGCCAGCGGATTCACTTTCATTTCCTTCGCCTTGGCGAATGCTTTTTCAATGATGGTATTTGCCTGCTGCAGCGTGATCCTGGACATGTGGTTCTCCGTGGGTAATTTACGCAAACTTTTACGCGAACTGCGTGGGCGCTGACTGCGCTGTGGAATGAGACGGCTGACTATACAAAGGTGGCGGATTCGGTGTCAACGAATCCGCCGCTGCATCATGCCTTGGGCGCGATCAGCCCTTCTTTTTCCAGCAGCTGATACACGCCCCCCGCCTGCACCAGCGCCATCAGCGGCGCCGGCAGCGGTTTACCGGTCAGCACGGTGCCACGCGTGACATTGCGCACCTGCGCCTGCTCGAATTTGACTTCCGCCTCCTCGCCCTCGGTGAACGTCGCATGGACACCGGGGCATTCCAGCGCCGGGAACGCGAAGTTCACGCAGTTGCGCATGAACAAGCCATTCAGCGATTCGGCAATCAGGCAGGCCAGGCCTAGGTTTTTCAGCGAACGCGCCGCGGCGCGGCTGGAACCCATACCGAAGTTGTGGCCGCCGATCAGGATGTCGCCCTTCTGGACCTGTTGCGACCAGCCCGGCCGGTTGGCACTGAATACATACAGCGCCTGCTCTTCATGCGTCAGATAAAACGCCTTGTTGGGCAGGATCAGGTCGGTGTTGATGTTGTCGCCGACGATCCAGACACGTCCTTTGAATTGCATGTTTGAACCCCGAAAAAACTATTTAACCGCCAAGACGCCAAGAGCGCCAAGAAAAGCAAAAATCATTAACAAAAACAAAGTTACGTCGTTATTTGCCCTTGATCTTCTTGGCGTTCTTGGCGGTAATCGAATTTGATTTCAATTCAGAAACTCCCGCGGATCGGTGATGACGCCGGTCAGCGCCGAAGCCGCCACTGTCGCTGGCGAGGCCATGTAGACCTGCGAACTCGGGTCGCCCATGCGCCCCTTGAAATTGCGCGTGCTCGAGGTCAGGCAGACTTCGTTCGGTCCGAGCACACCCATGTGGCCACCACCGCAGGCGCCGCAGGTCGGCGGCGCAATCATCGCCCCGGCCTCAAGCAGCACCTGCACCGCACCACTCGCCACCACGTCGCGATACACCGTCTGCGACGCCGGCGTGACGATAAAACGCACACCGGGCGCTACACGCCGGCCCTTGACCACGCGCGCGGCAAGTTCGATGTCGTCCTGGGTGCCGTTGGCACAGGAACCGATATAGGCCTGGTCGATGCGTGTGCCGGCAGTTTTCGCCACCGGCTGCGAGTTATTGACCACGCTGTCGGGTAGCGCCACCAGCGGCTCCAGCGCCGACAGATCAACTGTGCGCACCGCATGGTATTTCGCGTCGGCATCGGGCGTCACCGGCACGAAAGGCGCCGGATTGCGCGCGCTGATCCACTCCACCAGCGCGGCGTCCGCTTCGAAGGTCGCGAATTCCGCCGACAGTTCCGCCGACATCGCGGTGATGGTCTTGCGCGCATTGATCGACAGACCAGCAACACCGGAACCACCGTACTCGACATTCATCGTCGCATGCGCACCATGCACGCCGGCAATCTGCAGGAAGGCATCCTTGGCAGTCACGGCTTCGGGTAATTTTCCAACCAACTCATAACGCACGGTCTCGCCGCAGCGGAACCAGGTCTGGCCCTTGATCGCGGCGTAGATGATGTCGGGACCGCCGACGCCGCGCGCCAGGCAGTTGAACACCCCCGCGCTACAGGTATGCGAATCACTGCACAACAGCACCGAACCCGGCAAGGCATAACCGTAGTCCGCCACCAGCTGGTGGCTGATGCCCTGGTTGTGGCCAACATCGTGAAAACGCTTGATGCCGAACTGCTTGACGAAGGCACGGCCGGTGACCTGCGCCGCAGCCGCCTGCTGCGTGGGGGCCGGCACGCGATGGTCGAAGGTCACCACCAGTTTCGCGGGATCGGCGACCTTGAGGATTTCACGCCAGTTGTTAGGCATGAAATTGTTGTCGAACAGGATCACGGTATCGACATCCACCGTCACCACATCGCCCGGCACCACGGTCTTGCTGCCGCTTTTCGCGGCGAGGATTTTTTCTGCGATGGTCATGCCCATTTCATGCTCCACGATGGGTGATGCGTGAATATTTATTGGTGACTAAGTGATTAAGTAATTAAGTAATTAAGTAATTAAGTAATTAAGTAATTGGGTGATTGGCTGGCAAGGTAAACCACGCTGCGCGGCTTAATTACCTAATCACTTAATCACCGAATTACCCGACCGTGTATTTGCGTTCCATCTCGTCCAGCACCTTCATGCCCATCAGGTCGTTCAGTTCTTCGAATCCGATCTGCAGATCGGTGCGATCAACGACCATGTTCTTGCCGACCACTTCTTCCTTGAACACCTCCAGCGCGTTCATCATGCCGCGCAGTGCGGCGGTGGTCAGCAGACGCGGATAACTGACTGCGGCCACGCCGATGTCCTGCAACTGCTTCGGACTCATCAATGGTGTGGTCTTGCGCGGACGCATGCCGAGGCCCATGTTGACGATCAGCGGCTTCGGTACATTCTTAGCGACCTTGGCGATATCTTCCTTGGACAGCAGTGCATCGGCGTACATCACGTCGGCGCCGGCTTCGGCGTACATGTTCAGTCGGCGGATCGCCTCGTCCACGCCATGCGGTCCGGCGGCATCGGTGCGCGACACGATGACAAAATCATTGTCGCGGCGGGCATCGACTGCGGCCTTGACCTTCTGCACCATTTCCTCGGCGGGGATACAGGACTTGCCGGCCATGTGCCCGCAACGCTTGGGCCACACCTGGTCTTCGATCATCAACGCCGCCATGCCGGCCTTCTCGAAGGCACGCACCACAAAGTGCACCGTCATCGCATTGCCGTAACCAGTGTCGGCGTCAGCACGCAGCAGCAGGTCGGAACAATCGGCGAGGCGTCGCGCGTTATTCAGGTTCTCTTCGAAAGTCATCACGCCGCGGTCAGCCCAGCCCATGCGGCTCTCCGACACGCCGGCGCCGGAAATCGATGCGGTCTTGAAACCGGCGCGTTCGATCAAACGCACGCTGTAGCCGTCATACACCCCGGGCTGGATCAGGATTTCTTTTTTGTAGATCAACTCCTTGAACTGCTTGCCTCTGCTCATCATGTGAAATTCCTCCTGAAAAATGGATGGCGCCATTCTATCAACCGCTCGCACACCGGCAGCATCGACCTGTCGGATGTTGGACTCATGAACAACTAAAAGTGATGCGCTGGACTAGAATGGCCGCTACCCGTGGAGGATGTCATGCGCACCAGAACCAGCACCGAATTACGTCGTTTGCTGCAAGGCGGCAAAACCCTGGTCAAACCCGGCGCCTACAATGCGCTGTCGGCAAAAATCATCGAAAAAGCCGGCTTCAGCTGCTGTGGCGTGACCGGCTACGGCGTCTCGGCTTCGCTGCTCGGCAAACCCGATGTCGGCCTGATCACGCTCGACGAAATCGTGATGATCACGCGTTACATCGCACGTGCCGTAAAAATCCCGGTGATTGCCGATGCCGACACCGGTTTCGGCAATGCAATCAACGTGATGCGCACCGTCGAGGATTTCATTACCGCTGGTGCAGCAGCCATCCACATCGAGGACCAGGTCGCGCCCAAACGCTGCGGCCATGTCGCCGGTAAGCAGATCATTGCGCTGGAAGAAATGACCGGAAAACTGCGCGCCGCCGACCATGTGCGGCGTGATCTCGATCCGGACTTTGTGCTGATCGCGCGCTGTGACGCGCGCGGTGTCGCCGGCGGCAGCGTCGATGAACTGATCTGTCGCGCCAATGCCTACCTGGAAGCCGGTGCCGACATGATTTTCCCCGAGGCGCTGACCTCGGAAGCCGAACTGGAGCGCTGCGCCAAAGAAATCAAGGGGCCGCTGCATTTCAACCGCACGGGCGTATCGCCGCGCCTGCCGGTATCGCGCCTGAACGAACTCGGCATTGCCATGGTGTCCAATGCCACCGGCTCGCTGCGCTCCTCGACCGTCGCCATGGTCGACTATTTCGCCGAGTTCGCCAAAGACGATGTCGAAGCCGTAAAACGCTTCGAGGCGCGCACGAAGGATCATCCCGCTGGCAACATGCACGCTTTCATCGGTTTTTCCGACATCAAAAAACTGGAGGAAGAATTTCTGCCCAGCGCCGAAATTCTGGCAAAGTACGAAGGCTCAGTGGGCTTTCAGCCTTAAGCCCGGGTTACACGCCAAGTTGCCGGCACAGGCAACTGCACATCACGAGGAGATAGAACCATGCAATCCATCATCATCCGCACCATCATTGCCATCGCCGGACTGACCACCGTGTCCGCCGTACTCGCGCAGAACTACCCGACTCGTCCGATCCGCATCGTCGTCGTCAGCACCCCCGGTGGCAGCGTGGACACCATGGCGCGCAGCGTCGGACCCAAACTCGCCGAGCGCTGGAACCAGCAGGTGCTGGTCGACAACCGCCCCGGCGCCGGCGGCGCGATTGCCGCGGAACTGGTGGCCAAATCGCCACCCGATGGTTACACGCTGATCATGGGCACTGTCGCCTCGTTCGCTACCAATGTCAGCCTGCGCAAATCCCTGCCCTATGACCCTGTCAAGGATTTTGCGCCGATCACCCTGGTCGCGACACAAAACCTGATGCTGCTGATCCATCCGTCAATCCCGGCCAGATCGGTGAAGGAACTGGTCGCACTCGCCAAAAAACAGCCGGGCAAACTGGCGTTTGCATCAGCAGGCAACGGTACCGGCGGCCATCTGTCGGGGGAACTGTTCAAGATGCTGGCACGAATCGACATGCTGCACGTGCCGTACAAAGGCGTACAGCCGGCACTGATCGATGTCGTCGGCGGCCAGGTATCGATGACTTTCGCCAGCATCATTTCGGCCATGCCCCAGGTGACCGGTCACAGGCTGATTCCGCTGGCGGTGACCGGTACCCACCGCTCACGGGCGGCGAAAGACCTGCCGACGATGATCGAGGCCGGCGTCAATGGCTATGAATCGGCAACCTGGTACGGCCTGCTCGCGCCCGCCGGCACCCCCGCGGACATCGTCAACAAGCTCAACACCGAAGTGGTGGCCGCGCTGAAAAGTCCGGACTTGTACGACCGGCTGTCCAAGGAAGGCGCAGACCCGGTGGGCAACAGCCCGGCCGAGTTCGCGAAACACATTCAGGTCGAAATCGACAAATGGCGGAAAGTGATCAAGGCTGCCGGCATCCAGCCAAGCTGATCCGGCGTGCGTAACGGCGGGTTTCCTGCGGGTGCGTCGCCCGGAGAATGCTCTCGGCGCGACAGGAAGCACGGTAGAATCACGCCTCCCTTTTTGGCGCCAAGATCATGCTCTCCCCGGCATACCAGGAAATAAAAAAACTGCGCTCAACCGGCGGGAGCGCTGCTGCTTATTCATTGCTGGGGTCGATTCCACCGTCCTCGGACGACGATGCGTTCGAGGCAGCGATATGCCTGTTCGTCTGCGGCGATCTCGCGGCAACACAGCATGTATGCCAGAGCCGTGCCTGGAAAAAAGACTGGGCGGGCCGCATGGCCCAGGCCCTGACCATCATGGTCTCGAACGGAGATCCGGCGCAGGCCCTGTCGATCGCCCGCCCCGCCTCCGCCGATCCGCAAGCCGGCCACGACGCGTCCGCGATATTCCTGATGCTGCTGCAGGCCAACGGGCTGATCGGCGAAGCAGACGCCTACATCAGCACCCGGCTCCAGAACCCTCCCGCCGATGAAACGTTTCTGCTGACCATCATGGCGGAAATTGCCGTGGCCCTTGAAGACTGGCGGCAGGCTTACAAACTGGCATCTGCGGTCATGTATGCCGACCCGGATGATTTCCGTGCCTTGCTGACACTCAGCCGCACCAACCATGCCATCGGCAATTATCATGAAGCGCTGGGCAGCGCGTTGCGCGCCCACAAGCTCGTGCCGGGTTCGCCGCAGGCCGTTCTGCAGATGATGCGCTGCCACAACAGACTCGGCGACTACTACACAACCATCGGCATGCGCCACGAACTCGCGCCGGAGGCGATCACCGCCGAAATCCATGCCGAACTGGGAACCGCTCACGCCGGCGTTGATGACACGGCAAAGGCAACAGCGGAATTCCGCGAGGCGCTTGCTGTCGGCCAAAAACCGGTCATCGCCATTCAAGGTCTGGCGGCAATCCTGGCCGACACCGGCAACACTGCCGGCCTGGCGGAACTCGAAAACACCTACCGTGCCGAAATGCACGCTGACATGGAATGCCTTGCCATCCTCGGCAAGGCAGCCCTGGCCCGACACGATCTGGATGGTGCCGGACTGATTTTCGAGGAATCGCAGGCCCTCGCCATTCGTGACCGCACTGCGCTCACCATGCTGTCCTGGCCGGTGACGGAGCCGCGCATCCGCCATGACTGCGAACAGCTCGAACTGCTGTCGCAGCGCGGCGTGCTCGACAGCGCCGGCCGCAACGCGCTCGATCTGCTGCGACGGTATTACGCAAAAACCGGAAACGTTGCGCAAACCTTCGCGCCGCAGGGCGGCGAAGCCGAGGCACTGCGGGCGGCGCTGACCATCCACCACCGTCCCCCGGCGCCGTTCTCCGGCACTGCACTGGGACAGAATGACTACACCGCGATCGAAGCGCAGTACCTGTCGAATCAGCCTCCGGTGGTCGCCATCGACAACTTCCTCGCACCCGAAGCCCTCGCCTCATTGCGCCGCTACTGCGAAGAGGCCACGGTATGGAAACTGGAGGCGGGCGAAGGTTATCTGGGCGCTTTGCTTCCGCAGGGCTTTGCACCACCGGTTCTGCTCGCCATCGCTGACCAACTGCGGCTGGCAATGCCGCGCGTCATCGGTGACTTTCCGCTATTGCAGGCCTGGGCCTTCAAATATGACCAGCGGCTCCAGGGCATCAATATGCATGCCGACTTTGCCAAGGTGAACGTGAATTTCTGGATCACAGCGGACGCTGCCTGCACGGACCCGTCGACCGGCGGCATGGTGGTCTACGACGTGCCCGCTCCCACCAGCTGGACGTTTGCCGACTACAACACCAATCAGGCCAAGATGAAGGCCTTCCTCGAGACCCATGGCGCCAAACCGATGCGGGTTCCTTACCGGGAAAACCGCTGCGTACTGTTCGACTCGAGCCTGATCCACATCACCGACGAATTGCATTTCAAACCGGGATATACGAACCGGCGCATCAACGTCACGCTGCTCTACGGGCGGGCACGCAGCATTGGCTGAAGAGAAACCGACGCCAAAGGTTACGAATCGTCGATCTGGCACGGACTCGTCTCGCCTGCCAGCACACCGGCAGACAGCGTCAACCGGCTCAATGCCGAAATCGTGGCCGGGTTAAAAAGCCCGGAAATGAACGAACGCCTGTTGCGGGAAGGTGTGGATCCGGTAGGCAACAGCCCGGCCGAATTCGCCAAATACATGCAGAGCGAAATCGACAAATGGCGCAAGGTCATCAAGGCCCCGGCATACAACCGGGCTGACCGTTAAAGTCGTCAACGGCTGCGACAGGAAGACCAGCCGAAAGGCAGATACACCGGACACCACCCGATGATACCGGTCGCCAGCGGGACAACACCGATCCAGCCCCAGACGCCCACAGTACCTGTCGCAGCAAGTCCGACCAGTACAAGACCTGCCGTAATACGTGCCGCGCGATCGATCCCGCCTACATTTGTTTTCATCCCTGTCTCCGTCATATTCTGGTTGGTGAGGGAATGAAGTCTGGGCGGCACATCGCCTGCTGTCTGTAACTTAGGTTACAGAGAAGCCTGCAGCACATTCTTATCCGCGCGCGATGGCTGATAGCGCCTTGAGGTCGCTGACAGTAATCCGTTCGCGCGCCAGACTCACCCAGCCGCGGGTTTCGAAACTCCGCAGCAGCCTGCTCACGATTTCACGCACACTGCCGAGTTCGTCAGCCAGCGTCTGATGTGTCTCCTCGATGACCGGACCACGCCGAATGAGCAATTGCGCCAGGCGCTGGTCAAGCCGGCGAAATGCCACCTCCTCCACGAGTTCCATGACCTCGGTAAGCCGCGCCGCGTACAGCCCGAAAACGAACCGGCGAAAAGGCTCATATTCCAGCAGCAATGCCTGGAACGACTCTGACGGCAGCATCAACAGCGTGACTTCGTTTTCAGCAATGCCGGTGGCCTTGTAGTCGGTCTGCCCGAGCAGGCATCCACCGGACAGGATGCAGCCATCCCCGGGCTCAACACGGTACAACAGGATTTCCCGCCCGTTGGGAGCCGTCTTGACCACCCGGACCGCACCCGCCAGCAGCAGCGGGAATCCCCGGCATGGTTCCTGCGCATCAAAGAGGATGGTGTTGGCTGGAACCTGCATGAATTGCCCAGACGCCAGCAACCCTTCCAGTCTCTGCACGGGCAATCCCGCCAGAACGGGAAAGTGTTCGAGCACCTGGCTACGCAAAACCTTCGGTTCCATCCCGCATTCCATCAGACCCATTGATCGCCGTTTCAGTATACCTGCACCACCCACCCTCCCCCCGGCGCTTTGTGACCGTAGTCACTGAAACCCGATGCACCGGTCTGCATACTGATTGAATCCGGAATTTATCCGAAGGAGTCGCAAATGAGTTCAATTCTGAAACGCGTGAACTGGTCGCCTTATCTGGTTGGCGCAGGCATCGGCGTACTGAGCTGGATCGTGTTCGTGGTTGTGGCCAAACCGATCGGAATAACCACTGCCATTTCCCAGATCGCGGGAGGCGTTGCCGGAATCGCAATCGGGCAGGACGCGGTGTCGCAAAACCCGTATTGGGCAAAGAACTTGATGAAACTGGACTACGGCACGCTTTTCCTGGTCGGGACATTCATCGGCGCCCTGGTCTCGGCTCTGGCTTCACGGAGTTTCCGCCTGGAAACGGTTCCGGCCGTGTGGCGCGAACGGTTCGGCCCCTCGGTGACGAAGCGCATGATCGTGGCATTCATCGGTGGCGCGCTCGCCATGTACGGCGCACGTATGGCGGACGGCTGCACCAGCGGCAACGGCATTTCCCAGGGTCTGCAGCTCGCCGTTGTGGGCTGGACATTCCTCGTCGTGATGTTCACATCAGGCCTCGCCACCGCGTGGATTGTTTTCCGGCCCTCAAACTGACAACGGCAACCATTTCCCAGGAGATCACCATGTTCCCAATCACAGGCACGCCATCTCTCGTCCTCGCCATCGTATTCGGCGCCGCGTTCGGCTGGCTTCTGCATCGCGGCCGGGTCCTCGACTACGATGTCATTGTCAACCAGTTCCGCCTCCGGGACTTCACCGTCCTGAAAGTGATGCTGACCGCCATTGTCGTGGGTGGCATCGGCGTTCTGGCGCTCGTCCATCTCGGAGCCGCGAAATTCCACCTGCGCGATGCCAACATGCTGGGAACAATCATCGGCGCCGCCATCTTTGGCGTCGGAATGGTCCTCTACGGATATTGTCCGGGCACCGGCCTCGCCGCCATCGCGACAGGAAAAGTGCATGCGCTTTCGGGTGCTATCGGCATGCTGTTCGGTGCCATGCTTTATGCCGCATCGTTTGACTGGGTCAGGTCAAACATCCTGTCCGTCTGGAAACTCGGCAAGGTCACGCTGGCCGATGTCACTGGTGTGCCGCATCTCGTGATTCTCATCGTACTTGCCGGCGCTGCCGCGGCGTTTTTCGTCGCCGTCGAACGCAGCGACCTTGAGCAGCAATGATATCCGCTACCAGGCCACCGCCCCGCCATCGACCGGGATGATCGCGCCGGTCATGAAGTTCGAAGCACTGGACGCCAGCAGCACGGCGATGCCTTTCAGGTCATCGGGTCCGCCGGTGCGTTTCAGCGGAATCTCGCGCTCGATATTGTCCTTGTTCTTCACATACATCTTCTCGTTAATCGGCGTCACGAAAAATCCCGGGCAGATCGCGTTGACCTGGATGTTGTGCTGCGCCCATTTCACCGCGAGATCACGGGTGAAATTGACCAGTGCGCCCTTGCTCGCGCCATAGGCGATGGAGTTGTAGGCGGCTGGATTGCGGCCAACGAGGCCGGCAATCGACGCGATGTTGATGATCTTGCCGCGTTTTTGTCTGATGAATTCGCGGCCCAGCACCTGCGCACAGAGGAAAGGCGCGGTGATGTTGAGATCAAACACCTGCTGCCAGCGTTCCAGCGGCGTGTCTTCCGGCGGCGCCACCCAGGCGCGGCCGGCATTGTTGACCAGCACGTCGACACGGCCGAATTTTTTCAGCACGGCATCCTTCATCGCTTCGACCTGCTCGATTTTGGTGACATCGCAGCCAATCGCCAGCGCCTTGACGCCGATTTTTTCGATCTCCGCCGCCGCGGCTTCGCAGACATCCAGGCGTCGTGAGCAGATCACGATGTTCGAACCCGCTTCGGCCAGACCTTTCGCCATTTGGAGGCCGATGCCAGTGGCACCACCGGTGACCACACTGACGTGACCTTCGAGGTTCATCAATTCCTGGACTTTTGCCATTGCCGACTCCGAAAAGGATTTACAAAAATATAAATTAAATCAAATACTTAAAATAAATATGCTCTCAGCCCCTCACCCCAGCCCTCTCCCCGCACGCGGGGAGAGGGGGAGGAGGATCACATTCTGTCAGTTACTTTTACAAAACCAGCCAGTCGAACCGACATCAATCCTTAAGCAAAAGTCCGGCAATGATGTTGCGCTGGATTTCCGAGGTGCCTTCGTAGATGCGCACGATGCGCGCGTCGCGGAACGTGGTTTCGATGCCGGCCTCGCGCATGTAACCCATGCCACCGTGGATCTGCACCGCGGCGTCGACCACACGGCCCAGCGCTTCGGTAGCAAATACTTTTGCCGTGGAGGCCTCCATCGTGCCGCGTTCACCGCGCATCAGCGTATCGATGGCGCGACAGGTCAGTCCGCGTGCCGCATCGCGCGCCACCGCCATGTCGGCGAGCATCCATTGCAGGCCCTGGTGTTCGGCGAGTTTCTTGCCGCCCTGACTGCGCGTCTTCATGTATTCGGCGGTCTGGTCGATCAGCTTGTCCATCATGCCGCAGCAGCGCGCCGACACCGTCACCCGGCCTGCGGTCAGGGTTTTCAGCGCCTGCACATAACCCATGCCTTCGGCACCAAGCAGGTTGGCTGCCGGAATTTCGCAATCGACAAACGACAGCGGCGCCGTGGTGCAGCCGTGCATGCCCATTTTCAATTCGTTCTTGCCGATGCTGAAACCCGGTGTTCCGCGCTCGACGATGAAGGCTGAAATACCCTTGATGCCTTTGCTCTTGTCGGTGATCGCCATCACCGTAAACACCTGCGCGAGACCGGCGTTGGTGATGTAAATTTTTTCGCCGTTGAGAACGTAACGATCGCCCTTTCTCACCGCAGTGGTGCGCATCGCCGCCGGATCAGAGCCCGCCTGCGCCTCGGTCAGCGCGAAGCTGCCGATCCACTCACCGCCGGCCATTTTCGGCAGAAATTTTTTCTTTTGCTCCGCATTGCCCAGTGCAGTGATGCCGGTGGTGCTGATGCCGGTGTGGTTGCCGATCAGCGTGGCAAAACCATAATTGGTGCGCCCCATGACTTCCTCGATCGCACACTTGCCGGCGAGGTCGAGACCGCTGCCGCCGTATTCCTCGGGGATGGTCAGCCCGAACAGACCCATATCGCGGGCGAGCTGCAGCAGGTCATCGGGGATCGCGTCGTTTTCCTCGATGGCGCGCGAGCGCGGATCAACCTGCTCGCGCAGGAAACGCGCGACTTCATCACAGAGCTGCCGAACTTCGATGGATACTGACATGTGCTGAAACTCCTCCGGGTGATTAGGTGATTAAGTGACGAGGTGATTACTCCGACCAATCACCCGTTACCAGTTACCTAATAACTCAATCACTTAATCACTTAATCACGATTCGAATCAACGCATCCGCCGCCTTCACGCCCTTACCCTTCGGCATGACAATCAGCGGATTGATGTCGAGTTCGGCGATCTGGTCCTTCAGGTCCACCGCCAGTGCCGACAGCTTGACCAGCGTATCGACCAGCGCATCGACATCAGCCGGCGGTTTACCGCGCGCACCAGCCAATACCGGATAGCCCTTGATCTCTTCAACCATTTCACGCGCGATGGCCGGAGTGATGGGTGCGAGGCGGAAGGACACATCCTTCAGCACCTCGGCGAAGATGCCGCCGAGGCCGAACATCACTGCCGGCCCGAACAGCGCATCGTTGGTGATGCCGACAATGGCCTCGATGCCGCCACCGACCATTTCCTGCACCAGTACGCCGTCGATGCGCGCATCGGCCTTGTACGCTTTGGCGTTTTTCAGGATTTCGTCGTAGGCCGCGCCAACGCCGGCGGCATCTGCCACGTTCAGCCGCACTGCCTTGGCTTCGGTCTTGTGCGAAATGTCGGCGGACTGCACTTTCATGGCCACCGGGAAGCCGATCTTCTGCGCGGCAGCGACCGCGGCGTCGCGGCTGGTCGCCAGTTGCTCCTGCGTCACCGCAATGCCGTACTCGGCCAGCACCTGTTTCGCCGCATATTCGGCAACGTCACCGGTTTTGCCTTTCAACATGGCCTGTGCCGCAGGGCGGCTGATCACCGGCGGCTTGTCGTTTTTCTGCGCTTCGTTGCGGCGCCTGGCTTCGGCATACCAGGACACCGCTGCCAGCGCGCGGCCGCAGCGCACCGGCGACTTGTAATGGGGTATGCGCGCCGCATCCAGCGCAGCGTAGGCCTCGGGCGCAACGGCGTCTCGCGCGCTCCACGAAATGAAAATCGGTTTGTCGGTCTTGGCGGCAACAGCAATGATCTCGGCCGCCACCTTCTGCGCGATTTCGCCCTGCAGCGAGGCATTGATCATCGCGATGCAGTCGACACCGGGATCGTCGTTGATTGCCTGCAGCGTGCGGTTGATCAGGCTGAGATCGTTGAAAATCGCCGCGGTGACGTCCACCGGGTTGCCCACCGAGCCGAAGGATGGCACGAATTCGCGCAGCTTGGTCACGGTGATCGGCGACAACTGCGCCATCTGCATGCCGCCAGCGACAATTTCGTCGGTCATCAGGATGCCGGCGCCGCCGGAGATGGTGATGATCGCCAGCCGGTTGCCGCGCGGCAGGCGATTGCTGCGCAGTGCACGTCCGTAATCGACCAGATCCTGGATGTCTTCTACTTGAATGATCCCCTTCTGCCGGAACGCCGCCTTGTACAGGGCCATCGCGCCACCGAGGTTGGCGGTGTGCGAAGCTGCGGCTTTCTGCCCCTGCTCGGTGTTGCCGACTTTCCACATCAGGATCGGTTTGCCGGCAGCGAGCGCCTTGTCACCGACGTCCAGAATTCGCCGCGCATCCTTCACGCCTTCGATATAAGTGCCGATGATGTCGGTTTTCGGATCACGGATGAAATACTCCATGAAATCCAGCGTCGACACGCCGATCTCGTTGCCGGTGGTCACCATCTGCCGGAACGGCAGGCCGCCGTCGAGCGAGGACAGGTTCATCACCGAAAAACCGAAACCGCCGGACTGCGACACCATGCTCACCGTGCCGCCGTCGTAATTCGCGTTGAACACCGAGCCAAAACCCGCGTACACCGAATCAGCGGCGTTGATCATGCCCTGACAGTTGGGGCCGATGACGCCGATGTTGTATTCGCGCGCGATGTCGGCCAGTTTCTGCTGCAGCGCCACGCCGTCGCCGCCGGTTTCGGAAAACCCGGAACTGAAAATGATCACGTACGGAATGCCCTTCTTGCCGCAGCTGGTCAGCATGTCGGCGACGCGCGAGGCATTGACGAGGATCAGCGCCAGTTCCGGCGCTTCCGGCAGCGCCTCGATCGACGACCAGCATTTCACGCCGCCGATTTCCTGGTACTTGGGATTGATCGGGTAGAGCTTGCCTTTGTAACCATGGCTCAGCATGTGCTTCAGCGGCTGGCCGCTGATGGTCACGAAGTCCTGCGAGGCACCGATGATGGCGATGGATTTGGGGCTGAAAAAACGTTCGATGTCGGTGCGCATGAGTGCCGGTGTGAATTTTAATTTCGGATTTTGGTACTGGGATTGTAGTGCGGGAGAGGCGCTGATTATACGCCGCGACTTTTGTGCTTTAGCTGCATGTTATGATGCTTTGCACCTCTGACCAGACCATATTATGAGCACCACCGCCGCTACTGTTTCACCCCCACGCACCTTCCGCGACGTCTGGCTGATTTCCGCCGGCCACGGCCTGACCCACTGGTATCCCGCAACGTTTTACGTGCTGCTGCCGCTGATCGGCAAAGAGCTGGGTCTTTCCTATACGCAGATCGGTTTCCTGATGAGTGCGCAGCACATCGCCGGCGCACTCTCCAACCTGCCCGGCGGCATGATCGTCGACGCGATCGGCAAAAAGGGTTACCTGATGGCGGCCTCGTTGTTCTGGGTCGGCTTTCCGTACGCGCTGATGAGCCTGACTCACAGCATGTGGATGCTGGTGGTGTGCGTGATGCTGGTCGGCATCGGCAACAACCTGTGGCACCCGGCAGCGATTCCGACGCTGGCCTATCAGTATCCGCAGCGCAAGGGTCTGGTGCTGTCCTTTCACGGTATGGGCGGCAATGTCGGCGAGGCGCTGGCGCCTCTGGCTGCAGGCACATTGCTGGCGTGGTTCACCTGGCGCGAAGTCGTGGTAATCAACATCGTGCCGGGGCTGATCATGGCAACGCTGATTATGGTCCTGGTCGGTGCACTGGGCACGTCCCGCGCAACAGACAGTGCGAAAGACAGCAAAACGGACAAAAAAAATAACGTCAACGCCGGTAATGACAGCAAGTGGAGCGCGCGCCAGTACCTGCATGACCTCGGCACGCTGATGCGTGACCGCACTCTGATGCTGATCTGCATCAGCGGTGGTTTCCGCACGCTGACCCAGGTCGGGCTGATGGTGTTCCTGCCGGTGTATCTGGCGTACGAACAGGGCTATTCGCCGATTGCCATTGGTGTGTGCATGACCGTACTGCAGGTCGCGGGTCTGATCGCAGGGCCGATTGCCGGCCATGTCTCTGACAAGGTCGGCCGGCAGAAGGTCGTGCTGTCGAGCATGCTGCTGACCGGTGCGACCATCATCGGCATGGTGTTCGCCGGACAATCCTTCCTGTTCATCATCTTCGTCGCACTGGTCGGGTTTTTCCTCTACGCCATGCGGCCGGTAATGCAGGCCTGGGCGGTGGAGAACACACCGAAGCGTCTCGCCGGTACGGGTGTCGGCCTGCAGTTCACCATCCTCGCCATCGGCGGCAGCATCGCGCCAGCCACCTTTGGCATGATCGCCGACGCCTGGGGCGTGTATGTGGGCTTTTATTTCCTCGCCGGCACCATCATTGCCGCCAACCTGCTGGTAGTGTTTATACCCAAGACCGGTAAGCTGCAAGCCACTGCAGCATGACCGCGGGCTGGCGCCCGTCGCGCGAAGTTGAACTGGTCGCCGGCACCCCCGCCGGGGGCGGCCAGGACCGTCCGGCACGGGCACTGATCAGCATCCTCGAAGCACAGCATCTGGTCGGACAAGCGCTGCGGCTGACCAACATCCCAGGCAAAGGCGGCGGCAACGGCTGGGATTACCTGCGCCAGCACCCCGGCGATGCGCACGTGCTGGCCATCAACTCGCCGACCATCATTACCAACCAGCAACTGGGTGTCGCGAATTTCGATCACGCCGCGCTGACGCCGCTGGCCAACCTGTACACCGAATACATCGCCTTCGTGGTGCGCGCCGACTCGCCGATCCGCAGTGGCGCCGACTTCATGGCCCGACTGGCTGCGGACACTGCCGGTTGCCGCATCGCACTGGCGACGGCCATCGGCAACATCAATCACATGGCGCTGGCCCGCGTCACGGCACATGCCGGCGGCGACATCAAAGCACTGCAGATCAATGTGTTCGACTCCGCACTGTACGCCGTGGCGGACGTGATCGAGCACCGCGCGGAAGTTGCCGCCATCACCGCGGTGAGCGCAGTAAAAGCCATCACAGCCGGGCAGGTGCGCGCCTTCGCGGTATCGGCACCACAACGCCTGCCCCGGCTTTATGCCGAGGTGCCGACCTGGGCCGAACTCGGCGTGGACTGCGTCATCGGTACCTGGCGCGGCGTCATCGGCACTGCGAATCTGACCGCGCCGCAGATCGCGTACTGGGATGGCGCGCTGCGCGCCGCCACGGCTACGGAAGAATGGAACGCCGCGCTCGCAGAAAAATACTGGGCCAACACTTATCTGGACGGTTCAGCACTCACTGCATTCCTGGATCGCGAGCGCCAGGTCATGGGCGGGCTGCTGCGCGACCTCGGCTTGCTGTCCTGATCACCGATCTGCTGCGAACTGCGGATTCGGCTCGAACGATTGATGTAACCAATTGTTTTTATTGAGTTATTTATCAATTCCCGGTGTGTTATCCTTGTCGCCCCCTGCAGCAGTCGCATCACCATCGGAGTTGGCCGCAATGAAAACCGAAGTACATGTCCACGGCAGCGTTTTTTTATGCAAAGGCGTGCGCCTGGCGCAAGTCGAACTCGCACTGCGCCCCTGGCTGGATTACGTGGATGCCGACCACCTCGCTGATGCCAAAAGTCTGGAACGCGAAGAAACCGGCATCGTCTATGACGCCGGCGAACGCGTGGTCAGCATGTGCTGGACCGGTGAAGTCGGCCGCAGCTTTCACAACAAGCTGACGGAAGCCTGCAACAACCTCGGGCCGCTGAGCGAATACGCCTCCGAAGTGGAAGTGACCTATTACCCGGACAGCGGCGAAGACGAGTTCTACCAGTTCTTCGTCGGCCCGTCGCCGGAAGCCATCCATGAATTCCGCCGCCAGTGCGTGACCGAAGACATCAACCACATGCTGTCACGCCACCTCGGCAAGCCGGAGGTCGAGCAGGTCACCGCGCTGGTGGGCAAAATGTTTGACGCGCATACGCCGCAGAAACCCGCCGCTGATGCACCGGCAAGCGCGACCACCTCGACCGTGATTCCGCTGCACCCGCGGAATCGTCATCTGCACTAAATCCGGTGATGGGTTATGGGTGACTGGTGAAAACCGGAAAACCCGGCCCTAAAGCTTAATCCGGTTTTCTGGAGTCGCCCAGCCTTAGCGCAGGCATGCGCAGGCTGAAAAAGATCGAGGCAAACCGGATCACCACGATCGCCGCCATGCCGGCATGGCCGGCGGTCAGGCGATCAAACCCCGCAGCCTGCAGCACCAGATAAACCACAATGCCGGCAATGGCCGCAGTGGCATAAATTTCGCCGTCACGCAGCAACAGCGGGATTTCTGCAAGCAGCATGTCGCGGATGACACCCCCGGCAACACCGGTCATGGTGCCGAGGATGACCACCACGATGCCGCCATAACCTGCGGTCTCGGCAATGCGCGCACCGCTGATCGCAAACAGTGCTAGCCCCAGCGCATCGGCAATCAGCAATGTGCGCAGCGGCACTTCACGGAAACGCACGATCAGCAACGTCAGCAAAGTCGCCGCGAAGATGGCCCACAGGTAACCGGTGTCGGCCATCCAGAACACCGGATGGCGGTCGATCAGCAGATCGCGCAGCGTGCCGCCACCCAGCGCAGTGACCGTGGCAATCACCAGTACACCAAACCAGTCCAGGTGTTTGCGCCCCGCCGCCAGCACGCCGCTGACCGCGAAAACGGCGACGCCGAGAAAATCCATCACGTGCAGCGTCGTAATGGGAAGGGGAAGCATGAGCGGCAGGTTCATCGGCCTCCTCCCGGCATGATTTTGCTCAGGCGCGCTTCTGCAGCGCGTCCTTGCGGAAACTGATGGTCGCTTCCGGATCAACCTTGACGTGGATGATCGCGGGCTTGCCGGCCTTCAGCGCGTCACGCAGCGCGTCCGCGGTTTCGCCCGGCGCGGTCGGATGGTAGCCGTTGCCGCCGGTGAGTTTCATCACTTCATCAAAACGCGGGCTGTGCACATGCGCGCCGATATAACGCTCCTGGTAGAAATCGCGCTGGTAGGCGATTTCTGAACCCCAGGTGCCGTTATCCATCACGATGCCGATTGCGGGGATGTTGCTCGCCACTGCGGTCGTCATCTCGCCCATGGTCATGCCGAAACCGCCGTCGCCCATCAGCGAAATCACCGCGCGGTGCGGGGCCGCCACCTTGGCGCCGATGGCCGCCGAGTAGGAGAAGCCGACCATGCCGCAATCGAGCGGCGTCAGCAGCGCCGGCGCTTCGTAACACGGCAACTGGTCAGTTGCTTGAAATCCTGTAGTGCCGGCGTCCAGCGTAAAAATCGAATTGCGCGGCGCCGCCTTGCGCACCTCGGCATAAATCACGTCGGGATGCATCGGTGTGCCGGTACGTGCACCGGAAGCTTCGCGTTCCGCCCACAGCGCTGCGCGTGCCTTGAAATACGCTTCGTTGCGCGCGCGCCACGGTGCGGCATCGGCAGCGATCGGCTGCATCAGCGCAGCAAGACCATCGATCACTGAACCCACATCGGCCGTCACGGCCAGGGCCGTCGGAAAATAACGGCCCAGCGCCATCGGATCGATGTCGACCTGGATGATTTTTGCGGTCGGTGAAACGTCCGTGTATTTGTAGAACGTGGTGTTGAAGCCCAGCCGCGTGCCCAGTGCGATGATCAGGTCGGCTTCACGCATCAGGTCGCTTGCCACCGGATTGCCGCGCGGACCGACGCCGGCGGCATGGAGTTTGAAATCCATCGGCAGGATATCGGCGTGCCCGGCGGAACTGGTCACCGGGATCTGCAGTTTTTCGGCGAGTGCGGCGAGTTTGGCACTGGCGCGCGACCACTTGATGCCGGCGCCGGCGTGGATCACCGGTTTTTTCGCGGCAAGGATCAGCTTGCGCATTTCCGCCAGCGTCTCGCCATCGGCGGCCGGCGGCTTGATGTCCGGATTCACGCGCTGCGGAATGTCGGCATCGATGCTGTGGTTGAACAGGTCGCGCGCAATATTTACCACCACCGGTCCGCGCCGGCCGGAATTGGCAATGCGGAAGGCTTCGAGGATGAATTCGGGGATGCGCTCCGGCCGCGGCACCGTCATCACGCGTTTGGTCACCGGCAGGAACAGCGTGTTTTGATCAATCTCCTGGAACGCATCGCGCCCGAGGTGTTCGGTCGATGCCAGTCCGGTAATCGCCACCACCGGTGAATAGGCAAACTTCGCCTGTGCCAGGCCCAGCACCATGTTCGCCGCGCCCGGTCCGGCCTGCCCGCAGATGAACACGCCGGGGGTTTGCGTCACACGACCGTAGGCATCGGCCATGTGCATGCCGCAGTTTTCATGGCGCACACCGATGTATTCGATCTCTTTCTTGACGTCGTACAGCGCGTCATACATTTCCAGCGTGCTCGAACCCATCAGGCCGAACACCTTGGTCACCCCGGACGCGCGCAGCGCCTCCACCGCGGCCACACCACAACGCATTTTTTTTGCTGCCATATTCGCCTCCGCCTTCTTCGTTACGTTATTTTTTCAGCACATCCGGATTTGCGACATTGATCGGTTTTCCGGCAATGAACGCGAGGATCTGTTCCACCGCCGCGCTGTAGTACGCCTCATAGGTTCCTTCTTCAACATAACCGAGGTGAGGGGTGCACACCACGTTGTCCATGCCGATCAGCGGATGGCTGGCGTTGAGCACCGGCTCGTCTTCGTATACGTCAATTGCGGCGCGGCCCGGCCGCCCCGCCTTCAGTGCTGCGACCAGCGCATCCCTGGCAATGATCGGCGCGCGGCTGGTGTTGACGATCAGCGCTGACGGTTTCATGCGCGCGAGGTCTTCCGCAGTGACAATGCCGCGGGTGCCGTCATTCAGCGGCAGGTGCAGCGAAATCACGTCGGACTCCGCGAAAAACGCCTCGCGGCTCGCCGCTACCTCATAACCCGCAGCGCGCGCCTTGGCCGTGGAACCGTCGCGTCCCCAGCACACCACGCGCATGCCGAAGGCCTTGCCCACCTGCGCCACCAGGCTGCCGATGCGGCCGTAGGCATAAATGCCCAGCGTCTTGCCGGCGAGCCCTGTGCCCACCGAGCCCTGCCATTTGCCATCCTGCAGGCGCCGCACTTCCTGCGGGATGCGGCGCAGCGCAGCGAGGATCAGTGCCCAGGCCAGTTCCGCCGTCGGGTTCGGATTGCCGGCGCCGCCGGCCGACACCACGATGCCTTTTTCGGTGCAGGCCGCGATGTCGATGTGATTGGCATTGCGCCCGGTCTGGCTGACCAGCTTCAGTTTTGGCAGTTTTTCGATGACCGCGCGCGGCAACTTTGAACGTTGCTGTGTCAGCACCAGCACTTCGGCGTCCTTGATCCGTTCCGCGAGTTTCGTCGGATCTTTCTCGGTATCGGTAAAGGCAACCAGTTCGTGTCCGGCCAGTTTTTTGGTGCACTCGAGCCGGCGAAACGCATCCTGGTAGTCATCAATGATGGCGATTTTCATGGTGCGGTCCTTTCAGGGATTCGACAGAAATTATAGCGGTGCCTCAGCGGCGCTGGCTGATCAGCCCGCCAACACCGAGCATGGCTGCGTTGGCAATGAACACCGGGGCGAGGCCGACGGCCGTTCCGAGGGCGCCAAAAAACAGCGGCACTGCAAGATGGGTCAGATTGTTGATGGCCATGCGCAGACCCATTGCCTCGCCGGAGCGCTCTGCCGGTGCCCTGTCGTAGGCCAGCATCAGCGTCAGCGGTTGGCCACAGCCGGTACCCATGCCCAGCAGGAATGCGATGGCCGCGAGCAGTACGCCGCTTTCAACCAGCGGAAACAGCAGATAGGTCGCGGCGGCGATGAATATAGAGCCGGTCAGCACCTGTTCTGCACCGAAGCGCGCAACCAGTCGCGGCATGAAGGTGCGCACGACAAATGATGCCGCGGCAAACATCGCGAGCACCGTGCCGATTGCCGATGCCGACAGGCCGATGGAATGGCCGTAGATCGGCATATAGAACTGGAACAGGTCGATGGCAGTCAGGATAATGCCGCTGGTGATCAGTATCCGCCGCAACGGCGCATTGCTGAACAGCCCCACGGCATACACTGCCGCCTCGTCGGTCCTGGATTTTCCCCCGCCCATTGCGCCCAGACGATGCCGTGCGTTGTACATGATTGCGGCCGAGATCAGCGGTGTAACGGCGATGCACAGATAGGCCACGGCATGGCCGAACAGGTCGATCGCCGGCCCCGCGATGAGCGGTCCGAGAAAACCGCTGCCGGCAATGGTCAGGCTCAGGTTGCTGAAATTGCGGGTGCTGGTTTCCGCCGTGCTCAGCATGCCGACCAGATTTTGCGCCGATATGTTGTAAAACACGTGCGAAGCGCCAATCAGGAACGCCGATACATAAAGCATGTTCAATGATGGCAGCAACCCCGGCAGGAGCAGCGACAGTGCGATGCCCACTGAACCCAGCACCAGCGGCCAGCGGACACCGATGCGATCCGTCAGTTTTCCCGCATAAACTGCCAGTAACATCGGGCACAGCGAATACAGGGCGACAATCACGCCCAGCATGATCTGGGGTGCGCCGAGTTCCAGCGCAAACAGCGACACCAGCACCTTGCTGCCGCGGAACGCACTCATGTTCAGCAGCACGACGAACAGGACCATGTGGATAGACATGAAGTGTTCCGTGCGCGTTCAGGCGGGGCGCTTGCGTGCGTACCAGTTGCCGGCCGCAATCACACCGGCATTGGCCCAGAACACCGGCGCAAGGCCGAACACCGCGCCCACTGCGCCGAACAATGCCGGCACGACGACATGCATGGCATTGTTGATGGCAATGCGCAGGCCCAGCGATTCGCCACCACGGCCCGCAGGCGAATAGCGGTAACAAAGTATCACCGTCAGCGGCTGGCCGAGTCCCATGCCGAGGCCCAGCGTAAAGCAGATTACAGCGAGCAGGATGGCGCTGGTGAAAAACGGGATCAGCGTGAACATCGATGCCGCCAGAAAAAGTGCGTAAAGCAGGGTTTTTTCCTCGCTGTAACGGCGCACCAGGACCGGCAGTACTGCGCGTGACACGAATGTCGCTGCTGCAGCGGCCCCCAGAACCATGCCGATCGCCGAGGCCGACAGGCCGATCTGATGACCGTAGAGCGGAATATAGAGCTGGAACAGGTCAATGCCGGTCATCACCACCGCACCGGCAATCAGCACGCGGCGCATGTCGGTATCGCGGAGCAGGTCGATCATGCGCTGACCGGCAGGCGCGGGCGCGGGCTTGTGATGACGCGGTACCCATTTTGCCAATGCGATGATTGCGATGATGGATGTCGTACTCAGCAGGCCGAGAAACAGATAGGTCGAGACATGGCCGGCATGGTCGATCGAAAACCCCGCAAACACCGGACCGATGAAATCGGCAACTGCCACGATCAACGCATAGTTGTTGAAATTCCGGGTTCGCGCCAGGCCCTCGCCCAGTGTGCCGACCAGTGACTGGAAAGCGACCTGACCGAGAATGAAACCCAGGCCGGTCACTGCCGCCCCGATAAACAGCAGCGGCAGGCTGGGTACGAACCAGGGCAGCACAGCGCCCACGGTGGAGACCACCATGCCGGCAATGATCGGCAGACGCGAGCCATAACGGTCGGCAATGCGCCCCGCCAGTACCGCGAGCAGCAGCGGAAACACGCCGTAAGTGGCAAGGAGCAGGCCGATATGCAGCGGCGTTGCGCCGAGTTCCAGTGCATACAGCGTGTTAAGCACGCGCACGCCCTTGTAGGCGCTGTTCCACAACAGCACCACGAACATGATCTGGTAGATGGTGATGAGGCGGGACGGGGCGCCGGCCGCGATGGGATTTTCAGGCATGGGAGGCTGCGAGTTTACCGCAGTGCAGCCTCCGCCCGACCGGAAGTCCATGAAGTAGAATTCATCCCTTTTGCCGTCCTCCATGGCCCTGCCTTCCCTCCGTGCTCTGCGCCATCGCAATTTCCGCCTGTTCCTGACCGGGCAGATCTTTGCGCTGGTCGGCTACTGGATCCAGATGGTGGCGCAGAGCTGGCTGCTCTACCGGCTCACCGGATCGGCAACACTGCTCGGTGTGCTGGCCTTCGCCGGCAGCCTGCCCATCCTGCTGCTGTCGCCACTGGCCGGCCTGTGGTCGGATCGCTGGAACCTGCATCGCGCGATGTTCGCGACCCAGGTGCTCGAATTGCTGCAGGCCGCCACGCTGGCCGCGCTGGCACTGGCCGGCATCATTGCACCCTGGCATATCGTCACCCTGGCGATGCTGATGGGCGTGCTGGTCGCTTTCGAACTGCCGATCCGCCACGCCTATCTGCTGGAGCTGGTCAACGGCAAGGAGGATCTGCCCAATGCGATTGCATTGACCTCACTCATGGCCAACAGCGGCCGGATGGTCGGGCCCGCGATTGCCGGCATCCTGATCGGCGTACTGAGCGAGGCGCACTGTTTCCTGATCAATGCGCTGAGCTACATCGCGGTGGTGATTTCTTTCCTGCTGATCCGCACCCGGCCGCAGCCGCGCGAGCCAGTTAACACATCCGTGCTTGCCGGGCTGCGCGAAGGTTTCAGCTATGCCTGGCACACGCTGCCAATCCGCGCGCTGCTGCTGACACTGGCGATGGTGGCTTTTGTCGCCACGCCTTATTCAGCGCTGATGCCGGTGATGGTGCGCGAGGTTTTCGGCGGCAGCGCCGACCTGATGGGTTTCCTGATGAGCGCATCGGGCGGCGGCGCCATCTGCGGCACGCTGTATCTCGCCTCGCGCAAAAGCGCCCGCGGCCTGATCCGGCTGATCATCATCGCCGTGCTCTCGGCAGGAACGGCGCTGGTGCTGTTCGCGAATGCGCCTTCGGTATGGCTCGCGCTGCCGCTGCTGCCGGTTGTCGGCTTCGGAATCCTGGTCACTTCAGTGTCGGTCAACACGATCCTGCAGACCATCGTCGATGACGACAAGCGCGGCCGGGTGATGAGTCTCTACACGGTTTCTTTTCTCGGCATCATGCCCTTCGGTGCGCTGACTGCCGGCACGCTGGCTGACATCGTCGGCCCGCGTGCAACCATCACCATCGGTGGATTGTGCTGTGTGGCTGCGGCGCTGGTGCTGGCGAGAAAACGCCATGAGATCCGTGACGGGATCAGGCCGATTTACGAGAAGCTGGGGATCGCCAGGCGCTAGGTCGCATGGTTAATGGATAACGTGTGAGCCAACCGGCGCGCGCCACCCGGAATGTGAAATAGCAAGGCGCTCCGCGCGCGTCCGAGTTGGGCGATGGGTTAGGTGGTGCCACGTTCGCGCAATCCATTTCTTAAGCGTATTGCAAATGCCGCAGGAATCGCAAATATGACGGCGATTCCCCCGAGAAAGCTAATGGCCCATAGGACGCCGGCGGTGAGGAAATCCGGCGAGGCGAGAGCGAGGGCCAGCGCCGCACAGAAAATTAGCGACCAAGCCCAACCCAAGATGATGCTCAGGTGCAGAAACCGGCCAGTTGGCGCCACTGCAACGAGCAATGCCGCAAGAATGCCGGGGGCGACGGTGAGAAATCTCGGCCAAGTCATCCCCCACTTGAGATGAACGACGATGAGCAGGGCCGCGGCAACCGTGAGGAGCGCGAATACGTGGATGGGTCGGATCATGGCGCCACCTAACTAGTTTTATACGACAAAAACGCCGTATAACATTCCGGGGCGATTGATAACATTCCTGATAGCTCGCTTACTTTATTTAATAAAATTAATTATCTATGTTACATCTCGGGGATTTCAACCATGCTAAAACTGGCGTGAAAACCATCGCAGGCAAATTCAGCAAAGAATAGCCGAAATCCGTTTCCACCGTAGCGCGCGGAATAAGGGGAGCGTATTTGCTCGTCGTTGACCTTGCTCCCCTTCTGAGCCGCCGAGTAGCGCAGCGCGGCCGGGGGTAGTCGGCGAGCACAGTGCGAGCGCGCAGGACTCTCCAGCACCATCAGACGATCACACCCAAATCAATATCCAGAAATAGAGAACGTGCGCGAGTTGCGCGGCCGCCCGGCCGCGCGAGCAACGCAGGGAAGCCCGCAGGGCCGGCTCGGCAGGGTGCCCTTTACTTTGGTAACTTTCTTTTGGGCAAGCAAAAGAAAGTTACCAGCCGCCGGGCTGCCCCCGGCGGCTTTAAAGTTGAAGCACAAAGGTCTGCCAAACACGCCCTGGATTCCGGCTTCCGCCGGAATGACGAATGCTAGGTCAGGGATTTCGGGAAATTCGACAGGGGGCGTTGACCCATTCAGTGGTCGCGATACGCCGAGCGATGCGCCACGGACCGTTCTCCCGTCGTTCAAGTCGGTCGAGATAGCGGAAGCCAACGGTGAGATTTCGGCGCGGGTCAGGGTC